>NZ_CP045302.1:2525000-3156666 GCF_009363155.1 Azotobacter salinestris
CAGTGAGCACTTGTTCTGTGTGTTCTCCGAGCAACGGAGGAGCCTGTCGATATGAGACCGGTGTACCGGATAACCGGATTGGACTGGCCACCTGCGGCACCATACCAGCCAAGGGATGCGGCAGTTCCATTTGGAGCCTGCGAGCCACGATTTGTGGGTCGGCGAACACTTGAGCCAAGTCATTGATCGGCCCACAGGGAACGCCAACTGTCTCCAGCGCAGCCAGCCAATCGGCGGTGGTACGGAACACCGTGGTCTGTCGGATCAACGGAATCAGCTTGTCGCGATGAGCAACGCGTGCCTGATTGCTCGCAAAGCGCTCATCCAAGGACCACTCTGGATGCCCGGCCACCTCACAGAAACTATGAAACTGCTCGTCGTTACCCACGGTAAGAATGAAGCTTCCATCCGCCGTAGGGAAATCCTGATACGGCACTATGTTCGGATGGGCGTTGCCGAGCCGGCGCGGCGGCTGACCCGTAGTCAGATAGTTCAGCGTCTGATTGGCCAGACAGGCCACCTGCACGTCCATGAGAGCCAGGTCGATGTACTGACCGATGCCACTCTGCTTGCAGTGATACAGGGCTGCCAGCACAGCAACGGCGGCATAAAGCCCGGTAAGAACGTCGGTCACTGCCACTCCGACCTTGAGCGGGCCAGCCCCCACCTCGCCGTCCGCACGCCCGGTCAGGCTCATCAGCCCCCCCATGGCCTGGATCATGAAGTCGTAACCAGGACGTTCGGCATAGGGTCCGGTCTGGCCAAAACCGGTGATGGAGCAGTAGACCAATCGCGGATTGATGGACCTGAGCGACGCATAGTCAAGACCATAGGCAGCCAATCCGCCTACCTTGAAGTTCTCCAGCAGCACATCGGAGCGGCAGGCCAAATCGCGGATCAGCCGCTGGCCTTCGGGCCGCCTCAGATCAACAGTGATGGAGCGCTTGTTGCGGTTGGCCGAGAGGAAGTAGGCCGCCTCGGAGGTCTCCTTGCCTTGGGCATCTTTGAGAAAGGGCGGCCCCCAGTGGCGGGTATCGTCCCCCACTCCGGGGCGCTCGACCTTTATGACCTCAGCGCCAAGGTCGGCCAGAATCTGTCCAGCCCAAGGCCCGGCAAGCACCCTAGAAAGCTCAAGCACACGGATCGAGGAGAGCGCGCCGGACATGGGAACTCATCAACAAGTAACGCAGATAGCCAAAGCCTAGCCCAGCGGATCGCTGCTCGCCGCAAGAGGAAGCATGCAACCTTTTTGCTTCCATCCACTCTGATAGCGCGGGTATTTTAGACTAAAGTAGGGAGTGGTAATTTCATTACGCGGAATGAGGCAGCCCCCTCAAATTCATCCGCTAGCCCAAGCGACAGCGACAGGCCGGCCCCGTCGACCCGGATTGGCACCGACAGCCCGCCTCTGGTCTAGGCCACCAATGTTTCGCTGTGGCCGAACAAGACTTCTTCGAGTTTTGGCCCAGGGAAGAGTTACGAAATCAAACAAGGAGAAAAACGTGCATATTGGCGTTCCACTAGAAACCCATATCGGGGAGACAAGGGTTGCCGCTACGCCGGAAACGGTAAAGAAGCTGGTCAATCAAGGTCACACTGTCACCGTGCAAAGCGGGGCCGGCCTCAATGCCAGCCTTCCGGATGGTGCATTCGAAACAGCTGGTGCGAAGGTTGGCGATGCAGCAGCGGCCCTCGGTGCCGACATCGTGCTCAAGGTCGTGGCCCCCAGCTCGGCCGAATTGGCCCAGATGAAGACCGGCGCAGTGCTGATCGGCATGCTCAACCCATTCGACGATGACAACATCGCACGCATGGCCGAATGCGGCATCACCGCCTTCGCCCTGGAGGCAGCGCCGCGCACCTCACGGGCGCAAAGCCTCGACGTGTTGTCCTCGCAGGCCAACATTGCCGGCTACAAGGCGGTCATCCTCGCAGCCAACCACTACCCGCGCTTCATGCCGATGCTGATGACTGCCGCCGGCACCGTGAAAGCGGCCCGCGTGTTGATCCTTGGTGCCGGCGTCGCCGGTCTGCAGGCGATCGCCACAGCCAAGCGTCTGGGTGCGGTGATCGAGGCCTCCGACGTGCGTCCGGCGGTGAAGGAGCAGATCGAATCCCTCGGTGCCAAGTTCGTCGATGTCGCTTTCGAAACCGAGGAAGAGCGCCAATGCGCCGAGGGTGTGGGCGGCTATGCCCGGCCGATGCCGGCATCCTGGATGGAGCGCCAGGCCAAGGCTGTGCATGAGCGCGCCAAGCAGGCCGATATCGTCATTACCACGGCGCTGATTCCCGGGCGCAAGGCGCCGACCCTGCTGCACGAAGCCACCGTACAGGAAATGAAGCCGGGCTCGGTGGTCGTCGATCTCGCCGCCGCACAGGGCGGCAACTGTCCGCTGACGGTGCCCGACGAGGTGGTGGTCCGTCACGGCGTAACCATCGTCGGCCACAGCAACCTGCCGGCCCTGGTGCCGGCCGACGCCTCCGCGCTTTACGCGCGCAACCTGCTGGACTTCCTCAAGCTGGTGATCGACAAGGACGGCCACTTCCACCTCGACCTGGAAGACGACATCGTCAAGGCCTGCCTGATGTGTGAAGGCGGTCGGGTCGCGCGGATCAACGGCGGAACCTCCAGCCCGTCGGCCTCCGCAGCGCAGGCAACGAAAGAAAAGGCATAAGGATAAGAACATGGACCTGATTTCCGACGGGCTTTACAACCTGATCATTTTTGTACTGGCGATCTACGTCGGCTACCACGTGGTGTGGAACGTCACACCCGCCCTGCACACTCCGCTGATGGCGGTAACCAACGCCATATCCGCGATCGTCATCGTCGGCGCCATGCTCGCTGCCGCACTCACCGAAACCGGCCTGGGCAAGCTGATGGGCACCCTCGCCGTGGCCCTGGCCGCCGTCAACGTGTTCGGCGGCTTCCTAGTCACCCGGCGCATGCTGGAAATGTTCAAGAAAAAAGCGGCGAAGGCGGAGGCCAAATAAATGAGCATGAACCAGATCACCCTCCTTTACCTGATTGCCTCGGTGTGCTTCATCCAGGCGCTGAAGGGGCTCTCGCATCCGACCAGCTCGCAGCGCGGCAACCTGTTCGGCATGGTCGGCATGGCCATTGCCGTGCTCACCACGCTGGCCCTGGTGTTCAAGCTGAATGCCGAAGTCGCGGGCAGCGGCATTGCCTTCATCATCCTCGGCCTGTTGCTCGGTGGTGGCGTTGGCACCCTGATGGCCAAGCGCGTCGAGATGACCAAGATGCCCGAGCTGGTCGCCTTCATGCACAGCATGATCGGTCTGGCCGCAGTATTTATCGCCATTGCCGCCGTAGTGGAGCCGCAGTCGCTGGGTATCGTGCAGACCATGGATGCGCCGATCCCGGCTGGCAACCGCCTGGAGCTGTTCCTCGGCGCGGCGATCGGTGCCATTACCTTCTCCGGCTCGGTGATCGCCTTCGGCAAGCTGTCGGGCAAGTACAAGTTCCGTCTGTTCCAGGGCGCACCGGTGCGCTTCCAGGGCCAGCACCTGATCAACCTGCTGGTTGGTCTGCTCATTCTCGCCCTCGGCCTGGCCTTCACCTTCAATGGCAGTACCAGCGCCTTCACCCTGCTGTTGCTGCTGTCCTTCGCCATCGGCGTGCTGCTGATCATTCCCATCGGCGGCGCCGACATGCCGGTCGTGGTGTCGATGCTCAACAGCTACTCGGGCTGGGCCGCGGCCGGCATCGGCTTCTCGCTGAACAACTCGATGCTGATCGTCGCAGGTTCGCTGGTCGGCTCGAGTGGCGCGATCCTCTCCTACATCATGTGCAAGGCCATGAACCGGTCGTTCGTCAACGTGCTGCTCGGCGGCTTCGGTGCCGATGCCAGCGCCGGCGGCGAAACCGTCCAGGAGCAGCGCAGCGTCAAGTCCGGCTCGGCGGACGATGCGACCTTCCTGCTGTCCAATGCCGATAGTGTGATCATCGTCCCCGGCTATGGCCTGGCGGTGGCCCGCGCCCAGCATGCGCTGAAGGAGCTGGCGGAAAAGCTCACCGAGCACGGCGTCGACGTGAAGTTCGCCATCCACCCGGTCGCCGGTCGCATGCCCGGGCACATGAACGTGCTGCTGGCCGAGGCCGAGCTGCCCTACGAGCAGGTCTACGAGATGGAGGACATCAACTCCGAATTCGGCCAGACCGACGTGGTGCTGGTGCTGGGCGCCAACGACGTGGTCAACCCGGCGGCGAAGAACGATCCCAAGTCGCCGATCGCCGGCATGCCGATCCTGGAGGCCTTCAAGGCCAAGACCATCATCGTCAACAAGCGCTCCATGGCCAGCGGCTATGCGGGGCTCGACAACGAGCTGTTCTACCTGGACAAGACCATGATGGTCTTCGGCGACGCCAAGAAGGTGCTCGAGGACATGGTCAAGGCCGTGGCCTGAAGCATCCACACCTTCCCCTCCGACCGGTCCGCAAGCGCGGACCGGCAAACGCCCCGGCCTGTTCGGGGCGTTTGCCTTTAACGATGCATGAAAACTCGAACGGTTCCGGACGGACGGCGCTGCCGGCCTGGCCGGCACCGCAGGGCTTGAACTAAACTGCGCCGACCAGCGAAGGAGCTCTCACGATCCGAGCTCTGCATGCCCCCATCACCTGCCAGGTTGGAAGGAGTTGCCCATGTCTCGTTTGCACCTGTTCGGCGCAGCCGTACTGCTGCTCGCAGCCACCAGCGCCCCAGCCACCAGCTTTGTGGTCACCACCGACACCACTGTCGACGCCCTGGATGCCACTACCGACGTCACGTCCTCGCCCTTCAGGGACGACAAGATCGTCCGTGCCGCCCATGCCGATGCCGCCAGCTTCGTAGCCAGCGACGGCGCCATTCGTGGTGCGCGCCTGGAAGCAGCACTCGCGCATATCCGTAGCCAGCTGCCGCAGCTGAACGCCAGCGACATGCAACTGGCGCAGGCCATCCTCGCCCTCTGAGCCGGCGCCCGAAGCCTCCCGCCGCTGCCTGTGCAGGATGGCGGCACGCTCCAGCCTGCGCCCGAGTCTGCCTGCAGAGGTCGCACTCGTCTCTCCACCTGTCCCAAGATACTGGTCCGGCCGGATCGATTCCGTTACTTTCTCGCTCCCGACTACCGGCTGTCGCCCAGGCATGTACCCGGCCGCTGACATCGCCCTGAACGTCCAGCCCGTCGAAACGCTTCCAGCCGTAACCGAGATATCCGTCATGCGTCATTCCCTGCTCGCCATCACCCTGCTGCTGCTCAGCGCCGCCACTCAGGCCCAGACCCTGAAGGCCACCAGCAACATCGTCGTGCGCGCCCTCGATCGCTCCATCGATTTCACTTCCGACACCACCACCTCGATCCGTGACATGAAGGTGGTGCTCGATGCTCGCGACGATGCCGCCAGTTTTGTCGCCAGCGCCGGCGCGATCCGCGGCGCGCAACTGGAAGCCGCTCTCGGCGCGATTCGCGAGCGCCTGCCGGAAGCCCGCGAAGTCAGCGACCAGGCCCTGGCCGAAGCCATCCTCGCCCGGTGACCAGACACGGCGCCGGGCTGCTCGCTGCAGCCCTGCTGCTGGCCAGCACCAGCCTGCATGCCGAGCTGCGCCTCGCCCTGCATACCGACGGCCTGAGCGCGGCCCAACGCCAGGCCAGCCAGACCCTGCTCGACGAAGCCCGGGCCCTCCTGCCGCCCCGCCTGCGCAGCCAGCTGGATCGCACCGTGGAGGTGCGCTGGAGCCGGCACCTGCCGGAAAACGGCTACGGCCGGGCCAGCCGTCCCGATCGCCTCGAACTCAACGCCCGCCTGCTGCCGGGACTGGCCGACGGCACGGCGGCCAGCGCCAGGACCGGTCGCCCCCATGGCACGGTGCGCCGCGAACTGCTGGCCACCGTGCTGCATGAGCTGACCCACCTCTACGACCGCAGCCGCGCCTGGCCGGCGGAACATCGGGTGCTGCTGCAGCGCTGTCGCCAGCAGGCCGGCAGCCTCGGCCCGGTCGGTCTCGCTGAGCGCTGTCGCGGCCAGACCGAGCGCCGCTTCACCCTCTCCGACGACCCGCGCCTGCTGGATCTGGCCGGCTGGCAACAGGCCGTCGGCCGCCGCGGCGAGCGCGAGCGCGACAACGGCCAGGTGGCGCGCAGCCCGGACCTCTACGAATTGAGCAACCCGCGCGAATTCGTCGCGGTGAATCTCGAATACTTCCTGCTCGATCCCGCCTACGCCTGTCGGCGCCCGTCGCTGTACCGCTACTTCAGGGAGCACTTCGGCTGGGCACCTGCAGAGCCCGCCGAGTGCCCGTCGACCTACCCCTACCTCAACGCCGGCCGCGACTTCGCCCGCCAGCCCCTCGGCCAGCTCGATCCCGAGCGGGTCTACGAAGTCGACTACCTGTTCGCCGAGGCCAACGACAACTGGGTCAGCCGCTGGGGCCACAGCATGCTGCGCCTGGTGATCTGCGCCCCCGGCCGGCCGCGCGGACCGGCCTGCCGACTGGATCTCGACCAGCATCTGGTGCTTTCCTACCGGGCCTTCGTCGGCGATGTGCAGCTCTCCAGCTGGGACGGCCTGACCGGCAACTACCCTTCGCGGCTGTTCGTCCTGCCACTCAATCAGGTGATCGACGAGTACACCAAGGTCGAGCTGCGCAGTTTGGCCTCGGTGCCGCTCAGACTCAGCGACGAGGAGCGCCGCAGCCTGTTCGAGCGCGCCGCCGAGCAGCACTGGAGCTATGACGGCGACTACTGGTTCCTGTCCAACAACTGCGCGGTGGAGACCCTCAAGCTGCTGCGCGCCGGCACGGCCCGCGCAGAGCTGGAGAGTCTCGACAGCATCATGCCCAACGGCCTGCTCGACCTGCTGGTCGGCCGCGGCCTGGCCGATCGCAGCCGGTTGGACGATCCGCAGGAGGCGCTGCGCCTGGGCTACCGCTTCGACTCCTTCCGCGAACGTTACCAGGCGATGTTCGCGATCCTGCGCCAGCGCCTGAGCGTGCCCCAGGAAAGCGTCGAGGACTGGCTCGCGCTGCCCGCCGACGAGCGCCGGCCCTGGCTTGCCCGTGCCGATCTGCGCGCCAGTGCTGCTCTGCTGCTGCTCGAACAGGCAGCCATGCGACGTCAGCTGCTGCTCGCCCAGGAAGAGCTCAAGCAGCGTTATCTGAGCGGCCGCGAGGAGGATCGCCGCACCCCCGAGTTGGCCCGGGCCGGCGCCACCCTGGACAAGATTCTCGCCAACAGCGGCTTCCTGAGCCGCCCGGCGGAGTTGCTCGACGGTGGCTACGGCCTGCCGCAGGCCGGCGAGTGGCCACGCCTCGAACAGCAGAGTGCCGCTCGCCAGCAGGGCCTGCGCCAGCTCAACGACGACCTCGACCGGGAGTTGCGCGCCCTGCTGCTGCCGCGGCGCCTGGCCGAGCTGCAGGCCGTCGAGACCAACCTCCGCCAGCTCGGCGAGCACCTGCGCATGCTGCACAGGGCTGCCGAGGGCCTGCAACTGCCCGGCGCCGAACTTGTCCGTCCCGCACCGCTCTGATGAGAACACCCCACTCGACGGAGGACACCTCATGAAAAGGACAGGATCGGCCGTCTGGCAAGGCAACCTGAAGGAAGGCAAAGGCAGCGTCAGCACCCAGAGCGGCGCGCTCAAGGAGCAACCCTATGGTTTCAACACCCGCTTCGAGGACCAACCCGGTACCAACCCCGAGGAGCTGATCGGCGCAGCCCACGCCGGCTGTTTCTCCATGGCGCTGTCCAAGATGCTGGGCGATGCGGGCCTGACCCCGGAGCGCTTGGAGACCCGGGCCGACGTCACCCTGGAAAAGCAGGGCGAGGGCTTCGCAATCACGGTCATCGACCTGACCCTCAAGGCCCGGGTGCCAGGGGCCACGCCCGAGCAGTTCGATGAGCTCGCCAACAAGGCGAAGGAGGGCTGTCCGGTCTCCAAGCTGCTGAATGCGCAGATCAACCTGAAGGCCACGCTGGAAGGCTGAAGCCGCAGGCGGCCTTGAGCACAGCGCATCTCCGTCTTGGATGACGTGTGGGCAAGGCCGCGCTTTCTCGTATCTCCAGCATTCCCCAGCAGGGCTTCGCCTGTACCTATCAAGCGCTTGCCTCACAGGGCGGCCCCTGTCCAAGATGACCGGTCTCGGGAAGTCTGGGGATGCTCATGCCCGCCCTGCTGTTGGCCCTCTGGCCGCTGTTCGCGCTGATCGTCGGCGGCTACCTGCTGCGCCGCCGGAACTTCCTCGGTGAAGGCTTCTGGCCCGGTGCCGAGCGGCTGAACTACTTCGTCCTGTTCCCCGCCCTGCTGTTTCACAGCCTCGCCAAGGCACCGCTGGACAACCCGGCCCTGCCGCGCCTGGCAGCAGCCGTGCTTCTGGGACTCGCGCTGGCCTGGAGCACCCTGCTGCTGGGACGGCTACTGTACGGCTGGCCTGCTGCGCGCTTCGGCGCCCTCGTCCAGGGCCTGCTGCGCTTCAATACCTACCTCGGCCTGGCCGCGATCGGCAGTCTGTTCGGCCCGCCGGGTCTGGCCCTCGCTGCGCTGATGCTGGCGCTGCTGGTACCGGCGGTGAACCTGCTGTCGGTCTGGGCGCTGACCGCCGAGCGCGGACTCAATATCGGCCTGCTCCTGCCCATCGTGAAGAACCCGCTGATCCTCGCCTGCCTGGCCGGGGCACTGATCAATCTGACGGGATTGCCCCTGCCCGCCGGCAGCGAACGCCTGCTGTCCCTGCTCGCGGCGGCCAGCCTGCCGCTCGGCCTGCTTTGCGTCGGCGCTGCCCTGCAGCCGCGAGAGCTCGCCGGCGAGCTGCCGGCCCTCGCCTGGAACTGTGCCCTGCGGCTGCTCGCCATGCCGCTGCTGGCCTGGACCGTGGCCCGCCTGCTCGCCCTGCCGGCCCTGGAAAGCACCGTGCTGGTGCTGTTCTTCGCCCTGCCCACCGCCCCCACCGCCTACGTGCTGACCCGCCAACTGGGCGGCGACGGCCACCTGATGGCCGGTCTCATCACCCTGCAGACCCTGCTGGCAGCCGCCAGCCTGCCGCTGGTGCTGACACTGCTACCCTGATCCGGACGGGCGCCAAGCGTGGCCCCGTCGCCGGCAGCGCCCCCCCCTTTTAGGCGAAGTGGAGCTCTTTTGTGACAGAAATATGATATGAATCAAAAAAGCGCTCCGGGCATGATCACCGCGACGGTGAACACGCCGGCGCTCCCCATTGTCCCAACTGCTCAGGGGGGCCTCAGCATGCTAACGCTGCTTCACCTGCTGTCTGCCATCGCCCTGCTCGTGTGGGGCACACATATCGTCCGTACCGGCATCCTGCGCGTCTACGGCATGCAACTGCGCCAGCTGCTCAGCCACAGCATGCGGCGGACGCCCCTGGCCTTTCTCACCGGCATCGGCGTCACCGCTCTGGTGCAAAGCAGCAACGCCACGGCCATGCTGGCCAGCGCCTTCGTCGCCGAGGGGCTGATGGCTCTGGCCCCGGCGCTGGCGGCCATGCTCGGCGCGGACGTCGGCACGGCCGTGATGGCGCGGGTGCTGACCCTGAATCTGTCCTGGCTGTCGCCGCTGCTGCTGCTGTGCGGCGTCAGCCTGTTCCTGTCGCAGAAGCGGAACCGCGCCGGCCAGCTCGGCCGGGTGGCGATCGGCCTCGGCCTGATCATGCTCGCCCTCGAACTGATCGTCGCGGCCAGCGAGCCCATCACCCATGCCCAGGGACTGGGCCTGCTGTTCGCCTCGCTGACCGGCGACCCGCTGCTCGCTGCAGTGATCGGTGCCCTGTTCGCCATGCTCACCTATTCCAGCCTGGCCACGGTGCTGCTCACCGCCACCCTGGCCGGTGCCGGGCTGATCGATCTGCCGCTGGCCATCGGCCTGGTGATCGGCGCCAACATCGGCAGCGGCATGCTCGCCTATCTCAACAGCAGCCTGCTGGCCGCCGCCGGACGCCGGGTCGCCCTCGGCAACCTGCTGTACAAGCTGCTCGGACTGCTGGTGCTGCCGCTGCTCGATCCGCTGGCGACCTGGATGCGGACGCTGCCGCTCAGCCTGCAGGACCAGGTGATCGGTTTCCATCTGGCCTACAACAGCCTGCGCTGCCTGCTGCTGCTGCCCAGCGTCACGCCGATGGCGCACCTGTGCACCCGCCTGCTGCCGGAGCGGGTGACGGAAAGGAATAGCACGGCCCAGCCGCGCTATCTCGACCCCGATGCCCTGCCCACACCGACCCTGGCGCTTGCCAACGCGGTGCGCGAGACCCTGCGCATCGGCGATCTGGTCGAGCAGATGCTCGGCCATCTGCAGGACGTGCTGCTGGAGCACCGGGCCGAGGCGGGCCATGAGCTCCGCCGGCTCGAGGACGAGCTGGACAAGCTCTACGGAGCGGTGAAGCTGTATCTGGCCAAGCTGCCGCGGCAGGCGCTGGACGAGGCGGAAGACCGCCGTTGGGCGGAAATCATCGAACTGGCGGTCAACCTGCGGCAGGCCGGCTACATCCTCGCCAAGATGCAGCGCAGGGCCGAGCGGCGCAGCATCACTCGCCCCGATCTCGAGGAGCTGGCGGAGCTGCATGCCGAACTGCTGGCCAACCTGCGCCTGGGACTGAGCGTGTTCCTTTCCGGCGACCCGCGCAGCGCACGCCAGCTGCTGCGCCAGAAGCGCCGCTTCCGCGCCCTCGAGCGGCGCCTGGCGCACGCTCATGTCGACCGCCTGCATCGCCAGATCCTGCACAGCCCCGAAGTCGGCTCGGCCCATCTGGAGCTGCTGGAGGACATGAAGCGCCTCAACTCGCTGTTCTGCTGCAGCGCCTATGTGGTGCTGGAGGCCGAGGCCCAGAATGCCGACCGGCCGAACGAGAAGTCCGAACACGACCGGCAGGATGGCGAGCTGCATTGCCTGCTGGCCGATGACGCGGCGAACAGGCCGCCCGGCCGGACAGCGGGAGGCTCAGCCGGCTGAACGCGGAGCGGGCCGGCCCCCGGCAGGTGCGGCAAAGCCCGTGCGCATGCGTGCCTTGCCGCTAGAATCCGCCTTCCGCGTTCCGATGATGTCGTCATGCAGTCCTGGCAAAACCGCCTCCAGCAATTGATCGCCCTGACCAGCCGCCATCCCCGCCTGCTCGCCCTGTTCGGCTTCGTGTCCGGCCTCGCCAGCTTCCTCCTGGTCGAGCGCAAGGAAAATCTGGCCAGCCTCATCGCCGTGGTGATGCTGGTGAGCTGGGCCTGGCTGCTGCTGGAAAACCTGCTGAACCGCCGCCTGAGTCGCTGGTTCGGGCTGAAGCTGCCTCCGCCGCTGCTGCGCTACGCGACGCAGATGGTCCATCAGGAAAGCCTGTTCTTCGTCCTGCCCTTCTTCTTCACCACCACCACCTGGAACAGCGGCCAGGCAGCCTTCACCGGCCTGCTCGGCCTGGCCGCACTGGTATCGATCATCGACCCGCTGTACTACCGCTGGCTGGCGCCGAAGCGCTGGGCATTCATGGCCTTCCACTGCCTGACCCTGTTCGCTGTGCTGCTCACCACCCTGCCGCTGATCTACCAGCTGGCGACGCCGCAGAGCTACCGGCTGGCCCTGGCCAGCGCGGTGCTGCTGGCTTTCCCCAGCCTGCTCGGAGCCTTGAACGGGCAGAGCTGGCGGCGCCGGCTGCTCCTGATCGGCCTGCTCACCGCCCTCGGCGGTGCCGGCTGGTGGGCCCGCACTTGGGTACCGCCGGCCACCCTGTGGCTGAACGCGGTGGCGGTGACCCAAGAAATCGACGGACGCAACCGCAAGCCCGGCACCAGCCTCAAGCGCATCGAACTCGCGCGGCTGCAGGCCCAAGGTCTCTATGCCTACACTGCGATCCACGCCCCGCGCGGCCTGAACGAGCGCATCTATCACGTCTGGCGGCGTGCCGGCCGGGAGGTGGACCGCATCCCCCTGGAGATCCGCGGCGGCCGCCAGGAAGGCTACCGTGCCTGGAGTCACAAGCGGCGCTTCCCCGCAGATGCCCTCGGCCGCTGGGAAGTCCGCGTGCAGACAGAAGCCGGCCAGTTGATCGGCGTGCTGCGCTTTCGGGTCGTCGAATAGATTGATGGCTATCTGGAGCACTCGTCCCAGACGGTCTGGCAGTATATTTTACCGGTGCATGGCAATTAGCTGCAGGCAAATCCGCTCAATTCGGTTATCGTTGCGGCATTACGTCTCACCCAACATTAGGCTACTAGGAGGCCACTGATGGAATATGGTAATGCCCAGCTGACCATGACCGTGCTGATGACGCCGGACATGGCCAACTTTTCCGGCAACGTACATGGCGGCACGCTGCTCAAACTGCTCGACGAAGTCGCCTACGCCTGTGCCAGCCGCTATGCCGGCTGCTATGCAGTGACCCTCTCGGTGGACCAGGTGACCTTCCGCCAGCCGGTCCACGTCGGCGAGCTGGTGACCTTCCTCGCCTCGGTCAACTATACTGGCAGTACATCCATGGAGATCGGCATTCGGGTCGTCACCGAGAACATCCGCGAGCGCACCGTACGCCACACCAACAGCTGCTTCTTCACCATGGTGGCCCTCGACGAGAATCGCAAGCCCACCCAGGTACCGCCGCTGCAGCCCACCACGGAACAGGAAATTCGCCGCTACGAACAGGCCAAGCGGCGCCGCGAACTGCGCCAGGAACTGGAAACACGCTACAGGCAGATCAAGAACAAGGCCTCCTGATCCAGACGACGAATGCACAGGCGTCGACCGACGGATCAACTAAGCTGGGCTCGACGTCACAGGTAGAACAACAACAATCATGCTGACTCTCGCCAACCTGTCCATTCTGTTGCTGCTGGCCGGCATTGGTGCCTGGCTGTGGCATACCCATGGTCTGCGTGAGCGGGCCCTGGCCGCAGTCAGGCAGCACTGCGCGAAGACGGGCGTCGAACTGCTCGACGACAACGTCGCCCTACGCAGTTTCGGCCCGCACCCTGATGCCCGTGGTCGCCAGCGCATGGCCCGCATCTACGATTTCGAATTCACCGTCACCGGCGAACAACGCTATAACGGCAGCATCGTCATGTTCGGCCGGCATGTCGCCCGCATCGAATTGGGCGCCCATCCCTTTCCCGCACCGCCACATTCCTCTCGCCAGTCCGCCGAGGTGATCCAGTTCGATCAGTGGCGCCGCAAGCACCCCCCGCACAAGCAACACCATCACTGAACGCCTGCACGACACCCGAACGCCAAGCCGCGGCTCTCGCCTCTCACCCCCGCCGTAGCAGAAATCCGGCTACCCGCTCGGCACTCTCCTCGGGCCGCTCCTGCATGAAACAGTGCCCGCCAGGCAGCGTATGGACCGTAATCCGGGAATTCATGGCGCACCAGCGTGCCGCCGAGCGGGCGACGAAGGAAAAACTGTGCCGGCCGTTGAGCAGCAGGGTCGGCGTGCGCACTCCGGCCAGCGCCGACCAGAGCCGGCGGGGGCAGGAGTTGAAGATCTCGACCTCCCGGCTGGGCCGACATTTCAGCTCGATGCCGCCATCTGCCGCCGCCTTCAGAGCGTGCTGCACATAGGCATGCAGCGCCGCATCGCTCCAGCCCCTGAATACGCCGCGCCCATGCAGGCAGGCATAGGCGGTGGCGCGATCCGGCCAGTGCCGGCGGCGCCCGGCCGCCTGGCGCGCCAAGGTATTGAAACGCTGTAGCCCGAAGAATTCGGAAATCCCCAGCACACCGATCATCGCCCGCCCGAACAGCACCGGGTCGAGCAGCACCGCGCGCTGGAACAGGGTCGGCTCGCCAGCCAGAATCAGGCAGCTCAGAACCCCGCCGAAGCTGTGCCCGCAGGCGTGGCGTGGCACGCCACCGAAGCGCCCGCGGCCGGCCTGGAATGCTTCCAGGGCCAGCTCGGCGGTACGGTTCCAGCCCAGGAAAAGGCCACCGTGATCGCTGTCGCCATGCCCCTGGACATCGCAGAGCCAGAGGTCGAAGTCCGCGGCCAGCAGGCGCAGCAGCGGCTCGTAGGCCCTGCCGCAGAAACCGTTGCCATGCAGGAAGTGCAGCAGCGGCCTGCCAGTCGGCGCACTGTGCCAGCCACGCAGGGTAAAGCCGGCCGAGGTGGTGTGGGACCAGGGATACAGGATCATGCGCACCCTCCATGGATGACCAGCGTAATCATCTGTCTCGAGGCGCGGCCGCGCGCCATTGGCCGGACAGCTCAGCCGGGCAAACGACAGGCCTCCATCCCGGCCTTGAGCGCGACCTCGTCCTGAACCTCGGCAAAAATCAGCTCGAGCCGCGAATCCCGACGCCACTCGCTGGGCTGCCAGCGGATCGGCTCGCTGCCCAGCGCATTGCCGGACCACCAGCCCGTCTCGGCGTGCAGAATCAGCTTGGCGCGCCGCCAGGGCAGGCCGGACAGCCAGCACTGGATGCGCGACAGTTCGAAACGTTGACTGGCATGCCAGCGCCAGCCGATGCTCCAGCCTTCGGCCCGGGCCTGACTGGCGCAGACCGGGCGCTCCGGATCCAGCCAGACCTCTCCCGGTGCCGGTGCCGCAGCCGGCAATTCGGTGCCCGACGATCCGTCGCCCGGCCTGGCGTGCGCGCCCACCCCCGGCAACAGCGCCAGCGGCAGAGCCCCCTGGCAGGTCCAGTACAGCGGACGCGGCGGCAGTCGCTCCGCCAATTGCACACGGGCCGATCCGCCCAGCGATTCCGCCTTGTTCATGACCAGCAGCCCGGCCATGGCCAGCGCCTCCGCCTGACTCGGCGGCAGCGCCTGGCCACCAGCCAGGGCGGCAGCGTCCAACACCAGCACGACCGGCTGCAGCGCCAGCACGCCAGCCCAGGGCGGAGCGCCGAGCTGGCGCCACAGCTCGGCCGGATGACCGAGCCCGGAGGGCTCGATCAGCAGACGGTCGGGCCGGGCCTTGCGCAGCAGGCGTGCCAGACCGACCTGGAAGGGCGCACCGTTGACGCAACAAAGGCAGCCGCCGGCGACTTCGGCGAAAGCGATGCCGTCCGCGCCGGTATCCAGCAGAGCGGTATCCAGGCCGATCCGACCGAATTCGTTGATCAGCACTGCCCAGCGCTCGGCAACCGGCTTCTGTGCCAGCAGCTGGCGGATCAGGCTGGTCTTGCCTGCGCCGAGGGGGCCGGCAATCAGGTGGGTGGGAATATTCTTCAGCATTCGTGCATGGTGGAGCTTTTTGCACGGTGCGGGAAGCCCGTCGCGGCAGTGCGGCCCGATGGCAACTGCGGCGTGCTAGAGTCGCGCGCTCATTCCGGAGGAATTCTCCATGCGCCTACTCCTGCTGTTCCTGTCGCTCACCCTGTCCGGCCAGGCCCTGGCCGATGCCTGCATGGTGCATAGCCGCAGCGAGCGGGTCGAAGTGCGGATCTGCCAGGAGAACCGCAGCATTCCGGCCAAGCTGTTCCGCGAAGGCTTCTGCCAGCCGCAACTGGCCGGTCAGCAGGTCGAGGTGTGCTTCGTCGAGCATTGCCCCGAGGGCAGCTTCGGCATCTGCCGCGAAGCCAAGGTCGAAGGCACTCCTTACCGGCAGGATATCCACTACTACGGGGTGGCCGGCGATGCCCGTTATCTCAAGCCCTCCTGCGAAACTCGCAGCGACGGTCGCTGGATCGCGCCCTGAGCGCACCCTCTCCAGAGCCAAATGGTTGATTTTGCATGGCCGGCCGTCTGGCATGTTTCGTGGAGCAAGCTGGATGAAGCCCACCGAAACGTCTCCGCAGGAACCGCCACGAAAAAACTCGACATCCCGGCCCTGACCCTCGGCCTGCTCGGCGCAGGCGGCATCAACGCTGCCGAGATGTTCGAGGAACCCCAGGAGCGGACTTCCGGCAAGGCAGTGGGCGGCATGGGCATCGGCACCGCAGCCGGCGCCAGCTATCCTGCCGATCAGGCGCGGACCGGGCAGCGGCAAGGTGAAGACTGTGCGCCCCCCCCAACCGCCGCTTCGCCATCGGGGGCCAGGTCGAGATCCGCGGCAACCGCCCGCACCCCAAGGTTCTTGACGCCGCCCTGGCCGATGCCAACAACGGATGCCCGCATCCTGCGCCGAGGACTGTTCCGGCCCGGAGCCTCCGACCGGGCCGTCATCTCCCCTTCGTCTTGAACGCCAGCCGCCCCTTCCCGAGCCCCCCCCGCCAGGCTCTCCGGATCAGCTCCTGACTCTCGCAAAGGCGCCCCACGGACAATGAGCACAGCTCGGCCCGATATCCAACGCCTGGCTGCAGACGCACGAATCAGGCGCGGCCGACCTGAGCTGGACCAGAAAATGCGCCTCTTCTGGCGGGATCCCGACAAAGCTCCAGTCGCCATCGCAACACTTTGTCGGCTGCCCGAGCAACCATATTCGCCAAGTACTTGATTTTTGGAACATCACCGACTGGCATGCTTCGTGGATGGACATGGGCAGAGAATTCGATACGCCCCCATGGAGGAAGCCGCATGAAAAGATTCGCCACCCTCACCCTAACCCTCGCCTTGCTGGCCACTGGCAGCGTACAGGCCGCCGAGGTTCTCGAGGAAGCCAAGGACCAGACTGCCGGCAAGTCGGTCGGCGGCATGAGCGGCATGATGATCGGCGCCATCGGCGGCCCGATCGGTGCCTTGGTTGGCGCCGGGATCGGCGCGCTGTTCGGCGGTGAGGCTCAGGATACCGCCGGCCTCAGCGAGCGGGCCTACAAGGTCCGCACTGCCGGCGGCAAGGAAAAGGTGCTGCGCTCCCCGGACAACGAACTGGCGATCGGCGAGAAAGTCGAGACTCGCGGCAACCGTGCCTATCCCGAGAACACCACCCTGGCCGACGCCCGCGAAACCCTGCGCACCGTCCACTGAAATACGATCCCCTCCCTCCCTGGCGGGCCCTCTGCAGGGCCCCAGCCACTTCCGGGCACCTTTCAGCAAACCAGGGAGCCGGCGCCAGCTGCGCTTTCCAGCCCTCCTTCTGGCGACGATCAGACACCCAGGCGATCGACTGACAGACCGCTGCGGCAATACCGGCCCGCATCCGCTGCTCGACCAAGCGCGCGGAGTGCCCCCGGAGCGCAAGGGACAAGTCGCCCCCCACCTGCATCCTCTCTCGAGGGGATACGACGCTAGCTATTGGCCACCCACAACAGCCGAAGCATAAAATCACGAAAGCTTTCTTGATCCTGATCAACTAAAGCGCATGTTTTTGTACGAAAGCAGACAATGCCTTGTCGGCATCGCCACACTTTGTCGCTTAACAGGTTCTCCATTGAAATATAAGCAATTGATTCTTAAGGAATATTCATCTGGCACGCTTCGTGGATAGCTAAAGAGCAAAGACTGCTGAACGCTTCCTCGGAGGACCCGCCATGAAAAAGCTCGGCACCCTGGCCCTGACCCTCACCCTGCTGGCCGCCGGCGGTGCACATGCCGCCGAAGTCCTCGAGGAAACCAAGGACCAGACCTCCGGCAAGTCGGTCGGCGGCATGAGCGGCATGATGGTCGGCGCCATCGGCGGACCGATCGGCATGCTGGTCGGTGCCGGCATCGGCGCGCTGTTCGGCGGCGAAGCCCAGGATGCCGCCGGCCTCAGCGAACGGGCCTACAAGGTCCGTACCGCCGACGGCGAGGAGAGGGTGCTGCGCTCCCCGGACAACGAACTGGCCATCGGCGAGAAGGTCGAAACCCGTGGCAACCGCGTGTATCGCGAGGCCACCACCCTGGCCGATGCCGGCGTCAGCTACCGCTGAGTTCGCCTTCGCAACCCTTTAAGTCGTCGGGTCTGTCCGTCCTCCCATCCGGGCAGACCTGACGCATTTCCACCCCCAGGCCTCGTTCGCCATCGGCAGCGAGGCCTCCTGACAGACAAGCGGATCTGTCCGGCAGGCATGCCGA
Source organism: Azotobacter salinestris (assembly GCF_009363155.1). NCBI lineage: Bacteria > Pseudomonadati > Pseudomonadota > Gammaproteobacteria > Pseudomonadales > Pseudomonadaceae > Azotobacter > Azotobacter salinestris. Next base: position 2,542,856 of record NZ_CP045302.1, read on the forward strand.
TACGGGACACCATATGGTGCCGAAGCCCTGATCGAACAAGAGACGGTAGACCAGATGCGGGAGCAGAATCCGGCCGAAAGAGCCGGCAGCCCTGCAGTGCGGCAGCATGCGCCGGACGGCGCACGGACAGGAAAGCGAGGGAAAGGCGAAGGATGACGATGCCGATCAATCACCGGTCATGCAGCGAAGCTGCATGACCGGATCGACCCTTACAGGGACAGCCCGAACTCGGGAGCGATCTGTGCCAGCCAGGCGGCGACGCGCTCGTCGGTCTTGCCGCTCTGGTTGTCCAGGTCCAGCGCCAGACCGACGAACTTGTCATCGACCACAGCCGTGGAGCTTTCGAACTCGTAGCCGTCGGTCGGCCAGGAGCCTACGACCTTGGCACCGCGCTCGGTGAAGAAGGCGTGCAGTTCGCCCATGGCATCGAGGAAGTTCTCGGGATAGCCGACCTGGTCGCCCAGACCGAACAGAGCCACGGTCTTGCCACTGAAGTCCACGCCTTCGATCTTCGGCAGGAACTCTTCCCAGCTCTCGTTCTCGCAGTCGGAGGACAGACCGGGGAGCTCGCCTTCGCCGAGGGTCGGAGTACCCAGGATCAGGAACTGGTACTGGGCGAAGTCTTCAGCAGAGACGCGGTTGACGTTCACTGCATCGGACATGGTTTCGTCGTCGAAACGCTTCTTGATCGACTTGGCGACCTTGCGGGTTTTACCGGTGTTGCTACCGAAGAAGAGTCCAATCTTGGCCATAACTTAACCTCTGGCTGCGTGCATGAGATTCGTGGTCGGGGCGCCAGGCTCCGGGCTTGCACACCTGGCTGACCGGTGAGTAGTAGCAAGAAGCAGACCACTCGCCAAACCCCGAACGCATTTACCAACTTATTGATTTAAAAGCTTTTTTTCTGACAACAAAAAGTCCTGTCGCAAATGCGACGATATGGGTGCGGCAGGCAAGCAGGCCTTGTCGTTTTTACAACACCTCAAAGATCGGCCGACAGTGCGGATTTTTCCTCCACGATGGGGGACGAACCGGGCTGGATCCGCTCGCTGCCGTCCTCGGCCATCCGGCTCAAGACCTCCAGCGAACGGCCGCCATCCCCGCGCTCGACCAGGTCCAGCGTGCAACCGCGCAGCTGCGGCTGCGAGGGCATGTTGAACATGGTCTGCTGCAGGGCCGCCTCCAGTACCGCGCGCAGGCCACGGGCCCCGGTCTTGCGGGCCAGCGCCTGGTCGGCGATGTAACTGAGGGCCGCATCGGTGATCACCAGCTCGATGCCCTGATAGGCGAACAGCTGCTTGTACTGCTTGACCAGCGCATTGCGCGGCTCGGTGAGAATGCGCAGCAGGGTGGCGTGGTCGAGCTCCTGCAGGAAGGTGATGATCGGGAAACGGCCGATGAATTCGGGAATCAGGCCGAACTCGTGCAGGTCGTCCGGCAGCAGCGAGGCCATCAGCTCGTTGATCGACGGCGTCTCCCGGCGCGGCTGGGCATGGAAACCGATGCCGGTATTCTTCGGCTGGATGCGGCTGGAGACCATCGCCTCCAGGCCCGGGAAAGCGCCGCCGGCGATGAACAGGATGTTGCGGGTGTCGACCACCTGCTCTTCGCTGTGCTCGTTGCGCCGCCCGGACTTGCTGATGCGCACCTCGGTGCCCTCGACCATCTTCAGCAGGGCCTGCTGCACGCCTTCGCCGGAGATGTCGCGCACCGCAGTACCGCCACCGCTGCGCTTGGCCAGCTTGTCCACCTCGTCGATGTAGACGATGCCCCACTGCGCCAGCTGCACGTCGCCGCCGGCCGCATCGAGCAGACGGGTGATGATGCTGTCGACGTCGTCACCGACATAGCCGGCCTGGGTCAGGGTGGTGGCGTCGGCCATGGCGAAGGGCACCCCGAGGATGCGCGCCAGGGTGCGCACCAACAGGGTCTTGCCGGTGCCCGAGGGACCGGCCATGAGGATGTTGGACTTCTCCAGCTCGACCTGCTCGCCGAGCTGGCAGACCGGTTCGCGGTCGCAGTTGAGCAGCCGCAGGTAATGGTTGTAGACCGCGACCGCCAGGGTCTCCTTGGCCGCCTCCTGGCCGATCACCGACTCGTCCAGGTGCTTCTTGTATTCCGCAGGGGTACGCAGCTGCGGGGCCATCTGCTGGTTCTTGCGCCGCTGCCCCCAGCTGCTGACCACCTGATGGGCCAGCTTGACGCAGGCCTCGCAGATCCGCCCGTCGTTGCCGGCGATCAGCGGGACGCTGGGACTCTTCTCCGCACCGCAGAACGAGCAGCAGGGTTTGTCCGTTTTATCCATGGGCGAGGTTCTCCAAAGTGGCGTTTTGTTGGAGCAGGCTTTCCAGCCATTTGCGCTGATACGCCTTGCGCTGCCGGAGCTGCAGCCTGTCGCGCAGACGCGGCAGGATCTCCTCGTGGGTGAGCTGCCGGGCGGGGCTCACGCTTTCGCAGTACAGCACGTGAAAACCGATCGGCGACTCCAGCACCGGGCTCAGTTCTCCCCGCGCCATCTGGAACAGGCAGGCGTCCAGCTCGGGATACAGAGTCCCCGGGACCACCTCGCCGAGCAGCCCGCCCTGCATCGCGGTGGGGCATTCGGAGTGCTTCATCGCCTGCTCGGCGAAGCGCTCCGGCTTGCCGCGCAGCCGCTTGAGGATGCCCTCGATGCGCGTCCGGGCAGCGTCGCGGGTATTCTCCGGAAAGTCCTCGTTGATGGTGATCAGGATGTGCCGGGCCTTGTGCCGGGCGGGCACCTTGAACTGCTCGGCATGGTTGAAGTAGTAGAGGCTCACGTCGGTGTCGCTGATCTCCGGCAGACCGGCGCAGACGCAGTCGAGCACGGCCTGGACCTTGAGCTCCCGGGCCAGCATGGTGCGCATGCCGACGGCATCCAGGCCCTGGGCATCGAGGCCCTGCTGCAGGGCCTCAGGACTCTCGTAGCGGTTGGCGATGTGCGTCCAGGCCTCCTCGACCTGAGACGGCGGGATCACCACACCGGCCGCGTCGGGGCTGCGCAGCACCGCATCCTCGATGTGCCGCTGCCGGCCGATGATGCGCTCGGCCTGCTGGAGCTGTTCCTCGCTGAGCTCGCCGGGCGCGCAGCCGAACTGCTCGTGGGCGATCTTCAACAGGTAGTAACGGCTGTCGCCATCGGCAGGACGCTCAAAGCTCATCGAGCACCTCCATCGCCGCCTCGGTCTCGGCCATCACCAGACTCTGCTCGGGCACCTGCAGCACCAGGCCGTCGCCGAAATGCACGTGGTACTGGATACCGAGTTCGGACTCATCGCGCAGCACCTTCATGATACTGCCGAGCTGGCCACGCTTAACCAGCACCTGACCGCGCACGGCGAGGCTGCGGGTAGCGATCACGTTGTCACGGAACTCGAACAGGTTGGGAATCCACGGGGCCGAGGCGAGGATCAACTCCTCCTCGCGGCAACCGACGGTGCGCCCCTCGTTGAGGAAATGCACGCGATAGATCAGCTGGTCCTGCAGGTAGGTGCCGACGTCGTACACGCAGCCCACCGCACCGCGGCGAATGAGCAGAGCGCCGGTATCCATGCCCGGATAGGTGCCGTCGTTACGCACGTTGCGGATCAGGCGTACCTCATCACCATATTCAAACTGCGGCAGCATGGCGCCTCCCCTTCTGTGCTCAGCTCAACAGCTGGTCGATGGAAACGAAGGTCTTCTGCGGTTCGTGCATGCGGAAGACCTTGAACACCTTCTCGGTCAGGGCGTCGGACTCGACGAAGTCCAGGTAGGCGCGCGCCAGCAGCTGCTGGAACACCGCATAGCGGGCCTGATCGTCATGCTCGTCCAGATCGCCGGCCTTGGTCAGGTAGTCGTGGTAGCGCTGCATGATGTGCAGGCGGTTGACGTGCACGACCGTCTGATCGAAGGGCACGCCGAAAAACTCCAGGAAGTCTTCGGCCGAGACCAGCTCGTCCATGGCCTCGTCCAGGGTCAGGTCGGAATCCGGGGAAAAGGGTTGCACGGTCATGGTCGTATCTCCGCGTTGGCCGCAGTGGGGAAAATCAGGATTTCAGCGCTGTGCTCGGCCAGCACGTCCAACAGCAGCCTGGCTCCCAGGCGGTTTTCCGTGTCCAGCTCGACGACCTTGGCGAGCATGGCCTTGCCCTGCTCGAACCGGCCCAGACGCAGGCTCAGATAGCCGGCGCCCTTGAGCGCCAGCAGGTAGAAACGCAGGAGCGCGATGCCCCGCTCGACCGCCACCACGAGGTGGTCGGCATTGATCGTGCGCCAGTCCGCGGGCAGCAGCAGCCGGGGACCGACCACCTCCAGCGCCCGCCAGGCGACCTGCAGGGCGTCCTGGTAGCGATGCTGGTAGTAGTAGAAGCGGTAGAGGCCGACCAGCACCGTCAGATCGTCCGGCGCAAGCGCCTGCGCCTCGAGGAGCGGCTGCTCGGCAGTGCCCTCGGCGTACTGCTCGGCGGCCGCGACCAGGCGGGCCGCCACCTCCGGGGCGAGCGGCTCGTCGTAGTACAGGTTGTCGCTGTCGAAGTCCTGCAGATCCATGGTCAATCGCTCCCCGTAAACCTGCCGCTCATTCGGTCACCGGCGTAGGCGCGGCCCGCCGGCGTCCGCTCGGCTGCTGGGCCAGTGCGTTGGCGCCGCCGGAGCAATCGCTCTCGCAGATACTGTTGTCGGGAGCACAGCCCTGATAGAACTGCTGCTGGTTGCCGGCGGCGACCAGCCCGCCCGCCTCGACCTTCTTCTCCAGCACGTCGATGCGCTCCAGCAGGCAGGCGATGGCCTTGCCCACCGGGTCGGGAATCAGGTGATGGTCGAGGTCGATGCCGTAGGGATTCGGACGGCCGGCTTCGCGCACCTTGACCACCTTGCCGGGAATGCCGACCACCGTGCAGCCCTCGGGCACATCCTGGACCACCACCGAGTTGGCGCCGACCCGGGCATTGGCGCCCACGGTGATGGGACCGAGGATCTTGGCCCCGGCCCCCACCAGCACGCCGTCGCTCAGCGTCGGATGGCGCTTGCCCTTGTTCCAGCTGGTGCCGCCGAGAGTCACGCCATGGTAGAGGGTCACGTCGTTGCCGATCTCGGCGGTCTCGCCGATCACCACACAGGCGCCATGGTCGATGAAGAAACGCTCGCCGATGGTGGCTCCCGGGTGGATGTCCACGTTGCTCAGCATGCGGGCGACGAACGACAGCAGGCGTGCCGGGTAGCGCCAGCCAGCCCGCCACAGGCGATTGGCCAGCCGGTAGCTCATGATCGCGTGCACGCCCGGATAGGTGGTGAGCACCTCGAAGGTAGTGCGTGCCGCCGGATCGCGCTCGAATACGCAGCGGATGTCTTCACGCCATTGCGCAAGCAGACTCATGCCATTCCTCCTGCAGCCAGTTCGGGGGTGCCCTGCTCGCACAGCTGACGATAGAAATCCTGCAGCTCGGCGGACTGCGGGCTGCGCTTGGTGCAGGTGGAGAAGGCACGGATGCGGCCGAGCAGCGCCTGGCTCTGCCAGTCCGCCAGCTCGATGCCCAGCTCGCGGTAAGTGTTGCGCACCATGTGCGCGCCGGAATGCTTGCCCAGCACCAGGCTGTGGCTGCGGCCAAGCTCGTCGGGATTGAGCCCTTCGTAGTTGCGCCGGTGCTTGAGCAGTCCGTCGACGTGAATGCCGGCCTCGTGGGTGAACACCCCGGCGCCGACCACGCTCTTCTGCCAGGCCACCTGACGCCCGGAAGCCCGCTCGACCAGCGCCGAGATGGCCGGGATGCCACGGGTGTCGATACCGGTGTCGATGCCGTGGAGGTTCTTGAGCGCCAGCACGCACTCCTCCAGCGCAGCGTTGCCGGCACGCTCGCCGAGCCCGTTGACCGTGGTGTTGATGTGGGTCGCCCCGCCCATCACCGCGGCCAGGGTGTTGGCGGTGGCCAGGCCGAAGTCGTCGTGGGCGTGCACCTCCAGCTCCATGTCCAGGCGCTGGCGGAGGAAGCGGAAGCGGTCGAGCATGCCGAACGGCTCCATCACCCCGACGGTATCGGCGAAGCGCAGGCGGCGGGCACCGGCGGCCTGCGCCACTACCCCCACCCGCACGATGAACTCCAGATCCGCCCGCGAGGCGTCCTCGCAGCCCAGGCACACCTCGAGCCCGGCCATGCGCGCCTCGCCGACCAGGCGGGACACCTCGCGCAAGGCCCAGTCGCGGTCGCGGTTGAGCTTGTGGCGCAGCATCAGGTCGGACACCGGCAGCGAGAGGTCGACCATGCTCACCCCCGTGGAGCGCGCCGCCGCGAGATCGACGTCGCACAGCCGGCACCAGGCCAGCAGGCGCGACGGCAGACCGAGACCGGCGATGGCCCGCATCACCTCACGCTCCTCCTCGCCCATGCTGGGAATGCCGATCTCCAGCTCCGGCACGCCCAGCTCGGCGAGCGCCCACGCGATGGCGATCTTCTCGTCGGCATTGAAGGCGACCCCGGCACTCTGTTCACCGTCACGCAGGGTGGTGTCGTCGATGATCACGCTAGCCATGGCTTTCTCCAACAACTCGGGCGGGATGGGGGCGATTGCCTGCGGGATGCGCTCCCGCAGGACGGCGGCTCAGCCGTAGACCGGCGCGAAGGCCTTGCCCGGATCGTCCACCGGACCGTTGCCGCTCCAGTAGGGCGACAACTTGCGCAGCTGGGCCACGATCGGCGGTACCTCGCGGATCACCCGGTCGATCTCCTCCTCGGTGGTGTAGCGCGACAGGGAGAAGCGCACGGTGCCGTGGGCGGCGGTGTAGGGAATATCCATGGCGCGCATCACGTGGGAGGGCTCCAGGGAGCCGGAGGTGCAGGCCGAGCCGCTGGAGGCGGCGATGCCGACCTTGTTCAACAGCAGCAGGATGGCCTCGCCCTCGATGTACTCGAACGCGATGTTGGCGGTGTTGGGCAGGCGGTTGTCCGGGTCGCCGGTGACGAAGGCATGCGGCACGGCGGCGAGGATGCCGGCCTCCAGCTTATCGCGCAGGCGCTTGACCTCGGTGTTCTCGTGCTCCAGGAACTCGAGCGCGCGCTCGGCGGCGACGCCCATGGCGATGATGGAGGCGGCATTCTCGGTGCCGGCCCGGCGGCCGCGCTCCTGGTGGCCACCGCGCAGCAGCGGGCGGAAGCGGGTGCCGCGGCGCAGGTAGAGCACGCCGACGCCCTTGGGCGCGTGCAGCTTGTGACCCGACAGCGAGAGCATGTGGATCGCCGAGCTCTTCAGGTCGATCGGCACCTTGCCGACGGCCTGCACGGCATCGGTGTGGAACATGATGCCGGCGTCGTCGGCCATGCGCGCCATTTCCTCGACCGGGAACAGGGTGCCGGTCTCGTTGTTGGCCCACATCACCGACACCACGGCGACGTCGTCGCTCAGCAGGCTGGCATAGTGGTCCAGATCCAGGCGGCCCTTCTTGTCCACCGGCAGCTTGTGCACGGTGTAGCCCTCGCTGGCGAGGTAGTCGCACAGGCTCAGCACCGCCGGGTGCTCGACCACGGTGGTGATCACGGTCTTGCGCTCGGGCTGGGCCTTGAGCGCCGAGAGGATCGCAGTGGAGTCCGACTCGGTGCCACAGGAGGTGAAGATGATTTCCGAGTCGTGCTCGGCGCCGAGCAGCTTCTGCACGCTCTGACGGGCCTTCTTCAGCGCCAGGCCGACCTGGTTGCCGAAGCTGTGCAGCGACGAGGGGTTGCCGAACTGCTCGGTGAAGAACGGCAGCATGGCCTGGACGACTTCGTCGTCCACGCGGGTGGTGGCGTTGTTGTCGAGATAGATGTCGGCCATGTCACACCTCCATCTGGGCGTGAGCCGTGGCGCTGACCGGGATCACCTTGACGAACTCGCCGAGCTCCTCGATCAGGCGCTGCTGAATGCCGCCGAGAGTCATGGAGGCCATCTGGCAGCCGGTGCAGGCGCCGGTGAGCTTGACGTAGATGTTCTTGCCGTCGACATCGATCAGCTCGACGTCGCCCTTGTCGCGCTGCAGGGTCGGACGGATCGCTGCCAGCACGGTCTCGATGCGGCGGATGCGCTGCAGGTTGCTCAGCTTCGGCGGAGCTGCCGGAGTCTCCTCGGCCACCGGAGCGGGAGCCGGCTCGGGAGCGAGAACCTTGACCTTCTTCTTCGCCTTGGTCGGCGCGGCGACGAAGACTTCACCACGAGCGGCCAGCTCTTCGGTCAGCACGCGCTCGATGCCCTCGTGGCAAGCCGAGCAGCCGCCGCCGGCCTTGGTGTAGTTGGTCACGTCCTCAACGGTGGACAGCTTGTTGGCACGGATGGTGTCGCGGACCATCACCTCGTCGATGGCGAAGCACTTGCAGATCAGCGCGCCCTCTTCGTGGTCGTCCTCGAGCACTTCGCCGCGGTAGTTGGCCACGGCGGCCTGCAGAGCTTCGCGGCCCATCACCGAGCAATGCATCTTTTCCGGCGGCAGGCCGTCGAGGTAGTCGGCGATGTCCTGGTTGCTGATCTTCAGCGCATCGTCCAGGGTCAGCCCCTTGACCATCTCGGTCAGCGCCGAGGAGGAGGCGATGGCGGAGCCACAGCCGAAGGTCTGGAAGCCGGCATCCAGGATCACGTCGGTTTCCGGATCCACCTTCAGGGTCAGACGCAGCGCGTCACCGCAGCTCAGCGATCCGACGTCGCCGATGGCGTTGGCGCCTTCCACGGCTCCGGCATTCTTGGGGTTGTAGAAATGCTCTTTGACTTTTTCCGAATAATCCCACATGTCGGCTTCATCTCCCGGTGAGTCTTTGGGGGCCGGCCCAGCCGGCGACCTCAGGGTTGCCTAATCAGCAAGCAAAAGACTTGCCACAACCACAGCTGTTGCTGGCATTCGGATTGACGAAGGTGAAACCGCTACCTTCCATGCTTTCCACAAAGTCCATGGTCACGCCGTTGAGCAGAGGAGCGCTGGCATCGTCGACCAGCAGGGTGATGCCGTCGCAGTCGATCAGCTGATCGCCTTCCGCACCTGCCTCCTCTAGCTTCAGGCTGTATTTCAGACCGGAGCAGCCGCCACCCTCGACCCGGATGCGCAAACCGGCGACCGGCTTGCCAGTGCTGCTGATGAAGCGGGTAACCGCGCTCTTGGCGCTCTCTGTCAGGGTAATCATCGGCTTGTCTCCTCAAAACTTGGCGGTTGCATGCTCAACCTGTCACAACTCATTGCTGCAACCGGCATGCCACGCCGAACTCACAAAAATTAATCTTTAAAATCAATATGTTATCTTTTAGAGGGCCAGCCTTTGGGTGTAGCGAACAATACCTGTGGCAATGAATGTCTGATTTCCGACAAGGCTTGTCGACCTAATGCGCAACGGCATGCCCGACAGCCCGCGCCGCGCGCCGCAACGCTCAGTCGCCGGCCAGGGCCGCTTCGCTGAAATAGGGGGTGCGGTGCAGCTGCGCCGCACCATAACGGACCACCAGGCAGCTGTTGCGCTCCACCCGCTCGGCCGCCCCGAGCAGCCCCTGCTGACGAATCAGCACGTCACCCTTGCGCAGCGCCAGCAGGCGCATGGCCTGCCCGGCCGACGACTCCTGGGCGCGCGTCCGCTGCAGGCGCACCTCGAGCTGGCGCCACTGCTCCAGACTCGCACCCTCCTCGTGCATCCGCTGCAGCTGGGCGGCCAGTGCCGGATTGCCGGCCAGCAGTCGCCGCAGGGAGCGACGGCTGTCCAGATGACTGCCCGGCTGAACCTTGAGTCCGGCCTCGAGAGGAACCGAGCGCAGGGCGATCAGGACGCTCAGGTGCGGCGCATCGCCCGTGCAGGCACCGCAGGCGAGCGATACCGGCGCGCTTTCGAAGGCATCGATGCCGAGCAGATAGCTTCTCTCGCCGGCCAGCATGTTCAGCGGCGCGAGCAGTCGCTCGTGCAGCACCAGACCGAGGATGCCGGCCGCCTGCAGGCGGAAGGCGCTGCGCTGGCGCAACGCCTGCGGATGGGCCTGGGGCTGCCTGCCGGACGGCTTGCAGCGCAGACGGTAGGCCGCCACCGCGGCGGCATGCCGGTCGACCAGGCTTTCGGGAAGGCAGTCGCGCAGCAGGATGAAGCCGTCGCGAGCGAACGCGAAGCTGTCGGGCAGCAGTGCGGTTGCGCGGCTTGCTTCCAGCATGGTCCAGGACCTCCTGCAGTGACGGCATGACGGACCGACAGCGGGCAGCCCCGTGCTGACAGACATGCGTTATATAAAGACAGACACCAATAATTGCTGACTGTGTGTGGTGCAATGAATCTGCCAATGCGTTAAATTTAGGCAAAACATGGGGTTGCGCCGCATTCCGGCTTGTCTACTTATACACAAAGCTACATATATAAATCGACCTTGTCCCCTAGCCGACAAGCCCTCCGGGGAGCCCCCCCCCGCAAGCCGGAGCGCGAGATGCGGGCAGGCGGCATGCCCGGATCATTCCGGCGCGACAGCAGGGCACTCGCGCCCTGCCCACCGTCCTTTACCTTTTCCGGCCTCCGGGCACGGGAGACTTCAGATGCCAGAACAAGGGATAGAGGTGCAGCTGCGCCTGGAGCGAGGGGCCTTCCGGCTCGATGCCCGCCTGCAACTGCCGGGCAACGGTATCAGCGTGCTGCTCGGCCGCTCCGGCAGCGGCAAGACTACGCTGTTGCGCGCCATCGCCGGACTGGAGCGGGCCGAAGGCTTTCTCCAGGTCCGCGGGCAGCTCTGGCAGGACGCCATCCGCTTCCGTCCCAGCCACCAGCGTGCGCTGGGCTATGTCGGCCAGACCAGCGAGCTGCTCCCGCACCTGAGCGTGCGGGCCAACCTTGAATTCGGCTACCGGCGTACACCCTGCGCCCGACGGCGCCTCGGCCTCGACGAGGCGATCGGCCGGTTCGGCCTTGAGGATCTGCTCGACCAGCGGGCCGGGCGGCTTCCCAACGGCCCACGCCAGCGCGTGGCGATCGCCTGCGCCCTGCTGACCAGCCCCGACCTGCTGTTGCTGGATGCTCCGCTGGCCTGTCTGGACCGTCATAGCCGGGCGGAGATCCTCCCCGTTCTCGAGCAGCTGCGCGCGCGGCTGCAGCTTCCTCTGCTTTACGTCACCCACAGCCAGGACGAAGTTACCCGACTGGCCGATCATCTGGTTCTGCTGGACAAGGGCAAGACACTCGCCAGCGGCTCGCCGGAATTGTTGCTGAGCGATCCGCGCCTGCCGCTCGGCCATCCGGACGAAGCCGCAGTGGTGCTCATCGGCCAAGTGGAGCGCCACGATCTGCATTACCGGCTGAGCACCGTCCGGGTGCCCGGCGGCATCCTCAGCGTCGCCCTCAGCCGCCTGCCGCCGGGGGCGGAGACGCGGGTGCGCATCTTCGCCCGGGACGTGAGCCTTTCCCTCGATCTGCCCCACAACAGCAGCATTCTCAACATCCTCCAGGCCCGCATCGTCGACCTGTTCCACGAGCACGACTCGGCACGGGTCATGGTGCGCCTGGACCTGAACAGCGCCTGCATCCTGGCGCGGATCACCCGCCTGTCGGCCGACCGGCTGGGGCTGATGCCGGGCCGGCGGGTGTATGCGCAGATCAAGTCGGTGGCGGTGATGGAGTGAGTCGAACCGCTGTCGCGATTGCGCCAAGGCACCTTGGCGATTGTCGTCAATGCAACAATCATAAAAAGCTAATTCATTGATTTAAATAGGAAAATTCACACAGGCACTCTGGTTGCATAAGGCCTGCACCCGCGGATTCGACGATCCGGGGTTGTGCAACCAACAAAGAGAGAAGTGCATGTCAATCAAGGAAATCCAAGCCTTCGCCGAGAAGGCCAAGGCCGACCCGGCCCTTGCCGAGAAGCTGAAAGCCTGCGAAAAGGTCCGCGACATCCTCGCCCTGATCAAGGAATCCGGCTTCAACGTCATCGAGGATGCGCTGTATCCGCCAAACGAACCGCAGTTCAGCAAGGACCAGCTGTCGCCGAAGATGGCCAAGGCCCTGCTGCCTGCCTGAGCCCGTCCGCCGGGGCGCCACGCCCCGGCACCCGTTTCGGCCCGGCGATCAGCCGAAGCCGATCAGCGACTCGTAGACGCGCCGCAGCAGTTCGCGGTCGAGCCAGGGCATGCCGATGCTCTGCGTCAGCTCGATCCAGCGGGTGCCTTCCGGCGGCGAAGGAAGTTCGTGCCCGGACACGGCGGCCAGATAGACCGGCATAATCTGCCCCGGCACCTCCATGTTCAGATGGAACTCGCCGATCAGCTCCAGTTGCCAGTCGAGCACCATCGTCTCCTGCAGGCTGCGCAGCGCACTGGCCGGATGGCACTGCACGGGCGCCTCCTGATCCTCGGCGATCACCGCCAGCCTGGGCAGGGCCTGCGGCAGCACCACGCCACCCTCGGTCGGGATCAGAAAGCGCAGGCGCGCGCTCACCGGATGCTTGTGACAGAGCAGGATCCGCCATGCCAAATCTTCACTGGTTTGTCGTTCGTTCATGAGTCCAGACCCAACAGGGCATATTCCACCGGCCCGGCGAACAGCCGGGTACCGCCTCCTTCGGCGACCACCTGGCGCACGGCGCGGGCATCGCGCACCTGCACGCCCGCCAGGTAGTTCACCCCGAATCGTCGCCAGTCGTAGATCCACGGCAGACTCGGCCCCATCAGCACCACCTGGGCGTGCGACGACAGCTCCAGCAGGCGCGGCAGGGTCTTGTTGGCCAGGCTGCTGGCGGTGATGAATACCCATTCGGCCTCGGGCAGCAGGTGCTCGACGGCCGTGTCGGGCAAATCGCCCTCCCGCGGCTCGCGCTCGAAGCAGCGGTACGGCAGGTCCCTCCACAGCTGCGCGAGCCCCGGATAGTGGCCGATCACCGCGACCTTCTGCCCTTCCAGGCGCGGCCGGAAATGCTCGAACACGCTCAGGTTGCCGGGCGCCTCGCCACGCAGCGGCTGGGCCTGGCGCAGACAGGGCGAGGCGCGGTTGATCACCGCATTGACCACCGCCAGCCCCACGGCCGACTCGGCAGCGTTCCAGGACAGCAGCCAGGGGTAGAGGCGCTCCGCCGCCTGGCCGCCCAGGGTGCCGGCCCAGCTCAGGGTGCGCGGCACCTGGCGCGGGCCGAAGGCGAAGCCGAGCCCGTCGCCGACCTCCGCCAAGGTCCAGCTGAGGCCGAGACAGACCCGCTCGACGGGCTCGTCGCGGGTGACGCCGGCGGCATGCTCCAGCAGCCAGTCGTACAGGCCGTTCATGAGTCGAGCGCCGGCAGCAGGCGGAGTTCGCTCTTCAGCGCACCCCGATAGCCCCAGGCGGTAGCCGCCTCGATCACCCACTTCGGTTTGCCTGGGTGCGGCAGCAGCACGTCGAACTCGGCGAAGGCCTGGCCATCGCCATGGATCAGCACGCTGCCCAGATAGCCGCCGCCCGGCGTGCGCCATTCGGCATACAGGGACTGGCTGCGATCGTAGGAGTCCTCGCGCAGCTCGACGCGCGCAGGCGACGTGCCGGACACCGCCAGGCCCTGGTCGAGTCCGGCCTCGCACAGGCTGTCGGCCAGCCTCTGCCAGATTTCCGCGAACAGCGGCCGGGCATCTTCCAGACGCTTCTCAAGCATCGCATTGGTCAAGCGGCATCCTCCTCGAAGGAACGGGCGATGTGCAGGAAGGCACCGCCGCCGATCTCGTCGCCGGGGTCGAGCTCCAGCAGCTTTTCCAGCACCTGCCGGGCCATCGCCACCTTGGCGCGGCGCAGGCGGATCACCCCCAGCGCCTTGAGGCTGAACAGGTACAGCCGCTCGGCGCCCTGGCGCCGACTCCAGTCGGCACTGCCCGGGTGCAGGCGACGGTAGTTGCGGTCGAAGCCGGCCACCCCGGCGGCTGCACGCAGCGCCGCCCAGACGGCTGCCTCGGCCTCTTCGTAGCGCTTGCTGACGAAGTAGAATTTGTACAGGCCGATGTGCGCGTCCGGCTCCTCCGGCCAGCGCCGCCGCGCCTCCAGCAACAGCGCCTCGACGGCATCGGGAGTCCCGGCGCAGAGGGCGTTGTTGAGCAGATAGCGCAGCGGCTGGGGCGTGTTGTCGGAGAAGAACGCCCGCTCGCCGGCGAACAGCAGCACATCGGCCATGTCGGTTACCAGATCTCGGCAGGGGTGAGCTTGTCCGCGTAGGGCTCGCCGCCCAGCAGATGCTGCTCGACGATGGTCGCGGCGTCGGCGGGCTCCACCCAGCTGTACATGACCGCCCCGGGGTAGATCAGCACGTTGGCGCCGGCCTGGCACGGGCCGAGGCAGCCGGTGGTGGTCAGGGCGATGCGATTGGTCAGGTTCTTCTGGATCAGCACCTGGGCGAAGGCGTTGTAGACGCCTTCGGCACCCTTGGCGCCGCAGCTGCCGCGCGGATGGCCGGCGGGACGGTTCTGACCGCAGATGAAGATGTGGAACTCAGGCTTGGCCATGATGCTGTCTCCTCAAGCCGCCGCGGCTTCGTGGGTGTGGCACTGCTTGGGGCAGACCTTGGCGCACGAGGTGCAGCCGATGCAGTCCTGGCCATCCTTGACGGCCATGACCATCATTTCATCGTCGTCGTCATGGTCGTCGTCGGCTTCCATGACGTCGGCGCGGTCGACCAGTTCGAACACGTCGCGCGGACAGACCTTGTAGCAGCGGCCGCAGCCGATGCAGGTCTGCGGATTCACTGCGCTAATAAACTGCGGAACCCACTCGGCGCCGCCACGGGTACGCCCGGTAATCATAGCCATCTACTTTCTCCTGCCCGCCCCTTCACGGTGGCGGAGGCCAAACGGTTGTCGAAATCGATAAACGATAAAGGCGGTTCGAAGCCCGCTCTCAGGTTGTGTTCGTTGCTGCCCGACTGGATCGGACACCGCCCGGCTTCGTGGGCATGGGCGGCAGCTGCCCGCCGCCAGGGACGGGCTGCAGGGGTTCGGGCCGACAAGGCCCTGGTGTAGAGGAGCCGGGCCTCGTGAGCCCGGGTCCGGGCACGCCGCGCGGACGTGCCGTTCTGCGGCGAAAGCCGCCGCCCGGCTAGGCGGCGCCGGTCGCGTCGAGACGCGCCTTGGCTTCGGCCCACTCGACACAGGCCTGGTGCGCCTGGCGGGCCAGCTCCGGCAGCGAGTCGTAATCATTGAACAGGCGATCCTCGACCAGGTCGTGGATCTGCGAAGCCCACTCGGTCGCGATGCGCTTCTTCTGGCTGACCTCTTTCTTCAAGGCCTTGATGTCTTCTTCGGTCATCGGTGTCCTCTCGAATCAAAGCTCGGCGACGGTACGGTGCTCGTTGACCAGCGCGGTCGCCTTGCCCAGCTGCTTGTTGGCCTCGATGACCAGCGCCTCGAGGGAGTCGAACCCGAAGCGGTGAACGTCACGCAGAACCTTGTCCAGGGCAACCAGCTTGCCGACCAGGATCAGGGCGCGGCCGAAACCTTCGTGGGTGATGTTGATCACCGGCACGGCGAGCAGCCCGGTCTCGCGCTCGATCATCTGGGCAAGGGCGTTGTAGTAGGCCTTGACCCGGGAAATGGTGGTCTCGTCCGGATCGCCGACCACCGGGATGGCCTTGCGGCGCGCCTTGGTCAGCACCAGCGGATCGAGCACGCGGGCATCGCTCCAGGTGTCGTAGGTGCCATAGCTGTCCATGGAGCGCAGCTGGATCACCATCTGGCGGATAAGAGGATCTTGCAGGAACTTGTCGTCTTCCTGCACCACGGGTTCTTGTTGGTCTTCGTAGTACATGTACGCTTCCTCGCTGAAAAAATGATCGGACCTACTCGTCCCAGCCTTCGGCGGCCATGGCGTCGAAGCGGTTCATATCGGAGCCACGGGTGCGCTGGATGGCCTTGGCCAGCCAGACCGACGGGCCTTCGCGCAGCTCGGCCTGGAGAGCCTCGACGAGTTCGGCGATGCGTGCGCCTTCGCTCACCTTGACCGGCTGCACGCCAATCGACATCAGCTGGCGCACCGCCGAGGCGCCGCAGGCACAGCAGTACACGGCGACGCAGCCGTCGAGCAGCTCGATCTTGCGGACCAGCTTGTCCTCGTTGCCGTCCTGCTCCAGCTCGCCGAACTCGACGACCGAGAGCAGTTGGGAGCGCTCGGGATTGACCCCGTAGATGGCGAAGGAACGTGAAGAGCCGAAATGCTGGTCGATCAGCTCGCGATCGGACGAGGCGAAGGCGACCTTCAGCAGAGTGCCGTCGTCCTCGCTATCCAGTACCTGCAATTGTCGGGTCGGGCTGGACATTGCTCAGTGTCTCCATTGAGGCTGTTCGTTTGCGGGTTTCTGCGCATAGATCGAGTGATGGGGCTGAATACCCTGATGGTGCTCGACCAGCAGGTTGGCCATGTCGAACAGGGCCTGGGTGGTGCCGCGATAGCCGCACCAGCAACGCTGGAAACCGCCGATCAGGTCGTACTGCGGGAAGCCGACGCGCAGCAGCGGCACGCCCAGACGCTTGGCCGGCTGCAGCGCATGGCTGTTGCCCAGCACCAGCTCGGCACCCTCGGCGCGTGCGCTGTTTTCCAGGTCTTCCAGATCACCGATCTGGATGGTGGCCAGCGGCGAGTCTTCCAGCGCCGGGGCACGAGCCGGCACCACCGCAGTCACGGTGCGCGAGCCGACGCTGCGCAGCAGGCGGTCGTAGGCCAGCAGCAGGTCGGGGTCTGCGGCGATGGCCACCCGGCTGTCACCCAGCATGAAATGGGTATCCAGCATGGCGTCCTGCAGCTGCTGACGCTGGCGCTGCAGACGCGGCGGCACCGGGTTGCCGCTCAGGTCCGACAGAGTGATCAGCCACTGGTCCACGGCTTCCAGACCCATCAGCAGGCCGAAGCGGTGATCCGGCACCCCGGTGCGCTCCTTCAGCAGGTCGGCGGCCGGGAACAGGCTCTCGCCCACCACCAGGGTGGCGATACTCTGGTTGCAGCTCTTCAGCTCGTCCACGGTCAGGCCGCCAGTGGTCAGCGAGTTGAGGCGCGACTCTTCCAGGTGGCCGTCCAGCGAGCCGGACAGGTCCGGGATCAACACCGGACGCAGGCCGAAGCCCTCGATGCTCTCGCTGATGAACTCCAGGTCGCCGGGAGTCAGGCTGGAGGAGCACAGCACGTTGACCTGGCGCTGACGCTGGCCGACCTTGCTGCGGTCTTCCGGCACCAGGGTGTCGATGATCGCCGTCACCGTGAGGGCATAGCCACTCTCGAAGCTGCCGGAGAAGTCCGGGGTGTTGACGGTCACCACCGGCACGTTGTCGAACTGCGGGAACTTGCTGCGGAACTCGTGCAGCGCCGAGTGCAGGTCACAGCCCTGGGTTTCCGACAGGCCGGTGGTGACCAGGCCGATCAGGCCGGGCTTGTTCTTTTCGCTGATGACCTTCAGCGCTTCGACGATGTTGTCGTCGGCGCCCATGATCGAGGTCACCTGATCCATCGCGGTGGTCTGCAGCGGGATCGGCTCACGGAAGTGACGGACGAAGAACACCTTGGCAAAGGCGGTGCAGCCCTGGGAACCATGCATGACAGGCATGCTGCGTGCCATGCCGAGGATGGCAAGCACGCCACCCATGGTCTGGCTGGCCTTCAGCGGACTGACGGCCAGCGCCTTCTTGCGATTGATGATCTCGGCCATGTCTCTCTCCTCAGGCGCCGGTCTTCGCCGGATGCGGGTAACCGTTGCTGTCCCACGGTGCCGGGCTGCGGGTAGCCTCCCAGACCGGGCTCTCGATGGTCAGGCACAGCTGACGCACCAGTTCGATCATGCCGTCGTAGCCGGCATAGCCGAACTCACGCTCCTGGTTGATGTCGAGGAAGGGCACGCGACCCTTGAGCGAGGTGTACAGGTTGCGGCCGCCGGCAATCAGGATGTCGGCCTTGTAGTCCTCGACGGTCTGCAGCAGGATCTTCGGGCTGCCCTCGTCCAGCATGCGGACGTCATCGCCCATCAGCTCGCGGATGCGCGCCTTGTCTTCCTCGGTGGACTTGCGGGTGCCGGTGGCCACCACCTTCATGCCCAGATCCTGCAGGGCGGAGATCACCGACCAGGATTTCACGCCGCCGGTGTACAGCAGCACGCGCTTGCCGCTCAGGCGCTCGCGCCACGGCTCCAGCGCGGCACGCACCTTGGCCTCTTCGCGCGCGATCAGCGCTTCGGTGCGGGCGATCAGGTCTTCGTCACCGATCAGGCGGGCGAAGTCGCGCAGGGCCTGGGAGGTGTCGGTGATACCGTAGAAGCTGCCCTCGAACCACGGAGTGCCGTAGCGCTCCTGCAGCTTGCGGGCGACGTTGAGCATGGCCTTGGAGCAGACCATCATGTTCACTTCGGCGCGGTGCATGGTCTGCACCTCGCGGTAGCGTGCATCGCCGGCCAGGGTGCAGAGCACGCGGATGCCCAGCTCATCGAGCAGCGGCAACACGTGCCAGAACTCGCCGGCGATGTTGTATTCGCCGATCAGATTGACGTCGTGCACCTTGATGCCGGGGCGCTCGCAGCCCTCCGGCAGCGGATCGGGCTCGCGGGTGCCGATCACGTGCTTGAGCATGGCCTCGCCGGCGATGCGGTTGCCGAGGTTCTTGGTGCCATAGAAGCCGGCACAGTCCACCGGAACCACCGGGGTGCTGAAACGCTCGGCAGCGGCCTTGCACACCGCGTCGAGGTCGTCGCCGATCAGCGCCGGTACGCAGGTGTTGTAGACGAACACCGCCGGTGGCGCGTAGGTCTCCACGGCCTGCCGGATCGAATGGAACAGGCGCTTCTCCGCACGCCCCATGATCACGTCGTTCTCGGTGAGATCGGTGGTCATGCCGATGCGGTACAGGTCCGGCCCGCTGGAGCGGGTGCCGCGATTGTCCCAGGAGCTGCCGGCACAGGCGATCGGGCCGTGCACGATATGCGCGACATCCACGATCGGCAGCAGAGCGATCTGCGCACCGTCAAAGGCACAGCCACCGGCAGTGGCGCCGGGCTTGGGCTTGGAACAGCCGGACTTTTCCTTCTTGTTGTGCTCGCATGCAGGCTCGTCGAGCAGCTCGGCAATGTCCTTGGCTTTCATCGCTTACCCCTCTGGTCGTTGATGCAGCGTGTGCAATGGATCACTGCAATGCCTGTACCACAACGCAATGCATTGATTTTAAAGGGCTTGCTATGAAAAACCTTTGTCACAAACGCGCCTTCCTGTCGGGTTTGCAACAAGCGGAGGGCGCGCAACGGGCATTCCCGCCAACGCCGGGCGGAAGACGACAAGAAGGGAGGGCGAGCCGGCACGGGGGCGGCCGGCGAACCGCCCCGCCCGCCAGGGACGGGGCGACAGCGGGGATCAGGCGGTGCCGAGCCGCTCGGTGATCGCCAGGCGAACTTCCGGATCGGCCTCTTCGAGCTTGTGCAGCGCCTCCAGCGGCGCGTGCTCCACGGCGGCCAGGCGCACCGTCCAGTCCGGGTCGTGGAGCAGCTCGAGCAGGTCGTCGCCGCGCAGGCGCGAGGCGATGATGCGCCGGACCTCGGGCTCCGGGTCCTGACTCATGAGCCCCAGACTTTCCTCGGGCAGACGCTTGGCCACCAGCTTGCGCACCTGGCGGTCCTCGTCGCGCATGAAGCGGAACAGGCGGCCCTGGGGGATGCGCTGAACCACGTAGGCACGCACCAGGTAGTCCTTGTCGGCGGCCATCCGCTCCAGCTGCTCCAGCGGCAGGCGGTCGGCCACGGTGATGCGCACTTCGCGGTCCTCGTCGTGCATCAGCGCCCCCAACTGCTCGCGGGGCAGGCGGTAGGCGACGGCACGGCGAACCACCTCGTCGCTGTCGCGGATCAGCGGGGTCAGTGCCTCCACCGGCGAATAGCGTACGGCGATGGCGCGACGCTCCCAGAAGGAGTCGGCCAGATACTGCACGGCCAGATGCGGATTGTTGCGGAAGAAGCGGTCGATCTGCCGCCCGCTGTCCACCGCCACGCAGGCATCACCCGGCGTGCAGCGGCCGGTCAGCAGCAGATTCATGCGAAAACTGCAGGCCCGGCAGTCGCCGATGGGGGTGATGTCGCCTTGATCGTCAGCCATGCCTCACCTCAATCCTCGATGATTTCCGCCAGGACGATGCCGGAGGCGGAGTCCAGATCGTTGCTCAGCACCGAGCAGTGGTCGCTGGAGTTGACCAGGTAGACGTTGAAACCCGGGCGCTCGGCGACCGGCTTGGCGTTGACCACGATGTCGTCGTCCATGCAGCAGGTGAAGTGCACACCCGGATGGGCAGCGCGCAAGCTGGCGAGCAGGCTTTCGCCCAGCCCCCCCTGTTCGGCCTGGCGGATGACATCGTCGAGAAGTGTTTGGCTGATCATGGCTATGTCCTCATCCGGAGCAGTTACTGGGTGAAACGTACGCGCTGGTCGGGCCCGGCGCCCATGGCCTTGGCCAGCCAGGGAGGCGGCGCGGTGGCCAGCACCCGCTGCAGCTCCTCGACGATCTCGCGGGCCGGCCGGGCACGGGCCAGACGCACCGGATGGATGCCGGCACGCACCACCTTGGCCGCCGCCGGACCGCCGATGCTCAGGGTGTAGAGCAGCTGGCAGTCGGCGAGCAATTCTGCCCGGCGCGCATGACGGTCTTCATCGTCGCGGCCGGGACCGGGCTCGCGCAGATCGACCAGGCGAGTCTCGCGGGGCGAAATCTGGTAGATGAGAAAGCGCGCGCAGTTGCTGAAGATGCCGTCCAGGCGCTCGCCGCTGTCGGAGGCGCAGGCGATACGCACCGAGTAGGGGAATTCGCCCTCGCGATAGGGCTCGGGGATCGGCAGGGGATCTTCCGGCATGCGTACGCCGCGGCCCTTGAGCAGGCCGAGCGCGCTGTGCAGCTGACGATCGGTCAGCGTCAGCGGCGCCCCGCTCCCGCACGCCTCGAGCAGACGGGCACGCAGGCGGGAAGCACGCAGTTTGCGCAGACGCGCTTCCGTGATGGGTTCGCCAACGGCGGCAATCAGGGCGCGCAGCAGGTGGGCGGTGTCCACCCCCTTGAGCGAGCGTGCCGCCAGGGCAATGCGCAGGGCCAGATGGGCCGGCAGGGGGGCCTGGCCGTACGGCGGTTGCGCACTCATGGAATCAGGCCTCGCCGGCTCGCTTGGCGCGCACGGTGATCGGCAGCTTGGGTTGCGGGATCGGCTCGATGTAGTAGCTCGAACCGTCGCCAAGCGTGACTTCGCCGCCCCATTGCTCGGGACTGTCATGCTCCAGGGACACCACGATTTCTTCCTGGTCTTTCTTGGCGATATAGAAGGTCAGTTGACCTGCGTCGTTGCGGCGGATCATGACACTGGGCATGGGCTTGCTCCTTAGACAGATTTGGCGGTTGCCGCAGGCCGAGGATACTGAAGACCCACCACCTGCAGCCGCCGCCAAGGAAGTACCGGAGCGGCGCATGCCGCTCCGGCCAGGACCACTGAACTACGACTTAGCGAACCAGGTCGTGGTTGTAGTCGGTGGCCTGCATACCGCGGGTTTCCTCGTCCAGACGATCCAGGATCGAGTTCACCAGGGTGGTCAGGATCTGCATGGCGCCTTCGTAGCCCATGGTGGTCTGACGGTGCAGGTGGTGACGGTCGAAGATCGGGAAGCCGATACGGATCAGCGGAACTTCGAACTCTTTGCCCTTGTGCAGGGTGTCGCGCTGGATGAACTTGCCGTAGCTGTTGCCGATCATGAAGTCAGGCTTGTCGGTGAAGACCAGCGAGCGCAGGTGCCACAGGTCCTTTCCGACGTAGACGGTGGCGTTCTTGCCGTAGGGCGAAGCTTCGAGGATGGCGTCGACCGCCTTCTTCCAGCGCTTGCTGCCGTTGTTGCACAGGATGTGCACCGGCTCGCAGCCCAGTTCCAGCAGGAACTTGACCATGCCCATGACGAAGTCCGGGTCACCCCACAGGGCGAAACGCTTGCCGTGCAGCCAGGTGTGGGAGTCGGTCATCATGTCGACCAGACGGCCACGCTCCTTGGTCAGGCTTGCCGGAATCGGCTGGCCGCTGATTTCGCTGACTTTCATCAGGAATTCGTCGGTCCAGTCCAGACCCATCGGGATGTTCAGCTTCGGAACTTCGTGCTTCCAGGTGCCTTCGACCAGTTTCTTGGTCTTCTCCAACTGCCAGGGTTGCAGCAGAACGGTGCTGAGAGCGTTCGGCGCGTCCTTCATCTCTTCCTGGGTGGTGCCGCCCGCGTACATGCGGAACTGACCGTCAGCCGGGGTATCCAGCACTTCTTCCGGATCGGAGAGCAGGCTGTAGCCCACGCCCATTTCCGAGAGCATGCGCTTGATCACGCGGAAGTTGCCCAGGTAGGTTTCGAAGCCGGGGACGATGTTGAGCTTGCCGTTGCTGCCAACCACCTTGTCGTCCATGGACTTCACGGTGAAGTAGCGAGCAATGCCTTCGAACATGTTGTCCCAGCCGGTCACGTGGCTGCCCACGAAGCTCGGGGTGTGAGCGAACGGCACCGGGTACTCGTCAGGAATGAAACCTTCCTTCTTCGAGTTGTTGATGAAGGCGTTGAGGTCGTCACCGATGACCTCGGCCATGCAGGTGGTGGACACTGCGATCATGTCGGGCTTGTAGGTAGCCTTACAGTTCTGCAGACCGTCCTTCATGTTCTGCTGGCCGCCGAACACCGCCGCGTCTTCGGTCATGGAGTCGGAAACGCAGGAAACCGGCTCGCGGAAGTGACGGTTGAAGTAGGAGCGGAAATAGGCCACGCAACCCTGGGAACCGTGCACGTAGGGCATGGTCTTCTCGAAGCCCAGTGCGCACAGGACAGCGCCCAGCGGCTGGCAAGCCTTGGCCGGGTTGATGGTCAGCGCTTCACGCTGGAAGTTCAGTTCCTTGTATTCTTCAGTGGTGGTCCACTGGAATACTTCGTCGATCTTCTCTTGCGGATGCTTTTCCTCGAAGCCGTCGCGCTTCTTGGCAAGCATGTCCTTGTAATCTTCGTCGAGGAACAGCGGGTAGCTGGCTTTGATGTTATCGACTTGCTGGCTCATGACTCTCTCCTACGCCCCACTCATCTGTGGACGGCGATAGCGGATGTCGGCTGCGGGCGGGCGGCCCTCCCACAGCGGACGTTGCGTACGATTGCGGACTATCAGGCGCTGGCGGCGACTTTCTCGGCAGCTTCGGAAGCTTCCCAAGGAGCCTGCAGCTTCTTCCAGCACGGATTGTTCAGGGTCATGTCCATGTCACGGGCGAAGATGGCGAAGCCGTCGAAGCCGTGGTACGGGCCGGAATAATCCCAGGAGTGCATCTGACGGAAGGGGATGCCCATCTTCTGGAAGATGAACTTTTCCTTGATGCCGGAGCCAATCAGATCGGGCTTGATCTTCTTGACGAATTCTTCGAATTCATAGCCGGTCACGTCATCGTACAGCAGGGTGGAGTCACCCATTTCCTTGATGGTACGGTCGTAGTCGTCGTTGTGAGCGAACTCGTAGCCGGTACCCACCACTTCCATGCCCAGATCTTCGTAGGCGCCGATCACGTGACGCGGACGCAGGCCACCGATGTAGAGCATGACGCGCTTGCCTTCCAGGCGCGGACGGTACTTGGCGACCACCGCTTCCCACTCAGGCTTGTACTTGGCGATGACTTCTTCGCACTTCTTCTGGATGCTCTCGTCGAACTTGGCGGCGATGGCACGCAGCGACTCGATGGTCTTGGTCGGGCCGAAGAAGTTGTACTCCATCCATGGGATACCGTACTTCTCTTCCATGTGACGGGAGATGTAGTTCATCGAGCGGTAGCAGTGAACCAGGTTCAGCTTGACCTTCGGGGTCAGCTCGATTTCGGCGATGGAGCCGTCGCCGGACCACTGGGCGACGCAACGCAGGCCCATTTCTTCCAGCAGGATGCGCGAGGACCAGGCGTCACCACCGATGTTGTAGTCACCGATGATGGCTACGTCGTACGGAGTGGTTTCGAAGCTGTTGTCGTCGTCGCGGTTGCCCAGGACCCAGTCACGGACTGCGTCGTTGGCGATGTGGTGACCCAGGGACTGGGAAACGCCGCGGAAGCCTTCGCAACGCACCGGAACCACGGTGGTGTTGTGCTCGGCGCCCTTCACCTTGGACACGGATTCGATGTCGTCGCCGATCAGGCCGATCGGGCACTCGGACTGAATGGAGATGCCCTTGTTCAGCGGGAACAGGGTTTCCACTTCGTCGATCAGCTTGGCGAGCTTCTTGTCGCCGCCGAACACGATGTCCTTCTCCTGGAAGTCCGAGGTGAAGTTCATGGTGACGAAAGCGTTCACACCGGTGGTGCCGATGTAGTAGTTACGACGGCCGGCACGCGAATACTGGCCGCAACCCACCGGGCCGTGGGAAATGTGGATCATGTCCTTGATCGGACCCCAGACCACGCCCTTGGAGCCGGCGTAGGCACAGCCACGGATGGTCATCAGACCGGGCTGGGACTTCTTGTTGGAAGTGATGCACTTCTTCGACTGGGTCACCGACTGGTCGTTGACGGCCAGGTGCTTGGCGCGGTCTTTACGGGCTTTCTCGGGGTAAACTTCCAGGACTTCCTGGATGAGGGATTCGACCTCTTCGCGCGACATACCGGTCATGGGTATGACTCCTCATTGCTTTGCGTTCATTTGCGGGTAACGGATGGGCCGCACTGCGCACTGCGCAGTGCGCAGTGCGACGCTCCGGCAGGGCCCATCTGCCCTGCCCCGTCCTACTGAAGCGGAGCTATCACTCTTCGGCAGCGGCCTTGCCGACGATGGACTCGTCTTCTTCTTCCATAACGCCGAATTCCATCAGCAGAGCTTCGAGCTCGTCCATGGTGATCGGGTTCGGGATGACCAGCATCTTGTTGTCGACAACCTTGCGAGCCAGGGTGCGGTACTCGTCGGCTTGCTTGGCGGCCGGATCGTATTCGATCACGGTCATACGACGGATTTCGGCGCGCTGTACAACGTTGTCGCGCGGTACGAAGTGGATCATCTGGGTGCCCAGCTTGGCAGCCAGGGCGATGATCAGCTCGTCTTCGCGGTCGGTGTTACGGCTGTTGCAGATCAGGCCGCCCAGACGCACGCTACCGGAGTTGGCGTACTTCACGATGCCCTTGGAGATGTTGTTGGCGGCGTACATGGCCATCATCTCGCCGGAGCAAACGATGTAGATTTCCTGAGCCTTGTTTTCGCGGATCGGCATGGCGAAGCCACCGCACACCACGTCGCCCAGTACGTCGTAGAATACGAAGTCCAGGTCGTCTTCGTAGGCGCCTTCCTCTTCCAGGAAGTTGATCGCGGTGATAACACCACGGCCAGCGCAACCAACGCCCGGCTCCGGACCACCGGACTCAACGCACTTGACGCCGCCGTAGCCGACCTTCAGCACGTCTTCCAGCTCCAGATCTTCCACGGTGCCGGCTTCGGCAGCCATTTCCATGATGGTGTTCTGGGCCTTGGAGTGCAGGATCAGGCGAGTGGAGTCAGCTTTCGGGTCACAACCAACGATCATGACCTTCTTGCCCATCTCGGCCAGGGCCGCCACGAGGTTCTGAGTGGTGGTGGATTTACCGATACCGCCCTTGCCGTAGATGGCGCATTGACGCATAGCCATAGTTAAGTTCCTCAGGTTGCATTTCCACTTGAAAGTTCGGCTTGTCAGCCTGAACAAGTCCGCGCCCTGATCACAATGCAGTGTCTGTGCCAGCACCCACCAGAAAACAATAAATAGTTGATTTTTAATGATAAATTTCTTGGAGGCAGGCCTGCCAGGCGGTTTGATACATAACAATCCCCCTACAATCCCCCTACTCCGACTGTTGTAATTGCTACAACCGAACAATGTCCCGACACCCGACCACCCGCCCCTACCTCCCCCCACCCGGTGCCTGTGACAAAACCGACAATTGTCGCGAAGCTGCGCCCCATCCTGGCCCACGGACACGACAAGCCCCCCTGCAATGCGCAGTAAATTCCTTATTTTTCATGTATTTAGATCGAAAAGATGATTAGGCGCGGATATTGCAAAGGCTTATCGATTCTTGCCCTTCCCTCAGCAGGAGAGTCCAGTGACCGACAGCTTATTAAAGGAAATCTTCGCCCAGCTCGGCTCGGGCGACATCGTTCCCTACCTGGGCCCGGGCGTCCTGCGTGGAGTCGTTGATTGCAACACGGGCAAGCCGATTCCCGCCGACAGCGACAGCCTGATCCTCGCTATGACCGGCGGTCAGCCGATGTCGCCACGTCTCATGTATGAGTTTCCCCGGGCCGCCATGCACCTGGAGAACAAGAAGGGCCGCAGCTTCATCGAGCGCTTTCTGACCCAGGTCTACGGCGGCAACAACTGGACCCCGTCCCCGGTCCACCAGTGGCTGGCCAGCCTCGATCTGCCCTATATCATCGACTGCAACCGCGACACCCAGCTGCAGCGCTGCTATATCGATGCCGGGCGCAAACATACCCTGGTAGTCGGCGCCGCGCGCATCGCCGCGACGCCCTACCGCTTCGACCTGTACCAGTTCGAGGACGGCAAGTACCGCAAGGTCGCGCTGGAAGAGGTCGACACCGCCCTGCCGGTGCTGTTCAAGCCGCTCGGCACGCCGCTGCCCAAGCCGGGCTACGTGGCCTCGGATGCCGACTTCGTCGACTACATCACCGAGCTGATGGGCGGCTTCGCCATTCCCGACTGGGTCAAGCTGTGCCGCAAGAACAAGCGCTACCTGTTCCTTGGCCAGCACTTCAACCGTGACACCGAGCGCATGGTGATGAGCGATCTGATCTACGATGCCGCCGAGCCGGCCGGCTGGGTCCTGATCGATCAGCCAAGCGACAAAGAACGCAAGGTCTGCGAGCGCAAGAACCTGCAACTGATCGAGGCCGACTGGAGCAGTCTCCTCGCCCTCGCCAACCCCAGTGCCACGGAAGTGGCCTGACCTCTCTTCCTTCATCTAGACGAGAAGCCAACCATGCTGTTGAAAAGCTACGAAGACCAATCCCTGCTGTGCAACCTCAGCGTCAAGGGCGCAACCACCGAAGCCGGCGTCGAAGCCTTCCGTGGCGACCTGGTCGTGATCGAAGGCGAAATCGCCGACGACGCCGGCCGCCGCCTGCCGCCGAAAGCCGTGCTGAAGCAAGCCGGCCTGCTGTTCAAGAACGACAAGCTGAGCATGGTTTCCGGTGGCCTGGATCAACTGGCCCACATCCAGCCCTTCTTCGACCGCTACAAGGGCGACCTGGCTGCCGACGTACAAGTGATCTTCTACGTGGGCAACCTGAGCAAGCCGGTTTACACCGAGCTCGACGGCGTCAAGATGATTCTTCAGCCGCACGAAGAAGGCGCCATCTGGAACACCATGATGGACGACCTGCGCCTGGACAAAGAAGACTTCAAAGGCCAGAGCGCCGAAGACAAGGTCATCACCATGGCCCAGGGCCTGGCCGACTACAAGCCGAAGTACGAGACCGCCGCCTTCGCCGACGCCCTCGGCTTCGTCTCCACCGTCGTGCGTGAGCACCGCGGTCCGGTTTAATCGACTGCTCGATCTTCCCCTTTCTTTGGCAAGGATGCTCCACTAGGCCTTGTTCGCCACTCCCCCTTCCCGCAGGGGGAGTTTTCTTTTCGGGCCCCGCCTTTTCCCGCCGGCCGCTTCGGCAACGGGACGATCGCCCGCCCTCCCCTCAAGCCATGCGCCGCAGCCGGGTGAAGGCTCCCAGCTCCCACTCGCGCAGCGCCAGCAGCATTCCCGTGCCATGCCGCTTCGCCAGGGGCGCGACCAGACTCTCCTCGTGCAGTTCGGCAAAGCGCCGGCGCAGCGTGCGGATCTCCGCCTGCAGCTTGGCCAGCGCCGACTCGGTGAGCATGCCGTGGGAAAAGGCCATGACCTCGTCCGTGCCGGCGAAATCGCCATGCAGGAAATCCCCCAACCCCTGGCGGCGGAAGAAGCTGCGGATCGGCCCGCCGGGCAGCCAGTCGAAATCCCGCGCGATGTTGAGGCGGACGCGATTGCCCGGCAGCAGATCGAGCAGGCGCAGACGGTCCAGCCGCGCCAGGCGCCGGATGCACTCCGCCTCGCTGAGCCGGTAGACCTCGAGGATCTCGCCGACCGTCCATTGGTTCAGCACGCAGACGGCCACCAGCAGCAGCTTCTCGTCGGAGACCAGCTCGCGCTCCTGGCTTTCGCTCAGGGTGTGCAGGCGCATTCCGCTCAGCGCCGCCTCCTGGGCCAGCTCGGCGAGACTGAAGCCGAGCAGATGGCTGATCTCGAGCAACCGGTCGAGACTGAAACGTCGGGTTGCGAACATGCGCTTGACGCTCGCCTCGGACAGGCCGAGGCGCGTGCCCAGCTCGCGATAGGTGATGCCCTGGGCTTTCAGGCGCTGCTTGAGGGTGCCAATCAGGCGGTCGAGTTCACTCATCGGACAAAGGTATCGTTTTTCGCTACTTACCCGCTAATTGTGCACGACTTTTTCCGACAAGGTTTCGCTTCAATCCACGAGTCGCCATGCTGGCGACTCCCCCATGCCAGAGATCGATCATGCTCAAGTCCTTTCTGCGCCTGCTCCTCAAGACCCTGTTCCGGGTCGAACTCCAGGGCGACCGCAACGTCTTCGGCGATCCGCGCACGCTGATCGTCGCCAACCACGAATCCTTCCTCGACGGCCTGCTGCTCGGCGTGTTCCTGCCAGTGGACGCGGTGTTCGCAGTGCACACGCAGATCGCCGGCCATCCGCTGCTCCGTGTCCTGCTGCGCTTCGTGCCGCACCTCACGATCGACTCGAGCAGCCCGCTGGCGGTCAAACAGATCGTCAGGCTGGTGGAAAGCGGACAGCCGGTGGTGGTCTTCCCAGAAGGCCGGATCACCCGCACCGGTTCGCTGATGAAGATCTACGACGGCGCGGCCCTCGTCGCCGCCAAGACCGGCGCCACCGTCGTGCCGGTGCGCATCGAAGGCGCCGCACAAAGCTATTTCGGCCGCCTGGCCGGAGTCTTCCCGCGCAAGGCGTTTCCCAGGGTGCGCATCTCGATTCGCCCGCCACAGCGCATTCCCATGCCCGACCTGCCCTCGGCACGACTGCGCCGCCGCCGTGCCGGCGAGCTGCTGCGCCACATCCTGCTCGACATGCTGGTCGCCACCCGCCCGCAGCGCACCCTGTACGAGGCCTTCCTCGACGCCAAGGCAACCTTCGGCACCCACTACCACCTGGTCGAAGACATCCGCCTGCAGGAGGAATCCTACGGTTCGCTGCTGAAGATGGCGCTGGCCCTCGCCCGCCTGACCTCGCGCCTGAGCGCGCCGGGCGAGACGGTCGGGGTGCTCGCCCCCAACGCCGCACCGACCCTCGGCCTGCTGCTCGGCCTGTCGCTCGGCCGGCGCATCCCCGCCCTGCTCAACTACACGGCCGGCCCCGAAGGGCTGCGCGCCGCCTGCATTGCCGCCGACATCAAGACCCTCTTCGCCTCGCGCACCTTCGTCGAGAAGGCGCATCTCGGCCCGCTGCTCGCCGCCGTGCCGGAGCTCCGCGTGCACTACCTGGAGGATCTGAAGGCCGATTTCGGCCTCACCGACCGGCTGTGGGTCCTCTGGCACCTGGCCTTTCCGCGTAGCGCCGCGCTGCCGCAGGCACCCGAGGATGCCGCCGTGGTGCTGTTCACCTCGGGCTCGGAAGGCAAGCCCAAGGGCGTGGTCCACTCCCACGCCGCATTGCTGGCCAATATCGCGCAGATCCGCGCGGTGGCCGACTTCACCCCGCAGGACAAGCTCATGATGGCCCTGCCGATGTTCCACGCCTTCGGCCTGACCTGCGGCGCGCTACTGCCGCTGGTCTCCGGCTGCCAAGTGTTCCTCTATCCCAACCCGCTGCACTACCGGGTCATCCCCGAGCTGGTCTACGACCGCAACTGCACCGTGCTGTTCGGCACCTCGACCTTTCTCGGCAACTACGCCAAGTTCGCCCATCCCTACGACTTCGGTCGGCTACGCTACGTGGTCGCCGGCGCCGAGCGGCTGGCCGAGAGCGTGCGCGAGCAGTGGCTCGACAAGTTCGGCATCCGCATCCTCGAGGGCTACGGCGTCACCGAGTGCGCCCCGGTGGTAGCGGTCAACGTGCCAATGGCCTGCCGAAACGGCAGCGTCGGCCAGCTGCTGCCCGGCATCGACTACGAACTGGAGCCGGTGCCCGGCATCGCCGAGGGTGGTGCCCTGCATCTGACAGGGCCGAACCTGCTCAAGGGCTACCTGCTGTTCGACCGGCCCGGGGTCATCCAGCCGCCGCCGGCGATCCGCCCCGGCTGGTATGCCACCGGCGACATCGCCAGCGTCGATGCCGACGGCTTCCTCTACATCCGCGGCCGCCTCAAGCGCTTCGCCAAGATCGCCGGCGAGATGATCTCGCTGGAGGCGGTGGAAAGCCTCGCTGCACACGCCGCCCCGGACTTCGCCCACGCCGCCGCGACCCGCAGCGACACCAGCCGCGGCGAAGCGCTGGTACTCTTCACCACCGCCCCGGAACTCGGCCGCGAACGTCTGCTCGCCGCCGCCCGGGCGCTCGGCCTGCCGGAGCTGGCAGTGCCGCGGGTGATCCGCCGGGTCGATGCGCTGCCCCTGCTCGGCACCGGCAAGACCGACTACCAGAGCCTCAAGCGCATGGCCGAGGAGATTCCCGCATGAGTTCGCCCTTCGCCCTGCTCGGCGCCCGCCGCTTCGGACCGCTGTTCGTCACCCAGTTCCTCGGCGCCTTCAACGACAACCTGTTCAAGAACGCCCTGGTCGTGCTGCTGACCTTCCAGACCGCACAGTGGACCAGCCTGTCCCCCGGCCTGCTGGCCAACCTGGCGGCGGGCCTGTTCATCCTGCCGTTCTTCCTGTTCTCGGCGAGCGCCGGTCAACTGGCCGACAAATACGACAAGGCCCTGCTGGCGCGCCGGGTCAAGCTGCTGGAGATCGTCATCGTGCTGCTCGCCGGCGCCGGCTTCTGGCTGCACAGCCTGGAAATCCTGCTGGCCAGCCTGTTCCTCCTCGGCCTGCAGTCGACCCTGTTCGGCCCGGTGAAATACGCCATCCTGCCGCAGCACCTGGGCGAGGCCGAGCTGGTCGCCGGCAACGCCCTGATCGAGGCCGGCACCTTCGTCGCCATCCTGATCGGCACCCTGTCCGGCGGCCTGCTCGCCGGCATCCAGGGTGGCACCCTGTGGATCACCGCCGGCTGCCTGCTCGTCGCCGTGCTCGGCTACCTCGGCAGCCGGCGCATCCCGGTGGCGGCCCCGCCGGAGCCCGGCCTGTGCCTCAACCCCAATCCGCTCGAGGAAACCCGGCGCAGCCTCGGCTTCGCCCGCGAAGACCGCAGTGTGTTTCTGGCGATCCTCGGCATCTCCTGGTTCTGGCTGTACGGCGCGCTGCTGCTCGCCCAGTTCCCGGCCTACACCAAGGACGTGCTCGGTGCCGGGGAAAGCGGCGTGACCCTGCTGCTCACCGTCTTCACCCTGGGGATCGGCAGCGGCTCGCTGCTCTGCGAGCGCCTCTCGAAGCGGCCTGGGGAGATCGGCCTGGTACAGCTGGGCGCCCTCGGCCTCAGCCTGTTCGGCCTCGACCTGGCCCTCGCCTCCCCGGCCGCGGTGCCGGACCTCGCGCGGGACCTCGCCACGCTGCTGGCGGCACCGGGCACCCTGCGCGTGCTCGCCGACCTGTTCGCCCTCGGCCTGTCCGGCGGCCTCTTCATCGTCCCGCTGTACACCCTGATGCAGCTGCGCTCGGCTGCTGCGCACCGGGCGCGGATCGTCGCCGCCAACAACATCCTCAACGCCCTGTTCATGGTGGCAGGCGCCCTCGCGGCAGCGGTTCTGCTGGCGGCGGGACTGTCCATCCCCGCGCTGTTCGGCGTTGCCGCGCTGGCCAACGCCGGCGTGGCGCTCTGCCTCATGCGCCTGCAACCAGAACGCCTGCGACGCCTCGCCACCCGACTGCCGCTCCTGGGCGGCCTGCTGCGGCGCGGTACGCCAGGCTCGACGACGACATCGGAAAAATCGGAGGAACATCCATGAAACCGACCATCCTGCGCCCCGATCCCGCTGCGGCCTTTCCGACCGCGGAGCGCTGCCGCATCCTCGAACTGTGCAACAGCGCCGACGATCCGGCGCTGTCCATCGCACTGGCCACGGTGGCGCCGGGCGAGACCACCCAGCTACACCGCCTGCATGGGGTGGACGAGCGCTATCTGATCCTCCACGGCCAGGGCCTCGTCACCCTCGGCGCCGAGCCGCCCGCGCCGGTCGGCCCCGGCGATCTGGTCGTCATCCCGGCGGGCGTGACGCAGAAGATCGCCAACACCGGCGATAGCGAACTGGCCTTCTACTGCCTCTGCACGCCATGCTTCACGCCTGAGTGTTATGAGACGTTGGGGGATTGAGCCTTAGTCCCTCTAACAGTGAGCCTTCGCAAGAAGCTCCGCCCACGCCCATACGTCTTTCCCTGGAACGTGCGTGCCCCCCATGGGTTCTTCCTCGGATTACCCGTTTCACGTGGAACAACCATGTCGCAGGGTTGCTCCGGCCGATAATGCAGGGATATTTCCTGGCCACGTTCTGGCGGGCAATGGGATGGGGAACAGGAAACCAGGGGCTGACAACCGCCGCCGACGGTCGGTCTACGATCCCGTCCTCATTGAGGATCGATCCGGCAACCCGCGAGGACGACTGGGCGAACACACCGGCATCCCACCGCTATCGGTCCGGCCGGCTCACTCATCCTCCGATATAGCCAGGTGGCACAGGCCGGTTTCGTCTTGCGTCAAGACGCCAGGCATCCGTGCATCGCCCATGGGGCCTTGGCAGTGCCAGGGCTCATAGCCCGTGTGATCGAGCCCCCCAAAAAGCAAGCCCCTCTGGGAAAGGAGGGCACCTCAACTCTGCTGACGGAGGTGGGCCACCAGGGCGCTGTCCATGGTCTTGGCGTGCAGGTCGAACCAGGCCGGCAGGCTGTCGTTCAGCCAGGCACGGGCCATCTGTGCGCGGCCGGCGGCGGCGCGCTGGCAGAGGCGGTCCATGTCGCCGAGGATGCGCTGGTGGTTGGCGCGGTGCTCGCCGAAGGCGGGGTAGCCGGAGGCCTGCATCTTCGCCTCCTCGTCGGCGAAGTGGCGGCTGGTGTGCTCGAACAGCGCCTTGAAGGCGTCGGCGAACTCCGGCCCCCTGGCGTTCGCGGCGGCCAGGCAGAGTTCGAGGAATTCGCGGTGGGTATGGTCGATCGCCTCGTCGCCCAGGGCGTAGCTGTCCTGGAAGCGCTCCAGCATTTCTTGGGGGGTGGGCATGGCGGATGGTCCTTCTGTGGCAGGGCGCACGAAGGATACGGCAAGCCTGCGATCGGCGGTACGACTTACCCGTTATCAAAAAGCCAGCGCCGACGGCCGCAGGCCATGCCTTGGCCGCCCCGACTCCCTCGGGAGGACAACCCGTTTTTCCGGCCTGCACCACAGCCAGCCCCTGTTGCACCCTTGTGCGCCCAAGGAAAACACATCGAAACAGAACCGGCCTTCGGCCACGGGAAAGACGGCCATCACCGAATACCATGGAGCATCGCCAGCAACCAGCCGCCATCCGTTGTAGCGTTGTATACAAAACAACATATCGTAACGACAGACCGAAGCATAGACGACAAGCCAACAGGCTGGGCCATCTATGAATAACTCATTGTTATTATTAATATTTATTTATAAGATCGGATACAGGCACATGCATTGCAAAAGCGCCGAACAGCAATGCGCAGAAGAATATAGAAAAGGGGATTCCGGCCCCGGCGGCCACTTCAGAAGACTTCATCCGCTTGCTGCATGGACTGTTTCAGATCGAGCGACCGGGCAACCAATTCCGAGTGCAGCGCTCGGGATGCATTTAGCTTGCCGCTAAGGCTGCATGCCGCCTTAGCACAAGTGACTCAGATCAAGGGAAGACATCATTTCGGGCGGAAGGCGCCGATCTCAATTTTCAAATCGACACACAAATGTCATGTTCCGCCGCCCGGCACGCCGCAGCCCCCCGGACCGGACCGGCTCATGGACAACATGCACTACACACCTGGAGAAAAGGAACTGATGAACAAGTCCACTCTGACTCTGGCCGTGACGGCAGCCATTCTGGGTCAGACCCTGTCGCAACAGGCGAGCGCTGCGGGCTTCTTCGAAGACAGCAAGGCTACGCTCAGCATGCGTAACTTTTATTACAACCAGGACATCCGCAACGAGGATCGCGCCGGTTCCGAGGAGTGGGGCCAGGGCTTCGTGCTCGACTATCAGTCCGGCTTCACCGAAGGCCCCGTCGGCTTCGGCCTCGATCTGCTGGGCTCCTACGGCTTGCGCCTGGATGCCGGCGGCGATGCCGACAAGTCGCTCACCGAGGTCGATCGCGTTCCGGGACAGGTCTTCCCGCTGGAGAGCAACGGCAAGGCCAAACGCGACTTCGGCCGGCTCGGCGTGACCGGCAAGATGCGCTTCTCCCAGACCCTGGTGCAGTACGGCACCCTGCGCCCGCGCCTGCCGGTGGTGATCGCCAACGACGGCCGCCTGCTGCCGCAGACCTACGAGGGCGGGCAGGTCACCGTCAACGAGCTGAAGGACTTCACCTTCATCGCCGGCAAGCTGGAGCACTCCACCGAGCGTAACTCCAGCAACAGCGACAGCCTGTCCATCGAGGGCTCGAACAACGCCAAGACCGGCCAGTTCAGCAACGAGTTCTACTACGGCGGCGTCGACTACAAGGTCAACAAGGACCTGTTGCTGCAGTACTACTACGGCAACCTGCGCGACTTCTACAAGCAGCACTTCCTCGGTCTGACCCACAACTGGGCGCTGCCGGTCGGCGCGCTGAAGACCGACCTGCGCTACTTCGACAGCGACTCCGACGGCGAGAACGCCAGCGCCTCCGGCCGTGCCGAGGGCTATCGCGCCAACGGCTACTGGGGCGCCGGAAGCTCCAATCGCTTTGAGGTGGACAACCGTGTTTGGAGCGCCATGTTCACCTACAGCCTGAGCGGCCACTCGCTGGGCGCCGGCTACCAGAAGATCACCGGCAACAGCGACTTCCCGCACCTCAACCAGGGCGCGGGCCGGGTGCTCTACCTGATCACCGATGCCCAGGTGCACAAGTTCCACAACGCCGGCGAGAACACCTGGGTGGTCAAGTACGCCTACGATTTCGCCAAGGTTGGCGTGCCGGGCCTGAAGGCCGGCCTGAACTACTTCAGCGGCGACGACATCGATGCCGACGGCAGCGACCGTCGCGAGTGGGAACGCGACTTCCGCCTCGACTACACCGTACAGGACGGCATGTTCAAAGGCCTCGGCCTCACCTGGATGAGCGCCATGTGGCGCGGCAACGACGTCAACCAGCGGGACGTGGACGAGAACCGCCTGATCGTCAACTACAGCATTCCGCTGCTCTGAGCCCTCCGCCGCTGAAATCGCAGGGACGCGATTTCGCCCGGACAGCCATCGGCGTAATGCCGCCCTCCGCCAGGACGCTCCGCCGTCCCTACAGCGCCTCCTCCTCGACCGGCTCGACCTTGCTCGCCTCGATGGCATAGGCGGCATCCGCCAGCTCGTTGCTGACCTTCTCGACCCGCAGCGTGCCGTCCACCCACAGCGGGATGGAGATGTCCTCCACGCGAAAGCCCTTCGGATAGCGGACCAGGACGATCTGGTTGGGCGGCGGCGGCGGCAGATGGATGCAGGCGCCCGGATAGGGCACCAGGAAGAAGGTGGTGCTGTATCCCTTGCCGTCGCTCTCCAGCGGCACCGGATAGCCTCCCAGGCGAATCTCCCGGCCGTTCAGCGCCGGGACCGTCTTCGCCGAGTACATCACGGCCGGCAGGTTCCGGGACTTCTGCTTGAGGCCGCCCTTGGCACTGAAGTCGCCATCGGCTTCCGGCGTGTCGTGGGTGATGTCCGGCATCTCTTCCAGTGCCTGGCGATCGTCTTCGGGCATCAGTTCCAGCCAGTCCAGTTCCGGCGGTTCGGCATGCGACAGGGAACTGGCGAGAAGCAGGGTGAGGAGGAACGATGATCGGCGCATGGAATCGAATCGGCGGTTGAGGAAGAGATAAGGAACGCGAGCGGCATGATGTCATCGACCGAAGCGCCGATAAAGAGCAGCATAGTGGGGCCTGACGGCCAGCCATGGGCTTTCCTGCCTGGCAGCATTGAAAAGCGCCGGCAATTGGCTATACCGCATAAAATGGCTTGTTAGCAGCACCAGCCTCCACGCAATCCACGGCGAGTCATGCGCATGAAAACCCGTTCCCCTTTCCTAGCCCTCCTGCTGGCCTGCGCATGTGTCGTCGCCATGCCCGGCGTGCAGGCCGTCGACAAGACTCCGCCGCCCCGCACGCCACCGTCTCTGGAGCTGGCTTCGGCCAGTGCCCTGGTGGTCGACCTGAACAGCGGCAAGGAGCTGTTCACCAGCCACCCGGACGTGGTCGTGCCGATCGCCTCGATCAGCAAGCTGATGACCGCCGTGGTGGCCCTGGACGCCCATCAACCGCTCGACGAGGTGATCCCGGTGCTGATCCACGACACCCGCGAGCTGCGCGGCGTCTACTCGCGGGTGCGGGTCAACAGCCGCATCAGCCGCAGGGAGATGCTGCGCCTGGCGCTGATGTCCTCGGAGAACCGCGCGGCGGCGAGCCTGGCGCACAACTACCCGGGCGGCCACGCGCGCTTCGTCGCGGCGATGAATGCCAAGGCGCGCGCGCTGGGCATGCACAGCACCCGCTTCGTCGAGCCGACCGGCCTGTCGGAGAAGAACGTCTCCACTGCCCGCGATCTGGTGAAGCTGCTCAGGGCCGCCCGGCAGTACCCGCTGATCCGCGAGCTGAGCACCACGCCGAGCCGCAGTGCGCACTTCCAGAAGCCGAGCTACGTGCAGAACTTCAACAACACCAACCCGCTGGTGCGCAATGCCGCCTGGCGCATCGAGGTCACCAAGACCGGCTTCATCAACGAGGCAGGCCACTGCCTGGCCATGCTCGCGATGGTGCAGAACCGCCCGGTGGCCATGGTGCTGCTGAACACCCTCGGCAAGCACACCCATGTCGGCGACGCCACCCGCGTGCGGCGCTGGCTGGAAACCGGCAAGAGTTCTCCGATCCCGCTGGTGGCCCAGCGTCACAAGCAGCAGAAGCACCTGGAATGGCGGAAGACCCAGGCCACCGCCACGGCTACCGCTCAGGATTTGCGCAGATAGCCGTAGATCACCAGCAGGAGAATGGCGCCGATCACCGCGCCGATGAAGCCGGCGGCTTCGCCGGCGCGGTAGATGCCCAGCGCCTGGCCGCCGTAGGTGGCCAGGAGCGAGCCGCCGATGCCGAGCAGGATGGTTATGATCCAGCCCATGGACTGCCTGCCGGGTATGAGGAAACGCGCGACCACGCCGATCAGCAGGCCGATGAGGATGGTGCCGAGGATGCCCATCGCAGAGCCCTCCCAGAAGTCCTTGACCCCCTCAGCCTAGTCGTGCCCCGGCATGCCCGCCATCCGGGCAGCGGGCTAGGGGCCTCGCTCAGCCCCTGGCAATCAGCGCCTCGACCTCTTTGACCCGTGCCTCGAGGGTCGGCAGGTCCCTGCTGCGCAGGGTGGCATGGCCGACCTTGCGCCCGGCCTTGAAGGCCTTGCCGTAGTGATGCAGGTGGCAGTCGGCGATGGCCGCCACCCTGTCCACCGGCGGCACCTCGCCGATGAAGTTGAGCATGGCGCTCTCGCCGACCTTGGCGGTCGAGCCCAGCGGCAGGCCGGCCACCGCGCGCAGGTGGTTCTCGAACTGGCTGCACTCGGCGCCCTCGATGGTCCAGTGCCCGGAGTTGTGCACCCTGGGGGCGATCTCGTTGGCCTTGAGGCCGCCGTCCACCTCGAAGAACTCGAAGGCCAGCACGCCGACGTAGTCCAGCTTCTCCAGCACGCGGCCGACATAGTCCT
Source organism: Azotobacter salinestris (assembly GCF_009363155.1). Taxonomy (NCBI): domain Bacteria; kingdom Pseudomonadati; phylum Pseudomonadota; class Gammaproteobacteria; order Pseudomonadales; family Pseudomonadaceae; genus Azotobacter; species Azotobacter salinestris. The sequence continues at coordinate 2,580,755 of NZ_CP045302.1, forward strand.
CGGCCAGCGCCTGCAGCGGATGTCCGCTGCTGGCCACCGACAGGCGCAGGATGCCGCTCTCGTGGGTATTGTGCACCAAGGGGTAGAAGCGCGCCTCGCCGTCGCGGCTGCGCACGGCGATCAGCGACACCTCGCCGGTGAAGGGCACGAAGCCCTCGAGGATGCAGGGCACGCTGCCCAGTTCGGCGAAGGCGCCGACGACGTCTTCGGGCTTGCGCAAAACCTTCTGGCCCTTGCCGTCGTAGCCCAGGGTGCGGGTCTTGAGCACCGCCGGCAGGCCGATCTCGGCCACGGCGGCGTCCAGGTCGACCTGCGAGTGGATGTTGGCGAACTCCGGCGTGGGGATGCCCAGGCTTCTGAACAGGCTCTTCTCGAACCAGCGGTCGCGGGCGATGCGCAGGGCCTCGGCGGAGGGGTAGACGGGGACGAACTGGGAGAGGAAGGCCACGGTTTCGGCCGGCACGCTCTCGAACTCGAAGGTGACCAGATCGACCTCGTCGGCCAGTTGGCGCAGGTGATCCTGATCGCCGTAGTCGGCGCGGATGTGCTCGCCGAGGGCGGCTGCGCAGGCATCCGGTGCCGGGTCGAGGAAGGCGAAGTTCATGCCCAGCGGAGTGCCCGCCAGAGCCAGCATGCGGCCCAGCTGGCCGCCACCGATCACGCCGATCTTCATCTTGAGGCCTCCTTTCTCACGCGTCGCGCGGGTCCGGATTGTCGAGCACGGTACGGGTCTGCTCGTCGCGAAAACGCTTGAGCGCCTCGTGGAACTGCGGGTGCTGGCCGCCGAGGATGCCGGCGGCGAGCAGCGCGGCGTTGATCGCGCCGGCCCGGCCGATGGCCAGGGTGGCGACCGGCACGCCGGCCGGCATCTGCACGATGGAGAGCAGCGAATCGACCCCGGAGAGCATCGACGACTGCACCGGCACGCCGAGCACCGGCAGGTGGGTCTTGGCCGCGCACATGCCCGGCAGGTGGGCGGCGCCGCCGGCCCCGGCGATGATCACCTGGATGCCGCGGGACTCCGCCTGCTCGGCGTACTGGAAGAGCAGATCCGGAGTGCGGTGGGCGGAAACCACCTTGACTTCGTTGGGGATGCCCAGCTTGTCCAGCATCTCCACGGTGTGACAGAGGGTGCTCCAGTCCGACTTGGAACCCATGATCACGCCTACCAGTGCGCTCATCGTCGTGCCTCTTCGTTGGCGCCCGCAGGCGCGTCAAAAAACAACAAGCCACGCTGGCAGGGCGTGGCTTGGCAGGAAGTGCGCACCTTCCCGGATTGCGAGAGGGTCGCATTATCAAGCGGCCGAGTATAACCCAAAGCCGAACGCGGAAGTGCAGACGCGTGCACCTCCCGTCCGGGTTACCATGAATGCTTCACCCCTCCTCCGAGATCAGGCCATGTCCGCGATCAACCACCTCATGGTCCTCTACAGCGGCGGTACCATCGGCATGCAGGCCAGCCCCCGCGGTTTGGTGCCGGCCGCCGGTTTCGATGCCCGCCTCAACGAACGGCTGGCCGCCGAGCCGCCGCGCCGCATGCCCCCCTGGCGGTACCGCGAGCTGACCCCGCCGATCGACAGCGCCAACATGCACCAGGGCCACTGGCTGGCCCTGCGCGACGCCATCGTCGCCGCGGTCGAGGAGGACGGCTGCGACGCCGTGCTGCTGCTGCACGGTACCGACACCCTGGCCTACAGCGCCGCAGCGCTGAGCTTCCTGCTGCTCGGCCTGGGCGTGCCGGTCGTGCTGACCGGCGCCATGCTGCCGGCGGGCGTCCCGGGCAGCGACGCCTGGGACAATCTGTTCGGCGCCGTGGACGCGCTCGACCAGGGCCTGGCCCCCGGCGTGCATCTCTACTTCGCCGGCTGCCTGCTGCACGGCGCGCGGGCCAGCAAGCTGGGCAGCGCGACCTTCGGGGCCTTCGCCGAGCTGCCGCGCCAGCGCCACGGCAGGCGCGCCGCCGCCCTGCCCGCCGAACTCGACTACCGCCGCCTTCGCCAGCCGGTGAACCTCGCCGTGCTGCCGCTGTTCCCCGGCCTGCAGGCGGCGCAGCTGCGCGCCCTGCTCGAGAGCGGCGTGCAGGGCCTGGTGCTGGAGTGCTACGGCAGCGGCACCGGCCCCTCGGGCGACGCCGCGCTACTCGAAACGCTGCGCGAGGCCCGCCGGCGCGGCGTGGTGCTGCTCGGTATCAGCCAGTGCCCGCACGGCCATGTGGCATTCGACACCTATGCCGCCGGCAGTGCCCTGCGCGAGGCCGGGCTGGTCAGCGGCGACGGCATGACCCGCGAGGCGGCGCTCGGCAAGCTGTTCGCCCTGCTCGGCGCCGGCCTGGCGGCGGACGAGACGGAATACTGGCTGGCGCAGGACCTGTGCGGCGAGTGCGCCGACTAGGCTCCTTCCACGCGGTACTACCCGATCCCGGCCCTGCCCCGCGCAACGGGATCGGCGCGGGCAGCCCGCGAGCCTCCGGGATCTAGAACTGCCCACACCCCAACACCTCGGCCTCGGCCAGCTCCCGTCCGGCGCTGTCGTAGAGCACGGCGTAGACCTGGGTGGCCATGGCCCAGGCCTCCAGCCGGTAGCGCTGCCCGGCGGCGAAGTCCGGATAGCGCAGGCGCAGCCAGCAGCTGGTGGGCAGCGGGTTGCGGCCCATCGGGTTGCCCTGATAGTAGTAGCGGAACGTCGCCTCCAGCTCATGGGCGCCGGGGGTGACCTGGAAATAGCGGCCATCGCGCAGCCGCTTGCCATCCTGCCAGTCCGCCATCAGCAGGCTGGTCACCTCGCGGGCCTCCAGTTCGACCCAGGCCATCCGCGGGTCCGGCTCGGGCAACGGACTGGCGCAGCCGGCCAGCAGCAGGGGAAGGATCAGCCAGGGAAATCGTCCATGCATGGGCGGCCTCGCACAAGAAAACGGGCGAGGCGTCAGACGCCGCTGCTGCAGCCGCTCTCCCGTCCGCTCGCCACCATGCGGCGCTGGTCGTCATAGAGCCTGGCCCAGGCACGGAAACCGACCTCGCCGACCTCCAGACTATACCGCTGACCGGGTGCGAACTCCTCGTAGTTCAGGCGGATCAGGCAATTGCGCTCGTGGGGCTCGCTGTTCGGGCCGATGTTGCTGGCCGCCACCTCGAAGCGGTAACGCATACCCAGCTCGTGGGCACCGGGACTGACCTGGAAGAAGCGGTGGTCGTCCAGCGCCTTGCGGTCCACCTCGGCGGCGCGCAGCGAATGGGGCACCCGGGGATTCAGCTCGATCCAGGCATGACCGGGATCGTGTCGCGGCAGCAGCAGGTTGCAGCCGCCAAGGGCCAGCAGACAGGGAAGCAGAATAAGGACTCGCATGAGAAGCTCCGGAGTGTCGTGGTCATGGAACCGGTGGCGCTGGAAAAACCGGGCCGGCTTCCACCACATCGAAGCGCGCGATTGTCCGTCCGCTGCCTGTACACTCCGTGATGCACGGGCGAGCGAACCGCCCGCCTTCCCTTCCTTGAACGCCTGCAAGGCCACCGGGTTCACCGGATGAAAGTTTTCAGCTCACTCGACAACCTTACCGTGCGAGGGGTTCCCTTGTTGCTAGCCGTCTGTCTGAACGGCTGTACCACGCTCGACTATTACGCGCACCTGGCCGGCGGCCAGCTCGAGCTCTTGCGCCGGCGCGAACCGGTCGCCACGGTGATCGCCGATCCGGTCCGCGACCCCGCGCTGCGCCAGCGTCTCGCCCAGGCCCAGGCGGTCCGCCGCTTCGCCAGCGCCCGGCTCGGCCTGCCGGACAACGCCAGCTACCGTCTCTACGCCGACCTGGGACGGCCCTACGTGGTGTGGAATCTCTTCGCCACCGAAGAATTCTCGGTGGCGCCGGTCACCCACTGCTTCCCGATCGCCGGCTGCGTCGCCTATCGCGGCTTCTACGAACTCGGCCGGGCGCGCGGCGCGGCGGCGCTGCTGAACCGCCAGGGTCTGGACACCTTCGTCGGCGGCGTGGAGGCCTATTCCACCCTCGGCTGGTTCGCCGACCCGATCCTCGCCGGCATGCTGCGCCACGGCGACGACGCCCTGGCCGCGCTGATCTTCCACGAGCTGGCGCACCAAAGGCTCTACGTGCCGAACGACACCGCCTTCAACGAATCCTTCGCCAGCTTCGTCGAGCGCGAGGGCCTGCGCCAGTGGCGCGCCAGCCGCGGCCTGCCGCCGCCCGACGAGCGCCGTGCGCACCGGAGCGAGCAGTTCGCCCGCCTGGTGCTGGAGACCCGCGAACAGCTGCGCCAGCTCTATGCCAGCGGCCTGCCGGCGGACGAGCTGCGCCGGCGCAAGGCGGCCGAATTCGAACGCCTGCGTCAGCGCTACCGGGCGCTGCGCGACGTCGAGTGGCAGGGCGACCGGCGCTACGACGCCTGGGTCGAGGGGCCGCTGAACAACGCCAAGCTGCTGCCGTTCGGCCTGTATGATGGCTGGGTGCCGGCCTTTGCGGAAATATTCCGCCGCGCCGGCCGGGATTGGCCACGCTTCTACGAACAAGCCGAGCGCCTGACACGGCTGCCGGCCGCCGCGCGCGAACGGCGCCTGGCGGAGCTGCAGGCAGGCGCGCCACCCACCCTCGCCACCCAGGAGGACACCCCATGAACCGAAGCTGTCTTGCCCTCTCGCTGTGCCTGCTGAGCGCCCCGCTGCTGGCGGCGGTCAAGCCCTGCGAGGAACTCAGGGAGGAGATCGAGGTGAAGATCCAGGCCGCCGGCGTGACTTCCTACACCCTGGAGATCGTGCCCAACGCGGACGTCACCGACCCCGGCATGGTGGTCGGCAGCTGCGACGGCGGCCGCAGGAAGATCCTCTATCAGCGCAACGACGGCAGCGGCCGGCGCAGCGAGGCGCCGACATCCAGCCCTGCGCCCGCCCCCGCGCCCGCCGAAGCCCCGTTCGCGGACTGAGCCGCATCTTCGGCCATTCCGGATTGGCGCACGATGCGCCGTGGGGAAGACGCAGCCAGGGAGCCGCCCAGGAACCCTTCGATTGCCTGGCCAATCCGGAGAACCGACGAGCGGCGGACGCCGAGCACCTGCCGAGGTGTGCCACCCGGGTAGGCGGAGTCTTGCACCGAGCGCGGCGCCTGCCGCCTTGCATGCGGCCGCTGGTCGTCGAACGGAACGCAAATAAAAAACGGCGAGAGGATCGCTCTCGCCGTTTTCGGAATAGCTACTTCTTCCGTTGAGTCATCATCCTGATGAAATCGCTCTCCTGCGAAGTCCTTGGCCGCCATCCTGGTCAGCCGGTGCCGATCCGTCGGCACAGGGGCAATAGTAGGGAGGGGGCCTGCGGCCGGTAAGTGGACAAGCACCTGAATCCATGTAAGCGATAACCTACACGGCACGCCGGCCTGCCGAAGGGCTTCAGTCCTCGTGGTCGGCGAGCAGGTGCGGCTCCTTCAGCGGCAGGTAGCCCTCGGCCAGGTGCTGATCCTTCAGGCGCACGTAGTTGTCGGCGCTGTAGCGGAAGAAGTTGCGCTCCTTGTCGTTCAGCGGGCGCACCTGCTTCACCGGGCTGCCGACGTACAGGAAGCCGCTCTCCAGCGTCTTGCCGGGCGGCACCAGGCTGCCGGCGCCGATGATCACCTCGTCCTCGACCAGCGCACCGTCCAGCACGATGGCGCCCATGCCGACCAGCACGCGATTGCCGATGCGGCAGCCGTGCAGGGTCACCTGGTGGCCGACGGTCACGTCGTCGCCGATCTCCAGCGGGTAGCCGTCCGGGTTGAACGGCCCGGCGTGGGTGACGTGCAGCACGCTGCAATCCTGGATGCTGGTGCGCGCGCCGATGCGGATGCGGTGCACGTCGCCGCGGATCGCCACCTGCGGCCAGATCGAGCTGTCGTCGCCGACCGCCACGTCGCCGAGGACCACGGCGGTGGGGTCGACGAAGACCCGCTCGCCCAGTGTCGGGGTGATGCCCTGGAAGGTTCTGATGCTCATGCTGAAGACTCCATGTGGGGTTCCGTATCGTCCCGAACTGGCCCGGCGGGCGCAATAGCGCGGGCCGCCGCTCAGAAGTCCACGGTCGCCGACAGTGTGGCGGTGCGCGCCGCGCCCCAGGACACCCGGTTGCTGGTGCCGCCGCTGGAGATGAAGTATTCCTTGTCGGTCAGGTTGTCGACGTTCAGCTGCAGCTCGGTCTTCTTGCCGATCAGGTTCGGCAGCGTCCAGGTGACGAAGGCGTCGTAGGTGGTATAGCCGGACAGCTCGAAGCTGTTCGCCGTGTCGCCCTCGCGCGAGCCGACATGGCGGGCGCCGCCGCCGAGTCGGAGGGTGCCGGGCAGGACGCTCTGCGGCAGGTCGTAGGAAAGGAACAGGCCGGCGACGTTGTGGGCGACGTTGAGCAGTTCGTTGCCCTCGTTGGCCGGCGTGTCCTCGAGCACCTCGGTATCGGTGTAGGCGTAGTTGGCGATGAGGTTCCAGCGCTCGCCCAGCTGGCCGTTGAGGCTGGCCTCCAGGCCCCGCGAGCGCGCCTCGCCCACCGCGCGGGTGACCTGCTCGCCGTTGATGGTCTCGGTGGTCTGGATGTTCTCCTTGCGGATGTCGAACAGCGCGACCAGCCCCGACAGCCAGCCGTTGTCGTAGCGCAGGCCGATCTCGTACTGGCGGCCCTCCTCCGGGTCGCTGCCGCTTTCCACCAGCGTGCCGGAGGCGATGACGTTCGGCTTGTAGGATTCGCTGTAGTTGGCGTACAGCGAGAACTCGTCGTCCAGCTTGTAGACCAGGCCGACGAAGGGCAGGTTCTTGCTCTTGTTCAGGTTGGTGCCGATCTGGCTGGGGATGCCCGCCCAGTCCCGCTGGCGGAAGCGCTGGTGGCGCAGGCCCAGGGACAGGATCCAGTGCTCGCCGACATGGATGTTGTCCTTGACGTAGGCGGACAGCATGCGCACCCGCGAGCGCTGCTGGCTGTTGCCGGGGTTGACCACCTCGACCTGTTTCAGATCGCCATAATGGGGCGACTCCGGATCGAAGCCCCACACATTGGGCCCCTGGTGGAAGAAGCCGTTCGACTCATCGTGGCGCTCGTGGTCGGCGCCGAGGGTCAGTTCGTGGCGCATGCCGCCCAGCTCCAGGTCGTTGAGCCAGTCGAGGGACGCATAGTTGCGGGTCCGCTCGACGTCCGGGTTGCTGCGAAAACGCCGGCGCAGCTCTCCGGTCGCCGGATCGTAGGCGTTCGGGTCGGCCTGGTAGTCGCTGTAGGCATTCTCGTTCCAGCCATAGTTGAAGCGCAGCCGCGAGCTGTCGGAGAAGCGGTACTCCATGGCCAGGCTGGCGTACTGGCGCTGGCCGTCGATCCGCGTCCAGTGCTCGTCGAGCCGGTGGTCGCGGTCGCCGACCGCATGGCCGTTGTAGAAGAAGGCGCCGCGGTCGAGGACCGAGGTGTAGTCGGAATACTCGTAGGACAGGGTGGCCGAGAACGCCTCGCTCTCGAAGGCCAGCGACGGCGCAACCAGCTTGTCGCGGTTGACGCCGTAGTTGCGCCAGTAGTCCTCGTCCTTGTGCTGGCCGATCAGGCGGAACGCGAAGCCGCTCTCGCCCAGGGGGCCGGACACATCGAAATAGCCGCTGCCGCCGCCTTCGCTGGACAGCTGTCCGCCCAGAGTGCTGCGCCACTGGTAGGTGGGCTTCTTGCTGATGACGTTGATCACCCCGCCCGGCTCCTGCATGCCGTAGAGCAGCGAGGCCGGGCCCTTGAGCACCTCGACCCGCTCGGTGGTGACGCTGTTGTAGTTGCGCCCCTCGCTGGTGCGGATGCCGTCGCGCAGGACCCCGCCGTCGCTGCCGTTGCCGAAGCCGCGCTTGACCAGGGAGTCCTGGGTGCCGCCGAAGCTGTTGCCGATGGTGATGCCGGGGACGAACTTGATGGTTTCCTCCAGATCGCTCACCGCGAAGTCGTCCAGCACCTGCCGGTTGACGCTGTAGGCAGTCTGCGACTGCTCGAGGAAGAGCGTCTCGAACTTGTCGCCGATGGCGCTCTCCGCGCCCCGGTAGGTCCGCTCGTCCGTCATGGCGCTGACCGTGACCGCATCCAGCTCCAGCGCACTCCCGTCATCCGGCAGGGCCTGCACCTCATAGCCACCGGAACGGGTCGGCACCGCCTGCAGGCCACTGCCGCCGAGCAGGATGCGCAGCGCTTCCCCGACCTCGTAGCGGCCCTTGAGCGGCTGGCTCCGCTTGCCGGCGGTGAGGGCGGCATCGCCGGCCAGGTAGATGCCGGCCTGGGCGGCGAACTGGTTGAGCCGCTCGGCCAGCGGGCCGGCGGGAATGTCGTAGTGCTGTGTCTGCAGCTGCTCGGCGGCCTGGCTGGCGCCGGCATGGAGCAAGGCGGGCGCGCCGCACAGGAGGCACGGAACGGCCAGCGTCAGTGGGGCGAGCGGAAAGCGGAGGCGGCGAGCGTGGCGTGGTGACATGGGATTTCCCTTACTGCATTTCGGTCGGCGCGAGGCCGTTGTCACCAGTCAATTCGGATGAGCAGGAAAAACCGGAAGCGAAAATGAGAATTTTTATTAACTTTCTCGGCGGACGACCGCCGGCAGAGGGAGGCGCCGCAGCGGGCGCCGCTGAGAAAGCGCGCGGTTACGCCAGAACAGGCGCATTGGGAGAAGGACGGACACGGCTCACGGACGGGCGCCGATGCTCGTCCACCAGGGCAGCGGGCGGTGAACGGCGATCGGCAGGGCGCTTTCCAGCATGGCCAGGATCTGCTCGGGGTCATGCAGGGGATAGGCGCCCATGACCCGCAGCTGGGCGACTTCCGGGGCGACCCCCAGGTAGCCGCGGTGGTAGCGCGACAGCTCCTCGACGAACGCCGCCAGGGGCATGTCGCCGACCAGCAGGATGCCCCTGGCCCAGGCCTGGCGCGTCGCTGCGGCCGGCTCCGGGATGCCGATGGCGTGCCGGCCGAAGCGCAGCTGCTCGCCGGCCCGGACGAGGCGCACGGCACCCGTGCCGGCGGTGCGCACCTCCACCGCGCCCTCGAAGACCGCCAGCCGGGTGCCTCCGTCCTGCTGGGTCACGCTGAAACGCGTCCCCAGGGCCCGCAGCCGGCCTTCGGCAGTGTCGACGATGAAGGGGCGGGCCTCCTCGGCGGTATCGATCAGCACTTCGCCGGCGAGCAGCCGCAGGCGCCGCCACTCGGGCCGATAGTCGGCATCCAGGGCGCTGGCGCCGTTGAGCCAGATGTGCGTGCCGTCGGCCAGCAGGAAGTCGCGCACCTCCCCGGTCGCCGTGCGGTAGTCGGCCTGCCAGGCCATGAGCAGCTGCGGCAGGGGCGTGGCGCGCCAGCCGATCCAGCCGAGCAGGGCGCCGCCCGACAACAGCGCCAGGCTGCGCACCGCGTGGCGGCGGGAAAGGTTCGTGCGGCGTGCCGTGCGCAGGGTCTGCGCGGTCGCGTCGACGTCGCCCTGCAAAGAGGCGAAACGCCGGCTGACGCGTTCCACGTACTGCCAGGCCTGGCGATGCGCCTCGCTCTGCCCGTGCCAGCGCCGCCAGGCCTCGCCAGTGGTGTCGTCGTGCGGATCGGCGTGCAGCCGGGCGAACCACTCGGCCGCCTGCTGCAGGGTGGCGTGGTCGGGCTTGCCGGCCTCAGGCGAGGGCTTCATCGAGTTCGGCCTCGAGCAGCAGGCACTGGTACATCGCCTGGGACATGTAGGTGGTCACGGTGCGCTCGGAAACCCCCAGGCGCTCGCCGATGGCCTTGTAGCCGAGCCCCTCGAGCTGGGCCAGGAGAAAGGCCTCGGCAACCCTCTCCGGCAGGCGGGAAAGCATCGCATGTACCTGCTGCAGGGCTTCCAGCACCAGGGCGCGGTGCTCCTCCGAGGGCGCCAAGGCTTCGGGGCGGCCGGCCATGACCTCCAGCCAGGCCAGCTCGACCTGCCGTCGGCGCCAGAAATCCACGCAGACGTTGCGGGACATGCCATGCAGGTAGGCGCGGGCATGGCTGTCGCTGTCGAAGCGGCGCGGCCGGGCCAGCAGGCGCAGGAACACGTCGTGGGCCAGGTCGGCGGAGTCGCAGGCATTGCCCAGCTTCCGGTAAAGCCAGGCGCGTATCCAGCCATGATGCTCGGCATAGTAGTGCGCTACCTGCTGCTGATAGGTCGTGTCGGGGATCGACATGGCCGGTTACCGTCCGCTTGTCTGGGTCGTGCAAATAAGATGAATTCTCATCTTATGTCGACTAATACTTAGCTAGCAATGCATGTATCGACGTACGGTAATGCTCCGGCAGGCGCCGGAACAGGCCGGCGGCCGTCGTTCCTGCCCTGCAGAGTGGCAACAGAAACCCCGAGCAAACATGTCAAGACAGCAGTCCGGCAGCGCTTCGCATGCGTAGAGGCGGGCGCCGAGAACAGCGCCCATGATGGCGCAAGGCGTGGCGGCATCCGGAGAACCGTTCCTCAGGCACTCTGCCGCGCCGCTTGCTGACCCGGATTGACCAGGTCCCGGACGCTGGCCGCCCGGCGACCGTCGTCGCCGCTGCGAACCGGCGATGCGCCGACAGTAGTATCCTTGCTGCACCGTCGGAAATTTCTCATTAACATGGTCGGCGAACCTACCGATTCAGGGGCAACCGCCGTGACTGCCAGCAATCCTCTCCTGCAAGCCTTCGATCTGCCGCCCTACTCGCAGATTCGTCCGGAGCATGTCGAGCCGGCCATCGACCGGATCCTCGCCGACAACCGCGCCGCCATCGCGCAGATCCTCGCCGAGCAGGCCGGCGCACCGAGTTGGAGCGGCCTGGTGCTGGCGCTGGACGAGCTGGGCGAGCGTCTCGGCCGGGCCTGGAGTCCGGTCAGTCATCTCAATGCGGTGCGCAACAGCCCCGAGCTGCGCGCCGCCTACGAGGCCTGCCTGCCCAAGCTGTCCGCCTACTGGACCGAGATGGGCCAGAACCGCGCCCTCTGCGACGCCTACAAGGCCTTGGCCGCCAGCCCCGAGGCTGCCGGCTTCGACGTGGCGCAGAAGACCATCCTCGAGCACACCCTGCGCGACTTCCACCTGTCCGGCATCGACCTGCCGGAAGACCGGCAGAAGCGCTACGGCGAGATCCAGATGCGCCTGTCCGAGCTGACCAGCCGCTTCTCCAACCAATTGCTCGACGCCACCCAGGCCTGGACCAAGCACGTCACCGACGAGGCCGCGCTGGCCGGCCTGACCGACTCGGCCAGGGCGCAGATGGCCCAGGCCGCCCAGGCCAAGGGGCTCGACGGCTGGCTGATCACCCTGGAGTTCCCCAGCTACTACGCGGTGATGACCTACGCCGACGACCGCGCCCTGCGCGAGGAGCTCTACGCCGCCTACTGCACCCGCGCTTCCGACCAGGGGCCGAACGCCGGGCAGTTCGACAACGGCCCGCTGATGGAGCAGATCCTCGACCTGCGCCGCGAGCTGGCCCAGTTGCTCGGCTACCCGAGCTACGCCGAGCTGTCGCTGGCGACCAAGATGGCCGACTCCGGCGAGCAGGTGCTGACCTTCCTGCGCGATCTGGCCGCGCGCAGCCGGCCGTTCGCCGAGCAGGACCTGGCCGAGCTGCGCGCCTTCGCCTTTGATCAGGGCTGCAGCGACCTCGCCAGCTGGGACGTCGGCTACTACAGCGAGAAGCTACGCCAGGCGCGCTACAGCATCTCCCAGGAGCAGTTGCGTGCCTACTTCCCGATCGACAAGGTGCTGACCGGCCTGTTCGCCATGGTCCAGCGCCTGTACGGCATCGAGATCCGCGAGCTTGCGGACTTCGACACCTGGCATCCGGACGTGCGCCTGTTCGAGATTCGCGAGAACGGCAAGCACGTCGGGCGCTTCTTCTTCGACCTCTACGCGCGGGCCAACAAGCGCGGCGGCGCCTGGATGGACGGCGCCCGCGACAAGCGCCGCAACGCCGCGGGCGAGCTGGTCAGCCCGGTGGCCAACCTGGTGTGCAACTTCACCCCGGCGGTGGGCGGCAAGCCGGCGCTGCTCACCCACGACGAGGTGACCACCCTGTTCCACGAGTTCGGCCACGGCCTGCACCACCTGCTGACGCGCATCGAGCATGCCGGCGCCTCCGGCATCAGCGGGGTGCCCTGGGACGCGGTGGAGCTGCCCAGCCAGTTCATGGAGAACTGGTGCTGGGAGCCGGAAGGCCTGGCGCTGATCTCCGCTCACTACGAGACCGGCGAGCCCCTGCCCGCCGACCTGCTGGAGAAGATGCTGGCGGCGAAGAACTTCCAGTCCGGCATGATGATGGCGCGCCAGCTGGAGTTCTCGCTGTTCGACTTCGAGCTGCACGTCCACCATGGCGACGGGCGCAGCGTGCTCGAGGTGCTCAAGGGCATCCGCGACGAGGTCTCGGTGATGCAGCCGCCGGCTTACAACCGCTTCCCCAACAGCTTCTCGCACATCTTCGCCGGCGGTTACGCGGCCGGTTACTACAGCTACAAGTGGGCGGAAGTGCTCTCCGCCGACGCCTTCTCCCGCTTCGAGGAGGATGGCGTGTTCAACCCCGTCACCGGCCAGGCCTTCCGCGAGGCGATTCTGGCCCGTGGCGGTTCGCAGGACCCCATGGTGCTGTTCGTCGATTTCCGCGGCCGCGAGCCGTCCATCGACGCCCTGCTCCGTCACCTTGGCCTGAGCGCGGCGGCCTGAGAGAAGATCATGAGCGGACACAAGAAGCAGTTCATCGCCGGCGCCGTGTGCCCGGCCTGCGAAACCATGGACACCGTGCGCATGTGGAACGTCGACGGCGTGCCGCACCGCGAGTGCGTGTCCTGTTCCTTCGCCGACATCCTCAATGCTCAGGGCCTGTCGGTGCCCCTCGAACTCGGCACCCGGGTGAACAAGGCCGAGGCGGCCCCGGCCGCCCCCGCCCCCGCCCCCGCCGCGCCCAAGGTGCACACCGCGCAGTTCTTTCCCAATCCGAAGCTGAAGAAGCCATAGGATCAGGCAGGCAGCGCTCCCTCGAGCGCGCGGGGCGTCTGACCTAGGCCAGGCGCACCTCGAACGCATGGCAGCCCCAGGCCGGCAGGTCGAGGTAGAGGCCGCGGGCGGCGAGTTCCGTGCCGTCGCGCTCGTACCGCGCAGAACCCAGCCGGTCGCGCAGTTGCCAGCTGCGCCCGGCGAGGTCGCGCCACGGCAGCCTGACGAACCCCTGGCTCGGATGGTCGGCGTAGTTCACCGCGACCAGCCGGCGCCGTCCGCCCGGGCCGCTCCAGGCGAAGGCGATCAGCGCGTCGTGGCTGGGGTTGCCCGCCCAGGCGGGATCGGCGTCGAGCAGTTGCCAGTGACCGTCGCGCATGGCCGAATCCTTCAGACGGCTAAAAGGATTATCGTAGAAGGCGGCAAGCGCACCGTCCCGCCCGGACCGGCCCTTGGCGGGCTGCGGGCGGGTGCTTGACCAGGAACAATGAGCCTTTGCGGCTGCCCGACGCGGCCGTGCCCGGCGTTAACCGACCGAACATGGAGTCCTGCCAATGACGATGAACCATGGCTGGCAGCTGGTCTGCGGCGACCTCGCCGCCGAGGCCATCCGCCCGCTGCTCGGCGAGACGGCGCGGATCGCGGTGCTGCACGACGACCTGGCGGTCGGCCCGCTGCTGGATGTGGACGAGCCGCCCTGCGCGGTACGTGCGGCCTTCTGGCAAAGCGTCTGGCCACCCGGCCAGGCGCAGCCGCCGTTCGCCGAGCAGCTCGCCGGGGAAGCCCGCTGGCTGATGGATCTGGCCGGCCAGGGCGGGCCGGTGACGCTCTGGCACGGCGACAGCACATCCGAGCAGCTGCTGCTGGCGCGAGTCGCCGCACTGCTCGGCGAGGCGCCGCTGGAGCTGCGTGAAGTCGCCTGCGGCACGGGCGACAGCGGGGTGCGCCGGCGCCGTGCGGTTTCCCAGTGCTCGCCGCAGCAGCTGCGCGACTTCCAGCGCCAGGCCCGGCCGCTGTCGGCCGAACGCCGTGACGGGCTGGCCGGCCAGTGGCGGCAGGCGCTGGCGGAAAACGGCAGCGTGCGCCGCTGGCGGGCCGGCGCCTTCCACTCCGAGGACTACCGGCTGGTCGACGGCATGCTGCTGTGCCTGTGCAGCCACGACTGGCAGCCGCTGGTACCGCTGCTGTCCCAGGCGATGCGCTGCTGCAGCGGCTTCTTCGCCACCGACCTGTTCCTCGCCTGGCGCCTGCGCGAGCTGGCCCGTCAGGGCCGCGTCGATCTCGAAGCCGGGCAGACCGACCTCGCCGGCATGCGCGTGCGGCGGCTGGCCGATTAATATTCCAGCCCCCTTGTCCCGCCAACGGGAAACAACTTCCCACAAAGTTACTTATCGGACATTAGTCAATAAAGCGTTATGTAAGAAAATATGTGAGCCGCTATAGATAAGGCGAATGCTGGCAGTTGCCTATATGTAAAAAAATGTGTGTCGCAGCCTGCCCGTCACGCAAGTCAATTTTTCCGCAACAGCCCTGCCAGACGCCCGAGCGTTGCTCTGGAAGGCAGACACGACGCCGCATGTGGCTTATTGACATCAATCATGGAAAGAGCTTGCCGGGGCAGTCGGCGGACACAAATTTTGTTGCATTCGGTTTCATTTAAGTTGTGTAGCCCGCTATTCAGTTTCACTTAACTTATTGGTACTGCGCATTCAGCTTTATTTAAGTTGAATGACGCAGGCTGATTTCATCGAGGGCATCCAGTGCCCCGCGCCCGCCTGTGCCGAATCGGTCGTCCCGACTCGTCACAGCGAGGGCGACTATCGAGCCTTGCCACTTTCCGCTACCCAGGGAGGTTATGCCATGAACCATTTCATCTCGGGACAGAGCCCGTCGCAGGGAACGACCGAGGCCCGGACCGAATCCGAAAACGCCGAGGTGGCCCTGAAGAACATCGTCGAGGGCTTCCACCGCTTCCGCACCGAGGTCTTTCCCCAGCAGCGGGAGTTCTACCGCGCCCTGGCCAGTGCCCAGCGCCCACGAGCGATGTTCATCACCTGCGCCGACTCGCGCATCGTCCCCGAACTGATCACCCAGAGCGCGCCGGGCGACCTGTTCGTCACCCGCAACGTCGGCAACGTGGTGCCGCCCTACGGGCAGATCAACGGCGGCGTGTCCACCGCCATCGAATATGCGGTGATGGCGCTCGGCGTGCATCACATCATCGTCTGTGGCCATTCCGACTGCGGCGCCATGAAGGCGGTGATGGACCCGCCGACCCTGGAGAGCATGCCCACCGTCAAGGCCTGGCTGCGCCATGCCGAGGTGGCCAAGACCGTGGTGGAGCAGAACCGCTGCAGCTGCGCCGGCCGCGACACCCTGGAAGTGCTCACCGAGGAGAACGTGGTCGCCCAGCTCGACCACCTGCGCACCCATCCCTCGGTGGCGGCACGCCTGGCCAACGGCCAGTTGTTCATCCACGGCTGGGTCTACTCCATCGAGACGTCCGAGATCAAGGCCTACGATGCCGAGCAGGGCTGCTTCCGCCCCCTCGACAGCGAAGGCTCGGTTCCCATGGCTACCCCGCGCCCGCGCTTCCACCAGCGCTAGCGCCGCGGCAAGTCCGCCAGGCCGATCCCCGTGATCGGCCTTGTTTTTTACTTTCGCCCGGTCTTCCGGTGCGGGGCTGCCGCCCTGCGCCGCGGGCGGGTCATGTCCGATTCGCACATGGAAGGAGCCTCCATGAACCTTGAAACCCTGAAATCCACCCTGCCACGGGACGCCATGGCCTCCGTGGTGGTCTTTCTCGTCGCCCTGCCGCTGTGCATGGGCGTCGCCATCGCCTCCGGCATGCCGCCGGCCAAGGGCCTGATCACCGGCATCATCGGCGGCCTGGTGGTCGGCGCTCTGGCCGGTGCGCCGCTGCAGGTCAGCGGTCCGGCTGCGGGCCTCGCCGTGCTGGTCTTCGAGCTGGTGCGCCAGCACGGCATCGCCATGCTCGGACCGATCCTGCTGCTCGCCGGCCTGATCCAGCTGCTCGCCGGACGCCTGCGCCTGGGCTGCTGGTTCCGCGTCACCGCGCCGGCGGTGGTCTACGGCATGCTGGCGGGGATCGGCATCCTGATCATCCTGTCGCAGCTGCACGTGATGCTCGACGCTTCGCCGCAGGCCTCCGGCCTGAACAACCTGCAGGCCTTCCCGGCGGCGCTGGTCGATGCCCTGCCGTTCGGCGCCGGCGACGGCTGGAGCGCCGGCCTGCTCGGCCTGCTGACCATCGGCACGATGTGGCTGTGGGACAAGCGCAAGCCGGCCAAGCTGCGTTTCCTGCCCGGCGCGCTGCTCGGCGTGAGCCTGGCGACGCTGCTCAGCCTGATCTTCTCGATGGACGTGCGCCGGGTCGAGGTGCCGGCCAACCTGGGCGATGCCATCGACTGGGTGCAGCCGGCCGACCTGCTGCGCCTGCTGACCGATCCCACCCTGCTGATCGCGGCGCTGACCCTGGCCTTCATCGCCAGCGCCGAGACCCTGCTGTCGGCCGCCGCGGTGGACCGCATGCACCAGGGCAAGCGCGCCGACTTCGACCGCGAGCTGACTTCCCAGGGCGTCGGCAACATGCTCTGCGGCCTGCTCGGCGCCCTGCCGATGACCGGGGTGATCGTGCGCAGCTCGGCCAACGTGCAGGCCGGCGCCGTCACCCGCATGTCCGCCATCCTCCACGGCCTCTGGCTGCTGGCCTTCGTCCTGCTGCTGACCGCGGTGCTGCAGAGCATTCCGGTGGCCAGCCTGGCCGGGGTGCTGGTCTACACCGGGGTCAAGCTGGTCGACATCAAGGCCCTGCGCGGTCTGGGCCGCTACGGCCGCATGCCGATGTTCGTCTACGGCGCCACGGCGCTGGCGATCGTCTTCACCGACCTGCTGACCGGGGTGATGATCGGTTTCGCCCTGACCCTGGGCAAGCTCGCCTGGCGCGCCTCGCGGCTGAAGATCAACCTGGTCTATGACGAGGGCGGGCGCACCGCGGAACTGCGCATGGTCGGCTCCGCGACCTTCCTCAAGGTGCCGGAACTGTCCCGCGTGCTGGCCTCGGTCCGCCCGGGCACCCAGCTGCACGTACCGCTGGATCACCTGAACTATATCGACCACGCCTGCATGGAGCTGCTCGACGAATGGCGCGCCGCCAGCGCGGCCAACGGCTCCGAGCTGGTGCTCGAGTCCCGTGCGGTGAAGCGCCGCCTGGAAGGCCGGGTGCGCACCACCGTCGGCATCGGCGGCGCCGGCTCGGCCTGAAAATCCGCTCAGGCCCCGGCCATCCGCCCTCCCGCAACCGCGAGGGCGGATGGCTCGGTGAAACCCCCTCAGCTTCCCGCCGCCCCGATGCCCCTGAGAAGGCGCGCAGGCAATCTCCGGGAACCGGAAACGCCGTCTCCTGCGCCTATCGACCGGCGCGCAGCGCCACCGGCATGGTCCCCAGCCGGCTCAGCTGCAACTCCACCCCGAACTGCCGTGACAGGCAGGGCCAGGCCAGCCAGGCGGCGACGGTCTTCGGATTGCTCAGGCGGGCGCGGTAGGCGTCCAGGGACACCTGCTCGGACAGGGTGTTGCCGAGCAGGCCGTTCACCGCGAGCGCCACGGCCTCGTCCAGCCGGTTGGCGAAGTCCTCGCCGATCAGCCGGTGGGCGATCAGGTTGGCCACCGTGGTATCCAGGGGGATCAGCGGCTGGCCGATGAAGGCGATGTAGCGATCGTTCACCTCCTCGACCAGCCGATGCGCCAGATAGGCCTCGTCGAGCAGGCCGGCGAGGCCTTCCTGCCCCTCCAGCATCTCCGGCGGGCTGAGGAAGAAGTGTTCGGCCACCTTCAGCACCGGCTTGATCTGCGCCTCGATGCCGGCTTCGCAGGCGACCGCGTGGGCCGCCTCGAGCAGTTCCGGCACCTGCTCCAGATATCCATCGACAAACTTCGTCAGCACCCCCAGCGCATCCTCCTCGGGCAGGCAGATGGCGGGGTGCAGGTACTGCATCCGGCTTTCCAGCTGGCGAGTGAGCGTGCCGTGACGGGCTTCGTGCAGGCGGGCGCTCTCGATCAGCTGGCGCAAGGCTGGAATATTCAAAGGCGGTACTCCTCGGGTTTCTGCGGTAAGGCAGCCTCCCTGGCCACTGGATAGACCTGCCTAGCTTAGACGCCCGTACCGCGTGCCGCTATTGGCCAGTGGCCGCCCGGGCTGCAAAAACCATCCCCCTCCTCGCCGCTGTCTATACTCGACTCGAAACACGCTTACCGGAGTAAGGCCCGACTGCGCCGCGCAGGCCGGGGTTCTGCGGTAGCGGGTCGCGGGAATAGGGAAGGCCGGCATGCAGGCCATGTGGGAGCGCAGCGGGCAAGGCCAGGCAAGGCGGGAGCGAACAGGGACGACGAGCGCGCGCTCCGGTCCGGCTCCGCGCGGCATGGTCGAGCACGGCGATTTCACAGGGACTGCTCCGGCGGTTTCCGGTGACCCGTCCGAGCCGGAGAAGGCCCGGCAGCAGCACCCTGCGTCGACGGTTCCGCCAGCGGGATTAAAAGAACGATAAGGGGAACCCGCAATGATGCGACATCCACGACTCTGGATGGGTCTTCTGTCGTGCTCGGCCCTGTCCCAGGCGCAGGCCGCCTGGGATGTGAACATGCGGCCGGGAGTCACGGAAGTCAGCCGTTCCGTCTTCGACCTGCACATGACCATCTTCTGGATCTGCGTGGCCATCGGCGTGCTGGTGTTCGGCGTGATGTTCTGGTCGATGTTCGCCCACCGCCGCTCACGGCACCCACAGCCCGCGCACTTCCACGAGAACACCAAGGTCGAGGTGCTGTGGACGGTGATCCCGCTCCTGATCCTGATCGCCATGGCGGTGCCGGCGACCCGCACCCTGCTGCACATCTACGACCCGTCCGAGCCCGACCTGGACATCCAGGTCACCGGCTACCAGTGGAAGTGGCACTACAAGTACCTGGGCGAGGACGTCGAGTTCTTCAGCAACATGTCCACCGCGCGCGAGGCCATCGGCGATCAGGCGCCGAAGAACGACCACTACCTGCTGGAAGTGGACGAGCCGCTGGTGATCCCGGCCGGCGCCAAGGTGCGCTTTCTGGTCACCGCGGCGGACGTCATCCATTCCTGGTGGGTGCCGGAGCTGGCGGTGAAGAAGGACGCCATTCCCGGCTTCATCAACGAGACCTGGACCCGCGTCGGCGAGCCGGGCCTCTACCGCGGCCAGTGCACCGAGCTGTGCGGCAAGGATCATGGCTTCATGCCGGTGGTGGTGGAGGTCAAGGCGCCCGCCGACTACAGCGCCTGGCTGGCCGGCCGCAAGGCCGCCGCCGCCGAGCGCGCGGCGCAGGCCGCCCGGGAGTGGACCCGCGAGGAGCTGATCGCCCAGGGCGAGCAGGTCTACCGGACCGCCTGCGCCGCCTGCCACCAGCTCGGCGGCCAGGGCGTGCCGCCGGCGTTCCCGGCCCTCACCGGCTCGGCGATCGCCACCGGGCCGAAGGAAGGCCACATCGACATCGTCGTCAACGGCAAGCCGGGCACCGCCATGGCCGCCTTCGGCAAGCAGTTCTCCGACGTCGATCTGGCCGCGGTGATCACCTACGAGCGCAACGCCCTGGGCAACGCAGTCGGCGACAGCGTCACCCCGCAGGACATTCACACCTTCCGGCAAGCCCAGGAGGCCGGCC
This sequence comes from Azotobacter salinestris, assembly GCF_009363155.1. Taxonomy (NCBI): domain Bacteria; kingdom Pseudomonadati; phylum Pseudomonadota; class Gammaproteobacteria; order Pseudomonadales; family Pseudomonadaceae; genus Azotobacter; species Azotobacter salinestris. The sequence goes on from NZ_CP045302.1 coordinate 2,600,377, forward strand.
AGGGTATGCAGCCCGGCCAATCCCAACCCCAGTCCCAGCCCCAATAGAGGAGAGGCCACGATGAGCGCAGTGATCGAGCCGGGCCACGCCGGCCATGACGAACACCCTCACGGTCCGGCCAGGGGCCTGATGCGCTGGGTGCTGACCACCAACCACAAGGACATCGGCACCCTGTACCTGTGGTTCAGCTTCACCGCCTTCCTGCTCGGCGGCAGCATGGCCATGATCATCCGCGCCGAGCTGTTCCAGCCGGGACTGCAGATCGTCCAGCCGGAATTCTTCAACCAGATGACCACCATGCACGGCCTGATCATGGTCTTCGGCGCGGTGATGCCGGCCTTCGTCGGCCTGGCCAACTGGATGATCCCGCTGATGATCGGCGCGCCGGACATGGCCTTGCCGAGGATGAACAACTTCAGCTTCTGGCTGCTGCCGGCGGCCTTCAGCCTGCTGGTCAGCACCCTGTTCATGGAGGGCGGCGGGCCGAACTTCGGCTGGACCTTCTACGCGCCGCTGTCCACCACCTTCGCGCCGGAGAGCGTGACCTTCTTCATCTTCGCCATCCACCTGATGGGCATCAGCTCGATCATGGGCGCGATCAACGTGATCGCCACGGTGCTCAACCTGCGCGCCCCCGGCATGACCCTGATGAAGATGCCGCTGTTCTGCTGGACCTGGCTGATCACCGCCTTCCTCCTCATCGCGGTGATGCCGGTGCTGGCCGGGGTGGTGACCATGATGCTGATGGACATCCACTTCGGCACCAGCTTCTTCAATGCCGCCGGCGGCGGCGACCCGGTGCTGTTCCAGCACGTGTTCTGGTTCTTCGGCCACCCCGAGGTATACATCATGATCCTGCCGGCCTTCGGCGCGGTCAGCTCGATCATTCCGACCTTCAGCCGCAAGCCGCTGTTCGGCTACACCTCGATGGTCTACGCCACCGGCGCCATCGCCTTCCTGTCCTTCATCGTCTGGGCCCACCACATGTTCACCGTGGGCATGCCGGTGGCCGGCGAGCTGTTCTTCATGTACGCCACCATGCTGATCGCCGTGCCCACCGGGGTGAAGGTGTTCAACTGGGTGAGCACCATGTGGCGCGGCTCGCTGACCTTCGAGGCGCCGATGCTGTTCGCCGTGGCCTTCGTCATCCTCTTCACCATCGGCGGCTTCTCCGGGCTGATGCTGTCCATCGCCCCGGCCGACTTCCAGTACCACGACACCTACTTCGTGGTGGCGCACTTCCACTACGTGCTGGTGCCCGGGGCGATCTTCGGCATCTTCGCCTCGGCCTACTACTGGCTGCCCAAGTGGACCGGGCACATGTACGACGAAACCCTGGCCAGGTGGCATTTCTGGCTGTCCTTCGTCGGCATGAACCTGGCCTTCTTCCCCATGCACTTCGTCGGCCTGGCCGGCATGCCGCGGCGCATCCCCGACTACAACCTGCAGTTCGCCGACTTCAACATGCTCTCCAGCATCGGCGCCTTCCTGTTCGGCGCCACCCAGCTGCTGTTCCTGTACCTGGTCATCAAGTGCATCCGCGGCGGCGAGCCGGCCTCGGCCAAGCCCTGGGACGGCGCCCACGGCCTCGAGTGGTCGGTGCCCTCCCCGGCGCCCTACCACACCTTCAGCATCCCGCCGGAGGTGAAGTGACATGAACGACGGCCTGCCGACTGCCCGCCTGGTCCGCCGCCTGCTGCTGGTGGTGGCGGCCATGTTCGCCTTCGGCTTCGCCCTGGTGCCCCTGTACGACGTGATGTGCCAGGCCTTCGGCATCAACGGCAAGACCGCCGGCGCCTGGCAGGGCACGCAGGCGGTGGACGAATCGCGCACCGTGCGCGTGCAGTTCCTCGCCAGCAACGCCGCCGGCATGACCTGGGAATTCCAGCCGCTGCAGGACGAGCTGGTGGTGCATCCCGGCGCCAGCAACCAGATGCTGTTCGTCGCCCATAACCCCAGCGACCGGCCGATGACCGCCCAGGCCATCCCCAGCGTCGCCCCGGCGCGGGCGGCGGCCTGGTTCCACAAGACCGAGTGCTTCTGCTTCACCCAGCAGGTCCTCATGCCGGGCGAGCGCATCGAGATGCCGGTGCGCTTCGTCGTCGACCGCGACCTGCCGGACGACGTGCGGCACCTGACCCTCGGCTACACGCTGTTCGACATCACCGAGCGCCAGGGGCCGCCGGCCCAGGCCGCCCGTTAAGGAGAAGAACGACCATGTCGACGCCCCACGAGCACTATTACGTTCCCGCCCAGAGCAAGTGGCCGATCATCGCCACCCTCGGCCTGCTGATCACCGTCTTCGGGCTCGGCAGCTGGTTCAACGACCTCAAGGCCGGACGCGACGAGATCTCCGGGCCGGTGATCTTCTTCGTCGGCGCCCTGCTGATCGCCTGGATGCTGTTCGGCTGGTTCGGCAACGTGATCCGCGAAGGCCGCGCCGGGCTCTACAGCGCGCAGATGGACCGCTCGTTCCGCTGGGGCATGAGTTGGTTCATCTTCTCCGAGGTGATGTTCTTCCTGGCCTTCTTCGGCACCCTCTTCTACATCCGCTACTGGACCGGCCCCTGGCTCGCCGGCGAGGGCGACAAGGGCATCAGCCACATGCTCTGGCCGGACTTCCAGTACACCTGGCCGCTGCTGGAGAACCCCGATCCGAAGCAGTACCCGGCACCGAGCGGGACCATCAGCCCCTGGTCGCTGCCGCTGGTCAACACCATCCTGCTGGTGTCCTCCAGCTTCACCGTGACCTTCGCCCACCACGCGCTGAAGAACGGCAATCGCCAGAAGCTGAAGCTCTGGCTGGCGCTGACCGTCGGGCTCGGGGTGACCTTCCTGATCCTGCAGGCCGAGGAATACGTGCACGCCTACCAGGAGCTGGGGCTGACCCTGGGCTCGGGCATTTACGGCGCCACCTTCTTCATGCTCACCGGCTTCCACGGCGCCCACGTGACCATCGGCGCGATCATCCTCACGGTGATGCTGTTCCGCGTGCTGCGCGGCCACTTCACCCCCCAGGAGCACTTCGGCTTCGAGGCGGCGAGCTGGTACTGGCACTTCGTCGACGTGGTGTGGATCGGCCTGTTCATCTTCGTCTACGTGCTGTGAACAGGAAGCGGGACAGGGCGCAGGGTGGGTAACGGCGCAGCCTTGCCCACCAGAACCAAGGTGCTTGGTGGAAAACTCGCACAGCGATTTTCCACCGCACGGAACACCCACGGCGGGAAAGACCTGCGGTCGTTTCCCACCCTACGAAACTACGAAACGGCGGCTACCAGGTCACATGGGAAACGAGCTGGCCGCTGTAGAAGCCCCAGGCGACCAGCGCCAGGGTCAGCGCGGCCAGACAGACCCGAACGTACAGCGCCTGCAGCACCCGGCGGGTACGGCCGGCGTCGTGGACCAGGAAGAACAGGCCGCTGAACAGGCTGGCCAGCATCGCCAGCAGCGACAGGACAATCGCCACCTTGAGCAGCATGGACGGCTCCGGGGGGGTTAAGGGGGATGCGTGCAGTATAGTCCGCCGTCGAGAACGCCCGGCCGCCTGCCGTGGCGCCGCTTCCGCCCCGGCTGGGCGCCGAGCTTGCTGGTCGCGCTGCTGCTGCCGGTGCTGATCGGCCTGGGCTTCTGGCAGCTGTCGCGGGCCGAGGACAAGCGCGCCCTGCTCGACCAGTTCGAGGCCCGCCGCCAGGCCGAACCGCTCGCCCCGCCGGCGCTGAACGCCGCCGGTGCGCCGGCCTGGCAGCGGGTACGCCTGCACGGCCGCTTCGACCCGCAGCACAGCCTGCTGCTGGACAGCCGCACCCGCGCCGGCCGGCCCGGCGTCGAGCTGCTGCAACCCTTCCGGGACGACAGCGGCCAGTGGCTGCTGGTCAACCGCGGCTGGCTGCCCTGGCCCGACCGCCGCGTGATGCCGGCCTTCGCAACGCCGGACGAAGCTTTGTCACTGACCGCCTGGGTCTACCGCTCGCCCGGCAATCCCTTCCTGCTCGAGCACACCAGCGGCGACGCCTGGCCGCGGCTGGTCAACCGGGTCGACGCCGCCGCCCTCTGGCGCGAGCTGGGCCGCGACGGCCTGCCCGTCGAGCTGCGCCTGGAACCCGGTCCGGCCGCCTACGCGGTGGACTGGCCGCTGCTCGCCATGGCCCCGGAGAAGCACCTGGGCTACGCCGTGCAATGGTTCGCCCTGGCCGCCGCCCTGCTCGTCCTGTTCATCTACCTCGGCATCCACCGCGCACGGGAGACCTCGCATGCCCTCACTCACCGCCCGGACTGAACCCCGCCTCTCGCCCCGGCGCGGCCGCCTGCAGCTGCTGGCGCTCCTCGCCGTGGTGCTCGGCCCCATGCTGCTGGCCGGCGCCATGTACCAGTGGCGCTTCTGGGTGCCGGAAGGCCGCACCTACCACGGCACGCTGATCGGCACCGGCCAGAGCCGCGCCGAGCTGGGCATCGCGCCGACCGGGGGCGCCGAGTCGCGCTGGCAGCTGCTGGTCACCGCCCCGGAGGAATGCGCCGCCGACTGCCGGCGCCTGGTCTATCTGGCCCGGCAGATCCATATCGGCCTCGGCCGTGAGGCCGAGCGCGGCGCCCATGCCCTGGCCGTGGGCCAGCCGCTGACCGTCGAGGAGACGCGGCGGCTGGAACGGGAATACCCGCAGCTCGGTCATTACCGCCTGGAACCCGCGCTCTACGAGCATGCGGCGCCGGGACTGTCCGGGGCGCAGCTGTGGATCGTCGACCCGCTCGGCAACCTGGTGCTGCGCTACGGCGCCGAGGCCGACGGCAAGGGCGTGCTGGAAGATCTGCGCCTGCTGCTCAAGCTGTCGAAGATCGGCTGAGCCTGCGCAAACGGCGCCGAACGGATCGACGATGAAAGGGAGATCGCCATGCCGACACCTCGCAAGCCGGGCTTCCGCCTGGCCCTGTTCGCCACCCTGCTGGCCTTCGCGGTGGTGCTGCTGGGAGCCTACACCCGCCTGACCCACGCCGGGCTCGGCTGCCCGGACTGGCCGGGCTGCTACGGCTTCCTCGCGGTGCCGACCAGCGAGGCGCAGCTGGCCCATGCCGAACGGCACTTCCCCGATGCGCCGGTGGAGGCACAGAAGGGCTGGAACGAGATGATCCACCGCTACTTCGCCGGCACCCTGGGGCTGGTCATCCTCGCCCTGGCGCTGCAGGCGCTGCGCCGCCGGACCGACGCCGGGCAGCCGCGCGCCCTGCCGCTGGCGCTGCTCGGGGTGGTCGTCGCCCAGGCGCTGTTCGGCATGTGGACCGTGACCCTCAAGCTCTGGCCGCAGGTGGTGGTCGCCCACCTGCTCGGCGGCATGACCACCCTCGCCCTGCTGTTTCTGCTCGGCCTGCGCCTGTCCGGCGCCGTCCCTGCCCTGCCCTCCCCGGTGCCGGGGCTGCGCGCCCTGGCCGGCGGCGCCCTGGCGCTGAGCGTCGGGCAGATCGCCCTGGGCGGCTGGGTCAGCAGCAACTACGCGGCGGTGGCCTGCCTCGACCTGCCGACCTGCCACGGCCAGTGGTGGCCGGAAGGCATGGATTTCGCCAACGCCTTCCACCTGACCCAGGAAATCGGCCCCAACTACCTGGGCGGCATGCTCGACGGCCCGGCGCGCACCGCCATCCACCTGAGCCACCGCCTCGGCGCCCTGGCCGTCGCCCTGACGCTCATGGCGCTGGCCTGGCGGCTGTGGCGCCACGGCCTCGGCCGGTTCGCCGCCCTGCTGCTCGCCGCACTTCTGCTTCAGGCCGGGCTGGGCATCGGCAACGTGCTCTGGCAGCTGCCGCTGCCGCTGGCGGTCGCCCACAACGGCGGCGCCGCCCTGCTGCTGCTGAGCCTGGTGCTGGTCAACTACCGGCTGCGCGTGCAGCCGGTGCGTGATTTCGATGGCGCCCGCGCTCCTGCGTGGGAGCCCCGGACAGGACGCTCCGCGTCTGCAGACCTGGGGTGAGGAGCGCGGAGTGTCCCGGGTTGCGTTCCCACGCGGGAGCGTAGGAGCGATCCATCGCAGGACAAGAACGACGACAAGGAGAAACGACCATGGCCACCCTACTCGCCACCCGCAGCCAGCGGGCCACCTGGCGCGACTATCTGGAGCTGACCAAGCCCAAGGTGGTGGTGCTGATGCTGATCACCTCGCTGGTCGGCATGTTCCTCGCCTCCCGCGCCGGCGTGCCCTGGACGGTGCTGGTCTTCGGCAACCTCGGCATCGGCCTCTGCGCCGGGGCGGCGGCGGCGGTCAACCACGTGGTGGACCGGCGCATCGACGCGCTCATGGCGCGCACCCGCCGCCGGCCGCTGGCCGAGGGCCGCGTCGCGCCGCGCGCCGCGCTGGGCTTCGCGCTGCTGCTGGCGCTGACCGGCATGGCCCTGCTGCTGACCTTCACCAATCCGCTGGCGGCCTGGCTGACCCTGGCCTCGCTGCTCGGCTACGCGGTGATCTACACCGGCTTTCTCAAGCGCGCCACGCCGCAGAACATCGTCATCGGCGGCCTGGCCGGCGCCGCCCCGCCGCTGCTCGGCTGGGTCGCGGTGAGCGGCCAGCTGTCCGCCGAGCCGCTGCTGCTGGTGCTGATCGTCTTCACCTGGACCCCGCCGCACTTCTGGGCGCTGGCCATCCACCGCAAGGCCGAATACGCCAAGGCCGAGATCCCCATGCTGCCGGTGACCCACGGCGAGGCCTACACCAAGCTGCACATCCTGCTCTACACCCTGGCGCTGCTGGCAGTGACCCTGCTGCCCTACGCCATCCACATGAGCGGCCCGCTCTATCTGGCCGGCGCCCTGCTCCTCGGCGGACGCTTCCTGCACTGGGCCTGGGCGCTGTATCGCGACAGCAAGCCCCATGCGGCGATCGGCACCTTCAAGTTCAGCATCAAGTACCTGTTCCTGCTGTTCATCGCCCTGCTGGTGGATCACTATCTGCCGCTGCCACTCTGACATACGCAGGACAATCCATGACCCGCATCCAGAAGACCGTTCTCATCCTCGTCGCCCTGATCGCCGTCGTGCTCGGCCTGACCTTTTCCAAGGTCCTGAACGGCTCGCGCCAGACCGACCCGGCACAGCTTCTGGAAGCGGGCATCGTCCTGCTGCCGCAGGCCCGCGGCCTGCCGCCCGTCACCCTGACCGACCAGGACGGCCAGGCGGTCGCGCTGCAATCGCTCACCGGCAAGTGGAGCCTGGTGTTCTTCGGCTACACCTTCTGTCCGGACATCTGTCCGACCACCCTCGCCCAGCTGCGCCAGCTCGAAGGCCGGCTGCCGCCGGCGATCCGCGAGCGCCTGCAGGTGGTGATGGTCAGCGTCGATCCGGGGCGCGACACCCCGGCGCAGCTCAAGCAGTACCTGGCCTTCTTCGATCCGGACTACCGCGGCCTGACCGGCGAGCTGGACAGCATCCAGCAGTTGGCCAATACCCTCGGCATCCCCTTCATCCCCGGCGACCCCAGCCGGGAAAACTACACCGTGGACCACAGCGGCAACCTCGCCCTGCTCGGCCCGGACGGCACCCAGCGCGGTTTCATCCGCGCTCCGCTGGACGTCGCCAGGCTGGCCGAGCGCCTGCCGCAGCTGGTCGAGCAGCCCTGAGACGGTTGGTGAGCGGCGAAGGCTTGTCGTTCCTGTAGAGGCATACCGCTGGCCGGGGTTTTCCACCTTCGACGAGAGGAGAAACGCGATGCGCGCCATGGTGCTCGAAGCGCTCGGCCACCCCCTGGTGCTGCGCGAGCTGCCCGACCCGCAGCCGGGACCGGGCGAGCTGCGGGTGCGGGTCAGCGCCTGCGGGGTATGCCGCACCGACCTGCACGTGGTCGACGGCGAGCTGCCGGCGGTGGCCCCGCCGGTCATCCCCGGCCACGAGATCGTCGGCCGGGTGGACGCCATTGGTCCGGGCGTCGAGGGCTTCGTGCCCGGCCAGCGGGTCGGCATTCCCTGGCTGGGGCACACCTGCGGGCAGTGCTGGTACTGCCGGCACGCGGCGGAGAACCTCTGCGACGCGCCGCAGTTCACCGGCTACACCCGCCCCGGCGGCTACGCCGAGTGCGTGGTGGCCGACGCCCGTTTCGTCTTCGCCCTGGGCGAGGACGGCGACGACGTGGCCCTGGCGCCGCTGCTCTGCGCCGGGCTGATCGGCTGGCGTTCGCTGGTCAAGGCAGGCCCGGCCCGGCGCCTCGGTCTCTACGGCTTCGGCGCCGCGGCGCACATCGTCATGCAGGTGGCGCGCTGGCAGGGCCGCGACGTGTACGCCTTCAGCCGACCCGGCGATGTCGCCGCCCAGGACTTCGCCCGCTCGCTCGGCGCGGTCTGGGCCGGTCCCTCCGACCAACTGCCGCCGGAGCCGCTGGATGCGGCGATCCTCTACGCGCCGGCCGGCGAGCTGGTGCCGGCGGCCCTGCGCGCGCTGCGCAAGGGTGGCCGGGTGGTCTGCGCCGGCATCCACATGAGCGACATCCCGAGCTTTCCCTACGACATCCTCTGGGAGGAACGCGAGGTGGTGTCGGTGGCCAATCTGACCCGCCAGGACGGCCTCGACTTCTTCGCCGTCGCCGCGCAGGCCGGCATCCGCACGGAAACCCACCGCTATGCCCTGGAGGATGCCAACCGGGCGCTGGACGACCTGCGCCACGGGCGCTTCCAGGGAGCGGCGGTGCTGGTGCCCTGAGCGGCAGAAGCTCAGGCATACTGCAGTAACATTGCCGTGCCAGCCTGCGGGGCGGGCCGATTCCATAGGGGAGGCATCTGCGCCGCCCCCCGGCGGAGTGTCCCGCCCCCATGAACCGTCACCGTCCGCGAATCCAGGGCATGCCGATCCTCCACTCCCTCGCCCGCTCCGTGGGCCTGCCGCTCGCGCTGGCGCTGGGCGGCTGCAGCCTGGGCGCCTCGCCCGCCCCGGCGCCGCTCGAAGTCAATCTGGCGGTGATCAACGACCTGCACGGCCATGTCCGCAGCGGCCCCTTCAGCTACCGGCTTCCGGCCGGCGGCGAGATCACCCTCGCGGCTGGCGGCATCGATGCCCTGAGCGGCGTGCTGGCCGAGCTGCGCCGGCAGGACCCGGAGCTGCTGTTCGTCGCCGCTGGCGACCTGATCGGCGGCAGTCCGCCGCTCTCCGGCCTGTGGGCCGACGAGCCGACCCTGGAGGCGCTGAATCTCATGGGCCTGGATGTCTCCGCGGTCGGCAACCACGAGCTGGACAACGGCAGGCAGGAGCTGCTGCGGCAGATCCACGGTGGCTGCGCCTCGCCGCGGCCGGACAAGGCCTGCCGCTTCGACGGCAGGCACCGTGGCACGCGCTTTCCCTACATCGCCGCCAACCTGATCGACAGCGCCAGCGGCCAGCCGCTGTTCGCCCCCTACCACATCGAGGAGGTGCGCGGACTGAAGATCGCCTTCGTCGGTGCGGTGACCGCGGATTTGCCCTATCTGGTTCCCCGCAGCAGCATGCAAGGGCTGCACACCCTGGACGAGGCCGAGGCGATCAACGCGCAGATTCCCGCGCTCGAGCGGCATGGCGTCGATGCCATCATTGCCGTGGTGCACAGCGGCGGCCGCACGGCCGCGGCCTTCGACCGGCCGGACTGCAACAACCTGAGCGGCGACATCGTCGGGGTGGCCCGGCGACTCGATTCCCGGATCGGACTGCTGATCAGCGCCCATACCCACGAGGGCTATCTCTGCCGGGTCGGCAGCCTGCCGGTGACCCAGGCGGCGTCCTACGGCCGCCTGCTCACCCACCTGACCCTGCGCATCGACCCGGTCAGCCGCCGGGTGCTGGGGGTGGAGGCGCGCAATCTCGTGGTCGATCCGCAGCGCTACCCCGGCAGCGCCGAGGTGACGGCGCTGAAGCAGGCGATCGAGCAGCGCGGCCGGGAAACCCTCGAGCGGCCGATGGCGCGCCTGGGCGCCAAGCGTGTTCCCCGCCGGCCCGATGCCGCCGGCGAATCGCCCATGGGCGACCTCGTCGCCGATGCGCAGCTGGCCGCTACCCGGCACCTGGGCGCCCGGGCGGCACTGACCAACCTGGGCGGCATCCGTGGCGAGCTGGCGCTGGAGCCGGGCCAGAGCCAGGTCAGTTTCGGCCAGCTGGTCACGGCACAGCCGTTCGACAACCATCTGGTCGTGCTGTCCCTGAGCGGCGCCCAATTGCGCGAGCTGCTCGAGCAGCAGTGGCACGACGGCGCGTTCCGCCCGCTGCAGGTATCCGCCTCGCTGAGCTACCGCTGGGACGCCTCCCGGCCTCCCGGCCAGCGCGTGCTGCCGGGCAGCCTGCGGATCGACGGCAGGCCGGTTCGCGATCAGGAGTCCTACCGGATCACGGTCAATTCCTTCCTGGCCGGCGGCGGTGATCATTTCGAGGTGCTGACCCGCGGCGCAGAGCGACTGGATACCCACCTCAGGGATCGCCAGGCGCTGATCGACTACCTCCAGGCGCACGACCGCGGCGGCGAGCCGGCCGGACGCAGCGAATCGGCCCGGCGCATCGGCAGGGCCGATGCGGCAGTCGCCACAGGGCGGTAGCCGCGGGCCGGCAATGCGCGAGCGTCCAGGGGAAGGAGGCTGGTGCCCCAAGAAAGGGAGAGGATTTGTCGTCGCTGCAGGAGCCGCCGGGCTCCTGCGGGATCGGCTGCGGAGGAGCGGCTACGGCAGAGCCTGCCTCAGGGCTTGGCAGTGGAGCCGTTCTGGCGCGGCAGGTTCAGCGACGGGGCTCTGGGCATCAGCGCGCGGGCGTTGCCCAGGGCGGTGGCCGCGGCGCTCATGTCGCCGCGCTCCAGGGCCTGTTCGCCGCGCTTCAGCCAGGCTTCGGACAGGCGGCGCTGGTAGGTCTCCAGCGCGGGGCCGGGCTGCTCGATCTGCAGGCGCTTGAAGCTGGCGGTGGCGGCGGGCAGGTCGCCTTCCTGCAGCTGCTGCTCGAGCTCCTGGCTGAGACTCGGCGGTGACGGCGGCGGGGCGGTGTCGGCGGGCTCCGTCGCCCGATGCTGGCAGGCGGCGAGCAACAGCGGCAGCAACAGCGGGGAAAGGTAGCGAAGGAGCGGCGCGGGCATGACAGGATTCTCTAGCCATTATCTCCTACCACTCTACACCTGCCGCCGGTCCATCAGGAAGCAGACCCCGGAACGGCGACCGAGTTCAACCGGCGCGCCGCGGCAGGAGCAGGCTGGCGAGGAACAGCGAGGCCGCCGAAACCACGATGGACGGCCCGGCCGGGGTGTCCTGAAACCACGACAGCGAGAGCCCGGCGCAGACCGCGACCACCCCCAGGACACTGGCGCCGGCGGCCATCTGCTCGGGGGTGCGCGCATGCCGCTGGGCGCTCGCGGCCGGGATGATCAGCAGCGAGGTGATCAGCAGCACGCCGACGATCTTCATCGCCACCGCGATCACCAGGGCGATCAGCAGCATCAGCGCCAGGCGGATGCCGGCCACCGGCAAGCCTTCCACCCGCGCCAGCTCCTCGTGCACGGTGATCGCCAGAAGCGGCCGCCACAGCGGCACCAGCAGCAGCAGGACCAGCGCGCTGCCGCCGAGAATCCACGCCAGATCGGCCGGGCCGACCGCCAGCAGATCGCCGAACAGGTAGCTCATCAGGTCGATGCGCACGTCGTCCATGAAGCTCAGCACCACCAGGCCGAGCGACAGAGTGCTCGGCGCGAGGATACCGAGCAGGGTGTCCGAGGCCAGCGCCTGGCGCTGCTGCAGGGCCACCAGCAGCACGGCGAGCAGCAGGCAGCCGGCGATCACCGCCAGGGTCGGACTGACGTCGAGCAGCAGGCCGACGGCCACGCCGAGCAGCGCGGCATGGGACAGGGTGTCGCCGAAGTAGGCCATGCGCCGCCAGACCACGAAGGAGCCCAGCGGCCCGGCGACCAGCGCCAGGGCGAGCCCGGCGAGCAGGGCGTTGAGCAGGAAATCAGCCATGGTTGCAATCGGGGCCGTGTACGTGGGGTTTCAGCACCACGCCGCCGTGCAGGTCGTGGGCGTGGTCGTGATGGTGCTGGTAGAGCGCCAGGCTGCGCGCCGCCTGGCCGAACAGCGCGACGAAGGCCGGGTCGCCGCTGACCTGTTCGGGCCGTCCGGAGCAGCAGATGTGATGGTTCAGGCAGACCACCTGGTCGGTGGTGCTCATCACCACGTTGAGGTCGTGGGAGACCATCAGCACGCCGCAGCCGTGGCGCTCGCGCAGCCGGGTGATCAGCCGGTACAGCTCGGCCTGGCCGGCCACGTCGACGCCCTGCACCGGCTCGTCGAGCACCAGCAGCTCGGGCTTGCGCAGCAGCGCGCGGGCCAGCAGCACGCGCTGCAGCTCGCCGCCGGAGATGTTCTGCAGCGGGCTGTCGATGACCTGGGTGGCGCCGACCTCGGCCAGCGCGGCGGCGGCAGCGGTGCGGTCGACGCCGGGCACCAGGCGCAGGAAGCGCAGCACCGTCAGCGGCAGGCTGGGATTGACCTGCAGTTTCTGCGGCATGTAGCCGATGCGCAGCTGCGGGCGGCGCCAGACCGTGCCGGCATCGGGGGTCAGCAGGCCGAGCACGACGCGCACCAGGGTGGTCTTGCCGGCGCCGTTGGGACCGATGAGGGTGACGATCTCGCCGGGCTGCACGCACAGGTGCACGTCACGCAGCATCTCCCGGCCGGCGAAGGCCACGCGCACGCCGTCGAGACGGATCAGGCTGTCGCTCATGGCGCGCCCTGGCAGCGGGCGCAGAGGCCGACCACCTCCACGGTCTGACCCTCGACCCGGAAACCCAGGCCCCTGGCGCTGTCGAGGATGCTGTCGCTGATCGTCGAGCGCTCCAGCTCGATGGCCGCATGGCACTGCCGGCAGATGAAGAACTGGCCCTGATGGGCGTGACCCGGATGGTTGCAGCCGACGAAGGCGTTGAGCGAGGCGATGCGGTGCACCAGGCCGTGCTCGAGGAGGAAGTCCAGTGCCCGGTAGACGGTCGGCGGTGCCGCGCGGCGGCCGTCCTGCTCGCTCAGCACGGCGAGGATGTCGTAGGCGCCGAGCGGCCTGTGGCTCTGCCAGACCAGCTCCAGCACGCGCCGGCGCAGGGCGGTCAGGCGCAGGCCGTGCCGGGAGCAGAGCGTTTCGGCCTCGGCCAGGGCCTGTTCGATGCAGTGACGGTGGTCGTGGGGCTGACAGGCCAGGGGCGGAGTGGTCATGGGCGACGTCCGATTATGGGGACGTTATTCTATTACATTTTAGACTCGGGGGATTGCTCGCCATGTTCCGTCCACTCGTCGCCCTGCTGTTCGCCGGCTGCATGGCCTCGGCAGCGGCCGAAGTGCGCCTGCTGACCAGCGTCAAACCCCTGCAGCTGATCGCCGCCGCCGTGCAGGACGGCGCCGGCAGCCCGGCGGCGCTGCTGCCGCCCGGCGCCTCGCCGCACCACTATGCGCTGCGCCCCTCCGACGTGCGCGCACTGCGCGAGGCGGCCCTGTTCTACTGGATCGGCCCGGATCTGGAGGGCTTCCTGCCCAAGGTGCTGGCAGGACGTCAGGGGCCGAGCCTGGCCGTGCAGGAACTGCCCGGCCTGCAGCTGCGCCACTTCGCCAGCGATCCCGAGGCGCACGGAGACGAGCACGACCATGCCCACCGCCCCGGCACCCTGGATGCCCACCTCTGGCTGCTGCCGGCCAACGCCCGGCTGATCGCCGAGCGGATGGCCGCCGACCTGGCCGCCGCCGACCCGGACAACGCCGCCCGCTACCAGGCCAACCTGGCCACCTTCCAGGCGCGCCTGGATGCACTCGACGGGCGCCTGAGAGCGCGTCTGGAAAGGCTCGCCGGCAAGCCCTACTTCGTCTTCCACGAGGCCTACGACTACTTCGAGGCCGCCTACGGCCTCGACCACGCCGGGGTGTTCAGCGTCTCCCCGGACGTCCAGCCCGGCGCCCGCCAGGTCGCCCGCATGCGCCAGCGCCTGCAGGAGGCCGGGCCGACCTGCGTGTTCAGCGAGCCGCCGCTGCAGCCGCGCCTGGCGCGGACCCTGAGCGCCGGCCTGCCGGTGCGTCTGGCCGAGCTCGATCCGCTGGGCAGCGGCGTGCCGGTCGGGCCGCAGGGCTACGAGCAGCTGCTCGAACGTCTCGGCGAGGGACTGGCCGGCTGCCTGGAGTCCCTGTAGGCCTTCCCCCCACCGCAGGTCGTCCCCGGAGCGCCAGTCAGGACACCGGAACCGCCATGCCCGCCGGCAGTCCCACCAGAAACGACAGGCCGCCGCCGGTGGCGGCCAAGGAGGGGGGACATGCAGCGCTACAAGATCGTTCACCGCACCCATTACGGCTTTACCGCGCCCGTCGAGCTGGGGCCGCACTCCCTGCTGCTGCGCCCGCGCGAGGGACATGAACTGCGCATCGAATCCTCGAAACTGGACATCACGCCCACGCCGGACAGCCTAAACTGGTACCGCGACGTGCAGGACAACTCGGTGGCCATCGTCACCTTCAGGGAGCCCACCGACAAGCTGACCATCGAGAGCGAGATCCTCATCCAGCAGTACAACGAGTCGCCGCTGGACTTCATGGTGGCCGACTATGCGGTGAACTACCCTTTCGTCTACAAGCCTGAGGACCGGCTGGTGCTCTCGCCCTACATGAACTCCGCCGAGCACACCGGCAACGACCAGCTCAGCGAGTGGCTCGGTCAGCTCTGGCAGCCGGGCGAACCGATCCAGACCTACGCCCTGCTGCAGCGGATCAACGAGCACATCCCCAAGACGCTGACCTACCAGATGCGCGAGGAGCCCGGGGTGCAGGGCGCCGGGGAAACACTCACGCTCGGCACGGGCTCCTGCCGCGACTTCGCCAACCTGTTCATGGAGGCGGCCCGGTTGCTCGGCCTGCCGGCCCGCTTCGTCAGCGGCTACCTGCATGTCGAGCCGGGCGGACTGCAGGGCGGCTCGACCCATGCCTGGGCCGAGGTCTACCTGCCGGGCGCCGGCTGGAAGGGCTTCGATCCCACCCACGGGGAGGTGGTCGGCACCAACTACATCGCCGTGGCCGTGGCGCACCTGCCCGAATCGGTGCCGCCGGTGGCCGGCTCGTTCGTCGGGCCGCTGGGCGCGGGGCGGCTCGAGGTGGGCGTCTGGGTGACCCGGGAGCCGCTCTCCGGAGAGCAAGAGCAGGAGCTGAAGAAAGCCGAGCCGCCCCAGCTCAAGGATATGGAAAAGGCGAAAAAATAAGGAAACCCCCGCCCGCACGAGAGGCCGAGCATGGCGAAGCACGGCGAACCCCTGTCGCAGGACCTGGGTGGCATCCCCCTGCAGGCCGCCTCCGAGGACATCTGGGCGCAGAAGTACCGGCTGGTCGGACCCGACGGCACGCCGGTCGACGCCGACATCGACGCCACCTGGCAGCGGGTCGCCCGCGCCCTCGCCGACATCGAGCGCGAAGACCTTCGCGAGCACTGGTACTGGCAATTCCTCTGGGCCCTGCGCAACGGCGCCATCCCCGCCGGACGGATCGTCGCCAACGCCGGCGCCCAGACCTGGCGGCCGGCCACCTCGACGATCAACTGCACCGTCTCCGGGACCATCCACGACTCGATGGACGACATCCTCGCCAAGGTCCAGGAGGCCGGGCTAACGCTGAAGGCGGGCAGTGGCATCGGCTACGAATTCTCCACCCTGCGCCCGTGCAACGCCTTCGTCTCCGGTGCCGGCGCGCGCACCAGCGGGCCGCTGTCATTCATGGATATCTTCGACAAGATGTGCTTCACGGTCAGCTCCGCGGGCGGGCGGCGCGGCGCACAGATGGCCACCTTCGACGTGGCCCACCCGGACGTGCGCGAGTTCATCCGCGCCAAGCGCGAGAACGGCCGCCTGCGCCAGTTCAACCTGAGCCTCCTGATCACCGACGAATTCATGCAGGCGGTGGAGAACGATGCCGAGTGGCTGCTGGTGTTCCCGGTGCATCCCAGGGAGGTGGCCGAGCTGGACCTCGACGACCCGAACCAGGTGCTCTGGCGCGACTGGCCGCTGCACGAGGGCTACCCCGTGCGCGACGACGGCAAGGTGGCCTGCAAGGTCTACGGCAAGGTCCGCGCCCGCCACCTGTGGGACATGCTGATGGCCTCCACCTACGACTTCGCCGAGCCGGGCTTCATCCTCATCGACCGGGTCAACCAGCTGAACAACAACTGGTGGTGCGAGGAGATACGGGCGACCAACCCGTGCGTGACCGCCGATACCTGGGTACAGACCGCGGCGGGGCCGCGTCAGGTACGCGACCTGCTCGGGCGCGCTTTCCTGGCCCGCATCGACGGGCGGGAGCATGCCAGCGGCAGCGACGGCTTCTTCCGCACGTCCACCCGGCAAGTGCTCGCGCTGCAGACCGAGGAAGGCTATTGCCTGCGCCTCACCGTGGACCACCTCGTGCGGCGCGTGGCGCGTCTCAGCCGCTGGAGCCTGGAAACCGAATGGTGCGCCGCCGGGCGGCTGCGCCCGGGCGATCAGGTGCTGCTCAACGATCACCGTGCCAACGCCCAGTGGGCCGGCGCGCTCAGCGCCGAACAGGGCTACCTGCTCGGCCTGCTGGTCGGCGACGGCACGCTCAAGGGCGATGCCGCGATCCTCTCGGCCTGGCCGCGGGCTGCAGAAGTGAACGCGCCTGATGACTGCGGCGTGCGCGCGTTGATGGCCGAGGCACTGCGCTGCGCACGAACGCTGCCACACCGTGCCGACTTCGCCGGCTGGTCGGAGGTACGCGGCCGCAGCGAATGGCGCCTCAAGTCCGCCGCGCTGCGCGACCTGGCTTTCGCGCTGGGCATGGCCCCCGGCGACAAGCGCATCACCCCTGCGCTCGAGCAGGCATCCAGCGATGCCTGCCGCGGTTTCCTGCGCGGTTTCTTCGATGCCGACGGTTCGGTGCAAGGCAACCAAGCCAAAGGCGTTTCCGTGCGGCTGGCGCAGTCGAACCTGGCGTGCCTGCAGGCCGTACAGCGCATGCTGCTGCGCCTGGGCATCAGGTCGCGCATCTATCGTGAGCGCCGGCCCGCAGGCCTTTCGGTATTGCCGGACGGCTGCGGCGGTCGGCAGACCTACCCCATCCGGGCGCAGCATGAACTGGCCATCGCCGGCGAGTCGCTGCACCGCTTCGCCGAACTGGTCGGCTTCGCCGACAGCGACAAGGCTGCCCGCCTCGCTGCAGCGCTGGCCGCTTACTGGCGCAGCCCCAACCGCGAACGCTTCGTCGCCACGGTAGCCACACTGCATGCCGACGGCATCGAGGACGTCTACGACGTGCAGATACCGGGTATCAACGCCTTCGACGCCAACGGCCTGCATGCCCACAACTGCGGCGAACAACCGCTTCCCCCTTACGGCTCCTGCCTGCTCGGCTCGGTCAACCTGACCGCCTTCGTCGAGGAGCCGTTTTCCGTCAGGGCGCGTTTCGACTGGGAGCGCTTCCGCCAGGTGGTGCGCATCTTCACCCGCCTCTTGGACAACGTGGTGGAGATCAACAACCTGCCGCTGGAGGCGCAGCGCCGCGAGATTCTCGACAAGCGCCGCCACGGCATGGGCTTTCTCGGCCTCGGCTCGGCGCTGACCCTGCTCCGGCTGCGCTACGGCAGCCCCGAGGCCTGCGTGTTCACCGAGGAGGTGGCCCGCGAAATGGCCCTGGTCGGCTGGCAGGTGGCGCTGGAGCTGGCCAGGGAGAAGGGCCCGGCGCCGCTGCTGGCGCAGGAGTTCGAGGTCACCGCGAAGATGCTCCGCCAGCGCCCGGAGATGGCCACCGACGGCTACAAGGTCGGCGACCGGGTGCCGGGCCGCGTGCTGCACGCACGCTACTCGCGCTACCTGCAGCGCCTGGCCGAATTCGTCCCCGAACTGGTCGCCGCGCTGGCCGAGCAGGGCGCGCGCTTCACCCACCACAGCTCCATCGCGCCGACCGGCACCATCAGCCTGAGCCTGGCCAACAACGCCTCCAACGGCATCGAGCCGAGCTTCGCCCACCAGTACTCGCGCAACCTGATCCGCCCCGGCCGCAAGGCCAAGGAAAAGGTCGAGGTGTTCAGCTACGAGCTGCTCGCCTACCGCGCCCTGGTCGATCCGCAGGCGCAGCCGGGCGGCGACGACCCGGCGCACCGGCTGCCCGACTGGTTCGTCAGCGCCGACGACATCGGCCCGACCCAGCACGTGGACATCCAGGCGGCGGCGCAGAAGTGGGTGGACTCGTCGATCTCCAAGACCGCCAACGTGCCCACCGACTACCCCTTCGAGGCGTTCAAGGATATCTACCGCTACGCCTGGCGCCAGGGCCTCAAGGGCTGCACCACCTTCCGCTTCAACCCGGCGGCCTTCCAGGGCGTGCTGGTCCGAGAGGCGGATCTTGCGAACACCCTGTACCGCTTCGAGCTGGAGGACGGCAGCATGGTCGAGCTCAAGGGCAACGAACTGGTGGAGTACGACGGCGAGGTGAACACCGCCGCCAACCTGTTCGATGCGCTGAAGGAGGGCTATTACGGCAAGTACTGAATGCCTGCGGCGATGCCCGTGTTTGCGTAGGGTGGGTTAGGCCGCAGGCCGTAACCCACCGACCGGCCGCCACGCCGGCAATGGGGATGCCTGTCGGCATCTGTGGTGGGTTACGCCGCTATGCGGCTAACCCCACCCTACGGAAAAGCCTTTACCGACAACGGGTTGCAAGCTCAGTAGGGTGGATGGCCACCCCGTGGAAAACCGCGCAGCGTTTTCCACCACAGCCCGCATCGGGGAGAAAAGGGAGAACACCCATGACCGTCAGGATCACGCAGCGCATCAAGAGCTTCCAGGTGGTCGACGAACGCCTGCGTCCCGCCGCCGAGACCGAGGCCGGCAAGCCGCCCGAGCAACTGGACGAGCACCTGGAACGCCCGGAGATGCTGATCGGCGTGACCTACAAGATCAAATCGCCGCTGTTCGAGCATGCCCTCTACGTGACCATCAACGACATCCTGCTCAACGCCGGCACCCGCTTCGAACAGCGCCGTCCCTTCGAGATTTTCATCAACTCGAAGAACATGGACCACTTCCAGTGGATCGTCGCCCTCACCCGGATCATGTCCGCCGTGCTGCGCAAGGGCGGCGACTGCACCTTCCTGGTCGAGGAGCTCAAGGCGGTGTTCGACCCGCGCGGCGGCTACCTGAAGAAGGGCGGCATCTACATGCCCTCGATCGTCGCCGAGATCGGTGCGGTGCTGGAGCGCCATCTGATCGCCATCGGTCTGCTGCACGGCCACGCGCCGGACGAGGCCCAGCGCCGCTACCTGGCCGAAAAGCGCGCCGCCTACGAAGCCAGCCAGGGCGCCGCCGCCCTGGAACCCGGCGAAGGCTTCCCGCCCGGTGCGCAGCTTTGCGGCCAGTGCCATACCCAGGCAGTGGTGCAACTGGAAGGGTGCACGAGTTGCCTGAATTGCGGGCATTCGAAGTGTGGATGAGGAAGACGGACGGGTAGGGTGGATGACGCTCTGCTCATCCACCACGAAAAAAGCGCGACGCCTTCAAGGCCGGTCCAGCGGACTCAACACGCCCAAACCGCCCCGGTTGAGCACATGGGTGTAGATCATGGTGGTTTTCACGTCCGCATGACCCAGCAGCTCCTGCACGGTCCGAATGTCCTGCCCGCTTTCCAGCAGATGGGTGGCGAAACAGTGACGCAGGGTGTGCGGCGTGGCCGGCTTGACGATTCCCGTCTCCCGCACGGCGCTCTTGAAGGCCCGCTGCACTCGCTTCTCGTCCATATGGTGACGGCGCTTGATGCCGGAACGAGGATCGACCGAGCGGCCGGGAGCCGGAAAAGCGTATTGCCAGCCCCATTCCTTCGCGGCGTTCGGATACTTGCGCGCCAGGGCGAACGGCAGATAGACCTCGCCGAAACCCTCGGCAAGATCGCGCTCGTGCAAGGCCTTCACACAGTCGAGGTGCCGTTTCAGCGGCTGACTCAACCGGCCCGGCAGCAAGGTGACGCGGTCCTTCATGCCCTTGCCGTCCCGGACCAGAATTTCGCTGCGCACGAAATCCATGTCCTTCACCCGCAGACGCATCGCTTCCATGAGGCGCAGACCGGAGCCGTACAGCAACCCCGTGACCAAAGCCAGCTCGCCCTCGAAGCAGGCCAGCAGCCGCTGCGTTTCCTCGCGGGACAGGACGACCGGCAAGCGCTCGGGCCGCCTGGCGCGCACCACGTCGTTCAGCCAGGGAAGATCGATGGCCAGGACATGCCTGTAGAGAAACAACAGGGCAGCCAGCGCCTGATTCTGCGTGGAGGCCGCCATATTCAAGTCCATCGCGAGATGTGACAGAAATCGCTCCACCTCAGGAGCGCCCATTTCTGCCGGATGACGCAAGTTATGGTAACGGATAAAATCCCGCACCCACTTGATACAAGCGGTTTCAGTACGGATTGAATAATGACGAATACGGATTTGTTCGCGCAGCCGATCCAACAACCTGGGCTTGCCGTCCATGGTGTATAACTCCCTGAAAGAACACCAGCCTCCTGCTGGAGGCCGCAGGCTACAAGGGAGCTGCTAGCAGCGGCAAGGGAATGTTATGCACCAAATGGTGTGTTTGTTCACACCATTTGGTGTCGAATAGTAGTTGGGCGGCGTGTCTAGAGAGGTGTTGAATTGGAAGTAACGGAAGCTTACCGGTCTCTTGTTACCGAGGCTCACCAGTACATAACGGAATGCCAGGATCGTCTGCGCTCCGAATATCAGTTGGATGCTTGGCCGAGATATGACTGGGAACAAGAATCCGCCAGTCTCGTGTTTTCAGATGAAACCGGCCCTAGAGTTCGCGCGTCGATTCAATTTGTTGGGTCAATATCGACAAGATCGAATACGTGGCTTTGGTCGTGGGCTAATGACTCTCTGCTGCATCAGGTAACGTGCCTGATGTCTCGTGTCAAAGAGCACGGTGAGCAGAAGGAAATCAAACAACTAGCAACGGATTACTGGCCTGCAGACGAGATTGACGGGTGGGAGATGACATCAATCGCTGGCTATCTGCTAGGCGCTAAAGGAGCTTACCGAACACCGGATGAAAAAGGCTTCACCTACATGGTCATCATGGATGTCAGCTGGGTGTCTTAGTGAGCCGCCGCCCAACCATTCGCTCCAGCGGACGTCCCTGACGGGCCGCCGCTGAGCTCTACGTTAGCGGAAAGAGGCATGGACATACTGACGCGGTATCTAGAAGCCTACGAATCCGTAATCCGCGGGCCAGTTGATGCCGAGGTAGCGGACGCGATCTTGACGCGCCACGGAGTTTCAAATGGCAGCTACCGCAGTTGGTTACTTGCGAGCGGTGGCGGCCCCATCGGTCCGGATTGGTACGATGGAGTGGAAGAGTTGCAGCAGAGCCAAGAGAAATTCAAAGAAGAGAAGTGGAATGTAGCGGGGTTCGTCATTGGTTGGGATGGTGCGGGGAACCCAATCGTGCTTAGCAACGGCGGCAAGATATTGATCGAAGACCACAACTTCGGTGGAATTCACGAACTAGCGGAGAGCTTTGATGAGTTGCTTGCAGCCAACATCCGCTAACAACCGCTTCGAGTCCGACGGCTTACCCTTCCGCTGCGCTCCAGGGCAAGCCGCGGCTCAAGCGGAACGTTATGGCTGTTTAATCAAACGAGGGTATATGGAAATAATAAAAAGTGTGGGCATTAGTGCTGCGTTTAACGGATTTATTATATTCTTTGTGTATGGGCTTCTAACCACTTTGGCTATAGGAGCCTTCTATGGCCTAGATTCCGAACTGCCTAATGAAATGGTGGCGACTCTCGAAGGACCGATTTCTATTTACACGTTTGGCTGGCTAGCTTTGTTCGGCTTGATTGCACTGGCAGCTGTAACAAGATTTGGAAAAATCGAGTGCAATTTTAATATCAACAGACCCAAAAGAGTGTTCTATTTTGCATTGCCAGTGTGTGAGGCAGCCATTGCTCTAGGGGTTGTCATCGGAGGTACTCTGCTAGGCGTGGCTGTATGTGCGCATCTCCTTTTTGCTTGCTCTTTTACTAGTGTGGCTATCTACCCACAGTTTTATGGTCTATCTGCATTTATGTTTCTCATTACATATCCTGTTGCATACTTCACAATCGCACTGATTGATACGAATAAAACAACATTCTTTTGGATAAACGCTACTGCAATAATATATACAGTGTTTATTGCATCTACCTTCTATTAATCCGGCAATACAATAGGGCACTTTCTGTATTTTGGTTTCTCCTTGAAAATCAAGGATATATGCCGATACTGGTATGAGCCTTATTTGTGCTTTCGTATTGCCGGATTAATATTTCACACTGCCCGTAGAAAATGCAACGGCGGTTGGTGCGCAAGCTGTGGTCGCCATTATTGGGTACGCCATTTGGCAAGCCATAACGATACGCTCCAACCGACGTGGTCTGCTGCGCAGCCCACGCGGCTGAGCTAAGCGTTGAGGCTGTAGAAAAACCTGCTATCGGTCCGTGTCGGGCCTGATACCCTTCGACCCATCCATTCGCAGGAAGGCGCGAGGCGATGCCTCGGTTCAAGTGCGTTCACAAGGGGTTAAAGCTGCTCCCCGTGGATTTCGACAAGCAGTTGCTGCCCGGCAGCTTCGAGCATGCCCTGTGTTACCTGGTCGACCACGAACTGGATCTCTCCGGCTTCCACGCCCGCTACCGCAACGACGTCGAAGGCGCTCCGGCCTTCGATCCGGCCGTGCTGCTGAAGATCGTTCTGCTGGCCTACAGCCGCGGCATCGTCAGCAGCCGCAAGATGGAAGCCGCCTGCCGCGAGCATGTGCTGTTCATGGCCGTATCCGGCGACAGCCAGCCGCACTTCACCACCCTGGCCGCGTTCGTCTCCAACATGGGCGACCTGGCCGCCAAGCTGTTCGCCCAGGTGCTCGCCGTCTGTGACCGCCAGGGCCTGATTGGCCGCGAGATGTTCGCCATCGATGGCGTGAAGCTGCCGAGCAACGCCAGCAAGGCCCGCAAGGCCCGCAGCGGCACCCGTGCCGACTTCCTGCGTCAAGCCGAGAAAATGGAAAAGGCCGCCCGGGCGATGATCGAGCGGCAGCGTCAGAGCGACCATAGTCCGGAGGGCGAGGATCAGCGTGCTGCACGCCAGCTCGAGCGCCTGCAAGCCAGTGCCCGGCAACTGCGTGCCTGGCTGAATGACAATCCGGAGGACCACAAGGGCGTGACCGGACGGGTCAACCTGTCCAATCGCACCGACAACGAGTCGGCCAAGATGGCCACCGGCAAGGGCGTGATCCAGGGCTACACCGGGGTCGCGGCGGTGGACGAGAAGGCACAGATCATCGTCGAAGCCCAGGCCCATGGCACCGGCGCAGAGCAGGCGTTGCTCGGCCCGGCGGTCGAGGCTACGGCCCATGTCCGCTCCCCCGACACCTGCTACACCGCCGATGCCGGCTACCACAGCCGAGCCGGACTCGAACAACTGAGCGCAGCCGGCATCCCGGCCTATATCCCCGACAACGGCTATCGTCAGCGCGACCCGCGCTATGCCGGGCAGGAGCTGCACCTGAGCAAGCCCGACCCGCTCTGGGACAAAAACCCCAAGCCACGTGCTTCCAAACTGTATACGCCCGCCGATTTCCGCTTCGATCCGGAGCAGAAAACTTGCGTGTGTCCGGCCGGTAAGTCGCTGTACGGCAACGGCAGCCACTGTTTGATCAAGGGCCTGCGGGCCATCAAGTTCCAGGGCGCCATGCGCGACTGCCTGGCCTGCCTGCAGCGCGCGAAATGCCTGCGTAACCCGGAGAAAACCGCGGCACGGCAGGTGGCGTTTTTCCTGCCCAGGGCTCAGCGGGAGGACGATGTGCTGGAGCAGATGCGTCAGCGCATCGACAGCCCGCAGGGGCGCGAGATGATCGGCCGGCGCTTCGCCACGGTGGAACCGGTGTTCGGCAACCTGCGCTACAACAAGCGCCTGGACCGCTTCACCCTGCGGGGCCGGGAGCGCGTGGACGGGCAGTGGAAGCTCTATTGCCTGATTCACAACATCGAGAAACTGGCGACCCACGGGGCCTGGCAATGAGTGCCGGCCCCTGCAGCCGCCCCAACCGGGCGCCTCGTCAGGGCTTGCCTGTCCGACATGGACGCCCACTGGGCGGGTATCCGCTCAAAACATCCTCGAATGCCCTGCTGACCATGCAATCCGGCCGTGCGCAAAAAACGCGGCGCTGGGGCGTGCGTGGCGGCAGTGTTTTTGGGGTTTTTCTACAGCTTCGTTAGGTCGCTCAAACATGACTCCTTGGGATCTCCACGAAACATACCGACTTGTGCAACGTGTGTTTGGCCGCGACCAAGAGAAACTCACCCGCGAGAGTGCGAGGTCGGTAACAGACCGGCAGGCTTTTTCTTCTTATCACTTTGCTGAAGCGATGCGTCTTTCGAAAGACTTTGAGAGAAAGCATCTCGGCGGCAACACAAGAACTATCCTTGAAATTCACGTGCAGGGTGCAGAGAAGAAGGAGCGAGCGTTTCAGGTCTTTATGGTGCAAGCCGGGGCGCATTCGTTAGCGGCAGTGCAAAGCCTGCACGCCATTCCAGACATATTTGCGCATGCAATCTACTTTGCTGCAGGCCAGAACTTGCAGTCATACGCATTGGATGATTCGAAAGTTGCAGTTCAAAGTGTCGTTTCATGCCTCAAAAAAGATAGCCAGTTCGCACGTCTTTCCTCGGCACTGCACTCAATGCAATCAGGCCCCGGTTGGCAGCATTTGGCTGCCGTTTCTAGTGTGGTGAATCACAACTACTCAGGATAAGACTTGTCTACCGCGGAGCTGACAGAGTTTTTTCGGAGGGCATGCGATGAAAACAGGCCGCCCAGCCGTTCGGATCGAACTGACCGAACACGAGCATGCCGAACTCACCCGCCGCCGAGCCAGGCACAAGGGGCCTGCCGATATGCAGCTGCGCGCCGAGATCATTCTGTCCTGCGCTCGAGGCGAGTCCGGCTCTTCCATTGCTCGACGGCTCGGCATTACGGCGCAAACCGTTTCGAGGTGGCGCCTTCGCTTCGCCCGTTTGGGCCTGCAAGGCCTCAATGACGAGCCGCGCTCAGGCCGCCCACGCAGCATCAGCGATGAAAAGGTCCAGGAAGTGGTCGACCGGGTGCGGCAGACCCGGCCCGACGATGCCAGTCATTGGAGCTCGCGCCGGATGAGCAAGGCCACCCATATTTCACCGGCGAGCGTACAGCGTATCTGGCGAGCCTTCGGGCTCAAGCCTCACCTGGAGCACACCTTCAAGCTGTCCACCGATCCCGCCTTTGTCGACAAAGTGCAGGATATCGTAGGGCTCTACCTGAATCCGCCGGATAAAGCGCTGGTACTGTGCGTCGATGAGAAAAGCCAGATCCAGGCGCTCAATCGAACACAGCCGGGGCTGCCGCTGGAGCCTGGGTATCCGGCGACCCGTACCCATGATTATCAGCGCCATGGCACGACGTCCTTGTTTGCCGCCCTGGATGTGGCCACCGGCGAGGTGATCGGACGTCTCAAGCGCCGTCACCGCAGCGCAGAATTCCTGGAGTTTCTCAGGGCCATCGAGGAAACGGTCGAGAGCGACAAGGCCATCCACCTGATCATGGATAACTATGCCGTGCACAAGACCGACAAGGTGCGTGCCTGGCTTGTCGCGCACCCGCGTTATCACGTGCATTTCACCCCGACGTCTGCGTCATGGCTGAATCTGGTGGAGCGCTTTTTCTCGATGCTCACCCAGAAGTGGATAAAGCGCCAGGCCCATACCAGCGTGAAGGATCTCGAGCAGTCCATCGAGTATTACCTGGCGACCTACAACCAGAATCCAAGGCCTTTCCGCTGGAGTAAGGGAGCAGGTGAAATCCTGGCCTCTGTCGGCAGGGCTGCTCGAGCCTTGCAAAGAAATAATGAAGCGAACTTGTGATTCACCACACTAGGGTTTGTCTGAAAAGTCGGCACGTAAGCATTTTTCGATGCAGGCCAGCGTGACCATGGCCTTGAAACTGCTGGCCAGCTTGTCATAACGGGTGCAAAGACGGCGCTTTTCCTTGAGCCAACTGAACAGTCGTTCAATGGCGTTGCGCTTTTGGTACTGCGGTCTGTCAAATAGGCGAGGCAAGCCCGGTCGAGGCTTACGGTGCATCTTGCGTAAGGGAATGATGGGCTTCATGCCATACCGGTCGCAGTATTGGCGCAGGCTTTCGCTGTCGTAGCCTTTGTCAGCCAGTACATACCGGCAGCGCTTGCGCGGACGACCCTGGCTGCCAGGCAGGCTGATCTGCTCAAGCAAGGGCATGAAATAGCGCGAGTCGGCGTCCTGCCCGGGTGAAAGCATCACTGCCAGCGGATACCCGTTGCTGTCACAGGCCAGATGAAGCTTGGTGGTCAGCCCACCACGGCTTCGGCCGAGACATTGGTGCTGCGGCTCTTGCAGGCCCCTTTTTTTCTCGCACCGCTGGCGGCTCTGGTGGCCCGAATCGACGTTGAGTCGACCATCCAGGTATCCAGGTCGATAAAGCCGTCCTCACGCAGACGCAGATGCAGATGCCGCAGCACCTGCTCGAAGGTGCCGTTGTCACGCCACAGCCTGAAGCGCTGATATACCGTCTTCCAGGGGCCATAACGCTCGGGAAGATCGCGCCACTTGGCCCCTGAGCACAGAATCCAGAAGATGCCGTTGAGCATCTGGCGGTCATCTCGCCGGGGGCGGCCCATGCGTTGAGGGGGAGAAACGATGGCTTCGATCATCGCCCAGCGCTGGGCAGAAATCTCGTAACGGCCTGACATGGCTGCGCTCGGAACAACGGAGGCGGCATTTTAGCCAAATCGACTTTTCAGACAAACCCTAATATGAGCAAGCATCGAAGTGTGGTGTGCGCCGCGTATAACGAGGACTGGACAGGGGAACGACAGACTCTCCGAGAACTTCATGTATCCGCATTCGAGCGAAATGGAAAGAGCTATCCTGCTGTGTCGCTTAGGATGGTCTGAAGTAGTCATGTATTTCTGGCTGACTTCAGCCCCCCGCCGACTTTGAAAGCGGAGAATCGATCAAAAACGATCAGATCACCCGCTCGTTTCTGCGTTTTTTAGCTGCCGCGAGCACGTCGCAGCAACCGTTTCCCGCATTACAGGCGCACCTCTCCTGCATTCGCCAGTAAATATCGGCGCGCCATCCACAGATTCGACAAGGCGAACAGCGTCACCAACTGTGACGTGTTTTTGGCCAATCCCCGGAAGCGCACCTTGGTGTAGCCAAACTGGCGCTTGATCACGCGGAACGGATGTTCGACCTTGGCTCGTACCTGGGCCTTGGCCTTCTCGATCTTGTGGATCGCTTTGTATAAGGCGCTACGCTTGCCATGCTTCTTGTAGGTACTGCGCCGGGCCGCGACCTGCCAGATGACCTGCCGACCTTCATGCTCGGGGCGCTTCTCTACGCCGGTATAGCCCGCATCGGCACTCACTACGTTTTCCTCGCCATGCAGCAGTTGGTCGACTTGGGTGACATCTGCCACGTTGGCTGCCGTGACCACCACGCTGTGCACCAGACCCGACTCAGCGTCGGCACCAATGTGAGCTTTTGCGCCGAAGTAGTACTGGTTGCCCTTCTTCGTCGAGTGCATTTCCGGGTCGCGCTTGCCGTCCTTGTTCTTCGTCGAGCTCGGCGCATGGATCAGGGTGGCGTCGACAATGGTGCCCTGGCGCAGCGACAGTCCGCGCTCGCCCAGATAGCCGTTGATCACCTCCAGTATTCCCCCGGCCAGTTCGTGCTTCTCCAGCAGGCGACGGAAGTTGAGGAGGGTCGTTTCGTCCGGGATGCGCTCCAGGCTCAGGCCGGCGAACTGGCGCAGGAGAGTGGTTTCGTACAGCGCTTCCTCCATCGCCGGATCGCTGTAGCCGAACCAGTTCTGCATCAGGTGCACGCGCAGCATGGCTGCCAGCGGGTAGGCGGGCCGACCGCCTTCGCCCTTGGGATAGTAGGGCTCGATCAGGGCGATCAGCCCCTGCCACGGCACCACCTGGTCCATCTCGAGCAGGAAGCGCTCGCGGCGGGTCTGCTTGCGCTTGCCGGCATACTCGGCATCGGCGAAGGACAGTTGCTTCATCGGGAAACTCGGACAAGGGAGCGGGTGTATTTCACCAGAATCGGGAAGTCTTTTTCAGGATTTCCCTTAGAGAGCTTCTGGAGCCCGAATACGAGCGAATAATGAGCACTGTCATCACGGTCGGGAACGAGCTCAATGCCTGTTTGCGCTCTGCAGCTGCCTAATGGACTGTCTGGTTAATCCAATAACTCATTCCGAATAACTGCCAGCTTTGCTCGATGCACCGAGCCGATAATCGACTCAGCCGTTTTGTTCCAGCGGAACGGCTTGGCCGAATGTTCGTTATGAGCCTCGATGAACCGACGAATAGCCGCTCTCAGATCAGCCACGCTGCTGAAGGTGTCACGATAAAGCGCCCGTCTTTCCAGCTGAGCGAACCAGCCCTCCACGGCGTTCAGCCATGAGGCGCTGGTCGGCGTGAAGTGCAGCTTGAAACGGGGATGCTTTCCCAGCCACTCCTTGACGGCCACCGTCTTGTGAGTCGAGCCATTGTCCAGAATCACATGCAGGTCCAGCTCGGACGGGGTGCTACGGTCGATCTGTCGCAGGAACTCGAGAAACTCCCTGGCCCTGTGTCGCTGAGTGATACGGCCCATGACCTTGCCCGTCAGGATGTCGAAGGCGACATACAAGCTGGCCGTCCCATGACGCTTGTAGTCATGCGTCCGCCGCTCAACCTGCCCGGATTTGAGCGGCAGCATGGACTGCGTGCGATCCAGCGCCTGGATCTGCGTTTTTTCATCAACAGACAGCACAAGGGCGTTGTCGGGCGGATTCAAGTACAGCCCGACGACATCGACCACTTTGTCTGCAAAGTGCGGATCGTTACTGATCTTGAAGGTTTTCAACCGGTGCGGTTTAAGATCGGCAGCCGCCCACACCTGTGCGACTTGCCAGAGGCTGACCCCAGCGTACCTGGCCATCAATCGCAGGCTCCAGTGGGTAGCCTCGTGCGGCACCCGCTGGGTCGTCAGCGTCAGGATTTCCTTGATCTTCGCCTCGTCGAGCTTGCGCGGTGCTCCACTGCGCCGCAGGTCGCTCAGTCCCTCAAGGCCAGCCTCCTGATAGCGCTTGCGCCATTTGAAGATCACTGGCGCGGAGACGTGCAGCTGCTCGCTGATCTCCCTGGGCGTGAGGCCATTGGCCAGCAGCAACAGGATTCTGGCTCGCTGGCCGATGCTCTGAGGCAGCGCCCCCATGCGCAGCCAGCCTTGCAGCTTATCGGCATCACCGGGGTTCAAGAGAAAAGGAGCTGCTGGCCGGGCCATATGAATGCTCAATCCAGGGCGATAGAGCGCACAGTATACTGGCCTGGCATTGGATTAACGAACTTTACAGACAGTCCACTAGTACACCGGCACCGTGACGCTGGAACTCGTTCGCGCGCAGAGCTTCGATCAGTACGGGGCCTACAACTTCAAGCTGGAAGTGCCGGGCTATGGCACATACCTCGGGCAGGCTGCCGCGCAGGGCACCCATATGGGGGTCTACTTCGCCCTTACCGATCAGAGCACCCGGGACAATGGCACGGGGATCGCGTCACTCGTCCGGAACGAGGCCGGGAAATGGACCTTCGACAAGTATTACTACGAGCCCGAATTCAAGGGCGGCAACTTCGGGACCGAGAAATGCGTGCAGCGCTGAAGTAGTTTTTGAGACTTTATTGAGTCGCGCCTACGGGCCCGAAGAGCCGCAAGCCCGTGGCTATCAGGCCTTCACTGGCAAGGAAAGCGACGAAGGAAGGACTCGAACTGCGATTCCGATCCTTTTCCCGCACGAGGCAATTGGGCAGGCCAGCCACGACTCAAGTCATACCCCTGAGCCCTGAGCAGATCCCGCCGCGCCGAATCCCACCAGACATCGCGACATGCCTGCGCGTAGCCGCTTGAAGGCAGGAAGCTGCCATACATGAGCTTCTTGCCGATCTGGCGCAGTTCCGGATTCACGCCCTTGAGTCGCCATTTGATCTGCAGACGGCGCAGCACTGACGGACAGGGTCTTTGCCTCGGTACTTCCCGGCTCAGGGAAACCAGCTTCCGGCTGAAGTCTTCACCGTACCGCGCAAAGAAGACTTCCTGCATGGCATGGAAGAAGGCCTTTTGCGCATAGTAGTGATGAATGATGCCGCGCCCTTCGCTGACCACCCTGTCCCGGAGGGCGAACGACAGTGCGATCTGCTCGACCGTATGCAGCCGGGAGGCATGCTCGCCCCATTGATCGATCCTTGCGATGACCTCTTCGATCAGAGGCGCATCCTGTCTCGAGATTCCGCACAGGCCGCTGTTGTAGAGCCTCAGCTCGTCGGGCGGGCGCTGGCCGCTGGCTTCCAGGGCTGTCGCCAGTTGCGAATAGGCGGGGCGAGTGACTGCTTCCTTCCAGTGCCACTCGAATTCGTCGACGAGATACCTTCCAGGCCCGACCTTGCCGAAGAGGCTGCCGGGCGCAGCCAGGAAAAGGGTGTCGCAATCGATGAATACGGTCTTCTCCGCCCAGCCTGCGGCCAGGGCAATCGCGCAGGCCTTGCGTCTATGGACATAGCCGAAGTTTCCGGCCCATTTATCCAGGGTTATCGAGTCCAGCGGAATGATATCCACAGGCCAGCCTTCGAACGCCTGTGGATCATCGGTCATCAGCCGGATAACGAAACCGTTCGGTTTGTCATGCCTGGCCAGGGCGGTGAGTATGCTGAACTTGGCTTCGTACCTGTAGGCCGGTTTCTTCCCGTAGAGCAGGTACAGCAATTGATTGGCTGGCTGCATCATGGCGGTGACGAAATCGGGGAGGCTGCCTTGGCACCTTGCCGAAAGGGCTTTTCGAGGGCCGATCCGGTTATGCCCGACCGGCGAAGTTTCGGAGACGAACATGCACATATCGCCTCCCAAACGGGATCAAGTCGAATGAGCAAGATGGGAAAGATACCCACAGACCGTGGACGGTTTGCATCCACAGTCGAAACATGCTGGGCATCTAAGACAGCAGTGTCAGACATGGCTTTCCCTGACCTCCCTCCTCGTCGGTGGATCCGGTCGGCGTGCAGAAAGCCCCCCGAATCCTGGCCACAAGAGTAGCCTTGCCCGAGCAGTCGGCCAGTCGGCGGCGCCGGGACACGCCGAGGGGCATCCCATGTGCTGCAGGAGTGCCTTTCCAGATTCACGAGTGCCCTTCGGTCACTTGGGGAAACGCTGTTTCAGACGATGCTCTGGTGGATCCGGCTTCCTCATCGGAACGCTTCAGGCAGCGCCTCGTTATATGAGCCGGCTTCAACCGGCATGCTCTTCTTTCCGGCCTCGTCATGGCACTCTCCTTGGATCGACCTCTGGCGCCGTTCTGGGGCTTCCGTTCGGCGCCATCCTGCTGGTGCCGGCCCTGTGTGTCGGACACACACACGGGATTCGCCAGATACGC
Source organism: Azotobacter salinestris (assembly GCF_009363155.1). NCBI lineage: Bacteria > Pseudomonadati > Pseudomonadota > Gammaproteobacteria > Pseudomonadales > Pseudomonadaceae > Azotobacter > Azotobacter salinestris. Next base: position 2,631,878 of record NZ_CP045302.1, read on the forward strand.
AAAGCTCCTTTCATGGATCGCAACCCTCGGAGATTTGTCATGAAGTTCCGCCATCGCCGCCAGCCGCCTTCCTCTCGCGTCCGGCTGGCGGGATACCCTCTGTGGCTGTGCCTGCCGGCTCTCGCTCTTTGCCTGTCCGCAACGCTGCCGAGCGCGGCATCGGAAGCCCCCATCGATTGCGGGGCGGCCGTTTCCACGCCGGATCTCAATCACTGCGCCGCCCTCGAACAGGCGAAGGTCGAGCGCAAGCTCAATGCCGCCTACCAGAAGCTGGTGCAGCAGTTGTCCCAGCCGGACACGGAACTCGATGACTACACCGCAATGCGTCAGAAGCTGCTCGAGGCCCAGCGGGCATGGATCAGGTTCCGCGAAGCCGACTGCGCCGTGCAGTACGCCATGCACGCCTCGGGTACGATCCGCACCCTGGTCCATATCGGCTGCATGCAGGAGCGGGCGGAGCAGCGCATCAAGGAGCTGGAGAACTATGTGCCCTATTGACCGGCAACCGTCGCACCGCCGGCTTCGGGCTCCCGTGGATCGCCCGGCTATCCTCTGAAAATCGAAGGCGAGCCTTTCCGGCAGCCTTCACCCGTCACTGCCCGCTATCGGAGGAAGCAGCCCATGGAGCGGTTCGTACAGACCAACGGCCTTCGACTGCACTGTCTGGATCATCCCGGCGGCGAGCCGCCGCTGGTGCTGATGCCCGGCCTGACCGCCAATGCCCATGCCTTTGATGGCCTGATCGCGGCGGGGCTGAGTCCGGCGCTGCGGGTGCTGGCCGTGGATCTGCGCGGGCGCGGGCTGAGCGATAAGCCGGACCGCGGCTACGGCATGGCCGAGCATGCCGCCGACGTGGTCGGCCTGCTGGATGCGCTGGGCTTGGCGCAGGTGGTGCTGGGCGGGCATTCGTTCGGCGGCCTGCTGGCCCTGTACATGGCGGCGCATTACCCCGGGAGGGTCGGCAGGCTGGTAGTGCTCGATGCGGCCTGCTCCTTCCATCCGCAGGTGCGCGAGCTGATCCAGCCGTCCCTGGACCGTCTGGGTACGGTGCATCCCTCGTGGGATGAGTATCTGGCGACGATCAAGCGGATGCCGTTCTACGCGGGCTGGTGGGACCCGGCCATCGAAAGCGCCTACCGCGCCGACGTGGAAACCCGCGACGACGGCACGCTCAGGCCGCGCTCGCGCCCCGAGGCGATCGGCGAGGCGCTCGACGGGCTGCTCGCCGAGGACTGGCCGGGCCATCTGGCCGCCGTCCGCCAGCCCATGCTGCTGGTCAATGCCCCGGGCGCCTACGGGCCGCCGGGCACGCCGCCGGTGCTGCCGCGCGAGCAGGCGCTGGAGACGGTCGCGGCGGTGGCCGACGGACGTTACGTCGAGGTGCCCGGCAACCACATGACCATGCTCTTCGGGGAAGGCGCCGCGCGGACGGTGGAGGCGATTCTGGATTTCGTGCGCCCATAGCCGGGCAGGTGGTGGAAAAGCGCTGCGCGCGTTTTCCACCCTACCGTCCGGTACCAGGCCAAGCGGCGGTGCCAGCGTTGCGTAGGGCGGGTTAGCCGCCATGCGGCGTAACCCGCCAAGGATGCCGGCAGGCATCCCCATTGCCGGCCTCGCGGCCGGTCGGTGGGTTACAGCCTGCGGCCTAACCCACCCTACGTGGGACTGGGGTTTTACGACGGGGATTACAGGGCGAAGGGCAGGGCGACCTGGACGTGGCGGCGCGCCTGCAGGCGGCAGCGGAACACTTCGGGGTCGTGGATCAGCACCTGCTGGCCGGCGAAGGCCTGGGCGGCGATCAGCCGGGACAGCCAGAAGCGCAGGCAGGCGATGCGCAGCATGGCCGGCCAGAGTTCGGCCTCGGCGGCGCGGAACGGGCGTTTGGCCGAGTAGGCGGCGAGCATGGCCTGGGTGAGCTGCGGATCGAGGGGGCCGTCTTCCCGGGAGCACCAGTCGTTCACGGCGATCGCCAGGTCGTAGAGCATCGGGCCGGAGAAGGCGTTGTAGAAGTCGATCACCCCGGTCAGATGCGCACCGTCGAACAGCACATTGTCGCGGAACAGGTCGGCGTGCAGGTTGGCCGCAGGCAGAGCGAGCAGGCGGGCCTTCAGCCGGGCGACCTCGGCCAGCGCCTCGCGCAGCAGCGGCAGCTGCTCGTCCGGCAGCGACAGGGCGAGTTCCGGGCCCTTTTCCTGCATCCATTCCAAGCCGCGGTCGCTGGGCCGCGGCAGCGGGTTCTTGCAGGTCGCGAGGTGCAGGCGGGCGAGCAGGCTGCCGACTTCGCGACAGTGGTGCGCGTTGGGCTCCTGCACGTGCCTGCCGGGCAGGCGCGGCTGCAGCAGCGCCGGCTTCTCGGCCAGCTTGCGCAGGGCCTGGCCGTCGGTGGTGCGCAGGGCGTAGGGCACCGGCAGGTCGGCCGTGTGCAGCACGTCGAGCAGTTCGATGAAGAACGGCAGATCGTCCATCTGGCCGCGTTCGACCAGGGTCAGGACGTACTCGCCCTGTTCCATGCTGACGAAGAAGTTGCTGTTCTCGCTGCCTTCGGCAATGCCTTGGAAATCCAGCAGCCGGCCGAGCCCGTAGGGCGCGACGAAGGTTTCCAGCTCGTGGCGTTCGAGAGGGGTAAAAACCGACATGTTCAGGAGGGCTCACTTACCATTCGAAGATTTTCCAGGCGGGGATCCGCATGGTCGGCTCGTCGGAGCGCACGAAGTTGGCATCGTTGCCGTCGGCGCGCACCAGGAAATAGGGTTTGCCAAACTTGGGGGTGACCTTGATGGCATAGAGGAAGCCATTGACGCGGTATTCCTCGATGGTCTTGTCGTCCTCCTCGCGGATGGTCACGTCGGGCTCGCCGGACGGTGCATCCTGCTGAGCGAAGACGCCAACCGCACCGAAGGCCAGCAGACCGGCCAGCAGCAGGCGAGGGAAGGTGTGCATGGTAACCTTGTCCTTTCGTCGTCAAGTCTTGTCATTCTAGCGCCGCACCCGCGGAAAAGGTTGATTCTTCGTCATGGCCCAGACCCCTCTCGTCCTGGTGGACGGCTCCTCCTACCTGTACCGCGCCTTCCACGCCCTGCCGCCGCTGACCACCTCCGCTGGCCTGCCCACCGGGGCGGTGAAGGGCGTGCTGAACATGCTGCTCAGCCTGCGCAGGCAGTATCCGGACAGCCCCTTCGCGGTGGTGTTCGACGCCAAGGGGCCGACCTTCCGCGACGAACTGTTCGAGCACTACAAGTCGCACCGCCCGCCGATGCCCGACGACCTGCGGGTGCAGATCGAGGCGCTGCACGCCTGCGTGCGGGCGCTCGGCCTGCCGCTCCTGTGCATCGACGGGGTGGAGGCCGACGACGTGATCGGCACCCTGGCCTGCTCGAGCGCTGCCGTTGATCGGCCGGTAGTGATCTCCACCGGCGACAAGGACATGGCGCAGCTGGTCGACGGCCACATCAGCCTGGTCAACACCATGACCGGCAGCCGGCTGGACCGTGCCGGGGTGGTGGAGAAGTTCGGCGTCGGCCCGGAGCTGATCATCGACTTCCTGGCGCTGATGGGCGACAAGGTGGACAACATCCCCGGCGTGCCGGGGGTCGGCGAGAAGACCGCGCTCGGCCTGCTGCAGGGGCTGGGCGGTGGCCTCGACACCATCTATGCCAGTCTCGACAAGGTGGCGGAACTGCCGATCCGCGGCGCCAGGTCGCTGGCCGCCAGGCTCGAGGAGCACCGCGAGATGGCCTACCTGTCCTACCAGCTGGCGACCATCAAGACCGACGTGGCGCTGGATATCGAGGTTGAGGCGCTGCACCCGGCGGCGGCGGACCGCACGGCGCTGATCGAGCTGTACCGCGAGCTGGAGTTCAAGAGCTGGCTGGACGAGCTGCTGCGCGAGGCCGGCGCGGACGGCCCCGCGGCGGACCCGGCGGCGCCCCAGGCGCACTACGAGACCGTGCTCGACCGGGAGCGCTTCGCGGCCTGGCTGGGCAAGCTGGCGCAGGCCGAGCTGATCGCCTTCGACAGCGAAACCACCAGCCTGGACGCCCAGCAGGCGGAGCTGGTCGGCCTGTCCTTCGCCGTCTCCCCTCACGAGGCGGCCTATATCCCGCTGGCGCACAGCTACATGGGCGTGCCCGAGCAGCTCGACCGCGACGCCGTGCTGGCCGCGCTCAAGCCGCTGCTCGAGGACCCGGCCCGGGCCAAGGTCGGCCAGCACGCCAAGTACGACATGAACGTGCTGGCGCACTACGGCATCGAGGTGCGCGGCGTGGCCTACGACACCATGCTGGAATCCTACGTGCTGGACTCCACGGCGACCCGTCACGACATGGACAGCCTGGCGCTGAAGTACCTCGGCCACGGCACCATCCGCTTCGAGGACATCGCCGGCAAGGGCGCCAAGCAGCTGACCTTCGACCAGATCGCCCTGGAGCAGGCCGGCCCCTACGCGGCCGAGGACGCCGACGTGACCCTGCGCCTGCACCAGTGCCTGTGGCAGAAGCTCGAGGCCATCCCGGCGCTGGCGAAGGTGCTGACCGAGATCGAGATGCCGCTGGTGCCGGTGCTGGCGCGCATCGAGCGCCACGGCGCGCTGGTCGACGCCAAACTGCTCGGCGAGCAGAGCCTGGAGCTGGGCGGGAAGCTGCAGCAGCTGGAGCGCGAGGCCTTTGATCTGGCCGGCGAGGCGTTCAACCTGGCCTCGCCCAAGCAGCTCTGCGCCATCCTCTACGAAAAACTCGGCCTGCCGGTCCTGTCCAAGACCGCCAAGGGCCAGCCGTCCACCGCCGAGAGCGTGCTCGCCGAGCTGGCCGAGCAGGGCTACCCGCTGCCCCAGGTGATCATGCAGCACCGCAGCCTCAGCAAGCTCAAGGGCACCTACACCGACAAGCTGCCGCAGCAGATCAACCCGCGCACCGGACGCATCCACACCAGCTACCACCAGGCGGTGACCGCCACCGGGCGGCTGTCCTCCTCGGACCCGAACCTGCAGAACATCCCGATCCGCACTCCCGAAGGCCGGCGCATCCGCCAGGCCTTCGTCGCACCGCCGGGCTACAAGCTGGTGGCCGCCGACTACTCGCAGATCGAGCTGCGCATCATGGCCCACCTGGCCCGGGACGAGGGCCTGCTGGACGCCTTCCGCCACGACCGCGACGTGCACCGCGCCACCGCCGCCGAGGTGTTCGGCGTCGAGCTGGAGCAGGTCACCCATGATCAGCGGCGCAGCGCCAAGGCGATCAACTTCGGGCTGATCTACGGGATGAGCGCCTTCGGCCTGGCCAAGCAGATCGGCGTCGACCGCAAGCAGGCCCAGGCCTACATCGACCGCTACTTCGCCAGATACCCCGGCGTGCTCGCCTACATGGAGCGCACCCGGGCGCAGGCCGCCGAGCAGGGCTACGTGGAGACCCTGTTCGGCCGCCGCCTGTACCTGCCGGAGATCCAGTCGAAGAACGGCGCCCTGCGCAAGGCCGCCGAGCGCACGGCGATCAACGCGCCGATGCAGGGCAGCGCGGCGGACATCATCAAGCGCGCCATGGTGACGGTGGACGCCTGGCTGCTGGAGAGCGGGCTGGATGCGCGGATGATCCTGCAGGTGCACGACGAACTGGTGCTGGAGGTGCGCGAGGACCAGGTCGAGGCGCTCAAGGCCGGCTTGCTGCCGCGCATGAGCGGCGCCGCCGCGCTGGACGTGCCGCTGCTGGTGGAGGCCGGGGTCGGCGGCAACTGGGACGAGGCGCACTGAGCCGCGCCGCCTCAACGCCATCGAGAAGACGGAAATTCCCCCTGGAAAGCTGCATTTTCCGCTGAAAATGTTTTTCGGTCCGACTGAACTTTTGGAGCAACCGTGCAGTCAGACCCGTACGACTGGCTGAAAAGCCTCTCGATGCTCCTTGTTGTGTTAAGTGTTGGCAGATATTCGGACTCCCTGGAGTCCGAAGTTAAACCCCGGACTTCTCCCTCCCCCACATGAAGTCCGGGGTTTTTTTTGCTTCATTGCCTCGGCCCGGGCATCGCGGTCCGGCGGAGCGGTTCGCCCGGGAAACCTGAAACCGGGGAAAAAGACGGCACAGCCGGCCGGAAAACGGAAACGGAAAGGCGCCGATACGGCCCCGGTTGCGCGGGAGAGGCCGACGGCGTGGCATTGGCGTAGGGAGTGAGGGCGGCTCTCCCGCCGCTTCGATCGCCAGGGGGGGGGCAGGGGAGCGGGAGAGCCTAACGCGGTAACGGCCCGGTCGGAGGTCCGGGCCGGAAAATGCTTAGCGGATGGTGCGCAGCGCGTCGCTGGCGTCGGCCAGGGCGGTGGTCTTGGGCTTCTTCGGATGCGGACGGTTGCCGCGGATCTCGACCTTGTCGCCGGCGGCGAAGACGCGGTTCGGCGAGCGCACCGTCTTCAGCTCGCCACTGTCGGTGCGGACCACGTAGGCACGGTCGCTGCCACCAGTTGCGTCCTGGGCGGAGCCGCCGAACAGCGCACCGATGCCGGCACCGACCAGGGCGCCGATCGGCCCGCCAACGGCGCCGACCATCATGCCGGTCATGCCACCTGTTGCCTTGCCGGAGGTCTGATCCTTCACTTCACGAACGATCTCGTCTGCGTTGACGGTGCCGATGGTGGTCAGCAGGCCAAAGGTCAGAGCCAGGATGCCGAGCTTTTTCATGGCGGTTCCTCCGAGGAACTTTCAGTGGGCTACATCATGGTTATTCCACGAAACATGCCAGAGGGGTTGGCACGTAGAATCAATGACTTAGCTTCCTTTCCCCGGGCCGATTCGCGACAAAATGTCACGTCACGGACAAGCGCTTGTCGGAACTCCTCCCAAAAAATGAACTTTCATTGATCCAGGTCAAGAAATCGTAGCCGCGCTTGTGCTTGCCCGCCTTGTGGGCGACGGATGGAGTTGCCGGACGGACAGGTTTGATACAGGACAGAGGAGGAGCGGCACGGCCACGGCGCAGCGCTGGCGATGGTCGCTGGCAAGGTGGGCGCGCTCGTGCGGCGTGCGGCGTGTGGCGTGTGGCGTGTGGCGGGCGGGGAGGGAAAGGCGCTCCCGGCAGAGGGCGGCGAGGCAGCGGCCGGGAGCGGTCCGCTCAGTTGGGCGCGCGCAGCGCCTTGCTCTCGCCGTCGCTGCCCCCGGTCTCGTAGCTGCGCTCGCTGAGACCGGCAGCCTCCTGGGCGGTGCCGCCGAACAGCGCGCCGATGCCGGCACCGATCAGCATGCCGAGCGGGCCGCCGATGGCGCCGATCATCATGCCGTTCATGCCACCCAGCGACCTGCCGGTGGTCTGGTCTTCGGTTTCCTTGACCGCCTCGGCGGCATGGGCGCTGCCGAGCGCCGACAGGCTGAGGATCAGGGTCAGGATCGCGAAGTTCTTCATGGACATTCCTCCGTGGAACATTTCAGGTTTCTGCTGCTTCCTTGACCCGCCCGACTCACATCGCCGTCCTGAGGTGTCAGGAACCGGAAGTGGCGGGCGGCACCCGGGCGCTGCGCTGTTGGCGTCGCCCGTCGAAACAAAAAGCAATGGTTTTGTTGATCCAGATCAATGCGCGACGGGCGATTTTCTGCCTTTGAGTAGCCAATCGCTGCCTGATCACGTCCGTAAAGCCCCATGATACGTGGGTTTTTAATTTATGCAGAATTCGTACCGCATAAAATAAATGGAAATGGTGGCCCTTGCCCACATCCATCGGAAAGGGCGCACATCCCGGCAAAGCGCAGTAGAATCCTTCGCCCTTTTGCTGCCCCGCGAGTCGCTGCGCCATGACCGCCTCCGTCTTCCGTCCCGAACTGCTGTCCCCCGCCGGCACCCTCAAGTCCATGCGCTATGCCTTCGCCTACGGCGCCGATGCGGTGTATGCCGGGCAGCCGCGCTACAGCCTGCGGGTGCGCAACAACGAGTTCGATCATGCCCACCTGGCGCTCGGCATCGACGAGGCCCACGCCCAGGGCAAGCAGTTCTACGTGGTGGTCAACATCGCCCCGCACAACGCCAAGCTGAAGACCTTCCTCAAGGACCTGCAGCCGGTGATCGACATGCAGCCGGATGCGCTGATCATGTCCGACCCGGGGCTGATCATGCTGGTGCGCGAGCACTTTCCGGAGATGGCCATCCACCTCTCGGTGCAGGCCAACGCGGTGAACTGGGCCAGCGTGGAGTTCTGGCGCCGTCAGGGGCTGACCCGGACGATTCTCTCCCGCGAGCTGTCGCTGGAGGAAATCGGCGAGATGCGCGAGCGGGTGCCGGGCATGGAGCTTGAGGTGTTCGTCCACGGCGCGCTGTGCATGGCCTATTCCGGACGCTGCCTGCTGTCCGGCTACATCAATCACCGCGACCCCAACCAGGGCACCTGCACCAACGCCTGCCGCTGGGAGTACAAGGCCCACGAGGGCAAGGAAGACGAGCTGGGCAACATCGTCCACGTCCAGGAGCCGGTCCGGGTGCAGCCGGGCGAGCCGACCCTCGGCAGCGGCGCGCCCACCGAGCGGCTGATGCTGCTCGAGGAAAGCAAGCGACCGGGCGAGTACATGGAGGCCTTCGAGGACGAGCACGGCACCTACATCATGAACTCCAAGGACCTGCGCGCCGTGCAGCACGTCGAGCGGCTGGTGCAGATGGGCGTGCATTCGCTGAAGATCGAGGGCCGCACCAAGAGCCACTACTATGTGGCGCGCACCGCCCAGGTCTACCGCAAGGCGATCGACGACGCGGTGGCCGGCCGGCCGTTCGACAAGTCCTTGATGGACACCCTGGAGTCGCTGGCCCACCGCGGCTACACCGAGGGCTTCCTGCGCCGCCACGTGCACGACGAGTACCAGAACTACGCCTACGGCTATTCGCTGTCCGAGCGCCAGCAGTTCGTCGGCGAGCTGACCGGCGAGCGTCGCAACGGTCTGGCCGAGGTGCAGGTGAAGAATCGCTTCGCCCTCGGCGACCGCCTGGAGCTGATGACCCCCCAGGGCAACCTGAACTTCCGTCTGGAAGCCCTGGAGAACAAGCGCGGCGAGCGTACCGAGGTAGCGCCGGGCGACGGCCACACCCTCTACCTGCCGGTGCCGGAGGGCGTGGACCTCGGCTATGCCCTCCTGATGCGCGAGCTGGACGGCGCCACCACCCGCGGCTGAGGCTCAGTTGACCGCACAGGACAGTTGCGCGGCCTGCTCGCGCAGCTGGCTCGCCAGGGTCGCCGCCTCCACCGGCCGGCCGATCAGATAGCCCTGGATCTCGTCGCAGCCGTGCTCACGCAGGAATTCGAGCTGCGCCGGCTCCTCGACCCCCTCGGCGACCACCTCCAGGCCCAGGCTGTGGGCCATGACGATGATCGCCCGGGTGATCGCCGCGTCGCCGCCGCGGCCGGAGCCATCCAGGCTGCGGATGAAGGTCTGGTCGATCTTCACCACGTTGACCGGCAGGTGCTTGAGATAGCCGAGCGACGAATAGCCGGTGCCGAAATCGTCGATCGCCAGGCGCACGCCCAGCGCGCGCAGCTTGCCGAACACCTGGGCCAGGTGTTCGACGTCGTCCGACAGCTGGCTTTCGGTCAGCTCCAGCTCCAGCAGGTGCGCCGGCAGGCCGGTCCTGGCCAGCACGGCGCCGACCCGCTCGACGAAGTCGCCCTGGCGCAGCTGGCCCATGGAGATGTTCACCGCCACGCGCAGCTCGGCGATGCCTGCCTGTTGCCAGGCGCGCGCCTGGGCACAGGCCTGGTCCAGGACGAAGTCGCCGATGGCGTCGATCTGCCCGGTTTCCTCGGCCAGGGGGATGAACTGGGCCGGCGACACCAGGCCGCGCTGGGGATGGCGCCAGCGCACCAGCGCCTCGGCGCCCTGCAGACGGTTCGCCGCAAAATTCAGCTTCGGCTGGTAGAACACCTCCAATTCGCCGCGCACCAGCGCCTTGTCCAGCTGCGCCTCGAGCAGCAGGCGCTCGCGGCTGCTGCTCTGCAGGCTGTCGCGGTAGAACTGCACGGTGTTGCAGCCGAGCTGCTTGGCATGGCGCATGGCCATGGCCGCCTGGCAGAGCAGCGTCGCCGGATCGCCGCCGGCCGCGGACAGCAGACCGATCCCCAGCGAAGCGCTGACCACCACCTCGTGCTCGTCCACCGACACGCCGTGGCGCAGCAGGGTGAGCAGGCGCCGCCCGAGCTGCTCCACCTCCTCAAGGGACTTGTCGGTTTCCAGCAGCACGGCGAATTCGTCGACGGCGATCCGCGCGACGATGTCGGCCCGGCGCAGGCTGCCGCCGAGGCGCCGGGCCAGCTCGCAGATGATCTGGTCGGCGACCTGATGGCCGAGGCTCTCGTTGAGCCGCTTGAAGCGATCCAGGTTGAAATGCATCAGCACCAGTTCGCGGCCGAGTACCCGCGGGCGCCCGATCAGGAGTTTCAGGCGGCGCAGCAGCAGGCTGCGGTTGGCCAGGCCGGTCATCGGGTCGTGGCTGGACAGGTAGCGGCGCAACGCCTTTTCCTCGCGGCGCGCCTGCTCGCTGGCGGTCAGCGCCCGGGTGCGCTCGTTGACCCGCTCCTCCAGCGCCCGCTGCGCGCTGCGCAGCTCCTCCTCGACCTGGCGGCGCAGTTGCACCTCGCGCGCCAGCTCGTCGTTCAGTTGGACGGTGGCCTGTCGCGTCTGCTTCTCGAATTCCAGCAGCGAGCGGTTCTGGAAGCACTGCAGCAGGTTGCGGCGAGTCGCCCGGTTGATCTGCCAGGCACTGAGCACGAGGGCCGCCAGCAGGATCAGGCCGAGGATGCCCCAGCCCTGCAGCTCGCCATTGTCGAGGCTGAGCAGATACAGGCTGGAGGGCAGCAGGGCGGGCAGGGCGAAGGCGAGGAAGGCGCCCAGGCTGGCCGCATAGGCCATGCTGGCGCAGATGGTCGCCGCCGCCAGCAGGCCATGGATCAGCGCCTGCTGCAGCGGCGTGGCCAGCGGCATGAGAAAGATGCCGATCTGGGTCAGGGTCGCACCCGAAACGGCTGCGCCGAGCAGGAAGCTGTGCCGCCAGGCCGCATCGGCCTGGCGCTCCTTCGGCGCCCGGTGGAAGGCCAGGATGCGCCACAGGCTCAGGCCGATCAGCAGGCCCAGCCAGAGCGCCAGCCAGGCCAGGGTGCTCGGGCTGTGCTGTTCCCAGCGCAGCAGCACGCAGCTCAGGCCGCCGCTCAGCATCAGCATGATCGGCAGCGGCGCGGCACGGTACAGGCGGCGGTTCAGGGCCGCCTCCATCTGTACGCCGTAACGCTCCCGGATGCTCTCCGGCGCGATGGCCGGCGGCATGACGTTGGCAGAAAAAACGAAATTCATGTCCATGATTCTGGTTATACGCGTCCTGTCCCAAGGTAAGCGGTCGAACGTTCTTCCTCGGTGTGGCATCGGCAAGGTCACCCGAGTTTGCCCCGTCTTCGCAGCCGCCGCTAGAATGCCGTGATGCGCGAAGACCTATCCTTTCTGCTAAGTGCACTCAACGCCGCCCAGCGCCAAGCTGTAGCTGCCCCATTGGGTCCACACCTGGTGCTGGCCGGCGCCGGCTCGGGCAAGACCCGCGTGCTGGTGCACCGTATCGCCTGGCTGATCGAGGTGGAAAACGCCTCGCCCCACTCGATTCTCGCCGTGACCTTCACCAACAAGGCCGCCGCCGAAATGCGCGCGCGCATCGAGCAGTTGCTCGGGATGAGCCCGATGGGCATGTGGGTCGGCACCTTCCACGGCCTGGCCCACCGCCTGCTGCGCGCCCACTGGCAGGAGGCGGGGCTGGCCGAGAACTTCCAGATCCTCGATTCCGACGACCAGCAGCGGCTGGTCAAGCGGGTGATCCGCGAGCTGGGCCTCGACGAGCAGCGCTGGCCGGCCCGCCAGGCGCAGTGGTTCATCAACGCGAAGAAGGACGAAGGCCTGCGCCCGCAGCACATCCAGCCGGGCGGCGACCTGTTCCTCGCCACCCAGGTGAAGATCTACGCGGCCTACGAGGCGGCCTGCGCGCGCGCCGGGGTGATCGACTTCGCCGAGCTGCTGCTGCGCGCCCTCGATCTGTGGCGCGACCGGCCGGGCCTTCTGGAGCACTACCAGCGGCGCTTCCGCCATGTGCTGGTGGACGAGTTCCAGGACACCAACGCGGTGCAGTACGCCTGGCTGCGCCTGCTGGCGCAGGGCGGCGCCAGCCTGATGGCGGTGGGCGACGACGACCAGTCGATCTACGGCTGGCGCGGCGCGCGGATCGAGAACATCCAGCAGTTCTGCCAGGACTTCCCCGCCGCCGAGACCATCCGCCTGGAGCAGAACTACCGCTCCACCGGCAGCATCCTCAAGGCCGCCAATGCGCTGATCGCCAACAACCAGGGCCGCCTCGGCAAGGAGCTGTGGACCGAGGGCGCGGACGGCGAGCCGATCGGCCTCTATGCCGCCTTCAACGAGCACGACGAAGCGCGCTACGTGGTGGACAGCATCCGCCAGGCGCTCAAGGACGGCCTGGCGCACGGCGAGATCGCCATCCTCTACCGCTCCAACGCCCAGTCGCGGGTGCTCGAGGAAGCGCTGCTGCGGGAGAAGATCCCCTACCGCATTTACGGCGGCCAGCGCTTCTTCGAGCGCGCCGAGATCAGGAACGCGGTAGCCTACCTGCGGCTGATCCATACCCGCCACAACGACGCGGCGCTGGAGCGGGTCATCAACCTGCCGGCCCGCGGCATCGGCGAGAAGACCGTCGAGACCCTGCGCCAGCTGGCCCGCGAGGCCGACCTCTCGCTGTGGAGCGTGCTGCATCAGGCGGTCGGCGGCAAGCTGGTTTCCGGCCGCGCCGCCAGCGCGCTGAACGCCTTCGTCGAGCTGATCGACACCCTGGCCCTGAAGGTCGAGCAGCTGCCGCTGGCGCAGACGATCCAGGTGGTGATCGAGGATTCCGGGCTGCGCGCCTACCACGGTGCGGAAAAGGGCGAGAAGGCCCAGGCCCGGGTGGAGAACCTCGAAGAGCTGGTCAGCGCCGCCCGCGCCTTCGAGCACCACGAGGACGAGGGCCTGCAGACACCGCTGGCGGCCTTCCTCGACCACGCCTCGCTGGAAGCCGGCGAGCAGCAGGCCGGCGACTTCGAGGACAGCGTGCAGCTGATGACCCTGCACAGCGCCAAGGGCCTGGAATTCCCGCTGGTATTCCTGGTCGGCATGGAGGAGGGCCTGTTCCCCCACAAGATGAGCCTGGAGGAACCCGGCCGCCTCGAAGAGGAGCGCCGCCTGGCCTATGTCGGCATCACCCGCGCCATGCAGCGCCTGGTGGTGAGCTATGCCGAGACCCGCCGCCTGTACGGCAGCGAGACCTACAACAGGATCTCGCGCTTCGTCCGCGAACTGCCCCCGGCGCTGATCCGCGAGGTGCGCCTGACCAACACCGTCAGCCGCCCTGTCGCCGCCCGCCCCGGCCACGCCGCGGTGCTCGCTGGCGCCGCCGTGCCGGACACCCCCTTCGCCCTCGGCCAGCGCGTGCGTCATCCGCTGTTCGGCGAGGGCACCATCCTCAACTTCGAGGGCGCCGGCGCCCAGGCGCGGGTGCAGGTGAACTTCGAGGATGAAGGCAGCAAGTGGCTGATGCTCGGCTACGCCAAGCTGGAGGCGGTGTAGCCGGATCGCCCCGGCCAGCCCGGCCCAAATTCTTCCGCCACCGGTCGCCGCCACCGGCAGCCGCTGCGGCAGCGGCCATACTCAAAAGCGGAGGTGAGTCCATGACCGGTTCCGCGCAGATCCTCGACACCGCCCTGCAAATCGCCGAGCGTAGCGGCTGGGAGCGCCTGCGCCTGTTCGACGTGGCCGCCACGCTGGACATCGGGCTGGACGAGATCGCCCGCCACTATCGGGACAAGGACGCCCTGGTGGAAGCCTGGTTCGACCGCGCCGACGCCGCCCTGCTGGCCCGTGCCCGGGACACCGCCCTGGCGGCGATGGCCCCTGCCGGACGGCTGGAGGAGTTGATGGTGGCCTGGTTCGCCACTCTGGCCCCGCACCGGACCCTGACCGGGGAGATGCTGTGCTACAAGCTCGAGTTGGGCCACCTCCATCTGCAGGCGCAGGGACTGATGCGCATCAGCCGCACCGTGCAGTGGTGGCGCGAGGCGGCCGGACGGAACAACGCCTACTTCTCGCGCATCGGCGAGGAGTGCGCGCTCAGCGCCGTCTACCTGTGCACCCTCTCCCACTGGCTGCGCCATCGCCGGGACGACGAGGCGGCGCTGCGCGCCTACCTGCGCCGGCGCCTGCACGGCCTGCCGCTGGCCTGCCTGCTGCGGCCCTGAGCCGGCACGGCACGGGCGCAAAAGCTCGAAACATTTTTTCGCGGGCGCGGTCCGGCGACCGGCCACCATCGCTTCCAGCTTGGGAAATAATGAATGACAGGCCCCGGCACTGCTGGGCAAGATGAAATGCGTGACATCAACTACGGGAACTCCCACATGCGCCGTTTTCTCAGTCTTTTCATGGCATGTTGCGTGGCCATGACCCTCAGCCTCGACGCCAACGCCAAGCGTTTCGGCGGCGGCAAGTCGTCCGGCAGTGCGCCGATCCACCAGAGCCGCCAGGCCCAGCCGCAGCAGCCGGCCGGCAGCACCGCCACGGCGCCGAACGCGGCCGCGCCGACCCCCGCCCGTCCGGCCAGCGGCGCTTCGCGCTGGCTCGGTCCGCTGGCCGGCATCGCCGCCGGCGGCCTGCTCGCCTCGATGTTCATGGGCGACGGCTTCGATGGCATCCAACTGCTCGACATCCTGATCCTCGCGCTGATCGCCTTCCTGGTGTACCGCCTGATCGCCGCCCGCCGGCGCAAGCTGCACCCGGCCATGGCCGGCCACGCGCCGATGCAGCGGGAAATGCCGGCCCAGCCGCGTCCGACCGCCAGCGCCGCGCCGGCTGCCGCCCAGCGTCGGGCTCCGATCCAGGCGCCGGCTTGGTTCAACGAGCAGCGCTTCCTGGAAGCCGCACGCCAGCATTTCATGTCCCTGCAGCAGCACTGGGACGCCAACGAGATGGACAAGATCGCCGAGTTCGTCACCCCGCAGATGCTCGAGTTCATTCGCAAGGAACGCGCCGAGCTGGGCGACGGCTTCCAGTCCACCTACGTCGACAACCTGCAGGTGCAGCTGGACGGCCTGGACGATCTGGCCGACAAGACCGTCGCCACCCTGACCTTCAGCGGCGTGTCGAAGAACTCCCGCTTCGAGCAGGGCGAGGCCTTCAGCGAGAGCTGGCGCATGGAGCGCCGCCATGGCGAGAACCAGCCCTGGCTGATCGCCGGCATCCGCCAGAACGGCTGAGCCAGGCTCCAGAGACAGGAAACCCGGGCTTGCCCGGGTTTCCTTTTTCAGCTTCCCATTTCCCGGGCCAGTGCCACCCGGTTGCGCCCGCCATGCTTGGCGTCGTACAGCGCACGGTCGGCCTGGCGCAACAGGCGCTGATAGTCCGGGTGGCTGTCGTGCAGGGCCACGCCGATGCTCACGGTCAGCTGCAGGTCATGCTCGCCCGACAGGCGGAAGCGCTCCTTCTCGGCCTGCTGGCGCAGCTTCTCGGCCACCCCGAGCGCATGCCCCTGGTTGACGTCGACCAGCAGCACGAGAAACTCCTCGCCGCCCATGCGGAACACGTAGTCGCCGCCGCGGCAATTGTTGCTGAGCAGGGCGGCGAGCTGTTGCAGGACCAGATCGCCGGCTTCGTGGCCGAACTCGTCGTTGATGTGCTTGAAATGGTCGATATCCACGGCCAGCACGGCGAAGGAGCGCTCGTTCTGCCGCGCATAGGCCACCTCCTTGGCCAGGATCACCGGCAGGAACTTGCGGTTGAGCATGCGCGTCAGCACGTCGCGGCCGCTCTCCAGCACATTGGCCTGCTCGAACAGGTTGTCGAGGTGGAAGACGATGCCCTTGGCCTGTTCGCGCAACGTTCGCAGGGTATGCAGGCGCTGCTCCACGCTCGGCTCGGCCGCCGGCTGCTCGAACAGCGGCAGCAGTACCTCGTCGATCTGCCGCATGCCCTCCAGGATCAGCTCGGTTTCCCGGGAACCCTGGAAGGCATGGGCCCCCTTGTGGCGGAACCAGAGGCCGAACTCCGAGCCGGACAGCCGCGGTAGTTGCGTGAAGGGCTGGCCGACCGCCAGGTCGAACATCAACTGATTTTCCCAGTCGAGCAGGGCGGAGCGCTGGCGCTCCTGCTCGACGCCGATGTTCTGCGCCACCGAGAACAGCCGATAGCCTTCCTCGCTGCGCGAATTGCGGTCATGGGCGTCGGAGAAGGCTCGGCTCATGACCTCCATGGCCAGATCGACGGTCTCGCCGATCAGGCGCTGGCCGAGGAGCTTGTGCTCGGGATCGAGGGGCTGCCGGCAGAGCAGCGCGAACAGCCGCTCGCGCAGATGGCGGGCGCCGCGCAGCACCAGATGGATGGGGATCTTGATGCGCGCATGGATCTCGCCGATCTGCTTTTGCTGGGTGATCAGCGTTTGCAGCGCAGCATCGTCGTCGCCCGCGGAAAACACCGAGACGATCCATTGCTGCAGGGTGCCATGCAGACGGCTCTTCACCTGCTCGTGGGTGAGGAAGAGCGTGGCCTGTTCGTCCTGCAGCATCTGCTCGTAGAAATACCCGGCCAGCTCGGCCTGGTGGGTAGTGGTCAGCTCCCTGACCTGGACGACGACCGACGCAGGAAATTGCGCGAGCAATAGTTTCCATTCAACGGCCTGTTGTTCTGGGGAAGTACCGGGCATAGAAGATCCTGCTCTGTTCTGGAGTGTCGCACTGGGGGCTGTGATCGAAGCGATCGTTGGTCCACCGTCGCCCGCCGCGGCCGGACGAATGCTTCGTCGCCGGCGGGCCATCAGGAGGGAAGCCGTCAAGGTGTATTCTCAACCATCGCAGTCGAAGCGACCTTGACCGGATGCAACACCTTGAAGGCAACCGTCGTGCATCCGGCTTCGTCGTCCTGCCCCCGTCTCCGCTGGCAGGGGCAACCAGCGCCCGAGGTCTGGCCACCGTGAGGTACGGGCTTGGCGTGCGATCAGCAGGCAGTATCGCGGAGCACCGGGGGGGAGTCCAGATTGTCGTCGACCGCTCGGAAGGCTTCCAAGCGGTGCATTCTGCGACATTATGGCGCACCCCTTGACAAGCGCCAGAGCCCAGTCATTTTTGGGCGTCGTTATATTGACGCCCGTCTGCGCAGCGGTCGGCGCACCTGCTGCCGGCCGTCCTCCCGCCGCATGAACAGACCCTGGCGGCCGCCTGAGTATCAGGCGGCCATCCGTTCGCACTCCTCGGCACATGCCCGGCAGGCCTGAGCGCAGCGCTGGCAGTGCTCGGCCTCGTGCCGGGCGCATTCCTCGCCGCAGGCACGGCAGACCTGCGCGCATTGCCGGCAGAAGGCCTGGGCATAGTCGCTGCCCCGCGCCATCAGGGTGGCCGCCATCTTGCAGAAGTCGGCGCAATCCATGTCCAGGGCGATGCAGCGCGCCATCATCTGCACGTTGTCCTCGCGCAGACAGGACGCCGCACAGGTCTCGCAGGCCCAGGCGCAGTGGCTGCAGGCCTGGATGCAGGATTCGTACATGGAAGCATTCATGTTCGTTCTCCTTCGCGGGGTAATGGACCGGAACGGCTGCGAAAACCACAGCCTTCCGGTGGACTTTGCGCCATCGGAGGAGGTTTCTGCAGAGGAGACGAATGGTCCGCAACAGAACGGCCGGGGCCGGGCTATACAGTGCCTGCGACCCGGCGCGATTCTGCTTGTCCGGATGCTGGGGTATAAAGCGCGCATCATTGCCTGAGGACGAACGAGCCGTGGAAGACGTCATCGACCAACTGCGCGAGCTGAACGAGCCCGTGCCGGTACCCCTGGAGCTGCCCGACGAAGACCTGCTGGTGGAGATCGAGGAGCAGCTTCTGATCAACCTGCCCTTCGAGCTGCGCGAGTTCCTGCTCAAGGTCAGCGACGTGGTCTACGGCGGCCTGGAGCCGGTGACCGTGACCGATCCCCAGTCGCACACCTACCTGCCGGAAGTCGCCGCGGTCGCCTGGGACCAGGGCGTGCCGCGCGACCTGGTGCCGCTGTGCCAGGCCGGCGACGACTACTACGTGGTGGACATCGAGGGCCAGGTGCTGCTGTGGAGCGGCGACAGCGGCGAGCTGACCGACGAGAGCTGGGATTCGGTGTGGCACTGGGTGAAGGACGTCTGGCTCGAGAGCTGAGCCTGCGCCGTCCGCCTCAGCCGAAGAACCAGTAGCACACGCCGATCGCCGCCAGCACGCCGCAGAAGTCCGCCAGCAGGGCGCAGCCGACCGCGTGGCGGGCACGCTGGATGCCGACCGCGCCGAAGTACACGGCGAGCACGTAGAAGGTGGTCTCGGTGCTGCCCTGCACGGTGGCGGCGACCAGCGCGGGGAAGCTGTCCACACCGTGGGTCTGCATGGTCTCGATCAGCATGGCGCGTGCCGCGCTGCCGGAGAACGGCTTGACCAGCGCGGTGGGCAGGGCATCGATGAAGCGCACGTCCCAGCCGGCCGCCCCGGCCAGCCAGCGCAGGCCCTCCAGCGCGTAGTCCAGCGCCCCCGAGGCGCGCAGCACGCCCACCGCGCAGAGCATGGCGACCAGATAGGGCAGAAGGCTCCTCGCCACCTCGAAGCCCTCCCTGGCGCCCTCGACGAAGTGCTCGTAGACCGCCACCTTGCGCAGCGCCCCCAGCACCAGGAACAGCAGGATCAGGCTGAACAGCACCAGGTTGCCGAGCAGCGAGGACAGCGCGGACAGCGCCGTGGACGAGAGCCCGGCGAGCACAGTCATGAAGGCGCCGAGCAGCAGTGCGCCGGGCAGCAGGTAGGCGAGCACCACCGGGTCGCGCAGCTTCAGCCGCTGCATGAAGGCCACGGCGAGCAGGCCGGCCAGGCTCGAGGCACTGGTCGCCAGCAGGATCGGCAGGAACACCAGGGTCGGGTCGTCGGCGCCCTGCTGGGCGCGGTACATGAAGATCGACACCGGCAGCAGGGTCAGCGAGGAGGCGTTGAGCACCAGAAAGAGGATCTGCGCGTTGCTCGCCGTGTTGCCGCTCGGGTTGAGCTCCTGCAGGGCGCGCATCGCCTTGAGGCCGATCGGCGTGGCGGCGTTGTCCAGGCCCAGGCCGTTGGCGGCGAAGTTGAGGGTGATCAGCCCGAGCGCCGGATGACCGGGCGGCACCTCCGGCATCAGCCGGCGGAACAGCGGGCCGAGCAGCCGCGCCAGGCGCTCCACCAGCCCGGCCTGTTCGGCGATGCGCAGAAAGCCCAGCCAGAGGGTGAGGGTGCCGAACAGCAGGATCATCACTTCCACCGCCAGCCTGGCCATGGCGAACAGGCTGTCGACCATGGCGGCGAACACCGCAGGCTCGCCACCCAGCAGCCAGCGCCCGAAGGCGGTCAGCGCGGCGATCAGGAAAAAACCCAGCCAGAGGCCGTTGAGCATCTCGATCTCCCGGAAAGCGTGACCGCGCATGATAGCGGCTCGACCGCAGCGCTGTCCGGGCACTGCTATACCTGTCTGATTCGCTCAGCAAACAGGAAGACAGTGCCATGAAGAAGATTCTCGTCCTCTATTACTCCATGTACGGTCACATCGAGCGCATGGCCGAAGCGGTGGCCGAGGGCGCGCGCAGCGTGCCGGGGGTGGAGGTGACCCTCAAGCGGGTGCCCGAGACCATGCCCGAGGAGGTGGCGCGCAAGGCCGGCGCCAAGCTGGACCAGGCGGCGCCGGTGGCCGACCCGAAGGAGCTGGCCGACTACGACGCCATCCTGTTCGGCACGCCGACACGCTTCGGCAACATGGCCGGGCAGATGCGCAACTTCCTCGACCAGACCGGCGGCCTGTGGGTCAGCGGCGCCCTGGTCGGCAAGTTCGCCAGCGTGTTCACCAGCACCGGCAGCGGCGGCGGCTCGGAAACCACCATCACCTCGTTCTGGCACACCCTGGCGCACCAGGGCATGGTGATCGTCGGCCTGCCCTACGTGCTGCCGGAACTGAGCGACATCAGCGAGCTGCGCGGCGGCTCGCCCTACGGCGCGGCGACCATCGCCGGGGCGGACGGCTCGCGCCAGCCGAGCGAGAAGGAACTGATCCTGGCCAGCTTCCAGGGCGCCCACGTGGCGCGCCTGACGGTGCGCATGCAATAGCGCGGATCGGTACCTTCGAAGGCCCGATTTCCGACCATTGACACGCCACAGAGCCTGATAGGCTTTTCCGCAGAGACTCTTTGCCACCACAATCCTGATCGATACGCAACGGCGCCCTGCGCGGACAGGGACGCCGTTGCGTTCGGCTGTCCGGCGGCCTCATGCCGAATCCGCGTGAGCTCCCGAGGGGTGACAAACGGCGTCCTGCGCATTCTCACGGATCGAGGGTAGGCACCTGTCTGCCACCGGCATTCGACAAGGGAATCTGCCGGTGGTCATTTTTCCCAGAGACCTTATGCATCACCTCGATCTGCGCCGACTGATCCTGCTGTTGACGATCACCGCCACCCTGCTGACCTTCCTCAACAGCTTTCACGCCAGCTACCAGACCCTGCACCGCCAGCTGATCGCCCAGACCCTGGAGGCCAACCGGGCCTATGCCGCCAAGCTGGCGCACAGCACGGACAACTTCCTCCAGGCCGCGCAGCAGCAGCTCGCCTACAGTGCCGGCCTGCTGCCGGGGGTGCTCGACCGGGAGGAACGCCTCGATGCCGAGGTCGCGCGCCTGAAGGAGCAGACCGGCACCTTCAACGGGATCTTCGTCGTAAACACCGATGGCCGGGTGCTGGCCACCGCGCCGAGCGGCCTGGGGCTGGCCGGCAGCGTGCTGAAGACCCGGGAAGCGCAGGCGGCCCTGAACGCGCGCCAGCCCCGGATCAGCGCGCCCTATGTCGGCGCCCGCGGGCATCTGCTGGTCTTCCTGTCGCAGCCGATCTTCGCCCGGGACGGCCGCTACCTGGGCTATGTCGGCGGCGCCATCCACCTGGGCGAGAACGACGGCAGCCTGCAGGCACTGCTCGGCGACCACTACTACAAGGACGGTTCGCAGCTGTATGTGGTGGACCAGAACCGCCACCGTATCCATCACCAGAATCCGTCGCAGATCGGCGAGGTCGTCACCGGCAATCCGGCGGTCGAGGCCGTGCTCCGCGGCGAGGAGGGCAGCCGGCAGCTGCTCGACTCGAAGGGCGTCGACATGCTCGCCGGCTATGCCCCGGTCGCCAGCACCGGCTGGGGCGTGGTCGCCCAGCGGCCCAGCGCGGCCACGCTGGCGGCGCTGGACGGCCTGATGCTGGAGATCCTGCTCAATGCGCTGCTCTTCTTCGTTCCGATGCTGGCAGCCATCTGGTGGCTGTCGAAGCTGATCGTGCGCCCGCTGCGCCAGCTGGCCATCACCGCCCGGCACTGGGAGTTCTCCGCCGCCCAGGAGCAGATCCGCCAGGTGCGCGCCTGGTATTTCGAGGCCGAGCAGCTCAAGCTCGCCATGCTGGGCGGCCTCGCGCTGCTGCACGGCAAGCTCGGCCGGCTCAACCAGGAGAACATCACCGATCCTCTGACCGGGCTGGTCAACCGACGCGGCCAGCAGCTCGCCCTGGAGCGCTGGCAGGCGCAGCGGCGGCCCTTCGCGGTGATCACCCTGGATATCGACCATTTCAAGCAGGTCAACGACACCTACGGCCACGATATCGGCGACCAGGTGCTGCAGCACGTGAGCCAACTGATGGACAGCGTCTCGCGCAGCAGCGACCTGGCCTGCCGGAGCGGCGGCGAGGAGTTCGCCCTGCTGCTGCCCGAAGCCAGCTTGGAGGCGGCCGCACAGGTCGCCGAACGGCTGCGCGGCCTGATCAGCCACACACAGAGTCCCACCGGCTCCTTCGTCACCATCTCCGCCGGCATCGCCCACTGGCCGGACAGCGCCACTTCCGTGCCGGCGGTGCTCAAGCTGGCCGACGAGGCGCTGTACCGGGCCAAGCGGGACGGCCGCAACCGCATCGTGGTGGCCGGGTAGAAGGAGGTTGGGAGCGAGGATGCGCCGGTGGGTTGACGACGGCGCGAGGCGGGCAGGGGGAAGGACGCCGGACCGGCCGGCGTCCGGAACGCTTACTTGTGGGTCATGACCCACTCGGCGAGGGTCTTGGCCTCTTCCTCGGTGACCGCGTTCGGCGGCATGGGGATCTGCCCCCAGTTGCCCGACCCGCCGTTCTTGATCTTGGCGGCGAGCATGTCGGCGATATCGGCCTGGCCGGCGTACTTGGCGGCGACCTCCTTGAAGGCGGGGCCGACCAGCTTGCTGTCGATGGCATGACAAACCGTGCAGCCCTTGGTCTTGTACAGCTCCTCGCCGGTCTCGGCCAGGGCGGGCTGCAGGGCCAGCGCACCACCGAAGGCGAGCAACGGGATCAGAATCTTCTTCATGTTTTTGACTTCCTCAAGGCTAACGAAGACTGGGTGACGCATGCCCGGCTCGAGTCTGGCAATGGCCAGGAACATACCGAGCGCCCCCCTGTTCACGTTAGAGCCAGGGAGGAGGCAAATCAATGTCCCTGGCCCGGCGGCGGTACGGGCACGCCGGGCGCCGCCGGTCCTCCCGGGACGAACTCTCGCCGGGAAACGCCAGTCCCACGCGAAAGGGCCGCATTCGCGCCGGAACTCTCACGCCGCCTCCAGGAGCCTCCCATGAAGCGCCTACTCTGCATCGGGGTTTTTCTCTTCGCCGGTCTTTCCAGTCCGCTGCTGCTCGCCGAGGCCTGCCATGTCACCGAGCAACTGGCGGTGGCCGGGACCGCGAGCGACGTCATGGAGTCCTGCTTCGAGCACCGCGGCATGCCGGCCGGCTCGCTCGACTGGTCCTGCAGCACGGACAAGAGCCCCGTGGCCGGGGTGCACAAGGAAAAGCGCGCGAACTGCCCGAGCGGCTATTTCGGCAAGTGCACCGCGGCCCTGACCCAGGAAGCCCTGGCCAACGAGGAGGCCACCGGCCAGTACGGCGGGGGCACCTGGCCGGACCCGTTGCCGGAGGATGCGCAGATCGTCACCTACTACTACCGGGTGCAGGATCAGAAGCAGACCCGCATCGACTGCGAGAGCGGCGGCGGGCAGTGGAGCCAGTGAGCGCAGCGCTGTCCCACCCGCCCCGAACGGCCGGCGTCAGAACCCCAGACGCCCCGCCCGGCAGCGGTTCGCCGCGTGCTGCGGATCCTCCTGCAGCAGTTTGAGGGTGACGCCGTTGGTCCAGCCGAAGCCGTCCTGCAAGGGATACTCGCCGCCCCCGGCATGCCCGGCCCCGGGCCGCAGGACGTACTTTTCCACCAGCTTGTTCTCCCGCTCGAACAGCTCGCCAACGGTCCGCAGCCAGCGCCTCCTGATCTCGCCGGCGAGTTCGGTCTGGCCGTACTCCTCGAGGCCGCGGATGCCGATCCACTGCAGCGGCGCCCAGCCGTTGGGACGGTCCCACTGCTGGCCGCTGTCGCCGACCTCGGTGGTGGCCAGTCCGCCGGGCGCCAGCAGCCGGCCGCGCACGGTGTCGGCCACCCGTCGCGCCTGCTGCGGACCGGCCAGGCGAACGAACAGCGGAGTGAGCATGGCGGCGGTGAGATCCCCGCGCTGCCGTTCCAGCTGCCAGTCGTAATCCAGGTAGGCGCCGGCGCTTTCGCTCCACAGGTACCTGTCGATCGCCATGCGCCGCGCCTCGGCGCGGATGCGGTACTCCTCGGCGCAGGCGGCGTCACCCCAGACCTGGCTGAGCAGGGCGATCTGCCTCTCGAGCCTGAACAGCAGGCTGTTAAGATCGACCGGCAGGATCGCCGTGGTGCGGATGCTGGACAGCCGGCTGTGATCGCCCAGCCAGCGGGAACTGTAATCCCAGCCGGATTCGGCGCCGGCGCGCAGGTCGCGGTAGACGTCATGGACCGGCCGGTCGGACTCGCGGGCGGTCAGCACATCCTCCAGGTAGGATTCCTCCCGCGGCGTGTCGCGGTCGTCCCAGTAGCGGTTCAGCACCTCCCCGCCGGCCAAGCGCACGCAGCGCCGGTGGCACTCGCCCGGACGCAGGCAGTCGGCGCCATCCATCCAGAAGGCGTATTCCTTGCGCAGCTGCGGCAGGTAATCGCTGGCGCGGCAGATGCTCTTCTCCTCGAACAGGTCGATCATCAGGGCGAACACCGGCGGCTGCGAACGGCTCAGGTAGTAGGTGCGGTTGCCGTTGGGCACGTGTCCGTAGGTGTCGATCAGGTAGGCGAAGTTGTCCGCCATCGAACGCAGCAGATGGCTCTGGCCGCTCTGGTCCAGCCCCAGCATGATGAAGTAGGCATCCCAGTAGTACTGCTCGATGAAGCGTCCGCCCGGCACCACGTAGTCGTGGGGCAGCGGCAGCAGCGAGGAACGCGGCGGATGTTCCTGGGGCCGGCGGGTCAGCACCGGCCAGAGCCGGTCGATATGCTGCGCCAGCGTGCAGTCCGGATCGGCGACGAAATCGCTCGGCGGGATTTCATAGCGGCGAAAATGCTCGGCGACGAACGCCGCCAGATCGAAGCCGGGGAGCCTGCAGCGGCTGCGGTAGGCCTCCAGAATCCGCTCCGGATGCAGGCGCGGCGCGCAGTCGACGAAGGTCTTGCTGTCGGCGAACACCCGGTTCATCTGGACTTCGACGAACAGCTCCTGGTAACGGTCCGCCGGGGTCAGCGGGTCGGCCGGGGAAACCGCCGCCACGTGCTTCTCGAAGGGATCGGGCAACCCGCTGCCGTTCATGTCACTGCTCGGCGTACTGGCGCAGCAGGCCGCCGTCGACCACCAGGGCCTCGCCGGTGATGTAGTCGGCATCGCTTGAGGCCAGGAAGGCCGCTATGCCGGCGATGTCCTGCGGCTGGCCCAGGCGCCGCAGGGGAATCTTGCCGAGCAGCTTGGCGAGTTTGTCCGGCTGGTGCAGCAGGGCGCTGTTCATCGGCGTATCGATGGCGCCGGGGGGCGATGTTGTTGATGGTGATGCCCAGCGGCGCCAGTTCCACCGCCAGGCTGCGTGTCATCATGCGCATGCCGCCCTTGCTCATGTAGTAGCTGGTGAAGTCGGGGAAGGCCAGCTCCTCGTGCCCCGAACTGGTCTTGATGATCCTGCCGCCGCGCCGACCATCGGCCAGGTGCCGGACGAAGGCCTAGGTGACGAAGAAGGCGCCGCGCAGGTTCACCTGCATGACCCGGTCGTAGTCCTCCCCGCGCACTTCGAGGAAGGGCGCGCGGATCTGCATGCCGGCATTGTTGGCCAGGATGTCGAGATGCCCAATCTGCTCGATGCTTTCGCGTACCAGGCGCCGGCAATCGTCCAGCCGCCCGAGGTCCGCCGCCACCAGGCAGACGCGCCGGCCCAGGGCACGGATCTGCTCGGCCGTCTGGCAAGCCTGATCGTCCAGCGCGGGGCCGGTCACCACGATGTCCGCACCCTCCGCGGCCAGCCTCTCGGCGATGCCGCGGCCGATGCCCTGCGAGCTGCCGGTGACCAGGGCGATCTTGTTTGCCAGTCTCATGGGTTCCTCCGGACCTTCTGCGCCAGAACCGACGGCTGTGCCGTCCCTGTAATTCCTGAGTGGCGAGGGTCCTGGAAAATTCCCGGCCTCCTGTCGCCTGCTGCCGCTCTTCGCCATGGCCGGAACTGCGGTGGCCGCGGCGCAGTCATCCTCCATATGAAAAGACGCTACCGCACGCCGCTGGTCATTCTCGGCGGCCTCGCCCTGTTCCTGCTGGCGCTGCACCTGGCCCTGCCTTCTCTGGTACGCGACTACCTGAACGACAGGCTGGCGACCATGGGTGACTACCGCGGCCAGCTCGATCGGGTGGAGCTGGCCTGGTGGCGCGGCGCCTACCGCATCGAGGGGCTGAAGATCGTCAAGCAGGAAGGCCGCATCCCGGTGCCCTTTCTCGAGGCGCCCGGTATCGATCTGGCGGTGAGCTGGCATGCGCTCTGGCACGAGCGCACCGTGGTCGCCCGGGCGGTCTTCGAGCAGCCGCAGCTGAACTTCGTCGACGGCGACAGCCGGGAAGACTCCCAGAGCGGCGAGGGGGTCGACTGGCGCGAGCAACTGGAGCGGCTGCTGCCGATCACCCTGAACGAGGTACGCATCGAGGACGGCCGCCTAGCCTTCCGCAACTTCGAGGCCGATCCGCCGGTGAACCTGCAGGCCACCGCGGTGAACGCCACCCTGCACAACCTGACCAATGTCGGCGGCGCCGGCCAGGGCCGGGCCGCCCGCCTCGAAGCCACCGCCCAGGTGCTCGGCCAGGCGCCGCTGGAGACCAGCGCGCGCTTCGACCCCTTCGACGAGTGGCGCGACTTCGAGTGGCGCCTGCGCATCACCGGCATCGAGCTGCGTCGGCTGAATGCCTTTTCCCGCGCCTACGGGCGCTTCGACTTCAATGCCGGCCGCGGCGACTTGGTACTCGAGGTGGAGGCCGACGATTTCCGCCTCGACGGCTACGTCAAGCCGCTGTTGAAGGACGTCGACGTGTTCGACTGGCAGCAGGACGTGGAAAAGGAGGAGAAGGGCTTTTTGCGCGGCCTCTGGGAGGCGCTGGTCGGCGGCGGGCAGACGGCGCTGAAGAACCAGCGCAAGGACCAGTTCGCCACCCGCATCGAGCTGTCCGGCACCCTCGAGCAGCAGGACATCAGCCCGCTACAGGCCTTCGTGGCCATCCTGCGCAACGCCTTCGTGCAGGCCTTCACCCCGCGCTTCGAGCGGGCGCTGGAGGAGGAGCGGGATTGACCCCACGCGCCCTCAGTCCCGGTAGATGTTGCCGACCCGCGACTTGACCACCATCTCGGTCACCCAGTGCACCAGGATCGAGGTGTAGGCCTGCTGGCAGAGGTCATCGCTCAGCGCGTGGTCGGCACCGTCGATGATCCGGTGGGTCAGCGAATGGGCACGAACGAAGGCGCTGCGGTAGTTCATGATGGTGGTGTGCGGGATCAGGTGGTCGCTCTCCGACTCGACGATCAGCACGTCGCCGCGAAACGCCGCGCAGGCCGCCAGCGCCCGGTTGTCGGCAGGCGCCAGCGGCGAGTGCCGGTACAGCTGCAGATCCTGGCGGTCGAGCTCGCGCTTGGGGCGGCCCCACTCGGCGTCCCGGTACAGCGCCGGCACGCGCAGGCCGAGCCAGCGTACCGGGCGCAGGGAGCTGAGGATCGCCGCCAGGTAGCCGCCGTAGCTGCTGCCGATCACCGCGATGGCCTCGCGGTCGATGGCCGGATGCCGGGCCAGCAGGTCGTAGGCGGCGACCAGATCGCGCAGGTTGTCCTCCCGCGTCACCCCCTGCTGCTGCGCCAGGGTGCCGCCGTGGCCGCGCATGTCGAAGGTCAGGCAGACGCAGCCGAGGCCGGCGATGCCGCGCGCGCGCTTCAGGTCGCGCTCCTGGCTGCCGCCCCAGCCGTGCACGAACAGCAGGCCCGGCATCTGGGTGTCCGGGGTGAGAAAGGTGCCGGCGAGCCGCTCGCTCTCCACCAGCAGTTCGATGCTTTCGCTACGGGTTGCCATAGTCCGTTATCACCACGCATTTGGTCATGTAGCCGAGTTCCGGGTCTTCGCCGCGGAACAGTACACAGGCCCCGGCGGGCGCGACCTTGTCCTCGCCGAACAGCTCCAGGGAGGACGCCCGCACCGCCTGCGCGCCGGCACGGAACGCCTCCAGCGCGGCGATCTCCGCGCTGCTGGCGCCGCCGATGCGCCAGGACTGCTCGAGCACCCCGGAGCGGGTGCATCCCCGGCTGTCCAGGCCGCGGGCGATGTCGTAATTGCGTCGCGAGGCGAAGAAGCCGTCGAAGCTGGCCAGGGCGGCGGCGTCGTAGCGCCGCGCCTGCTGCACGGCCAGGCGGACCGGGTCGTCCAGCTCGAGGGCGAGCAGCGCCTCGAAGCCGCCGGCCACCACCAGCAGATCCGAGCCGCCGTAGACCTCCTCGCCCTGGTTGTCGACGGTCAGCCGCTGGGTGCCGCAGTAGGTCGCCAGCAGGTCGCCGACCTGCACCTGGCCGACGCTGTAGGTCGACACCTCCTCCAGCTGTTCCTCCAGCACCAGGCCGAAGCGGCCCAGTTCATCCTCGTCCAGCGCCGCCAGCTGCCGGTCCAGTTCGGCCGGGTCCTCGACCAGGCACTGCCCGCGGCCGCCGGTGGCCAGCACCGGCTTGATCCGCAGCGGCCCCCCGGCCAGCAGCTGGCGGCCGGCCTCGCCGGCCTCTTCCCGGCTGAACACGGTGAAGCCGCGCAGCACCGCGTCCGCCACCCGCCGGGCGAAGTTGCGCGACCAGCCGGGCGGCGCCTGGGCGCCGCTGCGCAGCAGCCCGTGGGTGATCGCCTTGGTCGCCATGAAGGGCTGCGGCACCACCCCGCCGAACAGGTCCGCGGCGCTGCGCATGCCGAGGCGCTGGGCGTTCTGCCGGCCGATCACCGTGCCGGTGGGCACGAAGTACAAAAATCCCGGATAGGCGGTGCCCGGGTCGTACTCGCCGCCGAACTCCAGCCCCTGCAGCCGCGCCAGCCGGTGCCCCAGGTCGAGGTGCACGGCCCGTTCGTGCAGGGCCTCGCGGCCGCGGTTGCTGTAGATCACCACGGTGCCGGAGCCGCTCCGTCCTTCCCGCTCCACGTCTGTCTTCATCGCTGTTCTCCTGCCTGTCCGCCTGTGCCGGAGCGACCGAGACGCCGACGCTCATACCGGTATGGACTGCCGCTGGGCCAGGAACATTCCCCCGATGTGAGCAAAGCGCCGGAGAGACGAACGGAGGCACGGAAACATCGAACCCATGGACCGGAAGGGGAGTCAGCTTAGAGGCGACACCACTCCAAGGAGATTGACGATGAACGCTGTCGAACTGCTGAAGCACGATCACGAGACGGTCAAGCAACTCTTCGAGCGCCTGTGCAAAACCACCGAGCGCGGAGTCAAGACGCGCGAGGAGCTGATGCGCCACCTGCACGAGGAGCTGATGGCCCACACCCGGCTCGAGGAGGAGATCTTCTACCCGGCCTTCAGGGCGGCGAGCGGCAAGGAAGGCGAGGTCCTGTTCCACGAGGCGACCGAGGAGCACCGCGCGGTGGAGGCGCTGATCCTGCCCGACCTGGAGAAGACCGATCCGTCCAGCGCCGAATTCGCCGGCCGGGTGAAGGTGCTCAAGGACGTGGTCGAGCACCATATCGAGGAGGAAGAGCAGGAGATGCTGCCCAAGGCCAGCGAGCTGCTGGGCGAGGATCGCCTCGAGGAGCTGGGCGCGCAGATGGAGAGCCGCAAGAAGGAACTCAGGAAACAACTGTCCGGGGAACGCGCCGCCTGATCCGCCTGGCCTGCACCGCCGCCGGCGGGCAGGCCTTCTCCATTGCCTTCATTCCACTCCCTGCAAACGATCTCCGCCTGGTGCGGATGGCCGTTCACGGCTGCTGGTAGTGCCCGGGGGTGGTGCCCGGCTCCTTGGGGTGGAGGATCCTGGTCACCTGCACGTCGGTGATGTTTGCCGGCTTCTGTGCGCTGTGCAGGGCGGCGATGTGGGCGTGCGCCTGGTCGACGGAGAGGGTTTCCGCTTCCGACTCGATTTCGGTCGATTGCGGCTGGTTGTCGAGGATGTAGCTGACGAGGAAGAGGTGCTTCTGGGCCACGGGAGACTCCTCCATGCTGGACAAACACGGGCTTTAGACCTCACGCGCCAGGGCACTGGTTCCCCCGCCGCGGTTCGCGCGTCCAGCGCGACGGACCTGCTTTACTGATAGCGTTTTCCGGTCATTTCGTACCCACCCAGGACTTGCCGGAGGGAGAGTGTGACTGCATGGGACGTATTCGTGGCGACCTTGGCCCAGGAGTTCTCCGATCTGTCCGAGCTGGAGCAGACCATCCGGGTCGGCCTGCGCCTGCTCCTGGCCGTCCTGCTCGGCGGTCTGCTGGGTTTCGAGCGCGAGCATCACGGTCATGCCGCCGGCGTGCGCACGCACATGCTGGTGGCCCTGGGCGCCGCGCTGTTCGTGCTGATCCCGGAGCAGGACGGCGCCCATAACGACGCCCTGAGCCGGGTGATCCAGGGCATCGTGGCCGGCATCGGTTTCCTCTGCGCCGGCACCATCCTGAAGAGCCGCGACCTGACCCACGTGAAGGGCCTGACCACCTCGGCCGGCCTCTGGCTCACCACCGCCATCGGCGTGGCGGTCGGTCTCGGCCACCAGGCCACGGCGGTGCTCGGCACCCTGCTGGGCCTGTTCACCCTGAACGTCGTGTCCTGGCTGATCAACCGCCTGGAGAAGGACCGCAACAGGGCATAGGGCGCTCAGAACCAGAGGCGGATGCCGGCGACGAAGCGGGCTTCCTCCTCGTCCTCGCCCGCGTCGCGGGCCAGGTCCTCGCTGTTGCCGTACAGGCGGCCCCAGGTGACGCCGAGGTAGGGCGCGAACTGGCGGGTGATCTCGTAGCGCAGGCGCAGTCCGGCCTCGATCTCGCCCAATCCGGAGCCGGCCCCGCGTTCGCGATCGTTGCGGCCGTAGAAGTTGGCCTCCACGGTCGGCTCGAGGATCAGCCGGTTGGTCAGCAGGAGCTCGTAGTCGGCCTCCAGGCGCAGGGAGGTCTGGCCGCCCTCGCCGTAGTAGGCGGTGATTTCCGTCTCCAGGCCGTAGAAGGGCGTACCCTGGATACCAAAGGCGGCCCAGGTCTGCGCCGAAGCGGGCTTGAAGTCCTGGCGCACGCCGCCGACCAGCTCCCACCAAGGGCCGATGGCATGGCCCCAGAGCGCCTGGAGTTCGGCCTGCTCGGTATGCCCGTTGGTGCGCTCGCCCTCCGAGCGCAGCCACAGCCGGTCGACATCGCCGCCGATCCAGGCATTGGCGTCCCAGACCAGGGCGCTGCCGTCGTCGGCGTCCTGGTATTCGAGCTTCTCGAACAGCAGCAGGCTGTTGAGCGAGCGGCCATGGGGGGCATGGCCGGACAGCGGGGGAAAGGCGGCGGCGCGGTCGGCGGCGGTGGGAACCGGAATGCCCGGCATCTGGTAGGCGTCGTCATGGCCGCCATGCTCCTCGCCATGCCCGTCGTGATTGCCGTGATCCCGGTCGCCATGCTGGCCGTGGTCCATGCTGCCGTGGTCCATCGCGCCATGCTCCGCGGCGGCCGGATGCCGGGCGTGACCGGCATGCCCGTCGGCGGCCAGCACCGGCAGGGGCGCGGCGGCCAGGGCGGCGGCCAGGGCGGCGGCGCGGGGCAAGCGGACCGGCAATCCCTGCAGTGTGATCATCATTCCTCCACCCGCACTTCGCGGAACATGCCCGTTTCCATGTGGAACATGAGATGGCAATGATAGGCCCAGCGCCCCAGGGCGTCGGCGGTGACGCGGTAGCTGCGCCTCGATCCGGGCGGCATGTCGAGGGTGTGCTTGCGCACCAGGAAGTTGCCCTGCTCGTCCTCCAGGTCGCTCCACATGCCGTGCAGGTGGATGGGATGGGTCATCATGGTGTCGTTGACCAGCACGATGCGCAGCCGTTCGCCGTACTTGAGCCGCAGCGGCTCGGCGTCGGCGAAGGGGATGCCGTCGAACGACCAGGCGAATTTCTCCATGTGGCCGGTCAGGTGCAGTTCGAGGGTGCGGCTCGGCTCGCGGCCGTCCGGGTCGGCGAAGGCACTCCGCAGGTCGGCGTAGGTCAGCACCCGGCGGCCGTTGTCGCGCAGGCCGATGCCGGGATCGTCCAGCTTGGCCGTGGGGGTCATGGTCTGCATGTCGACCAGCGGATTGCCGGCCTCCGAGGCCGGATGCGCCTGCATGGCCCCGCCCGAAGCGGCATGCTCCATCCCGGCATGGCCGCCATGGCTCATGGCGCCATGGTCCATGCCCGCGTGGCCACTATGGTCCATGCTTCCTTGAGGCAGGCCGCCGTGACCGCTGTGGTCCATGCCACCCGGCTTCATGCCTGTCATGTCGTCATGACCGGCATGCGCGCCCCCGTGCCCATCGTGGTCCATGCCGGCATGCCCGGCCGGCTTGCCGCCTGCCGGCGCCGCCGCTCCGTGCGCCGCGTGCTCCATGCCGCCGTGGCCCATGTCGGCCATGCTCAGCAGCGGGCGCGGATCGGGCGTGGGCACCGGTGCGCTCAGGCCCTCGCGCAGCGCCAGGGTGCCGCGCGCGTAGCCGCTGCGATCCAGGGACTGGGCGAACAGGGTGTAGGCCTCGGCGTCCTGCGGCTCGACGATCACGTCATAGGTCTCGGCCACGGCGATGCGCAGTTCGTCGACGCTCACCGGCTCGATGTACTGTCCGTCGGCGGCGACCACGGTCATCTTCAGGCCGGGAATGCGCACGTCGAAGTAGGTCATCGCCGAGGCGTTGATCAGGCGCAGACGGATCCGCTCGCCGGGGCGGAACAGGCCGGTCCAGTTGCCGGCCGGGGACTGGCCGTTCATCAGGTAGGTGTAGGTGTGGGCGCTGACGTCGGCCAGGTCGGTGGGCGTCATGTTCATCGCCGCCCAGGCCTTGCGTTCGGCGACGGTCGCCGCCCAGCCGTGCTCGCCGACGTCGCGGATGAAGTCGCCGAGGGTGCGCTTGTGGAAGTTGTAGTAGTCCGACTGCTTCTTGAGCTTCTTCAGCACCCGCGCCGGGTTCTCGTCGGTCCAGTCGCTGAGCATCACCACGTAGTCGCGCTCGTAGCGGAAGGGCTCCGGTTCGCGCGGATCGATGATCAGCGCGCCGTAGACGCCGGTCTGCTCCTGGAAGCCGGAGTGGCTGTGGTACCAGTAGGTGCCGCTCTGCTTCACCCTGAAGCGGTATTCGTACAAGCCGCCCGGGGCGATGCCGTCGAAGCTCAGGCCCGGCACGCCGTCCATGTTGGCCGGCAGGAGGATGCCGTGCCAGTGGATCGAGGTGTCCTCGTCCAGGCGGTTGCGCACGCGCAGGGTGACGGTGTCGCCCTCGCGCCAGCGCAGGGTGGGGCCGGGCAGGGAGCCGTTGATGACGGTGGCGGTGCGCGGCTTGCCGGTGATGTTCACCGGGATTTCGCCGATGGCGAGATCGAATTCGCTGCCGGAAAGCAGCATGGGGCGGGGCGGGTTGCCCAGCGCCCAGACCGGCGCTCGCCAGAGGCCGAGACCGGCGAGGAGACCGCCGGCGGCGAGGCCCTTGACGAAAGTCCGCCGCGAGGTTTTGCAATGCATGCCGTTCATGTCCAGTCGATCGGAAAACAGGCCGCGCAAGGCGGCGTTCCGAAAAAACTGCCATATCCGGCGAAGGCGGGTGATTACAATTCCGTAAGGTGGGACGGCTCCGGCGAATGCCCCTGCCCGCGGTCGAGACGCCGGGCACACTGGTCTATGCTTGCTCGACGGCGCGGCACGCCGGAGCCTGCCGCGGCACATCCATGACCACCGGAATGGAGTTGCCCATGTCGCTGTTCAAGACCCCCCGCACGTCCCTGGCCGAGGAACGCCTCGAGAAGGAGATCCACGACCTGATGCATGCCCTGGAGCATCTCAGGAGCAGCGCCTCGCGCGATACCCGCAGCAACTACGAGCGACTTAGGGAGCGTGCCGAAGATCTGCTGCAGCAATCTCGCCACCACTATCATGACACCCGCCACAGCCTGACCCACCAGTGTCATCAGGTCGGTCAGTGCACCCGCGACTGTGTCCGTGCCCATCCCTGGGCCAGCCTGGCGGTGGGAGTGGGCGCCGCCGCGCTGTTCGGCCTGCTGTTCGCCCGCGACCGCCACCGCCACTGAGCAGCCTCAGAGTGCGCGGCGCAGCGCCTCCAGCACGCTGGCGGTGTCCGGGCGCACGCCGCGCCACAGCTGGAAGGATTCGGCCGCCTGCTCGACCAGCATGCCCAGGCCGTCGCGGGTCCGCGCCGCGCCCTGCTGCTGGGCCCAGCGGCAGAAGGGCGTGGCCTCGCGGCCGTACATCATGTCGTAGCAGAAACCGCGGCCCGGCTGGACCAGGCCGGCGGGCAGCGGCGGCAGCTCGCCGGCCAGGCTCGCCGAGGTGCCGTTGACGATCAGATCGAACGGCCCGTGCAGCGCGGCGAAGCCGCAGGCTCTCAGCGGACCGAGTTCGGCGAACTCGCCGACCAGTTGCTCGGCCTTGTCCTCGCTGCGATTGGCGATCACCAGCGCGGCCGGACGCTCCGCCAGCAGCGGCTCGAGCACCCCGCGCACCGCGCCGCCGGCGCCGAGCAGCAGGATGCGCAGCCCCTGCAGGGCCAGGCCGGCCTGCTTGAGGTCGCGTACCAGTCCGGCGCCGTCGGTGTTGTCGCCGAGCAGCGCGCCGTCCTCGAGCTTCATCAGGGTGTTCACCGCCCCGGCGCGCCGGGCACGCGGGGTGAGCTCGTCGGCCAGACGGAAGGCATCCTCCTTGAAGGGCACGGTGACATTGGCGCCCCTGCCGTCGACGAAGAAGGCGCGGGCCGCCCCGGCGAAGTCATCCAAAGGCGCCAGCAGGGGCTCGTAGCTGAGCGCCTGGCCAGTCTGCTCGGCGAACAGGCGATGGATCTGCGGCGACTTGCTGTGGCCGATGGGATTGCCGAACACGACGTAGCGGTCCATGGGAAGAAGATCCTCCGGCAACGAGGGAACGCCTGCGGCGTCCGCCTCAAAGGGTGTGTGGTCTGTCCATGCTGAAGGGCTCGTCCTGACTTGCGGGGTGGAAGGCGCACGCAGCAACTTCCACCGCTGGCGGGAAGGGCTCGCGGCCGCTCCCGCCCTAAGTTACTACTCCACGGGGCCTCGCGGCACGCGCCGGCTCAGGCCTGGGCCAGCCAGTCGCGGTCGGTGAGGAAGTACTCGGTCAGGCGCGCCTCGGGCGTGCCCGGCTCCGGCTTCCAGTCGTAGCCCCAGCGCACCTGCGCCGGCAGCGACATGAGGATCGACTCGGTGCGCCCGCCGGACTGCAGGCCGAACAGGGTGCCGCGGTCGTAGACCAGGTTGAACTCCACGTAGCGGCCGCGGCGATAGGCCTGGAACTCGCGCTCGCGCTCGCCGTAGGGGATGGCCTTGCGCTTCTGCACGATGGGCAGGTAGGCCTTGATGTAGGCATCGCCGACGGCGCGCAGGAAGGCGAAGCAGGTGTCGAAATCCCACGCGTTGAGGTCGTCGAAGAACAGACCGCCGATGCCGCGCGGCTCGTTGCGGTGCTTGAGGTGGAAGTAGCGGTCGCACCACGCCTTGAAGCGCGGGTAGACGTCGGCGCCGAAGGGCGCGCAGGCGTCGCGGGCGACCTCGTGCCAGAACACGCAGTCTTCCTCGAAGGCGTAGTAGGGGGTCAGGTCGAAGCCGCCGCCGAACCACCAGACCGGCGCCTCGCCCTCCTTCTCGGCGACGAACAGCCGCACATTGGCGTGGGAGGTCGGCACGTAGGGATTGCGCGGGTGGATCACCAGGGACACGCCAAGGGCCTGGAAGCCGCGCCCGGCCAGTTCCGGACGATGCGCGCTGGCCGACGGCGGCAGGCCGGCGCCGTACACGTGGGAAAAGTTGACGCCACCCTTCTCGATCAGCGCGCCGTTCTCCAGCACCCGGGTGCGGCCACCGCCGCCGCCCTCGCGCAGCCAGGCGTCCTCGCGAAAGCGCGCGCCGCCGTCCTCGGCCTCGAGGGCGGCGCAGATACGGTCTTGCAGGTCGAGCAGGTAGGCCTTCACGGCCTCGATTTGATCGTTCACGGCATTTCCCATGTTGAAAACGGCACTGGACAGGCGGCCGACCCGGCCGGGCCGCTAGCATAGCACTGCGCAATCCCTTGCCGAAGTTGACGGGATGGAGGGCTTGGCGCTTGGATAGCCCCCTCGGCGCGCATGCGGCGCCATCTACCGCGATCCCGGAGGAACAGAGACATGGCCAAGCGCATCCAGATCAGCCGCCACGGCGGCCCCGAAGTCCTCGAATGGGTCGACTGCACGCCGCCGGAGCCGGGGCCGCACGAGGTCCGGGTGCGCAACCGGGCGATCGGCCTGAACTTCATCGACACCTACTACCGCAGCGGCCTCTATGCCCCGCCGCGACTGCCCTCCAGCCTCGGCACCGAGGGCGCAGGGGAGGTCGAGGCGGTCGGCAGCGCGGTCGAGCGCTTCCGGGTCGGCGACCGGGTCGCCTACGCCACCGGGCCACTGGGCGCCTACGGCGAGTTCCACGTGCTGCCGGCGGGCAATCTGGTCAGGCTGCCGGATTCGATCGATTTCGAGCAGGCCGCCGCGGCGATGCTCAAGGGCCTCACCGTGCAGTACCTGCTGCGCCAGATCGGCCGTTTCCAGGGCGGCGAGATCATCCTCTTCCATGCCGCGGCCGGTGGCGTCGGCAGCCTCGCCTGCCAATGGGCCAGGGCGCTCGGCCTCCGGCTGATCGGCACCGTCGGCTCGCCGGAGAAGGCCGGACGGGCCAGGGCCCTGGGCGCCTGGGCGACCATCGACTACAGCCGCGAGAACGTGGCGCAGCGGGTGCTGGAGCTGACCGACGGGCGCAAGTGCCCAGTGGTCTACGACTCGATCGGCAAGGACACCTGGGAAACCTCGCTGGACTGCGTCGCCCCGCGCGGCCTGCTGGTCAGCTTCGGCAACGCTTCCGGGCCGGTGAGCGGAGTCAATCTCGGGGTGCTGGCGCAGAAGGGCTCGCTGTTCGTCACCCGCCCCCAGTTGGCCGGCTATGCCGATACCCCGGAGCGCCTGCAGGCGATGGCCGACGAGCTGTTCGCCGTGCTCGCCAGCGGCCAGGTACAGGTCGAGATCGGCCAGCGCTTTCCCCTCGCCGAGGCCGCCCGGGCCCACGAGGCGCTGGCCTCGCGCCAGACCGTCGGCTCGACTGTCCTGCTGCCGTGATAGGGGCTGTTGATGTTTTGGCGTAGGCCGCGGCGGCAGCCCTAAGCCGGGCGGATCACCTGGCCGCTGGCCAGGTCGCGGATCAGGCTGGGATTGCGCCGCCCGCCCAGGGCGCCGCCGAGCACGGCGTCCAGTTGGTGCGGGAAGTACTGCTCGACGCGCAGCCGCGAGCGCGCGGCGGGGCGGCCGGCAGGGTTGGCCGAGGTGGACACCAGCGGGCCGGCGAGGCGGCACAGCGCGCGCACCAGCGGATGGTCGCTGACGCGCAGGGCGACGCTCGCGTGGCGGCCGGTGATCCACACCGGCAGGCGGCCCCGGTGCGGCACCAGCCAGGTGTTCGGCCCCGGCCAGGTTGCGGCCAGGCGCTCGAGCCAGGCCGGCGGCAGATCCTCGAGCAGGAAGTCGAACTGGCCGATGTCGGCGGCGACCAGGATCAGCCCCTTCTCCTGCGGCCTTTGCTTGAGCGCCAGCAGGCGGCGCACGGCATCCGCGCTCCATGGATCGCAGCCCAGGCCCCAGACCGCCTCGGTCGGATAGGCGATCACCCCGCCCCGGCGCACCACCTGCGCCACCTGTCGCACCCGCCAACTGCCGTGCATCGCTTGTCTCCGAAAAATGAATCGACGCAGTGTACCCAAGGCGCCGGCAGCGACGTAGCCCGTCAGCCGGCGCGTCCCAGCCAGCGCCCGCCCTCGCAGGCCACCATGCCGTCCAGTTCCAGCTCGGTGAGCGCCGCCAGTACCCGGGCGAGCGGCCAGCCGCTGGCCAGGGCCAGCTCCTCGCTGGTCTGCGGCGCGGCATGCAGCAGCGCCAGCAGCGGGTGCCGCTCGTCGGCCTGAACCGGCCCGGCTTGCGGCTCGGGCGGCGGCGCCAGGTTCTGCCAGCCGCGTAGCGCTTCCAGGATGTGCTCGATGCTTTCCACCAGGGTCGCGCCGTCGCGGATTAACTGGTGGCAGCCGCGGGCGCCGGGGTGGTGGATGGAGCCGGGAATCGCGTAGACCTCGCGGCCCTGCTCGGCGGCCAGCCGGGCGGTGATCAGCGAGCCGCTGGAGGGGCTGGCCTCGACCACCAGCACGCCGAGGGACAGGCCGCTGATGATGCGGTTGCGGCGCGGGAAATTGCCCGCCTGGGGCGGACAGTCCAGCGGCAGTTCGGAGATCAGCGCACCGCCGCCGGCGAGGAGATCCGCCGCCAGGGACGCGTGCCGTGCCGGATAGAGGCGCTGCAGGCCGGTACCGAGCACAGCCAGCGTCCGCCCGCCGGCCTCCAGCGCGCCCCGGTGGGCGGCGCCGTCGATGCCCAGGGCCAGCCCGCTGGTGATGACGAAGCCGGCGCCGGCAAGCTGCCGGGCGAAGGCGCGGGCGGTGTCGAGCCCGGGTTTCGAGGCGCGCCGGCTGCCGACCATGGCCAGCTGCGGCTGCTCGAGGAGCGCCGCATCGCCTTCGACGAAGAGCAGCGGCGGGGCATCCTCCAGCTCGGCCAGCAGGGCCGGATAGCCGGGCTTGCCGAGCAGCAGCAGCTGCCGTTGCGGCTTTTCCAGCCAGGCCAGCGCCTGCGCGGCCTGCTGGCGGACCTCGGCGCTGCGCCGCGCCTCGGCGCAGCCGGCCGGCAGTCCCAGCGCGCGCCAGGCGGCGGCCGGTGCGCTGAGCGCCGCCGAGGCACTGGCGAAGGCCTCGAGCAGGCGGCGATGGCGGCGCGGCCCGAAGCCGGGCAGGGCATGCAGGCGCAGGCGCGCCTCCAGTTCGGCGGGCGAAAGGGGCATGGGGGCGATCATCCTTGATCCATGGAACGAAAAGCCCGGGCCGAAGCGGGGGAATCCCTCTCGGCCCGTCGTCCCCCTCGGCGGAAGGGGACATGCAGCGGAATCGGTCCGGGCGTTACGGGTTGCGCACCTTGTCCAGCACCGCCAGCTGGCGGCTGGCGGTGAGGATCAGGCCGTAGCTGAGCCGCTCATAGGTACGGAACACCATCAGCAGACCGGAGCGCTCGTCGGGAATCTTCACCGGCTCGCCGGTGATGCGGTCGCGCACGGTTTCGCCGGTCTTGTACACCGCCAGCACGTCGCCTTCGGCCAGCCCGTCCCGGCTGCCCTTGTTCAGGGTGACCACGTCGAAGTTGCCGATCTGGGTCACGCCGCGCGGCACGTCGAGGATCACCCCGTCGACCGGGACGCTCGGCTCGTTGGGCATGAAGGTCGAGTTGACGGCCCGCTCCTCGGTGGGGAACAGGCGGTCGCCGATGCGCACTTCCTGGGTCGAGCGGCTGAGCAGCAGGGTGGCGATGTCGCCTTCCTCGGCGACCACCTCGCCGGTGCCGATGTCGTCGGCGTTGATGCCGAGCACTTCCCTGGTTTCCGGATCGATGTAGGTCTTGCCCTGGCGGAAGATGCCGTAGGCCGCCTCGCCGGCGGCAAAGTCGCCGCGTGCGTAGACCCGGTCGCCGGCGCCGCTGACCACCCGCTCGGCATTGCCGGCAACCACGTAGGGCGCGCCCTGGAACTGCACGGCGTCGTCGATGATGCGGTTGCTGAGCAGGAAGCTGTTGATCTTCTCCAGCGGAATGGTCGGGATGGCCTGGACCATCGGCGTGCGGCGGATCTGCGGCGACAGCTTGATGGTGCCGCGGCTGGCGCCACGGTTGAGCATCAGGCGCGGCTGGCCGTCGATGTAGACCAGGCTCAGCACGTCGCCCGGGTAGATCAGGTGGGGGTTCTCGATCTGCGGGTTGACGTGCCAGAGCTGCGGCCACTGCCAGGGCGCGCGAAGGAACTTGCCGGAGATATCCCACAGGGTGTCGCCCTGGACGACCGTGTAGCTCTGCGGATGACCCTCGCGGAGCTGCACCTCGGCCTGCGCCAGAGTGCTGCCGGCAGCCAGCAGCAGCAGGGCGAGTAGTGATTTCCTCATGCGGTGAATCCCTTTATGATGTGCCTTCGCGTGAAACGTCGAGCGCCGCCGGATTTCCTTTCGGGATCGCGGCGTAAAGCCGTTTTTTCAATGCTGCTCAGCATCTTAGCAGCAGCCGTTTCGATCAATTCCCAAGTGCATCACAAACGCATATGGCGATACTGAACATCCTCGAATTCCCCGACCCGCGCCTGCGCACCGTCGCCAAGCCCATCGAGGCGGTGGACGACGACCTGCGCCGGCTGATCGACGACATGTTCGAGACCATGTACGCCGCGCCCGGCATCGGCCTGGCGGCGACCCAGGTGAACGTGCACAAGCGCCTGGTGGTGATGGATCTGTCCGAGGACAAGAGCGAGCCGTGGGTGTTCATCAACCCGGAGTTCGAGTCGCTCACCGAGGAACTGGAGCCCTACCAGGAAGGCTGCCTGTCGGTACCCGGCTTCTACGAGAACGTCGATCGCCCGCAGAAGGTCCGCGTCCGCGCCCTGGACCGCGACGGCCAGCCCTTCGAGCTGATCGCCGAAGGGCTGCTGGCGGTGTGCATCCAGCACGAATGCGATCATCTGAACGGCAAGCTGTTCGTCGACTACCTTTCGACACTCAAGCGTGATCGCATTCGCAAGAAGCTGGAGAAGCAACACCGCCAGCACGGCTGAGGCCGCCCTTGCGAAGGCTTGCCGTGGCAAGCCTTTTTCTTTTTCGAGCGAGAGACCATGACCCAGCCTTTGCGCCTCGTCTTCGCCGGCACCCCCGAATTCGCCGCCGAGCACCTCCAGGCCCTGCTGACCGCCGGCCAGCGGCCGATCGCCGTCTACACCCAGCCGGACCGCCCCGCCGGACGCGGGCAGAAGCTGATGCCCAGCCCGGTGAAGCAGCTCGCCCTGCAGCATGCCATTCCCGTCCTGCAGCCTGCGAGCCTGCGCGATCCCGCCGCCCAGGCGGAACTGGCGGCGCTCGAACCCGACCTGCTGCTGGTGGTCGCCTACGGGCTGATCCTGCCGCAGGCGGTGCTGGACATCCCGCGTCTCGGCTGCGTCAACAGCCATGCCTCGCTGCTGCCGCGCTGGCGCGGCGCGGCGCCGATCCAGCGGGCGATCGAGGCCGGCGACCGCGAGTCCGGGGTCACCGTGATGCGCATGGAAGCCGGCCTGGACACCGGGCCGATGCTGCTCAAGGTCGCCACGCCGATCCGCCCCGACGAGACCGGCGGCAGCCTGCACGACCGCCTGGCCGGGCTGGGCGCGCAGGCCCTGGTCGAGGCCGTCGGCGCTCTGGCCGCCGGCGGACTCGCCGGCGAAGTGCAGGACGACGCCCTGGCCACCTACGCGCACAAGCTGAACAAGGATGAGGCGCGGCTCGACTGGAACCGCCCGGCGGACGAGCTGGAGCGGCGGATCCGCGCCTTCGATCCCTGGCCGGTCTGCCACAGCAGTCTGAACGGCACGCCGCTGAAGGTGTTCGGCGCGGCCGTCGAACAGGGCAGGGGGGCGCCGGGAACCATCCTCGCCGCCAGCCGCGACGGCCTGACCGTGGCCTGCGGCAGCGGCGCCCTGCGCCTGACCCGCCTGCAGTTGCCGGGCGGCAGGCCGCTGGCCTTCGCCGAGCTGTACAACAGCCGCCGCGAGCAGTTCGCCGTCGGCCAGGTGCTGGGGGCATGAGCCTGAATCCGCGTCTGGCCGCCGCCCGCGCCCTTGCCGCCGTGCTCGCCGGCAAGGCCTCGCTCGCCGCCCTGCCGGCACAGCTGGAGCAGGTCGAGCCACGCGACCGCGCACTGGCCCAGGAGCTGGCCTTCGGCACCGCCCGCTGGCAGCCGCGCCTGGCGCTGCTCGCCGAAAAGCTGCTGCGCAAGCCGTTCAAGGCCGCCGACCGGGATATCGAGGCGCTGCTGCTGATCGGCCTTTACCAGCTGCTGCACACCCGCATCCCCGCCCATGCGGCGATCGGCGAAACCGTGGCCTGTGCCGAACAACTGAGAAAGCCCTGGGCCAAGGCCCTGCTGAACGCCGTGCTGCGCCGTGTGCAGCGCGAAGGCGAGGCGCTGCTCGGCGCGCTGGAGAACGATCCGGTGGCGCGCACCGCCCATCCGCGCTGGCTGCAGCAGGCCCTGGCGAAGCACTGGCCGGAGCACTGGGAAGCCATCTGCGCCGCCAACAACGAGCACCCGCCGCTGACCCTGCGGGTCAACCGCCGGCTGACCTCGCGCGATATCTACCTCGCCGAGCTGGAGGCCGCCGGCATCCCGGCCAGCGCCTGCCGCTTCAGCCGCGACGGCATCCTGCTCGGCGAGCCGCGCGACGTGCGCAGCCTGCCGGGCTTCGCCGAGGGCCGCATCAGCGTGCAGGACGAGGCCGCCCAGCTGGCCGCCTACCTGCTCGAACTGATGCCCGGCCAGCGCGTGCTGGATGCCTGCTGCGCGCCCGGCGGCAAGACCTGCCACCTGCTGGAGACCGAGCCGCGGCTGGCCGAGCTGGTCGCTCTCGATGCGGAGGAGAAGCGTCTGGCGCGGGTCCGCGAAAACCTCGACCGGCTGGGCCTCGAGGCCCGGCTGATCGCCGCCGATGCACGGGCCACCGACGCCTGGTGGGACGGTCGCCGCTTCCAGCGCATCCTGCTCGATGCGCCCTGTTCCGCCACTGGGGTGATCCGCCGCCATCCGGACATCAAGCTGACCCGCCAGGCCAGCGACATCCCCGCGCTCGCCGTCCTGCAAGGCGAGTTGCTGGACGCCCTGTGGCCGACTCTCGAGGTCGGCGGCATCCTGCTCTATGCCACCTGCTCGATCCTGCCGGCGGAGAACAGCGACACCATCGCCGCCTTTCTCGCCCGCACGCCCGGCGCCCGCGAACTGGACATCGCCTCCAGCTTCGTCGGCGTCAAACCGGGCCTGGCACAGCGCCACGGCCGCCAGCTGCTGCCGCAGCCGCACGGCCATGACGGCTTCTACTACGCCAAGTTGATCAAGATCGCCGCCGGTCCGCGCGGCTGAGGAAAGAGTCGATGAAGATCATCATTCTCGGCGCCGGCCAGGTCGGCGGCACCCTGGCCGAGCACCTGGCCAGCGAGGCCAACGACATCACCGTGGTGGACACCGACAGCGACCGCCTGCGCGATCTCGGCGACCGCCTGGACATCCGCACCATCCTCGGCAAGGGCTCCTTCCCCACCGTGCTGCGCCAGGCCGGTGCGGACGACGCCGACATGCTGGTGGCGGTGACCAACAGCGACGAAACCAACATGGTCGCCTGCCAGGTCGCCTACACCCTGTTCCACACCCCGACGCGGATCGCCCGGGTGCGCGAATCGGCCTACCTGACCCGCGCCGGGCTGTTCAGCAACGAGGCGATTCCGGTGGACGTGCTGATCAGCCCGGAGCAGGTGGTGACCAACCACATCAAGCGCCTGATCGAATACCCCGGCGCCCTGCAGGTGATCGACTTCGCCGACGGCAAGGCCCAGCTGGTCGCGGTACGCGCCTACTACGGCGGCCCGCTGGTCGGCCAGCAGCTCAGGCAGATCCGCGAGCACATGCCCACCGTGGACGCCCGGGTGGCGGCGATCTTCCGCCGCAACCGGGCGATCCTGCCCAAGGGCGACACGGTGATCGAGGCCGACGACGAGGTGTTCTTCATCGCCGCGAGGACCCATATCCGCGCGGTGATGAGCGAGCTGCGGCGCCTCGAGATCAGCAACAAGCGCATCGTCATCGCCGGCGGCGGGCACATCGGCGAGCGTCTGGCCGAGGCCATCGAGAGCCGCTACCAGGTGAAGATCATCGAGTCCAATCCGGCGCGCTGCCGCTACCTCTCGGACACCCTGGACAGCAGCATCGTGCTGCAGGGCAACGCCTCGGACAAGGACCTGCTGGTCGAGGAGAATATCAACGAGGCCGACATCTTCCTCGCCCTGACCAACGATGACGAGGCCAACATCATGTCCTCGCTGCTGGCCAAGCGCCTCGGCGCGCGCAAGGTGATGAGCATCATCAACAACCCGGCCTACGTCGACCTGGTGCAGGGCGGCGAGATCGACATCGCCATCAGCCCGCAACTGGCCACCATCGGCACCCTGCTGACCCACGTGCGCCGCGGCGACATCGTCAGCGTGCACTCGCTGCGCCGTGGCGCGGCGGAGGCCATCGAGGCCATCGCCCACGGCGACTCGAAGTCGAGCAAGGTGGTCGGGCGCATGATCGGCGAGATCGAGCTGCCCCCGGGCACCACCATCGGCGCGGTGATCCGCGACGAGCAGGTGCTGATCGCCCACGACGACACCCTGATCGAATCCGGCGACCACGTGATCCTGTTCCTGGTCGACAAGAAGTACATCCGCGACGTGGAGCGGCTGTTCCAGGTGGGGCTGACCTTCTTCTGAAGGCGGGTGCCGCACGGCGTCTTCAATACCATGCCCGCTCGCCCGGCGGGCGCCGCTTGAAGCGCTTCATGGTCCACATGTACTGGCTGGGATAGGCGCGCACGTACCTGCCGATCACCCTGCTCATCGCCGTCACGGCGGCTTCCGTGTCCTCGCTGTACATCTCCGGTGGCGCCGCCTCGAGGATCACCCGGTAGCCCGAGCCGTCGTCCAGGCGCACCGCGTGCAGGAAAACGCCGACCGCCTTGCCTCCGGCGAGCATGTTCGGCACGAATTTGCTGGTCAGCGCCCGGGTGCCGAGGAAGGGCACGAAGAGACCGCTGCCCTGGGCCGGCTCCGGATCGGCCGGAATCCCCACCGCGCCGCCCCGGCGCACTTCGTGGAGTACGCAGAGGATGCCTTCGCGGGTCGAGGGCGCGATGCGGTTTCCTAGCTGCACGCGCTGGCGCTGCAGCAGCTCGTCCACCGCCCGGAGCTTCGACGGCCGGTAGAAGATGACCGGTTTGCACTGGCTGCAATAGAAGTGGTTGAGCACTTCCCAATTGCCCAGGTG
This sequence comes from Azotobacter salinestris, assembly GCF_009363155.1. Taxonomy (NCBI): domain Bacteria; kingdom Pseudomonadati; phylum Pseudomonadota; class Gammaproteobacteria; order Pseudomonadales; family Pseudomonadaceae; genus Azotobacter; species Azotobacter salinestris. Next base: position 2,676,478 of record NZ_CP045302.1, read on the forward strand.
GCTGGTGATGCCGACCACGCCCTTGCCGGAGGCCAGCGCCTGCTCGAGAACCTCCAGACCCTCCACCTCGCGCACCCGGGCGAGGGACTTGCGCGCCGGCCAGATCCAGGCGCAGGCGCTTTCGGTGAGGGTCCTGCCGGTGTCCCGCAGGCTCTGCCGCACCAGACGCGCGCGCGCGCCGGCATCGAGTTCGGGAAAGCAGTGTTCGATGTTGATTCGCACCACCTCGAGCGAACGGTTCGGCACATGCGCCATCAACCAGCCGATGCCGGCACCGACGCCCTGCACGGCACGCCACGGCAGCAGAGCGAAGAGGCGCAGCGAGGCGACCACCACTGCACCCTTGAACTTTTCCACCAGTGGCCCTCCGAGTCGAAAAAGAAAGCCCTGAAATCCGCAAAGGCCGGCCCCCATCGGCTGGAGAGCCGGCCGGTCCGCCAGGAACGCCAGGACGACGCAAGCCCCCTCAGGCGCGCCCCGTTCGTCCGGCCCACCCTGGGGGAGGGGATTATAGGGACTCCCACACCGGGGATGGGGAACATGGGGAAAGTCGTTCAGCAGCCGTTCAGGCAGCAGGGAAGGGGATTGCCGCCTGCGACGCCTCAGCATCCGCCGGCAGGTGCCTGCCGGGCAGGCCGGCCGGCCAGCGCGGCATGGCGATCGCAGTCGATAGTGTGGTCCATGACCATTCCGCACGCCTGCATGAAGGCATAGCAGATGGTCGGCCCGACGAAGACGAAGCCGGCCTTCTTCAGTGCCCGGCTGAGCGCCTCGGCCGCAGGCGTCGTCGTCGGCACCTCGGCCGGTGTACGGAAGCGGTTGATCCGCGGCACGCCGCCGACGAAGGACCACAGCCAGCCGGCCGGATCCTCGAGCCGCAGCCAGGCCCTGGCGTTCTGCCGGGCCGCTTCGAGCTTGCGGCGGTTGCGGATGATGCCGGGATCCTGCAGCAGCCGTTCGATCTGGGCATCGTCCAGAACCGCCAGGCGCTTCGCATCGAAACCGAACAGCACCCGGCGGTAGTGCTCGCGCTTCTTCAGCACGGTGAACCAGGACAATCCGGCCTGGAATCCCTCCAGGAGCAGCAGTTCGAACAGGCGCTGCGGATCGTGCAGGGGCACGCCCCATTCCGCGTCGTGATAGGCCTGGTACAGCGGGTCGTCGGAGCACCAGAAGCAGCGTGGCATGGGCGTTCGCATCAGGGTGGAGGCCGCCGGGAATCGGGTATACTCGCAGCCCTTTACGTCGCAGCCTCAGGACAGGGTGATTTTTGTGAGCCAGACTACGCCTGCCGTGCGCACCTTCCAAGACCTGATTCTCGCCCTGCAAAACTACTGGGCCGAACAGGGTTGCGTGGTGCTGCAGCCCTACGATATGGAAGTGGGCGCCGGCACCTTCCACACCGCCACCTTTCTGCGCGCCATCGGCCCGGAAACCTGGAACGCCGCCTACGTACAGCCCTCGCGCCGCCCGGCCGACGGCCGCTATGGCGAGAACCCCAACCGCCTGCAGCACTACTACCAGTTCCAGGTGGTCCTGAAGCCCAACCCGGACGACATCCAGGAGCTCTACCTCGAATCCCTGCGCCGCATCGGCATCGACACCCGGGTGCACGACGTGCGCTTCGTCGAGGACAACTGGGAGTCGCCGACCCTGGGCGCCTGGGGCCTGGGCTGGGAAGTCTGGCTGAACGGCATGGAAGTCACCCAGTTCACCTACTTCCAGCAGGTCGGCGGCATCGAGTGCTATCCGGTCACCGGCGAGATCACCTACGGCCTGGAGCGTCTGGCCATGTATCTGCAGGGCGTCGACTCGGTGTACGACCTGGTCTGGACCGACGGCCCGTTCGGCAAGGTCACCTACGGCGACGTGTTCCACCAGAACGAGGTGGAGCAGTCGACCTACAATTTCGAACACGCCAACGTGGCCAAGCTGTTCGAACTGTTCGATTTCTACGAGTCCGAGGCCAACCGCCTGATCGAACTGGAGCTGCCGCTGCCAACCTACGAGATGGTCCTCAAGGCCTCGCACACCTTCAACCTGCTGGACGCCCGCCGCGCCATCTCGGTGACCGAGCGCCAGCGCTACATCCTGCGCGTGCGGACCCTGGCCCGCGCCGTGGCGCAGAGTTACCTGCAGGCGCGTGCCAAGCTCGGCTTCCCCATGGCCCCCCCCGAACTGCGTGACGAAGTCCTGGCCAAGCTGGAGGCTGCAGAATGAGTGCACAAGATTTCCTGGTCGAACTGGGCAGCGAAGAGCTGCCGCCGAAAGCCCTGAAGAACCTGGCCGCCGCCTTCCTCGCCAGCGTCGAGAAGGGTCTGGCCAACGCCGGCCTCGAGTATCGGGTCGCCCGCGTCTATGCCGCGCCGCGCCGCCTGGCGGTGCAGGTCGAGCAGCTGGCCACCCAGCAGCCGGACCGCACCGTCAACCTGGACGGCCCGCCGGTCGTCGCCGCCTTCGACGCCGAGGGCACCCCGACCCAGGCCGCCCTGGGCTTCGCCCGCAAGTGCGGCGTGGAGCTGCACGAGATCGACAGCAGCGGCGCCAAGCTGCGCTACAGCCGCCACATTCCCGGCCAGCCGGCCACTGCGCTGCTGCCGGCGATCGTCCAGGCCGCCCTCGACGAGCTGCCGATTCCCAAGCGCATGCGCTGGGGCGCGCGCAAGGAGGAATTCGTCCGGCCGAGCCAGTGGCTGGTGATGCTGCTGGGCACCCAGGTGATCGACTGCGAGATCCTCGCCCAGAAGGCCGGCCGCGAATCCATGGGCCACCGCTTCCACCACCCGGACGCGGTGCGCATCAGCCAGCCGTCCAGCTACTTGGAAGACCTGCGCAGCGCCTACGTGCTGGCCGACTTCGCCGAGCGCCGCGAGCTGATCGCCGGCCGCGTCGCCGAGCTGGCCGCGCAACAGCAGGGCAGCGCCATCGTCCCCGAGGACCTGCTCGACGAGGTGACCGCGCTGGTCGAGTGGCCGGTGCCGCTGGTCTGCTCTTTCGAGGAGCGCTTCCTCGCGGTGCCCCAGGAGGCGCTGATCTCCACCATGCAGGACAACCAGAAGTACTTCTGCCTGCTGGACTCCACCGGCAAGCTGCTGCCGCGCTTCATCACCGTGGCCAACATCGAGAGCAAGGACCCGGCGCAGATCGTCGCCGGCAACGAGAAGGTGGTGCGCCCGCGCCTGACCGACGCCGAGTTCTTCTTCAACCAGGACAAGCGGCAGCCGCTGGAGAGCTTCAACCAGCGCCTGGCCAACGTGGTCTTCCAGGCCCAGCTCGGCAGCGTGCTGGACAAGGCCGAGCGCGTCTCCCGGCTGGCCGGCTTCATTGCCGAGCGCATCGGCGCCAATCCGGAGCACGCCATCCGCGCCGGCATCCTGTCGAAGGCCGACCTGGCCAGCGAGATGGTCGGCGAATTCCCCGAACTGCAGGGCATCGCCGGCTACCACTACGCCCTCAACGACAGCGAGCCGGAGGATGTCGCCCGCGCCCTCGACGAGCAGTACATGCCGCGCGGCGCCGGCGCCGAGCTGCCGTCGACCCTGACCGGCGCCGCCGTGGCGATGGCCGACAAGCTCGACACCCTGGTCGGCATCTTCGGCATCGGCATGCCGCCGACCGGCAGCAAGGACCCCTATGCCCTGCGCCGGGCTGCCCTGGGTATCCTGCGCATCCTCATCGAGAAACAGCTGGACCTGAATCTCGAGGAGGCCAGCCACTTCGCGGTCGCCCAGTACGGCAGCAAGGTCAAGGCCGCCGGCCTTGCCGAGCAGGTCAGCGAGTTCGTCTTCGACCGCCTGCGCGCGCGCTACGAGGACGAAGGCATCGACGTTTCCAGCTATCTGGCGGTACGCACCCTGCAGCCGGCCTCGGCCTACGACCTGGACCTGCGCGTACAGGCGGTGCAGGCCTTCCGCCGCCTGCCGGAAGCCGAAGCACTGGCCGCGGTGAACAAGCGCGTTTCCAATCTGCTCGGCAAGTACGAGGGCAAGCTGCCGACCGCCATCGAGGCCCGCTACTTCGACAACGCCAGCGAGTTCTCCCTGTACTCGGCACTGCAGCAGGCTCAGCACGCGGTCCGGCCGCTGGCCGCCGAACGCCGCTATCGCGAGGCGCTGGAGCGTCTGGCCAGCCTGCGCGGTCCGGTGGACGCCTACTTCGAGGCAGTGCTGGTCAACGCCGAGGACCCGGCGATCCGCGCCAACCGCCATGCCATGCTGGCGCAGCTGCGCGGCCTGTTCCTCTGCGTCGCCGACATCTCGGTACTGGGACAATAAGGATGAAGCTGATCGTGCTCGATCGCGACGGGGTCATCAACGAGGACTCCGACGCCTTCGTCAAATCCGCGGAGGAATGGATTCCCATCCCCGGCTCTATCGAGGCGATCGCCCGCCTGAGCAAGGCCGGCTGGAAGGTGGCGGTCGCCACCAACCAGTCGGGCCTGGCCCGCGGCCTGTTCGACATGACGGCCCTCACCGACATGCACCTGAAGATGCAGCAGCTGGTGATGGAGCAGGGCGGGCAGATCGATCTGATCGTGCACTGTCCGCATGGCCCGCAGGACGGCTGCACCTGCCGCAAGCCGCTGCCCGGCATGTTCCGCAGCATCGCCGAACATTTCCGGCTTCCCGACCTCAAGGGCGTACCGGTGGTCGGCGACAGCCACCGCGACCTGCACGCCGGCCTGGTGCTCGGCGGCAGCCCCTACCTGGTGAAGACCGGCAAGGGCCAGCGCACCCTGCAAAACATCCTGCCGCCCGGCACCCAGGTGTTCGATGACCTGGCGGCCGTCGTCGATCATCTTCTCAAGGCCGCAGGCTGAGCCCTCATGCAATCCCTTCGCATTCCGATCTTCTATCTGCTGCTGTCCCTGAGCACCGTCATCTGGTGCCTGATCAGTCTGGTGGTCGCGGTCTTCCTGCCGTTCCGTGCCCGCTACCGCTTCGTCGTGCAGACCTGGTGCCGCTGCGCCGTCTGGCTGGCCTGGCACATCGTCGGCATCCGCTATGAACTGCACGGCGTGGAGAACATCCCTCAGCGGCCCTGCGTGATTCTCGCCAAGCACCAGAGCACCTGGGAAACCTTCTTCCTCTCGGCGTACTTCGAGCCGCTCAGCCAGGTGCTCAAGCGCGAGCTGCTGCGCATCCCCTTCTTCGGCTGGGCAATCGCCCTGCTCAAGCCGATCGCCATCGACCGCAGCAATCCCAAGGCGGCACTCAAGCAACTGGCCGAGCAGGGCCGCAAGCGGCTGGGGCAGGGTGCCTGGGTACTGATCTTCCCCGAGGGCACCCGCGTGCCGATCGGCCAGATCGGCAGGTTCTCCCGTGGCGGCGCCGCCCTCGCGGCGAATGCCGGACTGCCGGTGCTACCGGTTGCCCATGACGCCGGTCGCTACTGGCCCAAGGATGGCTGGGGCAAGACGCCCGGCACCATCCGGGTGGTCTTCGGTCCGCCGATGCAGGCCGAGGGCGAAGGTCCGCGCGCCATTGCCGAACTCAACGACCGCGCCTTCGCCTGGGTCGAGCAGACCCAGCGACAGCTCGGCACCCTGGCCGACAACCCAGTGGTCGATGGAGCAGCCAAGGTTTAACATCCGGGCATGAGCTCCCAGACAAAGCCGGCCTCCATGCCGGCTTTCCTGTGGATCCGTCCGGCGCCGCCGGGCCATGTTCCACGTGGAACCCACGCACGGCATGCCGCCCGATAGATCTTCTCGCCAGACCAGACGTAGCCGGAACCCTTCCCATGGATTACACCGCCCAATGCCGTCGCCACAGCCTCCTCAACCACCGAGCCGGCAGGAGCTCCGCGAGCGGGATGCCCTCGTCATGACGGCCGAAACCGTCCCGCTGCAGGAGGCGATGATCGAAGGCACGCTGTTCTTCCTGCCCCTGCCGCAGCTGCTGGAACTGCTCAACCTGCCCGTGCAGAACCCGGACAAATTGCCGGAAGCACTCGGCGATCATGGCTACTGGTCTTGCCATGCCCAGTGGCAGCAGTTGCTCGATGGCGGCCTGCTCACCCATTCGGTAGCCCGCGCGTACTGGCGGCAGCGCCTGGAGGAGGAGCGCGCGCTGGCTTGCCAGATCCTGACGCAGCAGGACTCCGGCCTCGGACGGCTCCATTGTCTGGTGCACAGCCCCCTGGCCGGCGAGCTCGGCTGCCCGCCGGCCGGCGAGCGCCTGCGACGCCAGCTGCAGGATACCGACGAGACCGACGCCTTGTTGGAGAGCGAGCTGCTGCTCGAGACGCGACTCGCCGACGTGTTCGCCCTGGCGTTGCGCCTGGCCGCCTGGCGGGTGGTCGACCTCAGCCTGCAGCACTGGGAGTTGCTGACGGAAGGCGGCGAGCAGGACGAGGTGCTGCTCGAGCGCTTTCTGCCGGCCTTCGATGACATGAGCGGGCACTGGAACAACCCCGTGGAGGACTACCTCGCCCATCTCGCCACTCTAGCCGGCTGTGCGGAGCAGGAGGGCGAGTTCAGCGGCCTGGCCAGACTCTGGGCAGGGGAGGGCATGGATGTCCGGACCAGAGAGTACCTGCTCGGCGCCTGGTGCCAGGGTCACCGCCGGGCGGATGCGCGGGCTGTTACCGGGCTGATGGACGCCGTCCTGCGCCGGCTGCTCGGCGCCGGCGAGGCGCCAGACGACCTCGCCCTCAATCGTCAGCTGCTCTGCGAATCCTTCCGCTTCGTGGAAAGCTGCGCCTACCTGCAGCGGACCCTGAGCCGGCTGGGCATGGCGGACGGGGCGATCGGCGAAATCTTTGCCGTCTACCGCAGCGAATACCGCCGGGCACGGGCCGCACTGGGCAGGCCGCTGGCAGAAGACGGCGGGCGCTGAAGCCCGCCGCTCCGCCCCACGGGGGAAGGGCGACCCCTTCCTGAGAACGCCCTCCTGCAAGCCCGGCTCGCTTCGAGACCGGCAGGAATTCCGGCACAATGGCCTTTCGGAATAATCCCTTTCCAGAAAGGAGCATTCATGACCTATTCCCAGCCGGGCATCCTGGCCGGCGTACCGTCGCAGGCACGCCATCTGTTCTTCGAAAGCGCTCCATGAACCTTTCAATTACCCATATCTGCGAGCGGTCCATATGAGCTTGTGACAAGAGGTCGCCCCATGATTCATTGGAGGCACCGAAACGCATAGCCGAGGTGTCCCATGGACCGCTCTGTTTTGGCTGACGCCTCCTGGGTTGAACAGGAACTCGCCGGCTCGACGTTCCGGGACGAACGCCTTGGCCGGCGGCTGCGCAAGCTGCTGCTGCAAATGGCGAATGCCGTGGGAGAACCCATCCCGCTGGCCTGCCAGGACTGGGCGAATACCAAGGCGGCCTACCGCTTCCTTTCCAACACGGCAGTAGACGAGGCGCGGATTCTGGCCGGGCACTTCCAGTCGACGCGTATTCGCGCTGCTGCCGTCGACGGTCCCCTGCTGGTCCTTCAGGATACGACCGAGTTTTCGTACAAGCGGGCGCACCCCGAGCAGATCGGCACGCTTACCACCATCCCCGGCCGGAAAACCGATGGCCGCAGGCCCATGCATACGCTCTGTGGCCTGCTGATGCATTCCAGCCTGGTCGTCACGCCGGAGGGGCTCCCCCTGGGACTGGCCGCAATCCGCTTCTGGACACGCTCGAAGTTCAGGGGAGTGACGGCTCTCAAGCGCCGGATCAATCCGACCCGCGTGCCGATCGAGCACAAGGAGAGCGTCCGCTGGCTGGAAAACCTGCGCGATGCCACCGCGCTGCTCGGCGATCCGGCACGGCTGGTCCATGTCGGGGACCGGGAAAACGATATCTATGAGTTCTTCTGTGCGGCACGCTCTGCCGGTACCCATTTCCTTGTCAGGACCTGTGTCGACCGCCTGGCCGGCAGCGGCAAACAGACGATTGCCGACCAGATGAGCGAGGTTGCCGTCCAGGGACTTCATGACGTCCTGGTCGAAGAGGGCAGGAAAACCACCCGAGCCATCGTCGAGCTTCGTTATCGTCGTATCCACGTGCTACCGCCGATCGGCAAGCAGAGACATTATTCAGCCATCGACCTGACCGTGATCCAGGCGCGGGAGCGTGGGGAGCCGAGCGGCAGGCCGGCCATCGACTGGCAGCTCATCACCGACTTGCCGGTCACCTCGCCGCAGGAGGCGATCGAGAAGCTTGACTGGTATGCCCTGCGCTGGAAGATCGAGTCGTTCCACAAGATCCTGAAATCCGGCTGCCGTGCGGAGGAGGCCAGGCTCAGGACGGCCGAGCGTCTGGTCAATCTCATAGCCTTGTTCTGCATCATTGCCTGGCGTCTGTTCTGGATGACCATGCTCAACCGCACCGAGCCCGAGGCCTCTCCCCGCATTGCCTTGACCCGGGACGAAATTGGCCTGCTTGACCGGATGATCGACGCCACCGGCCAACCTCCTCCATCGAGGGCACTTTCCGACTACCTGATTCACATTGCGAGGCTTGGCGGCTATCTCGCCCGTGCCTCGGATCCGCCACCCGGCAATGTCGTTCTCTGGAGAGGCTGGTGCCGTCTCATGGACATCAAGCTGGGAGCACTACTCGTCGCTTCCCGCTATGGGTAATTGAAAGTCCATGAACCCCATCTTCAACCGAGGTAAAGGCCCGCCGATGCTGTGCTCCCGATTTCTTTCTGGAGCCAGCCACCATGATGCGACCCGACGCCAAGGTCGAAAAGATCTACCTCTATCCCAAGCCTGTCGATTTCCGAAAATCCATCGACGGCCTCGCCGCCCTGGTCGAGCTGGACATCCAGGTGGCGGTGTTCGATCCGGTGCTGTTCGTGTTTCTCAACCGGGCGCGCAATCGGGTGAAGATCCTGTACGGCTTCTGTCTCTGGCTCAAGCGCCTGGAGGCCGAGCGCTTCAAGGTGCCGCCAGAGCCCGGCGACGAGGCCATCGTCCTCAGCGCCGAGGAGTTGAACTGGCTGCTGGATGGCTTCGACCTCTGGCGCAACCGCCCGCACCGGGTGTTGAGGCCGCGCTATGTGGCCTGAGCCGGTATAATCCGGCTCCATGACTTTTGTGCCCGACACCTTTCCCGACGATCCGCTTTTGCTCAAGCAGTTATTGCTGTCGGCGAACGAGCAGATGTCGGCAAAGGATGCTCGCATAGAACAGCTTCAGGAACAGGTCGCCCTGCTGCGTCAACGCCTGTTCGGCCCGAAATCCGAGCGCAGTATCGATCCGGACTCACCGCAACTGGCGATGTTCAACGAAGCCGAGCAGTTGGCCGAAGAGCCGGCGCCTGCCGTTGAAGCCGAAGCACGAGAGATCGCCGAGGCCGAAGAAGGCGTCGCCCCGATCAAGCGCCGTGGCAAACGCAAACCGCTGCCGGCCGAACTGCCACGGATCGAGGTCGTCCACGAACTGCCCGAGCACGGAACTGAGCTGCGCCTGCGGCTGCCGCAAGCAGGCCATCGGCGAGGAAGTCAGCGAGCAGCTCGACATCGTGCCGATGCAGGTCCGGGTGATCCGGCACATCCGCAAGGTCTACGCCTGCCGGGGCTGCGAAAGCGCACCGGCCACCGCCGACAAGCCGGCGCAACCGATCGAGAAAAGCCTGGCCAGTCCCGGCGTGCTGGCGATGCTGCTGACCACCAAGTACGTCGACGGCCTGCCGCTGCACCGCTTCGAGAGGGTGCTCGCCCGCCACGGCGTCGAGATCCCCCGGCAGACCCTGGCGCGCTGGGCGATCCAGTGCGCCGGGCAGCTGCAACCCTTGCTCAACCTGATGCGCGACCGGCTGCTGGAAAGCCCGGTGATCCACTGCGACGAGACGCGGGTGCAGGTGCTCAAGGAGCCGGACCGGGATCCCTCCAGCCAGTCCTGGATGTGGGTGCAGACCGGCGGCCCGCCGGAGCAGCCGGTCGTCCTCTTCGACTACAGCCCCAGCCGGGCACAGGAGGTGCCCTTGCGCCTGCTCGCCGGCTACCGCGGCTACCTGATGACCGGGTCGCGCCAGACCGACGACTACGCCGGCTACAACGCCCTGGCCGCGCAACCGGGCATCGAGCGCCAGGGCTGCTGGGCCCATGCCCGGCGCAAGTTCGTCGAGGCGCAGCAGGTGCAGCCCAAAGGCAAGACCGGGCGCGCCGACCAGGCATTGGCCTGGATCAACCGGCTCTACGCTATCGAGCGCGACCTCCGACAGGCCGGCGATGCCGAGCGCCTGGAGGCGCGCCGGCAACACAGCCTGCCGGTCCTCGCCCAGCTCAAGGCCTGGCTGGACAAGACCCAGCCGCAGGTCACGGCGCAGAATGCGCTGGGCAAGGCGGTGAACTACCTGGCCAGCAACTGGAGCCGGCTCATCCGCTATACCGAGGCGGGCTACCTGCCGATCGACAACAACCGTGCCGAACGGGCCATTCGCCCGTTCGTCATCGGGCGCAAGAACTGGCTGTTCAGCGACACGCCCAAAGGCGCGACGGCCAGCGCGCAGCTCTACAGCCTGGTGGAAACCGCCAGGGTCAACGGGCAGGAGCCCTACGCCTGGCTGCGCCACGTCCTCGAACGCCTGCCGGCAGCGCAAGGCGTCGAAGACTACGAGGCGCTGCTGCCGTGGAACTGCACGCCGACGGCGCCACTGTAAACGACCGGCTCGGCCGTCAACAGGTGGGGTTTATGGATCGCTTTCTGTTCTTCTCCCTCGAATCGGCGCAAGACCTGCCCACTGCCCTCGACCGGCTCGCCAGCCTGGCCGATGGCGAGACGATCGTCGTCGGCCTCGGCGAGTCGCTGCTGCAGGCGCAGGGCCGTCGACTCGCCAGCCTGCGTGTGTTCCCAGCACTGAGCGGCACCGCCGTGGATATCCCCTCGACCCAGCACGCCCTGTGGTGCTGGCTGCGAGGCGAGGATCGCGGCGAGCTGCTGCAGCTCAGTCGCGCGCTCGCCGCCGCCCTGGCCCCGGCCCTGCGCCTGGTGCAGAGCACCGACGCCTTCCGCTACCGGGAAGGCCGCGATCTGACCGGCTACGAGGACGGCACCGAGAATCCCCAAGGAGAAGCGGCCATTGCCGCCGCACTCGTCGGCGAAGGCTCCGAGGGCGAACGGGGTGGCAGCTTCGCCGCCGTGCAGCACTGGGTACACGACCTCGACCGCTTCGGCGCCCTGTCGCCGGACGAACAGGACCATATCGTCGGCCGGCGCAAGCGCGACAACGAGGAGCTGGAGGACGCGCCGGCCTCCGCCCACGTCAAGCGCACCGCCCAGGAAAGCTTCAGCCCGGAGGCCTTCGTCCTGCGCCGCTCGATGCCCTGGAACGACGGCCAGCAGGCCGGCCTGCTGTTCCTCGCCTTTGGCCACAGCCTGGATGCCTTCGAAGCCCAGCTGCGCCGCATGGCCGGCCTGGAGGACGGCATCGTCGATGCCCTGTTCCGCTTCAGCAAGCCGGTCAGCGGAGGCTATTACTGGTGCCCGCCGGTGCGCGCGGGCAGGGTGGATCTGCAGAAGGTACAGGGATAAGGCCGCGATATGCTGCCTCCGGAAAAACATCGGAGCAGGGGAAGCATGTGCGGACCGGCGGGCGCGCTGGACAGCCTCGTACTTATCCAGGGCGCCCCGGAAATGCCGCTCGAGGCAGGCGAATTCGACGGAAAGCCCGGGCAAGACGCTGCCCGGGAAAGGCAAGGCAGGTACGGCGACCGCTACAGCACGGCTTCGAACAACTCCAGCTGCGGCGGCCCCAGGTAAAGTTCACGCGGGCTGCTACCGGCGTTGGCATGCGCCTTGCGGAAGGCTTCGGAACGCGTCCAGTCCTCGAAGGCCTGCGCGGATTCCCATTCGGTATAGGAACTGAACAGGGTGGATTCCTCACCCTGCGGTCCCTGCAGAAGGTGGAAACGGACAAAGCCGGGCACCTCGTGAAGATAGCTTTCGCGCTCGCGCCAGTGGGCGATGAAGGCTTCCTCGTGTCCTCGGGCAATCTTGAAACGGTTCATGGCAAGGAACATGTCTTGGACTCCGCGTGGTCGACAAACGGCCATTCTAGACAAGAACCTCGGCTTTCACAGAATCGAGCCTCCCCTTATCAGGTAAGGGCCGCCCCGGGTGGATAACCCAGCGCTCGACGAAAAACCCCCTGGCAGATGTGCATCCGCCAGGGGGCCTCTTGTGTCTGTGGATATTTTTCTTATCCACACCTGCTACTCACACGTCCAGATTCGCCACCGCCAGGGCGTTGTTCTCGATGAATTCGCGGCGCGGTTCGACGGCATCGCCCATCAGGGTGTTGAAGATCAGGTCGGTGGCGATGGCGTCCTCGATGGTGACCTTGAGCATGCGCCGCACGCTCGGGTCCATGGTGGTTTCCCACAGCTGCTCGGGGTTCATCTCGCCGAGGCCCTTGTAGCGCTGGATGCTGTGGCGCTTGGTGCTTTCCGCCATCAGCCAGGCGAGGGCTTCCTTGAAGCTGGATACCGGTTTCCTGCGCTCGCCGCGCTGCACGTAGGCGCCGTCTTCCAGCAGGCTGTTCAGCTGTTCGCCGAGGGCGGTGACGGTGCGGTAGTCGTTGCTGGCGAAGAAGTCGCGGTTGAAGGTGACATAGCTGGACAGCCCGTGGGCGACCATCTCCACCTCCGGCAGCCAGAGGTGGCGCTCGCGATCCTCGCGCAGGCTGGCCCGGTAGGCCAGCCCGGATTTCTCGCTGGCCTTCAGGCGGGTCTGGAACCGCTCCAGCCAGGCCTGCATGGCCGCCTGGTCACCCAGCAGTTCGAGACCGACGCGCGGCAGGTAGACGAAGTGCTCGGTGATCTCCTGGGGATAAAGCCGCGACAGGCGGGCAAGGGTCTTCATCACCGTGCGGTAGTCGTTGACCAGTCTTTCCAAAGCCGGCCCGCCCAGCCCCGGAGCGCTCTCGTTGACGTGCAGGCTGGCGTCCTCGAGGGCCGACTGGGTCATGTATTCCTCCATGGCCTCGTCGTCCTTGATGTACTGCTCCTGCTTGCCCTTCTTCACCTTGTACAGCGGCGGCTGGGCGATGTAGACGTAGCCGCGCTCGATCAGCTCGGGCATCTGGCGGAAGAAGAAGGTCAGCAGAAGGGTGCGGATGTGCGAGCCGTCGACGTCGGCATCGGTCATGATGATGATGTTGTGATAGCGCAGCTTGTCGATGTTGTACTCCTCGCGGCCAATTCCGCAGCCCAGCGCGGTGATCAGGGTGCCGACCTCGGCGGAGGAGAGCATCTTGTCGAAGCGCGCCTTCTCGACGTTGAGGATCTTGCCCTTGAGCGGCAGGATCGCCTGGGTCCGCCGGTTGCGGCCCTGCTTGGCCGAGCCGCCGGCGGAGTCGCCCTCGACGATGTAGAGCTCGGAAAGGGCCGGATCCTTCTCCTGGCAGTCGGCCAGCTTGCCAGGCAGGCCGGCGATGTCCAGCGCGCCCTTGCGGCGGGTCATTTCGCGGGCCTTGCGGGCGGCCTCGCGGGCACGGGCGGCATCGATCATCTTGCCGACCACCGCCCTGGCCTCGTTGGGATTCTCCAGCAGGAAGTCGCCGAAGTACTTGCCCATCTCCTGCTCGACAGCGGTCTTCACCTCGCTGGAGACCAGCTTGTCCTTGGTCTGCGAGCTGAACTTGGGATCCGGCACCTTGACCGAGATGATCGCGGTCAGGCCCTCGCGGGCGTCGTCGCCGGTGGTTGCCACCTTGTGCTTCTTGGCCAGACCTTCCTGTTCGATATAGGCGTTCAGGTTGCGCGTCAGCGCCGAGCGGAATCCGGCCAGATGGGTGCCGCCGTCACGCTGGGGAATGTTGTTGGTGAAGCAGAGGATGTTCTCGTTGAACCCATCGTTCCATTGCAGGGCGACCTCCACGCCGACGCCGTCCTCCTCGCGCTGCACGCTGAAGTGGAACACCTGGCTGACCGCGTTCTTGTTGGTGTTCAGGTAGTCGACAAAAGCCTTCAGGCCGCCTTCGTACTTGAACAGCTCCTCCTTGCCGCTGCGCTCGTCCTTGAGGACGATACCGACGCCGGAATTGAGGAAGGACAGTTCGCGCAGGCGTTTGGCGAGGATGTCCCAACTGAAGTGGATGTTGTGGAAGGTTTCCGCGGAGGGCTTGAAGTGGATCTGCGTGCCGGTGCCCTCGGTATCGCCGACCGCGGCCAGCGGTGCCTGCGGCACGCCGTGCACGTAGGTCTGCTCCCACACCTTGCCGTCGCGGCGAATGGTCAACACCAATTCCTCGGAGAGCGCATTGACTACCGAAACGCCCACGCCGTGCAGGCCGCCGGACACCTTGTAACTGTTGTCGTCGAATTTGCCGCCGGCATGCAGCACGGTCATGATGACCTCGGCGGCGGAGACGCCTTCTTCCTTGTGCAGATCGACCGGAATGCCCCGGCCGTTGTCGCGCACGGTGATGGACTCGTCGGTGTGAATGGTGATGCTGATATCGTTGCAGTAGCCGGCCAGCGCCTCGTCAATCGAGTTGTCGACCACCTCGAACACCATGTGGTGCAGACCGGTACCGTCATCGGTATCACCGATGTACATGCCGGGGCGTTTGCGTACGGCATCCAGGCCCTTCAGGACTTTGATGCTGGACGAGTCGTACGTCTGGTTTTCGCTCATTACCTTCACTCCCGATCGTGGGTCTGGGTGATACGGCCCTGTTCCACGTGGAACAGGGCAACTGGCGTATCCGTGCGCCAGCCTTCACGCAATGCTTCTAGGTCTACGCAGGTGATGAATACCTGGCAATGCAGTTCTTCGAGCAGACGGCAGAGGGCACGACGGTGCTGCTCGTCCAGTTCGGAGGGCAGGTCGTCGACCAGATAGATGCACTGGCCGCGCCTGGTGCGCTCGACGAGATGCCCCTGGGCGATCTTCAGCGCACAGACCACCAGCTTCTGCTGACCACGCGACAGCAGGTCCGCGGCGTTGTGCGCCGCCAGGCGAAGGCGCAGGTCGGCCCGCTGGGGACCTGCGTGGGTATGTCCCAGCAACTGATCGCGCGGGAGGGACGCAGCAAGAACCTCGCCGAGCGAGCGCTCCCGATCCCAGCCGCGGTAGTAGCTCAGGGTCAGACCGTCCAGCTCCACCAACTCGCCCAGGACGCTCTCGAAGACCGGCTTCAGCGCCTGAATGTAGCTGCGTCGATAACTGTCGATTTCCTCGCTCGCCAGGCACAGTTCCCGGTCCCAGGCGGCCTGCGAAACAGGGTCGATTCTACCATGGCGTAGCCAGGAGTTCCGCTGGCGCAGGGCCGTCTGCAGGCGTTGCCAGGCCGGAAGGAAGCGGTGTTCCACGTGGAACACGCCCCAATCGAGGAACTGCCGGCGCACCTTGGGCGCCCCCTCGAGCAGGCGGAAACTGTCCGGATTGATCAGCTGCATCGGCAGGGATTCGGCAAGCTGCGCAGCGCTGCGCACGTTCTGCCCGTCGATGCGGATCTGCAGTTCGCCCAGCCGGTTGCGGGACACGCCAAGATTGCGCACCCGACCGTCGCTCCACTGCACCTGGCCGAATACCGTGCAGGCCGGCTGCTCGTGCTGGATCACCGGCGACAGGCGCTGGCTGCGGAAGGAGCGCGCCAGGCCGAGCAGGTGGATCGCCTCCAGCAGGCTGGTCTTGCCGCTGCCGTTGGGACCGTAGAGGATGTTGATGCGGGGCGAGGGAGTGAGGGTCACCGGGTGCAGGTTGCGCACCGCGGTGACGGTCACGCGGCCGAGGGACATCGAGGCAAGACGGCAGGCTTACAGGCGCATCGGCATGACGACATAGGCAGAGTCGTCATTGTCCGCTTCCTGCAGCAGGGCACTGCTGTTGGAGTCGGACAGGGTCAGGCGCACCTGCTCGGCACTCATCACCCCCAACACGTCGAGCAGATAGCTGACGTTGAAACCGATCTCCAGGGCTTCGCCGCTGTAGTCCACCGCCACTTCCTCTTCGGCTTCCTCCTGCTCCGGGTTGTTCGCCTGGATCTTCAGCAGGCCGCTGGCCAGTTGCAGGCGGATGCCGCGGTACTTCTCGTTAGAGAGGATGGCCGTACGGCTGAAGGCCTCGCGCAGCAGTTGGCGATCGCCAAGCACCTTCTTGTCGCCACCGCGCGGCAACACCCGCTCATAGTCGGGGAACTTGCCGTCGACCAGCTTGGAGGTGAAAGTGAACTCGCCGGTGGTGGCACGGATGTGATGCTGGCCGAGAACGATGCTGACTTCGCCGTCCTGGTCGGTGAGCAGGCGCGCCAGCTCCAGAATGCCCTTGCGCGGCACGATGACCTGGTGACGGTCGGCATGCTCGATACCGGCCTGCATGGCACACAGCGCCAGACGGTGACCGTCGGTGGCGACCGCGCGCAGCACGCCCGCGTTCATCTCCAGCAGCATGCCGTTCAGATAGTAACGTACGTCCTGCTGGGCCATGGCGAAGCTGGTGCGCTCGATCAGCCGGCGCAGCTTGCTCTGTACCAGGGAAAAGGTCAGCGAGCCCTGGCCTTCCTCGGCGGTGGGAAAATCGCTGGCCGGCAGAGTGGACAGGGTGAAACGGCTGCGGCCGGCCTTGATCAGCAGCTTCTGCTCGTCCAGACGAATGTCGATCAGCGTGTCGTTCGGCAGGCTCTTGCAGATGTCCATCAGCTTGCGCGCCGGCACGGTGATCTCGCCGGACTCGGCGCTTTCTTCCAGCGGCACGCGGCCGACCAGCTCGACCTCCAGGTCGGTGCCGGTGAGCGACAGCTGCTGTTTCTCGACGACCAGCAGCACGTTGGAGAGCACCGGCAGGGTCTGCCGGCGTTCGACGACGCCGGCGACCAGTTGCAGTGGTTTCAGCAGGGCTTCGCGTTGAATGGTGAAATGCATGGTCCAGTCCCCAGTCGGTTGCGTCTGGCTCAGGTGGTCAGGGTGCGCAGCAGGTTCTTGTAGTCCTCGCGAATGTCCGCATCGGTTTCGCGCAGCTCGGCGATCTTGCGGCAAGCATGGAGGACGGTGGTGTGATCGCGGCCGCCAAAGGAATCGCCGATCTCCGGCAGGCTGTGGTTGGTCAGCTCCTTGGACAGCGCCATGGCGACCTGCCGCGGGCGGGCCACCGAACGCGAGCGACGCTTGGAAAGCAGATCGGCGATCTTGATCTTGTAGTACTCGGCGACGGTGCGCTGGATGTTGTCGACGCTGACCAGCTTGTCCTGCAGCGCCAGCAGATCCTTCAGCGATTCGCGGATCAGTTCGATGGTGATCGGGTGGTTGGTGAAGTGCGAGTGGGCGATGACCCTCTTGAGCGCGCCTTCCAGTTCGCGCACGTTGGAGCGGATACGCTGTGCAATGAAGAAGGCGGCGTCGTGGGGCAGCTCGACCTTGGTCTGCTCGGCCTTCTTCATCAGGATCGCTACTCGGGTTTCCAGCTCCGGTGGCTCCACGGCCACGGTCAGGCCCCAGCCGAAACGCGACTTCAGCCGCTCCTCGAGCCCCTCGATCTCCTTTGGATAGCGGTCGCTGGTGAGAATTACCTGCTGCCCGCCTTCGAGCAGGGCGTTGAAGGTATGGAAGAACTCCTCCTGGGAGCGCTCCTTCTTGGCGAAGAACTGGATATCGTCGATCAGCAGCGCGTCCACGGAACGGTAGAAGCGCTTGAACTCGTTGATCGCGTTGAGCTGCAGGGCCTTCACCATGTCGGCGACGAAGCGTTCCGAATGCAGGTAGACCACCTTGGCATTGGGGTTCTTCTTCAGCAGGTGGTTGCCCACGGCATGCATCAGATGGGTCTTGCCGAGACCGACGCCTCCATAGAGGAACAGCGGGTTGTAACCGTGCTTGGGATTGTCCGCCACCTGCCAGGCGGCGGCACGCGCCAACTGGTTGGACTTGCCCTCGACGAAATTTTCGAAGGTGAAGGCCCGGTTCAGATAGCTGGTGTGCTTGAGGGCTCCCTCGACCTGCACCGAACGCTCGGTACGCACCGCGGCCGGGTTCGCCGCCGGCTGTGGCTGTACATCCACAGGACGAGCAGTCGATACCTCGTCGATCGCCGCCGGTGCTGGCGCCTGCACCACCGGCGGCGGCGGAGAGGCCGGCTGCGCCGCGCGGGGAGCCGGGCTGCGCTTGCTGCCGATCAGCAGGGAAACGGAGGGCGTGACGTCCTCGCTTCGCTCGCCGAGCAGTTCGAGCAACCGGCCGAGGTACTTCTCGTTGACCCAGTCGAGCACGAAACGATTGGGCGCATAGACGCGCAGCTCGTCGCCATCGGCTTCCACCTGCAGAGGACGAATCCAGGTATTGAATTGCTGGGCGGGCAGTTCGTCGCGCAGCAGCTCGACGCACTGCTGCCAAAGTTCCACGGACACGTATCTCCCCCCGCCGCCCGAACGGCTGGCAAAAAAACAGTCTGCCATTGTATCCGCCCGGCACAAGGTTATCCACATGGATTGTGCAACCACCGTTCGCGACCAGGCCAAAGCGATCGCAAAAAGTCCCTGACGCCCCTCCAGAGACCTGTTGATAACTACTCATGAACGCCGTGCACAAGCTGACGGAAAAATCAGTGGATAAAATCCCTGTGCATAAAGCCTGCATCCATGCCCAGCTTATCCGTAGGCTCCACACAGACAGGCCACTCGCAATCGACAGGTTTGTCCTTCCCGGAAAGGCATGCCCTGCCGGACCCTGGATAAGTTTTCCACAGACTGGCAGTCAGCCAGTCACTACATAAACAATCAGCTCTTCAAAGAATTTTCCACCTTGATCTATTTGTGGAAGACTTTTCCACAGAGGCTCGGATATTCGTCTGTAGACGGAACGGCTCCTCGCAACCGATACCTGAGCGCTCGACCGTATCGCTGGTTGGAAATTGACCTGTCCTGCGGCTTTCTCTAGAATCGCCGGTCTCTTTAAAACGGGGGCCACTTCCGGCCCGTTAGTGACCACCAGGTAGAGCATCATGAAACGCACTTTCCAACCCAGCACCCTCAAGCGCGCTCGCACCCACGGTTTCCGCGCTCGCATGGCTACCAAGAACGGCCGTCAAGTCCTGTCGCGTCGCCGCGCCAAGGGCCGCAAGCGCCTGACCGTCTGACTCAGCCGGAACGGACGGTGAGTCGAGACTTCGGTCGGGAAAAGCGCCTGCTGATTCCCCGCCAGTTCAAGGCCGTCTTCGACTCCCCGACCGCCAAGGTTCCGGGCAAGCACGTCCTGCTCCTCGCGCGTCCCAACGATCTGGACCATCCCCGCCTCGGGCTGGTGATCGGCAAGAAGAGCGTCAAGCTCTCCGTCGGGCGCAACCGCCTGAAACGTCTGATACGCGAATCCTTCCGCCTGAATCAGGATAGCCTGGCCGGCTGGGATGTCGTGGTGGTCGCACGCAAGGGCCTCGGCGAGCTGGAAAACGCCGAAGTGACGCAACAATTCGGCAAGCTCTGGAAACGACTCGCCCGCAGCCGGCCGCAGACCGCTGCCGAGGCGGCTGGAAACTCCCATGCGTAAACTGGCCCTCGCCGCGATCCAGTTCTACCGCTATGCGATCAGTCCGCTGATGGCCAACCATTGTCGTTTCCATCCCAGCTGCTCCTGCTATGCGCACGAGGCCATCTCCACTCATGGCCTGCTGCGCGGCGGCTGGTTGAGCCTGCGTCGTCTAGGGCGCTGCCACCCCTGGAATCCGGGTGGCTACGACCCCGTTCCCCCGATCAAAACCTCCCGACCCTCTTCGATGGCCGAGTAACCATGGATATCAAACGCTCGATCCTGCTCGTCGCCCTGGCAGTCGTGTCCTATCTGCTGGTTTTGCAGTGGAACCAGGATTACGGCCAGGCGGCACTACCGCCCCAGAACGCCGTGGCCCAAAGCGCCCCGTCGGCCCAGCCGGAAGCCGTGCCCGCCGCTCCCTCGGCCAGTGCGGACGTTCCCACCGCCGGCAGCGAGAACCGGGTGCCGGACACCGTGGCGAGCACCGTCGGTGCCGATCTGATCCAGGTCCGCACCGATGTATTGGAAGTGGCCATCGATCCGCGCGGTGGCGACGTCGTGCAGCTCAAGCTGCCCAAGTTTCCACGCCGCCAGGATCATCCGGAGATACCCTTCCAGCTGTTCGACAACGGCAGCGAGCGCCTGTATCTGGCACAGAGTGGCTTGACCGGTGCCAACGGCCCGGATGCCCGCACCAGCGGTCGCCCGCTGTACGTCAGCGAGCAACGCAGCTACCAGTTGGCCGATGGGCAAGACAGCCTGGTGGTCGAGCTAAAATTCAGCGAAGGCGGCGTCGACTACGTCAAGCGCTTCACCTTCAAGCGCGGGGCGTACGATCTGGAAGTCCGCCACCTGATCGCCAACAACAGCGACCAGTCCTGGAGCGGCAACCTGTTCGCCCAGCTCAAGCGCGATGCCAGCGCCGACCCGTCCTCGACCACCGCGACCGGTACCGCCACCTATCTGGGCGCCGCCCTGTGGACCGCCGACGAGCCGTACAAGAAGGTGTCCATGGGCGACATGGACGACAAGAGCCTGCGCGAGACCGTGCAGGGCGGCTGGATCGCCTGGTTGCAGCACTACTTCGTGACCGCCTGGGTTCCCAACAAGGACGACACCAACCTGGTCACCACCCGCAAGGACAGCCAGGGCAACTACATCATCGGCTTCACCGGACCGACCCTGAACATCCCGGCCGGCGCCAGCGGCGAAACCGTCAGCCGCCTGTATGCCGGTCCGAAGGACCAGGACCAGCTGGAGGCCGTCTCGCCCGGCCTGGAGCTGACCGTCGACTACGGCTTCCTGTGGTTCATCGCCCAGCCGATCTTCTGGCTGCTGGAGCTGATCCATGCGCTGCTGGGCAACTGGGGCTGGTCGATCATCGTGCTGACCATCATCATCAAGCTGGCCTTCTTCCCGCTCTCGGCGGCCAGCTACCGTTCGATGGGCCGCATGCGCGCGGTCGCCCCCAAGCTGCAGGCGCTTAAGGAGCAGTACGGCGAGGATCGCCAGAAGCTGTCTCAGGCGATGATGGAGCTGTACAAGAAGGAGAAGATCAACCCGCTCGGCGGCTGCCTGCCGATTCTGGTGCAGATGCCGGTGTTCCTCGCCCTCTACTGGGTGCTGCTGGAAAGCGTGGAGATGCGCCAGGCGCCCTGGCTGGGTTGGATCACCGACCTGTCGATCAAGGACCCGTACTTCATCCTGCCGATCATCATGGGCGCGACCATGTTCTTCCAGCAGACGCTCAACCCGACGCCGCCGGATCCCATGCAGGCCAGGGTGATGAAGCTGATGCCGATCATCTTCACCTTCTTCTTCCTCTGGTTCCCGGCCGGCCTGGTGCTGTACTGGGTGGTCAACAACGTCCTCTCCATCGGTCAGCAGTGGTACATTACCCGGCAGATCGAGAAGGCCGCCCAGCCGGCCTGATCCTTGCCGCTGCCAGCCCGACCTCGACGCCCCCGCAGTGGGGCGTCTTGCTATCCGGAGTCCGCAATGCACAGCGCACGCGAAACCATCGCCGCCATCGCCACCGCCCAAGGCCGGGGTGGGGTCGGCATCGTGCGGGTTTCAGGCCCCTTGGCCGGGGTAGTCGCCGCGGGCATCTGCGAACGCCCGCTCAAGCCGCGGCATGCCCACTATGGCAGCTTCCGTGATGGATCGGGCCAGGTGCTCGACGAGGGCATCGCGCTGTTCTTTCCCGGTCCCCATTCCTTCACTGGCGAGGACGTGCTCGAGCTGCAGGGCCATGGCGGCCCGCTGGTGCTCGACCTGCTGCTGCGCCGCTGCCTGGAGCTGGGGGCGCGCATGGCACGGCCGGGCGAATTCAGCGAGCAGGCCTTTCTCAACGACAAGCTGGACCTGGCCCAGGCCGAGGCGATCGCCGACCTGATCGAGGCCAGTTCGGCACAGGCGGCACGCAATGCGCTGCGCTCGCTGCAGGGCGAGTTTTCCCGGCGCGTGAACGCACTCGCCGAGCGGCTGATCGAGCTGCGCCTCTACGTCGAGGCCGCCATCGACTTTCCCGAAGAGGAAATCGACTTCCTCGCCGATGGCCGCGTGCTCGAGCTGCTCGAAGGCCTGCGCACCGACTTGTCCACAGTGCTGCGCGAGGCGGGTCAGGGTGCGCTCCTGCGCGACGGCATGACCGTGGTCATCGCCGGCCGGCCGAATGCCGGCAAATCCAGCCTGCTCAACGCCCTGGCCGGCCGCGAATCGGCGATCGTCACCGACATCGCCGGCACCACCCGGGACCTGCTGCGCGAACATATCCACATCGACGGCATGCCGCTGCATGTCGTGGATACCGCCGGGCTCAGGGAAACCGCCGACCAAGTCGAACGGATCGGTGTCGAACGCGCCCTCCAGGCCATCCGCGAAGCCGACCGGGTGTTGTTGGTAGTCGATGCCAGCGCTCCGGAAGCGGCCGATCCCTTCGCCCTCTGGCCGGAATTCCTCGACCTGCGCCCGGAGCCGGGCAAGGTCACCCTGATCCGTAACAAGGTCGACCTGTCCGGCGAGCCGGTCGTCCAGGAGCAGGGCAGCGACGGCCACGTCGTCCTCGGCCTGTCGGCCCGCACCGGTGAAGGCCTGGATCTGCTGCGCGAGCATCTGAAGGCCTGCATGGGCTTCGAGCAGACCATCGAGAGCAGCTTCAGCGCCCGTCGTCGCCATCTTGAAGCCCTGCGCCAGGCTGCCGCCTGTCTCGACCACGGGCACGCCCAGCTCATCGGCTGCGGGGCCGGCGAACTGCTTGCCGAGGACCTGCGCCAGGCCCAGCAGGCGCTCGGAGAAATCACTGGCACCTTCACACCGGACGATCTGCTCGGCCGCATCTTTTCCAGCTTCTGCATCGGCAAATAGTCGAATCCTTCCTGTCCCGCCTGTCTTTGCCTCCTGGCTCGATGGGCCGACCCTGTGCGCTGTCTCGTTATCCACACGCATGTCCGATTTTTTCCCGAACACCGGGCCGACAGCGCTCCGGCGCATGCCAATCAGCCCTGTGGAAAACCCTCGATGAGCTTCGTCAATAAGCCGGTGGCGAAAAGGCGGACAATTTCTCCTGTGGATAAATGCTAGATCAATGCACAGGCCGTCGACAGCCTACCCCATATCCACAGGCAGGATCGTCACAGGCTTATCCTGAGTGGAAAAGTCGATGGGAAACAGCTTCCCATTGGTTATCCACAGAAATTGGCCTGATTAGACATAAACACAAGAACAGGCTTTTAAAAGAATTCATTCCTTTTATCTCTGTTTGAAACCTGCAAACCAAGTGCTCGGGACATACTGGTTATTTTTTGTGCATGACCTTCATTCGCTCCGCCTAACTCTCTATACTTGCCGCCCTTCCTTTTCCCCCTACGAACAGGCACGAGGTGCGTGGTGGACTTCCCTTCCCGTTTTGACGTGATCGTGATCGGCGGCGGCCATGCCGGTACCGAAGCCGCACTCGCGGCTGCGCGCATGGGTGCGAAGACCCTGCTGCTTTCCCACAATGTGGAAACCCTCGGGCACATGAGTTGCAACCCGGCCATCGGTGGGATCGGCAAGAGTCATCTGGTCAAGGAAATCGATGCGCTCGGCGGCGCCATGGCCCAAGCCACCGATGTGGCCGGTATCCAGTTCCGCGTTCTCAACAGCCGCAAGGGACCGGCGGTACGCGCCACGCGCGCCCAGGCCGACCGCGCGCTGTACAAGGCGGAGATCCGCCGCATCCTGGAAAACCAGCCCAACCTGTGGATTTTCCAGCAGTCTGCCGACGACCTGATCGTCGAGGGCGAGCAGGTGCGTGGCGTGGTCACCCAGATGGGCCTGAAATTCCGTGCCGACAACGTGGTCCTCACGGCCGGCACCTTCCTCGGCGGACTTATCCACATAGGTCTGGAGAATTATTCAGGCGGCCGTGCTGGCGATCCGCCGTCACTGGCGCTGGCCCGTCGCCTGCGCGAGCTGCCGTTGCGCGTCGGTCGCCTGAAGACCGGCACGCCGCCGCGCATCGACGGCCGCTCCATCGACTTCTCGGCGATGACCGAACAGCCGGGCGATATGCCCGTGCCGGTGATGTCCTTCCTCGGCTCGCGCGAGCAGCATCCGCGGCAGGTCAGCTGCTGGATCACCCACACCAATGCGCGCACCCATGAAATCATTGCCGGCAACCTGGACCGCTCGCCGATGTACTCGGGGGTGATCGAGGGCATCGGCCCGCGTTACTGCCCGTCGATCGAGGACAAGATCCACCGCTTCGCCGACAAGGACAGCCACCAGGTGTTTCTCGAGCCAGAAGGCCTGTCGACCCACGAGATCTATCCCAACGGCATCTCCACCTCGCTGCCGTTCGACGTGCAGCTCGAGATCGTCCGCTCCATCCGCGGTCTGGAGAACGCCCACATCGTCCGTCCGGGCTACGCCATCGAGTACGACTTCTTCGATCCACGCGATCTCAGGTACTCGCTGGAAACCAAGGTGATCGGCGGCCTGTTCTTCGCGGGGCAGATCAACGGCACCACCGGCTACGAGGAGGCCGGCGCCCAGGGCCTGCTCGCCGGCACCAACGCCGCGCTGCGCGCCCAGGGCCGCGAGGCCTGGTGTCCGCGCCGCGACGAGGCCTATCTCGGCGTGCTGGTCGACGACCTGATCACCCTCGGCACCCAGGAGCCGTACCGCATGTTCACCTCGCGCGCCGAGTACCGGTTGATCCTGCGCGAAGACAACGCCGACCTGCGCCTGACCGAGCAGGGCCGTGCGCTGGGCCTGGTCGGCGACGACCGCTGGGCGGCGTTCTGTGCCAAGCGCGAAGGCATCGAGCGCGAAGAGCAGCGCCTGAGCACGACCTGGGTGCGCCCCGGCACGCCGGAGGGCGAGGCGGTCGCTGCGCGTTTCGGCAGCCCGTTGACCCGCGAGTACAACCTGCTCAGCCTGCTGACGCGGCCGGAAGTCGATTACGCCGGTCTGGTCGAGCTGACCGGCGGCGGCGCCGAAGACGAGCAGGTGGCCGAGCAGGTGGAGATCAAGACCAAGTACGCCGGCTACATCGATCGCCAGCAGGACGAGATCGCCCGCCTGCGTGCCAGTGAAAGCACGCGCCTGCCGGACGATCTGGACTACGCGTCGATTTCCGGACTGTCCAAGGAGATCCAGCACAAGCTCGGCCAGGCCCGCCCGCAGACGCTCGGTCAGGCCTCGCGGATTCCGGGGGTTACCCCTGCGGCGATTTCCCTGCTGCTGATCCATCTGAAGAAGCGCGACGCCGGCCGGAACCTGGAGCGGAGCGCCTGATGTCCACGGTCACCTCCCGTCACGCCGAGGAACTGCTCAGTGGTGCTCGCGAACTGGGCGTCGAACTGTCCGGCCGCCAGCAGGAACGGCTGCTGACCTACCTGGCGCTGTTGATCAAGTGGAACAAGGCCTACAATCTCACCGCCGTGCGCGATCCGGACGAGATGGTCTCGCGTCATCTGCTCGACAGCCTCAGCGTGGCGCCGCAGGTCGCCGAGGCTGGGGATGACTGGCTGGATGTCGGCAGCGGGGGCGGCATGCCGGGTATTCCGCTGGCCATCCTGTTTCCCGAACGACGCTTCACCCTGCTGGATTCCAACGGCAAGAAGACCCGTTTCCTTACCCAGGTGAAACTGGAACTGCAATTGCAAAACCTGGAAGTTGTTCACAGTCGGGTCGAGGCATTCAAACCCGTGCAGCCGTTTTCCGGCATCTGTTCGCGGGCGTTCAGTTCGCTGGCGGATTTCGCCAACTGGACCCGTCATCTGGGCGACGCAGGCACCCGCTGGCTGGCCATGAAGGGCGTGCAGCCGGACGACGAACTGCAGGCCCTGCCGGACGATTTTCGACTGGAACGTACCTATGAGCTCAAGGTTCCCGGTTGTCAGGGTCAGCGCCATCTGCTGATACTGCGCCGCACTCCATGATCCGGACAGACGCTGACCATGGCTAAAGTACTCGCCATCGCCAACCAGAAGGGCGGTGTGGCCAAGACCACCACTTGCATCAACCTGGCCGCCTCGCTGGTGGCCACGCGCAGACGCGTGCTGCTGATCGATCTCGATCCCCAGGGCAACGCCACCACCGGCAGCGGTGTGGACAAGCTGAGCCTGGAGCATTCGGTCTACGACGTGCTGACCGGCGACTGCAGCTTCGCCGAGGCCATGCATTTCTCCGAGCACGGCGGCTACCAGCTGCTGCCGGCCAACCGCGATCTCACCGCGGCCGAGGTCGTCCTGCTCGACAAGCCGGGCAAGGAGCACCGCCTGCGCGAGGCACTGGCGCCGATCCGCGAGAACTACGACTACATCCTGATCGACTGCCCGCCGTCGTTGTCCATGCTGACCGTCAATGCCCTGGCCGCCGCCGACGGGGTGATCATCCCCATGCAGTGCGAGTACTACGCCTTGGAGGGATTGAGCGATCTGGTCAACTCGATCCAGCGCATCGGCCAGGCGCTCAATCCGAACCTGCAGATCGAGGGCCTGCTGCGCACCATGTACGATCCGCGCATCAGCCTGACCAACGAGGTGTCCGACCAACTCCAGGCGCACTTCGGCGACAAGCTCTACGAAACCGTCATTCCGCGCAACGTACGACTCGCCGAGGCACCCAGCCACGGCATGCCGGCGCTGGTCTACGACAAGCAATCCAAGGGTGCCCAGGCCTATCTGGCGCTGGCCAGCGAGCTGTCGCGTCGCCAGCGCAAGGCTGCGCGCGGGGCCAGAGCATAAGGAGCTTCCATGGCGATCAAGAAACGAGGCCTGGGCCGCGGGCTGGATGCCTTGCTGGGCGGTACCGGTGGCGTGGCCGCCCTGCAGAAGGAGGTCGAGCAGAAGCTCGATGGCCATGAGCTGCAACACCTGCCGCTGGAGCTGATCCAGCGCGGCAAATACCAGCCGCGCCGCGACATGGACCCGGTGGCGCTGGAGGAGCTGGCGCAATCGATCCTGGCCCAGGGGGTAATGCAGCCGATCGTGGTGCGCCCGGTCGACGGCCAGCGCTACGAGATCATCGCCGGCGAGCGGCGCTGGCGGGCCAGTCAGCAGGCCGGACTGGAGAGGATTCCGGCCATCGTCCGCGAGGTGCCGGACGAGGCCGCCATCGCCATGGCGCTGATCGAGAACATCCAGCGCGAGAACCTCAACCCCATCGAGGAGGCTTTCGCCCTTCAACGCCTGCAGCAGGAGTTCCAGCTGACCCAGCAGCAGGTCGCCGATGCGGTGGGCAAGTCGCGGGTCAGCATCAGCAATCTGTTGCGGCTGATTTCCCTGCCGGAGGAGATCAAGACCCTGCTTTCCCATGGCGATCTGGAAATGGGCCACGCCCGTGCATTGCTCGGACTTCCCGCCGAACGGCAGGTGGAAGGCGCGCGACATGTTGTCGCACGAGGCCTGACCGTCCGTCAGACCGAAGCGTTGGTGCGCCAATGGCTGAGCGACCAGCCGCAAGCGGAGAAAACCCCTACGGAGGATCCGGACATAACCCGTCTGGAACAGCGGCTGGCCGAGCGTTTGGGCTCTCCGGTCGAGATCAGGCACAGCCAGAAAGGCAAGGGCCAACTTGTGATCCGCTACAACTCTCTGGACGAACTTCAAGGCGTCCTGGCCCATATCCGTTGAGATTCGGGCGTGTAGCGGGCGATCGGAAAAGACTACCCGAAGGTTGAACCGACTTGGAAGCGACCCTATACTCGCCGCGCATTTTGATAGCGGTAGGCTCGTTGAACGCTCCGCCATGGCGACGGGGATCGTGTGAATATACGTAATCGAACACCTTTCCATCGCCTTCCCGTGTTTCGTGTATTGGTCGTGCAGGCCCTGACCGGACTTGCCACGGCCTTTGCGTGCGGTGTGTTTTTTGGGTTGGTCGCAGGGTATTCGGCCCTGCTGGGGGGCCTGATCGCCTGGCTGGCCAACCTGTATTTCGCCCACAAGGCCTTTCGCTACTTCGGCGCGCGTTCGGCCAGAGCCGTGGTCCAGTCCCTCTGGGCCGGTGAGATGGGAAAACTAATTCTGACAGCGGCGCTCTTCGCGCTGGTGTTTGTGGGGGTGCAGCCTCTCGAGCCGCTGGCGCTGTTCGGCGGCTACCTGCTGGTGCTCGGCGTCGGAGCGAGCGCACTCCTGCTGATGAGAAACAAACCGAAGCATTGAGCATTTGAGGCGTTTATGGCGAACACTCCAGTCGAATATATACAGCACCACCTACAGAATCTGGTCTTCGGGGCGCATCCGGAAAAGGGCTGGATCATCGCGAGTACGGCAGAAGAGGCGGGACAGATGGGCTTCTGGTCCATCCACCTGGATACCCTCGGTTGGTCGATCGCCATGGGCGTGCTGTTCCTGTGGCTGTTCCGCAAGGCCGCCCTCACTGCTACCACCAAGGTGCCGGGCCCCCTGCAGAACATCGCCGAGATGTGCATCGAGTTCGTCGAGGGCATGGTTCGCGACACCTTCCATGGCCGCAACCCGCTGATCGCTCCCCTGGCCCTGACCATCTTCGTCTGGGTGTTCCTGATGAACAGCCTGAAGTGGATTCCGGTCGACTTCATCCCCGGACTGGCCCATCTGCTGGGTGCGCCCTACTTCAAGATCGTGCCGACCGCCGATCCGAATGGCACCTTCGGTATCTCGATCGGCGTGTTCCTCCTGATCATCTACTACAGCATCAAGGTTAAGGGTGTGGGGGGATTCGCCAAAGAACTCTCGCTGACCCCGTTCAATCATTGGGCGTTGATTCCGTTCAACCTGTTCCTTGAAATCCTGGGTCTGCTGACCAAGCCGCTGACCCTGGCTCTGCGTCTGTTCGGCAACATGTATGCCGGTGAAGTGGTGTTCATCCTCATCGCCTTGCTGCCGTTCTGGGCCCAGTGGACCCTGAATCTGCCTTGGGCAATCTTCCATATCCTGGTGATTCCGCTTCAGGCATTCATCTTCATGGTGCTGACCATCGTGTACCTGAGCGCTGCCCATGAAGACCACCATTGACCGGCAATAACGCTTCCCCTAAACCAACCTACCCTTAGCTTCAGGAGCTTTACATGGAACTTGTCATCATCGCCGCCTCCATCATGATCGGTCTGGGTGCACTGAGCACCGGTATCGGCTTCGCCCTGCTGGGTGGCAAGCTGCTGGAATCCACCGCTCGTCAGCCCGAGCTGGCTCCCCAGCTGCAAACCAAGACCTTCCTGATGGCGGGTCTGCTCGACGCCGTTCCGATGATCGGCGTTGGTATCGCGATGTACCTCATCTTCGTTGTCGCTCCCTCTGCTGCTTAAGCATTTCCCGGTTTAAGAAGGGGTTCGCCCAGCGAGCCCCCTCGTCCCGGAAATGGCAAGCACGCCGAACGAGATAGCACGAGGTAAATCGCTGTGAACATAAATTTGACGCTATTTGGTCAAACGATCGCCTTCGCTATTTTCGTCTGGTTCTGCATGAAGTACGTTTGGCCGCCACTCACCCAGGCCATGCAGGAACGCCAGAAGAAAATCGCCGAAGGCTTGGATGCTGCAGGCCGTGCCCAGCAGGATCTGAAGCTGGCCCAGGAAAAGGTTTCCAACACCCTGCGTGAATCCCGCGAGCAGGCTACCCAGATCATCGAGCAGGCGAACAAGCAAGCCAATGCGATCATCGAAGACGCCAAGCAGCAGGCACATGCCGAGGGCGAGCGACTGATTGCCGGGGCCAAGGCCGAGATCGAGCAGGAAGTGAACCGTGCCAGGGAAGAACTGCGCACTCAGGTGGCAGCTCTGGCCATCCTGGGCGCGGAGAAGATCCTGGAGTCCAAAGTGGACACCAAGGCACACAACAAGCTGGTCGAAAAACTGGCCTCCCAACTCTAAGCGAGGCAAGCGATGATCAATAACCAGACGCTTGCTCGGCCTTACGCAAAAGCCGCTTTCGAGTATGCCAGCGCGGCCAATAGCAGCGACGCTTGGTCGGGCATGTTGGGCCTGGCCGCCGCTGTCGTTGAAGCCCCCGAAGTCGCCGAACTGCTGCGCAACCCGCGCCTGACCCGCGAAAGCAAGGTCGAGGCCGTGCTGCGTCTGTTCGCCGCCGACGTCGATGAGGCGTTCCGCAACTTCATCGCCAACATGGGCGAGCACGATCGCCTGTTCGTGTTGCCGACTGTGCGCGAACTGTTCGAGACATACAAGGCAGAAGCCGAGAAGACGCTCGACGTCGAACTCGAAACGGCCTACGAGCTTTCCGCTGAGCAACTCGAAACCTTGGCTGCCGCCCTGTCGAAGCGGCTAGATCGTTCCGTCAACCCCAGGCAGGTAGTGAATCCTGCTCTGATCGGTGGCCTGGTCATCCGCGCCGGCGACCTGGTTGTCGACGGTTCGGTCCGCGGCAAACTGAGCCAGTTGGCCGAATCGTTGAAATCCTGATTTGAGGGTCATGGCATGCAGCAACTGAATCCTGCTGAGATTAGTGAAATCATCAAGCAGCGCATCGCGAACACCGATGTGACTGCTCAAGCCCGCAACGAGGGCACCGTCGTCAGCGTATCTGACGGTATCGTTCGCATCTACGGTCTGGCCGACGTCATGTACGGCGAGATGATCGAGTTCCCCGGCGGCATCTATGGCATGGCGCTGAACCTGGAGCAAGATTCCGTCGGTGCCGTGGTTCTGGGTAGCTACCTGGGCCTGACCGAAGGCATGAGCGCCAAGTGCACCGGCCGTATCCTGGAAGTCCCGGTCGGTCCGGAACTGCTGGGCCGCGTGGTCGACGCCCTGGGCAACCCGATCGACGGCAAGGGCCCGATCGGCGCCAAGCTCACCGATGCGGTCGAGAAAGTGGCGCCGGGCGTGATCTGGCGTAAGTCGGTCGACCAGCCGGTGCAGACCGGCTACAAGTCGGTCGATGCCATGATCCCGGTCGGCCGGGGCCAGCGCGAGCTGATCATCGGCGACCGCCAGATCGGCAAGACCGCGATGGCCATCGACGCCATCATCAACCAGAAGAACAGCGGCATCCGCTGCGTGTACGTAGCCATCGGTCAGAAGCAGTCGACCATCGCCAACGTGGTGCGCAAGCTGGAAGAGCACGGCGCTCTGGCCAACACCATTGTGGTGGCAGCGTCCGCTTCCGAATCCGCTGCCCTGCAGTACCTGGCTCCCTACGCTGGCTGCACCATGGGCGAGTACTTCCGTGATCGCGGCGAAGACGCGCTGATCGTCTACGATGACCTGTCCAAGCAGGCCGTCGCCTATCGCCAGATCTCCCTGCTGCTGCGCCGTCCGCCGGGCCGCGAAGCCTATCCGGGCGACGTGTTCTATCTCCACAGCCGTCTGCTGGAGCGCGCTTCCCGCGTCTCCGAAGAGTACGTGGAGCAGTTCACCAAGGGCGAAGTGAAGGGCCAGACCGGTTCGCTGACTGCGCTGCCGATCATCGAAACCCAGGCCGGCGACGTGTCCGCCTTCGTTCCGACCAACGTGATCTCCATCACCGACGGTCAGATCTTCCTGGAATCCTCCATGTTCAACTCGGGCATCCGTCCGGCGGTCAACGCCGGTATTTCGGTATCCCGCGTCGGTGGTGCGGCCCAGACCAAGATCATCAAGAAGCTGTCCGGCGGTATCCGTACCGCTCTGGCCCAGTACCGTGAACTGGCGGCCTTCGCCCAGTTCGCCTCGGACCTCGACGAAGCTACCCGCAAGCAGCTCGAGCACGGTCAGCGTGTGACCGAGCTGATGAAGCAGAAGCAGTATGCGCCGATGTCCATCGCCGAAATGTCGCTGTCCCTGTATGCCGCCGAGCGCGGTTTCCTGCAGGACGTCGCAGTGGCCAAAATTGGCGCCTTCGAGCAGGCGTTGATCGGTTACTTCCAGCGTGAGAATGCAGATCTGCTGGCGAAGATCAACGAGAAGGGTGATTTCAACGACGAAATCGACGCAGGCCTCAAGGCTGGCATCGAGAAGTTCAAGGCCACCCAGTCCTGGTAAGCCGCAGCGGGAGCCGCAAGGCTCCCGCCTGCTAACCCGAAAGGTGTCAAATGGCAGGCGCAAAAGAGATTCGCAGCAAGATTGCGAGCATCAAGAGCACGCAGAAGATCACCAGCGCCATGGAAAAGGTGGCGGTCAGCAAGATGCGCAAGGCCCAGATGCGCATGGCTGCCAGCCGTCCCTATGCGGAGCGGATCCGTCAGGTCATCGGCCATCTGGCCAAGGCCAACCCGGAGTACAAGCATCCGTTCATGGTCGAGCGCCCGGTCAAGCGCGTCGGTTACATCCTCGTCTCCACCGACCGCGGTCTGTGCGGTGGCCTGAACATCAACCTGTTCAAGGCCCTGATCAAGAGCATGAAGGAGTGGCACGACAAGGGCGTCGAAGCCGACTTCTGCGTGATTGGCAACAAGGGTGCCAGTTTCTTCCGCAGCTACGGCGGCAATGTGGTCGCGGCGATCGGCAACCTGGGTGAAGAGCCCTCGATCAACAGTCTGATCGGCAGCATCAAGGTGATGCTGGACGCCTTCCACGAAGGCCGTGTGGACCGTCTGTACCTGGCGTCGAACAAGTTCATCAACACCATGACCCAGAAGCCCGTCGTCGAGCAGCTGCTGCCGCTGGCCGCAAGCGACGACGAAGGTGTCCAGAAGGGCACCTGGGACTATCTGTACGAGCCCAATGCCCAGCAACTGCTGGACGCCCTGCTGGTTCGCTACATGGAGTCGCAGGTCTATCAGGCCGTGGTGGAGAACGGCGCGGCCGAGCAGGCGGCGCGGATGATCGCGATGAAGAACGCGACCGACAACGCCGGCGAGCTGATCAGCGATCTGCAGCTGGTCTACAACAAGGCCCGTCAGGCGGCGATCACCCAGGAAATTTCGGAAATCGTCGGCGGCGCTGCCGCGGTTTAAGAACGGTTCATAAGGTTAGAGGAACCAAGTAATGAGTAGCGGACGTATCGTTCAAATCATCGGCGCCGTTATCGACGTGGAATTCCCGCGCGATCAGGTGCCGAACGTCTATGACGCGCTGAAAGTCGAAGGCGCGCAGACCACCCTGGAAGTCCAGCAGCAACTGGGCGACGGCATCGTTCGTTCGATCGCCATGGGTTCCACCGAAGGCCTCAAGCGCGGCCTGAACGTGAACAACACCGGTGCCGGCATCGCCGTGCCGGTCGGCACGGCCACTCTGGGCCGCATCATGGATGTGCTGGGCAACCCGATCGACGAAGCGGGTCCCATCGGCGAGGAAGAGCGCTGGACCATCCACCGCGCTGCTCCGTCCTATGCCGAGCAGGCTGGCGGCAACGACCTGCTGGAAACCGGCATCAAGGTAATCGACCTGGTATGCCCGTTCGCCAAGGGCGGTAAAGTGGGTCTGTTCGGCGGCGCCGGCGTGGGCAAGACCGTGAACATGATGGAGCTGATCCGCAACATCGCCATGGAGCACAGCGGTTACTCCGTGTTCGCCGGCGTGGGTGAGCGTACTCGTGAAGGTAACGACTTCTATCACGAGATGAAGGACTCCAACGTTCTGGACAAGGTGGCTCTGGTCTACGGCCAGATGAACGAGCCGCCGGGCAACCGTCTGCGCGTGGCCCTGACCGGCCTGACCATGGCCGAGAAGTTCCGTGACGAAGGCCGCGACGTTCTGCTGTTCGTCGACAACATCTACCGTTACACCCTGGCCGGTACCGAAGTGTCCGCGCTGCTGGGCCGTATGCCGTCCGCCGTGGGCTACCAGCCGACCCTGGCCGAGGAAATGGGCGTTCTGCAGGAGCGCATCACCTCTACCAAGACCGGCTCGATCACCTCCGTGCAGGCCGTGTACGTTCCCGCGGACGACCTGACCGACCCGAGCCCGGCGACCACCTTCGCCCACCTGGACGCCACCGTGGTACTGTCCCGCGACATCGCCTCCCTGGGTATCTACCCGGCAGTCGATCCGCTGGACTCCACCTCCCGCCAGCTGGATCCGCTGGTGATCGGCCAGGAGCACTACGACACCGCCCGCGGCGTCCAGTACGTGCTGCAGCGCTACAAGGAGCTGAAGGACATCATCGCGATCCTCGGCATGGACGAACTGTCCGAATCCGACAAGCAGCTGGTATCCCGCGCTCGTAAGATCCAGCGCTTCCTGTCCCAGCCGTTCTTCGTGGCCGAAGTCTTCACCGGCTCCCCGGGCAAGTACGTTCCGCTGAAGGAAACCATCCGCGGCTTCGCCGGCATCCTCAATGGCGACTACGACCACCTGCCGGAGCAGGCGTTCTACATGGTGGGCGGCATCGACGAAGCCATCGAGAAGGCCAAGAAACTGTAACCTGGCGCGCCCGCTAGCGGGCGCTCGACCAGGCGGTCGCCACCTCGGTGGCGCCGCCTGCTAACCGAGGCATGAATATGGCTATGTCAGTCCATTGCGACATCGTCAGCGCGGAAGAAGAGCTGTTCTCGGGTCTGGTGGAAATGGTCATCGCCCACGCCAATATGGGTGACGTCGGTATCCTCCCGGGCCACATGCCGCTGCTGACCGATCTCAAGCCCGGTCCGGTGCGGGTGATCAAGCAGGGTGGCGACGAGGAAATCTTCTACATCTCCGGCGGCTTCCTCGAAGTGCAGCCAAGCATGGTGAAGGTCCTCGCCGATACCGCGACCCGCGCCAAGGATCTGGACGAGGTCGCCGCCCAGGAAGCCGTCAAGGCTGCCCAGAAGGCCCTCAACGAGAAGGGTGCGGAGTTCGACTACGGTTCCGCCGCCGCCCGTCTGGCAGAGGCTGCCGCTCAGCTGCGCACCATCAACGAGCTGCGCAAGAAGTACGGTCGTCACTGACTTCGACGCAGCTTCGCTCGACGAAAAAAGGGTAGCCTTGGCTACCCTTTTTCTTTTCCGGCCCGTCGGGCCGGATGCGTCCTGGCCCTATCTTTTCCTGAGGCCCGGGTGTGCTTTCGCTCCGATGGCGCTGCTCGCCAGAGCATGCCTGTACTGGCCTCCCCACGACCTGAGGCGGTGCTGCTGCCGGTCTTTGCCGTGCAACTTCCGCCGCGCCCCGCTGTCCGACAGGCCCCGGCGCGCACCGGACGGGGCGGGTTTGCTTCCGAAGCGGCGACCGGGCGAAAATGAGCCGCGCCGCACGCTTTCCAGGTGGCCCTCCTTGTCTACAGCGGCTGCGCCGCCTGCGGCGTTCCGGACCCTGGCAGTTTCTGGCCGACGCGGCCACGGCCTGGCCATCCGTTCTCTGCCCGACTGCTTGCCGCGGGGACGGCCGATCCGGCGGAGCGCGGCGTGGCCTGGGCAGTGGCTCAGGGCGCTGCCCGTGTCTGGGGGGCGATATCGTTCAGCAAGGCCGGACTGCTACCGACCGGCCGGGAGAAAGGATAACCAGGATGCCGGGTGCATTGCTTCGTACGGGAACGCTGCGGGAGTTCAGGGCGCTCGGCGTCGATGGTCAGCCAGTCCATGGCGTGGCGCTGCAGTTGCGCGAGGCCATTCGCCTGAAGATGCATCGCGAGGCGGCCGACTGTCTGGCCATCCCGCAGTCCAACGAGACCGGCGATCGCATCGACTGGTACGCGCCATTCGAAGGGGATGTGGTGCCCTGGTCGGCGGCGACCCCGGAAGAGCGTCAACAGGCCCATGCCCGGCTCGAGGCGATGCAGGCGCAGCTGCGCACCACCGGTGAGAGCATGCGCAACGATGCGCAGAACCGCGAGAAGCAGGTCTTCGGCCGCCTGCTGGAAAAGGCCCTGCATTTTCCCGATGCCAACCATGTCTATCTGGTCAACGGCAGACCGGTGGTCACCTTCTGGGGCTTCACCCATCAACAGGCCGGCCAGCTGTCCGACCCCCTGGCCTGCCTGCAGACGGCCAGGCCGGCTGCGGCTGCCGTGGCGGACGCCGCGCTGCCGCCGCCCGTGGCGCCTGCGGTCGCGGCAAGATCCGGCTGGCGGCGCTGGCTGTGGCTGCTGCTTCTGCCGCTGCTCCTGCTGCTGGCGTTGTTCGTCATGCGCGCCTGCGCACCGAGTGTCGAGCTGCCGTTCGAGCTGTCCCATGTCGATCTGCCCGGCCTGCCGGCCAAGGAAACGACTCCGGAGGATGTCCGGCTGCGCGAGGAGGTCGTGGCGCTGGACAGGACCCTCGGCAATGCCGGAGTCGTCGGAGTGGAGGCTGGACCCGTGGAGGACGTGCAGGTGCCAGGCAAGGAGACGACCGTCGAGGATGTGCCGATCGAGGAAGTGTTGAGCAGCGAACCCGAAGCCGGCGAACCCACGGCGGAGGAGCCCGCGGCCGACGAACCCGTGGCGGAGGATCGGCAACCGCCCGCCGAGGAAGGGGAGCCCGAGCCGAAACCCGAAGACGCACAGGAGCCGCCGGTTCCGCCGCAGCTCGATGAGGAAAAGGCGGCCGACGAGCCGAAGGCCGTCCAGGAAGACTCGGCCAGGGCGCAGGAGGTGGCCAAGCCCATGAGCATCCCGCCCGAGGCGCAAAAGACGGGGTCGACCCGCTTCCTCGACGGCAACTGGCAGGCCGGCGCCGGCATCCAGGACGCCAGGACCGGCAAGCCGCTGCAGCTCGGCTACGACTTCAAGGACGGCCAGGGTCGGGTCAGTATCCGACGCGACGATGGCGTGCAATGCTCAGGTGTGGTGAACGCCTCGATGCAGGGCGGCAACCTGGCGATCGCCAGCCAGGGACAGGCGACCTGCAGCGACGGCAGCCGCTACCGCATGCCGGAAGTGACCTGCAAGCCGGATGCGCGCAGCGCGGCCGACTGCACCGGCCGCTACGGCGACCAGCAATTCCCCATGTCGATCCGCCAGGGCGGCAACTGAGGCGAGCACGAGCAGCATGTTTCCGGAAAAGACCGATTACGAAGACAGGATCACCCTGATCATGGGCAGCGGCATCCAGTTCCTGGATTTCGCCGTCAAACTGGAGTTGCGCCGCGAGCCGGCCGGCGAGTTCGTCCGGCCGCGCAGCGACGGTCCCCTGGTCCGGCTGCTGTTCGATCCGCGCAGCAACGGCTTCCATCATCCGGGCGAGCCGGGCAGGGCGGTGACGCCGGCCTTCAGCGTGGCGCCCGAGGATTCGCTGCGCCTGCTCAAGGGGCTCTGGCTGCCCCTGCCGTTCTTCCGCTGCAGCCCGCCGCGGCGTTTCGACGACGGCCCGAGCAACTGGTCGCGGGTGCGCATCGTCGAACTCGCCGAGGGCGAGGACCCGGACGGCAACACCCACCGCATCACCTTCGCCTTCGACACCAAGGTCTTCGACAGCCGCGAGGCCACCACCTACCTGGCGCCGACCCGCGAGGACGTCCGCGCCGGCGCCAGCTTCGCCCTGGCCCATCGAGCCGACGAGATGGGCTGGTTCCTCGACCTCGGCTGGATCGACGGCTGGCTGCGCGAGGTGTTCAGCGAGCAGGCGCGGCTGCCGCCGCTGCGCATGCAGCCCGACGACATCCAGGCCGAGTGCGAGCAGCTCCAGCATCAGGCGCACTACCTCAACTTGCTGCACCTGCTGGGCAGCCACCTGCCGGTGCCGGAACTCAAGGTGGTGTCCAACCGCGACAGCGACGTGCACAAGGCGATCCCGGTGGACATGGTGCTGGACGTCGGCAACTCGCGCACCTGCGGCATCCTGATCGAGGACCATCCGCAGGAGAACGACGGCCTGAGCAAGCGCTACGAACTGGAGCTGCGCGACCTGACCCGCCCCGAGCAGGTCTATCCGGAGCCCTTCGAGAGCCGCGTCGAGTTCGCCCAGGCGATGTTTGGCAAGGACCACTTCTCGGTGCAGAGCGGCCGCCGCGAGGCCTTCCTGTGGCCGACCATCGCCCGCGTCGGCCGCGAGGCCGGGCGCCTGGCCGGGCGCCGGCGCGGCACCGAAGGCTCGACCGGGCTGTCGAGTCCCAAGCGCTACCTGTGGGACGAGGACGGCTACGAGCCGGGCTGGCGCTTCAACTGCGCCGCGCTGCGTACCGAGAGCGAGCCGCACGCCACCGCCGCGCCGGTCGCCGGGCTGATCAACGAGAAGGGCCAGGCGCTCTACACGCTGCCCTTCGACGAGCGCATGCCGGTGTTCCACCCGCACTATTCGCGCAGCTCGCTGATGACCTTCATGCTCTCCGAGGTCCTCGGCCAGGCGCTGATGCAAATCAACAGCCCGTCGCAGCGCCTGCGCATGAGCCACTCGCGGGTGCCGCGCCACCTGCGCTCGATCATCCTCACCGTGCCGCCGTCAATGCCCAAGCCCGAGCGCGAGATCTTCGCCAAGTGCATGGAGCAGGCCATCGGCCTGGTCTGGAAGAGCCTCGGCTGGCATCCCGAGGACGATTCCGTCGACCTCAAGGACCCGAAGAGCCGCGAGAGCGCCTGGCCCTGGTTCCCCGAGGTCCATGTGCAGTGGGACGAGGCCACCTGCGGCCAGGTGGTCTACCTGTTCAACGAAACCCAGAACAACTTCGCCGGACGCTCGGAGGAATTCTTCGCCGCCATGGCGCGTCCGGACCAGCCGCACCGGGACCGCCTGACCATTGCCTCGATCGACATCGGCGGCGGCACCACGGATCTGGTGATCACCGAATACCGCCTCGACGACGGGGTCGGCGGCAACGTCTACATCAGCCCGGAGCAGCGCTTTCGCGACGGCTTCAAGGTCGCCGGCGACGACATCCTGCTCGACGTGATCCGCCAGTTCGTCCTGCCGGCGCTGCGCGAGGCACTGTCTCGCGCCGGCATCGCCGTGCCCGAGGCGCTGCTGTCGCGCTTGATCGGCAGCGAGCCCTTGGCCGTGCAGGAGGCCGTGCTGCGCCAGCAACTGAGCCTGCAGGTATTCGGTCCCATCGGCCTGCGTCTGCTCAAGGCCTACGAACAGTACGACCCGCTGGAGCCGGGCAGCCGGGTCAGCGCCACCTTCGGCGAGCTGCTCGGCGAGCGCCCGACCGAGGACGTGCTCGACTACGTCGCCGGCGCCGTGCGCCGCCAGCTGGGCAATGAGGCCGTGCCCTTCGACATCCTCGCCACCCCGCTGGACGTCAGCCTGCGGCGCATCCACGAAGCCTTCATCGGCGACCGCATGAGCATCGGCAAGACCATCCAGGCGCTCTGCGAGGTGGTCAACGCCTATCCCTGCGACGTGCTCCTGCTCACCGGCCGGCCCTCGTGCCTGCCCGGCGTGCAGGCGCTGTTCCGCGAACTGCTGCCGCTGCCGCCGGGGCGCATCCTGTCGCTCAACCAGTACCGCACCGGCGGCTGGTACCCCTTCAACAAGCTCGACCGCATCGAGGACCCGAAGACCACCGCGGCGGTTGGCGCCATGCTCTGCCTGCTGAGCCGCAGCCTGCGCCTGCCGAACTTCTACTTCCGCGTGGCGGCCTTCAAGTCCTACTCGACGCTCAGGCACCTGGGGCTGATCGACAACAACAACGTCCTCAAGGACAGCAACGTCTACTACCGCGACATCGACCTGGACGATCCCGACTACCGCCTGCCCGACACCCCCTTCGACATGCGCGGCACCATGCGCCTGGGCTTCCGCCAACTGGCCTGCGAGCGCTGGTCGGCCGCGCCGCTGTACATCCTCGGTATCGAGAACCCGAAACTGCGCGAGGAAATGGCCTCCAAGGGACTGGTGCTCAAGGTGCGCCTGGGCATCAAGCCGTCGCGCAACCCGGCCGAGGGCAGCGAGCGTTTCGAACTGCTCGGGGTGGAGTCGGACAACGGGGCGGTCAGTCGGGCGCATGTGCGGCTGAAGCTCAACACCCTGCCCGATGCCGGGCTGGGCGAGTCACAGTACTGGCTCGACAGTGGGAGTGTGTTTCGGAAATGAGTGTGGGAAGAGGGGTGTTTGGGGGGGCGGTCATGGTGCCGGGCCGGGCACTTTCCTCGGCTGACGCGACAGGTTTCGCCTTGCACGGCGAGTCACTTTTTCTTGCTTGGCCAAGAAAAAGTAACCAAAAAGAAGGCCACCCCCGTCGTCAGGCCCTGCGCTTCGCTCCGGGTTCCCTCGCTCCATCGCCGCTCCAGGGGGCCGGCCCGAAGGGCCATCCATGGCCCACGGGCCTTTCGCCGCATCCCTGCGGCTCAACCCCTTGCGCGGCGATTCCGTTCGGCCTGACGAAGGGGGAATGGGTGCAGTCCTCACCTCCGCGAATGAAAAGCAAAGAGCGAAAAGGCTTTTTCAGGATCGATCCCGAGCTTGCAGGCAACGCCCCAATCCCGTTCAGAAGGCCGAACGCAGGCGTCGTGGAGGGGGACGCGAGGCAGGACGCCGAGCAAGTCGCGAAGGGACAGGGACGTCCCTTCGTGACGTGCCCCCGGAGCGGCGCCGGAGGGAGGGAACCCCGGCGCAGCCGGGGCCGGATGATCGGGCGCGCTTTCTCTTTGGTTACTTTCTCTTTGCGCGCGCAAAGAGAAAGTGACTCGCCGTGCAAGGCGAAACCTGTCGCGTCAGCCGAGGAAAGCGCCCGGCTTGACACCAAACCTTCCCGCCAGCATCCCAAAACACCCCAGCTCCAGGCAGGAAGAGCGCCCGGCTCGGCACCGAAGCCCCAGACCACCAACGCCTCGCCCGCCCCACAGGGAACCCCGACCGATGACCTACCCTGACCAATCCCCCGAACGCCTGTCCCAGCGCTGGTCCGCCGTCCACGGCGGGGCGGGCGAGGCGATCCGCTGGATCGACGAGGTGCGCCACTTTGCGCCGCGTCTGGACAACGAGGCGGACGACCTGATCCTCAGCCTGCGCCGCGTGCGCAATACCGCGCGGCGCCTCGGCGCGGTTTCCGCGCTGCCGATGACCGTGGGCTTCTTCGGCCTGTCCCAGGCCGGCAAGTCCTACCTGATCTCCACCCTGGCGGCCGGCGCCAACGGCAAGCTGGAAACCGACCTGGGCGGCGACCGTCTGGACTTCCTCACCCACGTCAACCCGCCGGGCGGCGGCAAGGAGGCCACCGGCCTGGTGACGCGCTTCAGCCGCACCGCCCGCTCGGGACCGGCGGAATTCCCGCTGGAGCTCAAGCTGTTCGCCGAGATCGAGCTGGCCAAGGTCCTGGCCAACTCCTTCTTCAACGACTTCAACACCGAGAAGGTGCGCTACAGCTTCGACGAAACGGCGATCCGCCAGCTGCTCCGCGACCTGGAGCGGCGCCGCCAGCCGTACCCGGTGCCGGGCGTCGACGCCGACGCCGTGGTGGACCTGTGGGACTACCTGCAGGGCAGCTTCCCGGGTTCGCTGGGCGCGCTGGCGGCCTACTACTGGCCGACCGCGGTCGAGCTGGCGCCGAACCTGGCGCTGGAGGACCGCGCCCGGCTGTTCTCGATCTTCTGGGGCGAGATCCCCGAGCTGAGCGACACCTACCTGGCCTTTGCCCGCACCCTGGCCGGCCTGGGCCATGCCGAGCGGGTCTTCGCGCCGCTGACCGCGCTGGTGCGGCCGACGGCGCAGGGCGGGCTGTCGCAGGCCGACAGCATCATGAATGTGGACATGCTCGAGCGCCTGGGCAAGGACAGCGACCAGCGCATCGCCGTGCGGCCCTGGCGCGACGGCATGCTGCGCGGCGAGGTCGAGCTGAGCCTGGCGCAGCTGGCGGCGCTCACCGCCGAGCTGGTCTTCCCGCTGGTCGAGCCGACCAGCGAGCCCCTCTTCGAAGAGGTCGACCTGCTCGACTTCCCCGGCTACCGCGGCCGTCTCGGCGTCGAGTCGCTGGACGAGGTGCGCCGCGCGGTGAACAGCGAGGACAGCAACCCGGTGGCGCAGCTCATCCTGCGCGGCAAGGTCGCCTACCTGTTCGAGCGCTACACCGACAGCCAGGAAATGAACGTGCTGATCGTCTGCACGCCGTCCAACAAGCAGTCCGACGTCACCAGCGTCGGCCCGGTGCTGAGCCGCTGGATCGACCGCACCCAGGGCGAGACGCCGGCCGAGCGGGCGCGGCGCAAGCCGGGCCTGCTGTGGGCGATCACCATGTTCGACATGCGCATCGGCAGCGACCTGGACAAGGGCGAGGACCTCCTGCGCCTGGGCTGGGGCAGCGGCGGCATGATGAAGATGACCATGCTCGAGCGCTTCGGCCAGTACGCCTGGCTGCAGGACTGGGCCGGCGGTCGGCCGTTCGACAACAGCTTCCTGGTGCGCAAGCCGCGCCTGAAGGTGACCTTCCTCGACCTGGAGGACGGTCAGGAGGTGGCGATCCACGAAGCCGCGCGCGAACCGCTGGCGCTGATGCGCCGGACCTTCTGCGAGGACGAGACGGTCAACCGCCATATCCACGCCCCGGAAGACGCCTGGGACGCCATGCTGGCGCTGAACGACGGCGGCATGGGACGGATCGGCCGCTACCTGCGCCAGGTCGCCCTGCGCGAGGTCAAGCTGGGGCGCATCCGCGAACAGCTGGACGCCGTCCTGCACCTGCTGGAAAGCCGCCTCGGCCACTGGTTTCAGGCCGAGGGCGCCGGCGAGCTGGAGCGCAAGCGGCGCATCGCCCGGCAGATCTCCGACGCCCTGTGGCCGCGGCGCCTGCTGCTCGGCGAGCTGCTGCAGCGCATGCAGCTGCCCGACGACCTGCTGCGCGCCCTCTACCTGCGCGCCGGCGACGAGGACGACACGCCGGCGCCGGCCGGCAGCCCCCGGCTGCTCGGCGTTACGCCGCCGGCGGGGGCACTCAACCTCGGCCTCGACCTGGACCGCGACGACACCTTCGACCCCTTCGGCGACAGCGAGCCGCCGGCCGCCAGCGCGGCGACGCCGGCACGGCAGGCGCGCGGCAGCGATGCGCGTTTCGCCCAGGCGGTGCTGCGCGAATGGATCGGCCACCTGCGCCACCTGCCCGAGGACGTGCGGCTGATGACCTACCTGGGCTTCGCCAAGCCGGCGGTCGAGGCCCTGGTCGACGAGCTGGTCACCGGCGCCAGCCGGCTCGGCCTGGAACAACGCCTGCTGCAGGCCATCGTCAGCACCGAGCAGGTCGGCACCAAGCGCGAGCAGCTGGCCGGCCGCCAGGTGCTCACCGCCAAGACGGTGCTCGGCGACTTCATCGGCTGGCTGGGTTTCCTCGAGCAGCCCCTCGAGCAGCGCCCGGACAGCCGCATCGAGCGCGGCGCCAGGCTGTTCCAGCCGGCGCCGCCGGTCGCCTACGGTCAGCTGCCGCGCCTGGCGGAGCAACCCCAGGACTACACCCGGCGCTACGTCGGCGACTGGCTGGTGGCCCTGGCGCGGATCGCCGAGGAAAATGCCGGCCACAGCGCCGGCCGGGAAATCACCCTCGAACAGAACGAAGCGCTGGGGCGGATCCTCGCCACCTTCCAATCGGCACGGGCAGACTGACGCATGCTGAGAATCGAACTGACGGCCGCCGCCGGCGGCCAACCCGGCTATGGCGAACTGACCGTGCGCGGCTGGCCGGGCGGCACCGACGGCCTGGAGCTGAGCGTGCTGCGCAACCAGGACAGCCTCTATCTGGATGCCGGCGGCGGCTGGGACAGCCTGCCGGTCTGGCATGCCATCGACGGTCTGGAGCGGCGCGGCGAGCTGCTAGCCGGCCGCGTCGGCCCCTGGCTGGTCGATCCTCTGGTCCGCGACCCGAAGATGGTCTACCGGCTGCAATTGCGCGATGCCGGGCAGAGCGACGGCGGTGTGCTGCGCATCGTCGGCAACCTGCTGTCCTCGCCGGCGGTCGGCCATCCGCAGCCGGAAGAGCCGGCGCCCAGGCCGGTGGTCGCGCCGCCAGAACCGCAACCCGAGCCGGAACCCGAGCCTCTGCTCGTCGAGCCGCCGCCGGTCGAGAAGCCGCGCGCCGACCGGCCGCTGTTCGCCGAGCGCGACGAGGAGTTCCGTGCCGCGCCGGCGCCGAAGCCGCGCAAACCGGTGCGCTGGCTGCCGCTGGCCCTCGGCCTGGTGCTGCTGCTCGGCATCGGGCTGGGGGCCTACTGGTACTTCGTGCTGCGCCCGCAGACGCAAACGCCC
Organism: Azotobacter salinestris; assembly: GCF_009363155.1. Lineage (NCBI taxonomy): Bacteria > Pseudomonadati > Pseudomonadota > Gammaproteobacteria > Pseudomonadales > Pseudomonadaceae > Azotobacter > Azotobacter salinestris. The sequence continues at coordinate 2,720,288 of NZ_CP045302.1, forward strand.
GTGGCGGCCGCCCCGGCCCCGGCCCCGACGCCAGCGCCTGCCGCCGCGGCCGGCGGCGAAGAGAATCCCTGCGGCGAGACGGCCCTGGAAGGCGTCGGCGACGACCTGGCATTCATCCAGGCCTGCCTGCGCTCGAATCCGTCCAGCACCCAGGTGCTGGAGGTGATCGACGCCGCCAAGCAGTCCAGGCGCTGCGGCGTGGTCCAGCGCCTCTACGCACACAAGGCCCAGGCCGGCGACGCCGCCATCGCGCTCGCCTACGCCCGCGAGTACGACCCGCAGACCTTCAAGGCCGGCGGCTGCGTGCAGTCCGCCGATGCCGAGACCGCCGCCTACTGGTACGAGATCGCCCTGGCCAACGATCCCGCCAACGCCGACGCCAAGAAGCGCCTGGAGGCCCTGAAACCATGAATCCGTGCGGAAGGAAGATGACGATGATGGCCCTGCTCGGCGGCCTGCTGCTGGCGGCCGGCCCGGTGCTGGCGGCCGACGACAAGCCCCTGCTGCAGGCCGGCAAGAAGAGCCTCTACCAGCGCGTGCTGACCACCCCGAGTTGCCGCCTCGGCGACCAGCCCGGCGCGGCCGGCGGCCAGCCGCAGCCGGCCTTCACCCGCTTCTACGTGTACCAGAGGCAGCAGGTCGGCGGCGCCGAATGGCTCAAGGTGGGCCCGGACAGCTACGGCAAGACCCTCGGCTGGATCGACGCCGGCTGCGCAGTGGAGTGGAAGATGCAGATGACCCTGGCGCTGACCAACCCGGCCGGGCGCGAACCGCTGCTGTTCTTCCGCCAGCGCGAGACCCTCGACAAGCTGTTCGCCGCGGGCGACCCCGGCAAGCTGCTCAAGCCGATCCGCGCCAACCTGGCCAGCCAGGGCCGCGATTCCGCCGTGGTCGCCCGCGAGCCGGACTACGCCGTCGACCTGGCCAAGCGCTTCTACCTGCTGCCGGTGCTGAACGCCCGGGAAATCATGACCGAGAAGGGCTTCCAGGTGCGCGAGCTGGAAGTCGCCTCGGTGACCGCTGCCGAGCAGAAGAGCGCCGAGCAGACCGCCCAGGACAAGGCCGGCGAGGTGAACACCCTGAAGGGCTTCAGTGCCGCGGTGGTGTTCGTCATCGACTCGACCATCTCCATGGGCCCGTACATCGACCGCACCCGCGAAGCGATCAGGAAGATCTACCAGCACATCGAGCAGGAAAAGCTGCTCGACCAGGTCAAGTTCGGCCTGGTCGCCTACCGCTCCAACATCAAGGCAGTGCCGGCGCTGGAGTACGTCAGCAAGCTGTACGTCGACCCGACCCAGGTGAAGGGCGGCGAGGATTTCCTCGCCAGGATGGCGGCGCTGAAGCCGGCCACGGTGTCCAGCAGCCGCTTCGACGAGGACGCCTACGCCGGGGTCATGAAGGCTCTGGACGGCATCGACTGGACCCAGTTCGGTGCCCGCTACATCGTGCTGGTCAGCGATGCCGGCGCGCTGGACGGCAGCGACCCGCTGTCCGCCACCGGCCTCGACGCCGCCCAGGTGCGCCTGGAGGCCAAGCACCGCGGCGTGGCCATCTACAGCCTGCACCTGAAGACCCCGAGCGGGGCGAAAAACCACGCCTCCGCCGAGGCGCAGTACCGCGACCTGTCGAACAACCCGATCCTCAACAAGCCGCTGTACTACCCGGTGAACGCCGGCGACGTGGACAGCTTCGGCCGCAAGATCGACGCCCTGGCCGCCGCCATCACCGGCCAGGTCAAGGCCGCCTACCGCGGCGAAATGGCCGCCGGCAGCGCCCTCGGCGCCGACGCCGACTACGGCAAGCCGGCCGACGACGCCCTGCTGGAAGACACCGCCAAGCTCGGCCACGCCATGCGCCTGGCCTACCTCGGCGAAGTCACCGGCGCCAGCGCGCCGCCAGTGTTCCACGCCTGGATCAGCGACCGTGACTTCGTCAAGCAGAACGTGCCGACCACCGAGGTCCGCGTGCTGCTGACCAAGGCCCAGCTCAGCGATCTCGCCGAGGTGGTCAAGAAGATCGCCGACGCCGCCAACGAGGGCCTGATCTCGCCCAACGAGATGTTCGAGCGCCTGCGCTCGGTGGCCGCGACCATGGGCAAGGACCCCAGCCAGCTGCAGAAGGGCGGCAAGTCCGCCACCCTGGCCGAGATGGGCCTGATGGCCGAGTACCTGGAGAGCCTGCCATACCTCAGCGAAGTGCTCAGCCTCGACGAGGAGACCTGGAAGGGCATGGAGGGACTGGAGCAGGAGAAGTTCATCCGCCGGCTGAACACCAAGCTCAAGTACTACCAGAAGTACAACGCCGACGCCGACCGCTGGGTGTCCCTGGCCGAGGGGAGCGATCCGCGGGATCATGTGTATCCGGTGCCGTTGGAGGCGTTGCCTTGAGGAGTGGTTTTTGGTGGCCTTGTCGGTGGAGTGAGGACGAGGCGCTTTCCTCGGCCCGGCCTACAGGTTTCGCCTTGTACGGCGAGTCACTTTTTCTTGTTTGGCCAAGAAAAAGTAACCAAAAAGAAGGCCACCCCCATCGTCAGGCCCCGGCTGCGCCGGGGTTCCCTCCCTCCGTCGTCATTCCAGGGGTACGCCACGAAGGGCCATCCATGGCCCTCGCGGCTCTCGCGGCATCCATGCCGCTCGGCCCCTTCCATGCCGACTCCGCTCGGCCTGATGAAGGGGGAATGGGTGTTGTACCCACCTCCGCGAACGAAAAGCAAAGCGAAGAGCGAAGAAGCTTTTTCAGGACTGACCCTGTACCTGCAGGCAACACCTCCGTCCCGTTCAGGAGGCCGAGCGCAGGCGCCGCAGAGGGGGCGAGCCGCATGGATGCGGCGAGAGCCGTAAAGGGGCATGGATGCCCCTTGTACGGCGGCCTCCGGAGCGGCGCCGGAGCGAGGGAACCCCGGCCGCGCAGCGACTGGGGCCGGATGACCGGGCGTGTTTTCTCTTTGGTTACTTTCTCTTTGCACGAGCAAAGAGAAAGTGACTCGCCGTACAAGGCGAAACCTGTCGCATCAGCCGAGGAAAGCGCCCCGGCCCGGCACCAAAACCCTTTGCCAGCCCCCATAGACAACCCAGTCGCGTTTGCTTGGAGCATGTGAACAGACCATGACTCCCCCCATGCTCCACATCGAAAACCTCGCCATCCACCGCGGCACTTACCGCATCCTCCTGCCGCGCCTGTCGCTGACGCGCGGCGAGGTGGCGGCGATCACCGGCGCCAGCGGCTGCGGCAAGAGCACCCTCCTGGAAATGATCGGCCTGATCCTGCGCCCCGAGCGCCTCGACCGCTACGAGCTGACCGGCGGGGAGGGCGCCGCGCCGCTGGACATCGCCGCCCTGCTGCGCGAGGACCGCCAGGCGCGCCTGGCCGACCTGCGCGCCCAGCGCCTCGGCTTCGTCCCGCAGAGCGGCGGCCTGCTGCCGTTTCTCGACGTGCGCCGCAACATCGAACTGCCGCGGCGCATGCTCGGCCTGCCGGCCACGGGCGAGCGGGTGGAGGAGGCCATCGAGCGCCTGGGGCTGCAGCTGCTGCTGCACAAGAAGCCCGCCCAGCTGTCGATCGGCGAGCGCCAGCGCGCCTCCTTCGTCCGCGCCATCGCCCACGAGCCGGACCTGCTGCTGGCCGACGAGCCCACCGCCGCGCTGGATCCGCTGCAGGCGCGCCGGCTGTTCGAGCTGATCGTCGAGACCAGCCAGCGCCTGCGCATCGCCACCCTCTTGGTCAGCCACGACTGGGGACTGCTGCGCGCCTGCGCGATCCGCCGGCTGGTGGGCGTGGCGGACGCCGATAACAACGGTGGCACGGTGTTTCGCGATGCGGCCTGACGCGCGCCCCGGCTGGGGCCTGCTCGCCGCTCTGGCAACCCGCGACCTGTGGCACGACCGCAAGGTGTCGCTGTGCATCGTCGCCTCGCTGGTGGCGGTGATCGCGCCGCTCCTGCTGCTGTTCGGCCTCAAGCACGGCGTGGTCTCGCAGCTGCGCGGCGAACTGCTCGACGATCCGCGCAACCTGGAGATCCGCCTGCTCGGCAACCACGACCTGGACCGCGCCTGGCTCGCGCAGCTGGCCGCGCAGCCGGGGGTCGGCTTCGTCATGCCGCTGACCCGTTCGCTGAACACCCAGGCCGATCTGGCGCGCGACGGCCAGCATTTTGTCGCCGATGCCGAGGTCATCCCCAGCGGCCTCGGCGATCCCTTGCTCGGCAATCGTCTCGCGCCGCCGGAGGGCGACCGGGTAATGCTCAGCGCCAGTGCGGCGCGCCGGCTGGAGGTGGGCGCCGGCGAGCGCATCCGCCTCTCGGTGCTGCGCAAGCTGGACGGCAACAACGAACGCGGCCAGCGCGAGCTGACGGTCGCCGGGGTCTTGCCGGAGACGGCCTTCCCGCGCCCGGCGCTGCTGGTACCACTGGATCTCTTGGTGGCCATGGAGGACTTTCGCGACGGTTTCGCGGTGCCCGCGCTCGGTTTTGCCAGCGGCCGGACGGCGCCGCCGCGCGAGCGCTATGCCCGCGCCCGGGTCTACGCCAGCACTCTGGACGCGGTCGCCCCGGTCGCCGCCTGGCTGGAGGGGCAGCGCATCGAGACCGGCACCCGGCTGCGCGAGATCGAGTCGGTGAAGGCCATCGACCGGGTGCTCGGGCTGATCTTCGCGGTGATCGCCTGGACCGCGGCGATCGGTTGCATCGCCTCGCTGGCCGGCGCCTTCCTCGCCAACATCGACCGCAAGCGCAAGGACCTGGCCCTGCTGCGCCTGCTTGGCTTTCGCCGCGCCGCGGTCGGCGTCTACGTGATGGTGCAGGCGGCGCTGCTCACCTGCCTGGCCTTCGGCCTGGGCTATGCGGCCTATCTGGCCGGCAGCACGGTGTTCAACCGCGCCCTGGGCGCCAACCTGGCCGCCGACGCCTTCGTCTGCCGGCTGGAAAACCTGCATATTCTGCTGGCCTTCGCCAGTGCGTTGCTGATCGCCATCCTGGTGGCGGCGGTAGGAGGGTATCGTGCGATTCACATTCAACCGGCGGAAAGCCTGCGGGATCTCTGAGCGGCGCCGTGCGCCGGCCGCGGCGCTGGGACTGGCGGCGGCGCTGGCCAGCCTGCCGGCCGCCGCGGCCTGGGACGCGAAGTACTACAACCCCCAGCCGCAGAAGGACGACGTGCTGTTGCCGATGCCCTGCGGCGGCTTCATGGCCTGGCGCCAGGTGCGCGTGCCGATGGCCAGCCCGCTGGACGACTACGCCATCACCCTGGGTCAGGACAGCGAGGAGTGGGGCTATCTGGAGCAGGCGCGGCCGACCCACATCGCCGGCAGCTTCAGCGTCGGCAAGCCCGAGCCGGGGCGCTACTACCTGCTGGCCAAGTACGAGGTCAGCGAGCTGCAGTACCGCGCGGTGATGGACGGCCAGTGCCCCGAGCCCGCGGCCCAGTTGCGCCTGCCGAAGACCGGGCTGAGCTGGTTCGACGCCGTCGCCTTCACCGACCGCTACAACCTCTGGCTGCGCCAGAACGCCCCGGACAAGCTGCCCAGGGAAGACGGCGTGGCCGGCTTCCTGCGCCTGCCCACCGAGGTCGAGTGGGAGTTCGCCGCGCGCGGCGGCCTGGCGGTGTCCCAGGCGGAGTTCCGCGACACCCGCTTCCCGATGCCGGAGGGCATCGAGGCCTACGCCTGGTTCGCCGGCGCGCAGTCGGCCAACGGCAAGCTGCAGCTGGCCGGCCTGCTCAAGCCCAACCCGCTCGGCCTGCACGACGTGCTCGGCAACGTCGACGAGATGCTCTTCGAACCCTTCCACCTGAACAAGCTGGACCGCCAGCACGGCCAGGCCGGCGGCTACATCCTGCGCGGCGGCAACTACCTGACCCCGCAGGCCGAGCTGCGCACCGCGCTGCGCCAGGAGCAGCCCTACTACGCCGCCGACGGCAGCGCGCAGAATCGCCTGAAGACCGGCGGCTTCCGCCCGGCCCTGGTGGCGCCGGCGCTGACCTCCCGCGAGCGGATCAGGCAGGTCGAGGCCGACTGGAAGAAGCTCGGCGTGACCCGCCCCGAGACCCGGGACGAAGCCGGCGCGCGGCCGGCCGGCCGGGACCCGGCGAGCGAGATCGCCAGCATTGCCAAAGACGTGCAGGACGACGCGCTCAAGCAGCAGCTGGAGAAGCTGCGCAGCGACCTGCGCGCCAACACCCAGGCGCGCGACGAGCAGCGCGACCAGGCGATCCGCTCCGAGCTGCAGCTGGGCGCCTTCCTGTGCACCAAGCTCAAGGACGACGGGCTCTTCCTCGACACCCTCGAAGGCAATTACAGTCGCAGCTGCGGCACCGGCGGCACGGAGCCCAAGGCCCGCTGCGAGGCGCGCCGGGAGCAGCTGGACGGTCATCGCAAGGTGCTCGATTTCATGCTCAACTACTACGCCGACAGCGTGGTCGGCACGGCCCTGAACTATAGCCAGGCGACCGTCGAACCCCAGATCGGCCTGGTCGCGCAACAGCTGGCCGCACGCGGCAAGAGCAACCTGCGCGGCTACCTCGATACCCACTGGAACAACCTGCGCACCTACCTGAAAGACGGCAAGGTGGCGCGTGCCCACTGGCTGCAATCCTGCAAATCCCTCTGATCGGAGACAGCGAGACTAGACATGAAGGTGGCCTCGTTCACGGCTAAACGGATCGCTTGGGCGGCGCTCGCCCTGTTGCTGGCGGGCTGCGAGACCCTGGACGGTCCCGGCATGGGCATGGGACAGACCGACCCGCGGCTGTCCAACAGCAGCTCGGCGCGCTTTTTCAGCAAGTCCGGCTGGCAGGCCTGCGCCGGCGGCGCGGTGGTCGGCGTGCTGGCCTGCCAGCTGGCCAACCCGGACAAGAAGGGCGAGTGCATGGCTGCCGCGGCGGTGGTCGGCTGCGGGGCCGGCATGGGCGCCAACTACTACCTCGACCAGCGTCGCAGTCAGTACGCCAACGCCGAACAGCGCCTCGACGTGGCCATCGCCGACGTGCGCAAGGACAACCGCGAGCTGCAGGACCTGAGCCGCACCGCACGCAACGTGATTGCCGACGACCGCCAGAGCATCGCCATGATCCAGCGCGATATCGCTGCCAACCGGGTGCAGAGGGCCCATGCCCAGCAGCGCCTGGCCAAGGTCGACGCCAACCTGGGGTTCCTGCGCGACAAGCTGGCCAACGCCCGCACCCGGCAGCAGGAATGGCGCAAGGTGGCCGCCGCCGAACGCGGCACCGCCAGCGCCGCGCGCATCGACACCCTGAACGCCGAGATCAACAGCATGCAGCGGCAGATTAATGCCCTCGAAGCCGAGATCGACCAGCTCTACCGACAACGTTCCGCCATCCGCCTGGGTTGAGCCATGCACCGATTTTTCCGAGTCCTGTCCCTTTCCGTCGCCAGCCTGTCGCTCGGCGCCTGCGCGGTGAGCCCGCAGGAATGCGACCCGCGCAACGTCGACGCCGGCTTCGCCACCAAGTTCGGCTGCAACATGCACGGCGGCTACGCCCAGCGCATCGAGCAGAAGGAGAAGATCCTGCTCGACGAGCGCCGGACCAACCAGCTGTTCCGCGACACCTACGCCGCCCTCGACAAGGAGCGCAGCGAGGTCGGCCGCGAGCTGGACCGCCAGCGCAGCGAATACGCCGCGCTCAACAAGGCGATGAACGCGCTGCTCGCCGAGCTCAAGCAGAAGACCGGCAACAATCAGCGCATGCAGAACGAGATCGCCGCGCTGGAAAAGGACATGGCCAGCCTCAACCGCCAGAACGACAACGCGGCCGTGGCGCAGAAGCAGTACGAGCTGCAGAAGCTGCGCACCCGGCTGGCCGGCCTGGAAAGCGACCTGGGCCTGCGCTAGGGCTGGATAGAGGCGACCATGAAGCGAATCACCCGTTTATCCAGCGCCGGGCGCAGCGCGGCCGACGCCCTGGCCGGCCACGCGGAACTGGCGGCCATCCTGCGCCGCCACCTGCCGCCGAGCACGGCGGCCCTGTTCGCCAAACCCAGGCAGGCCGAAGGCGACGTCATCGAGTGGTACTCGGACCTCGGCGGCCAGCCGGTACCCTTTGACGAACTGGCGCCGCAGGAGGCGCGGCAGGTCCGCCAGCTGCTGGAGGAGCGCCTGGCTTCCATCACGGAGCTGGCCGGGCGTCTCGAAGGGCAGGGCGAGGAGGGCCGTCGCCAGGCCGAACTGCTGCGCCAGGCCGCGCGCTATCCGGACACCACCACCCTCTACGCGCTGAACGGCCAGCCGCTGGTGACCTTCTGGGGCGGCGGCGAGCCGCCCGCCGCGCCGCTCCCGCCGGGCACCTTGCCGGGACCGGCGGCGGTTGCGGCGGCCGGCGCCGCGGCGCCCCTGCTGGCGGCCGAGGCGCCGCAGCGCCGCTGGTGGCCCTGGCTGCTCCTGCTGCTGCTGCTCCTGGCCCTGCTCGCCGGCCTCTGGTGGTGGCTGCTCGGCCGCGAGGAGCCGCCGCTTGAGCCGCTCGCCGCGACCGAGCCGCCGGCCGTCCAGGAAGAACCCAGGCCGCCGGTCGAGGAGCCGAAAAAGCCCGAGGAGCCGCCCGCGCCGGAAGTCCCGCCGCCGGCCGAAGAGCCCAAGCCCGAGCCTGCGGTGCCGGCCGAGGAAAAACCGGAACCCGAACCTGTGGTCCCGCCGGTGCCTGTTGTGAAGCCCGAGCCCAAGGTCGAGGCGGTGGCGCCGCCCAAGCCCGAACCCAAGGTGGAGCCCAAGCCCGAGCCGAAGCCGGCACCCAAGCCGGAACCGAAACCGGAGCCCAAGCCGGACCCGGTCGAGCTGGCGCACAAGCGCATCGTCGCCGCGGGCAGCAACTGCAACGCCCTGCAGCAGCTGCTCAGCCAGGACCCGCAGGTCAAGCAGAACCCGACGCTGCGCGCCGAGGTCGAGGCGAAGCTCAAGCAGCAGTGCCGCCAGCAGCTGATCGCCAACGCCAAGAACCTCTGCCCGGAGGAGCGGCCCAAGGAGCTGGCGCCGGAGCTGGCCATCGTCTTCGACGCCTCCGGCTCGATGGACATCAGCCTGCTGGCGACCAAGCAGGAGATCGACCGGGCGGTGATGATGCAGGGCATGACCGACATCGCCGCGCGCGTGCTGCTGGGCGGCAACCCGGGGATCGACACCACCGGCCACCTGTACCGCGAGCCCAAGCGCATCACCGCGGCCAAGCAGGCGACCACCGCGGTTGTGCAGCGCCTGCCCAGCGACGTCAGCGCCGGCCTGGTACTGATCGAACGCTGCCCCAGTTCGCGCAGCATGGGCTTCTTCACCCCGGCCCAGCGCGGCGGCCTGCTGGCGCGGCTGAACTCCATCGAGCCGGTGGAAGGCACGCCGCTGGCCGACGGCGTCGCCAAGGCCGGACAGATGCTCGACGGCGTCAACCGCGAGTCGGTGATGGTGGTGGTTTCCGACGGCGAGGAGAGCTGCCACCAGGACCCCTGCGCGGTGGCCCGCGACCTGGCGCGGCGCAAGCCGCACCTGAAGATCAACGTGGTCGACATCGCCGGCACCGGCGCCGGCAACTGCCTAGCCCAGGCCACCGGCGGTCGGGTGTTCAATGCGAGGAACGCCGGCGAACTGGCCGCGATGACCCGCCAGGCCGCCCAGGACGTGCTGCCGCCGGCGCACTGCCGGCAGTGAGCGCTGTCTGAGCCGTACAGCGCCGCGTTTCGGGCGGCGCTCGCGGCTTTGTGCCCGGGTGTCTTGAAAGCGCCGGCCGCACTGGGCACAGTCGGAGCCCGGTCGCCCTTGCCCGTGCGCCGGGTTTCGCCGAGGCTTCATTCACTCCGTCCATGTCAGGATCCTTTCCATGTCCCTCGATATCGTCATCCTCGCCGCCGGCCAGGGCACGCGCATGCGTTCCGCCCTGCCGAAAGTCCTGCACCCGGTCGCCGGCAACTCGATGCTCGGCCATGTCGTCGCCACGGCTCGCCAGCTGGCGCCGCAGGGCATCCACGTGGTGATCGGGCACGGTGCCGAACGGGTGCGCGAGCGACTGGCGGCGGACGACCTGAACTTCGTCCTGCAGGCCGAACAGCTGGGCACCGGGCATGCCGTGGCCCAGGCGCTGCCGGCGCTGTCCGCCGAGCGGGTGCTGATCCTCTACGGTGACGTGCCGCTGATCGAGGCGGACACCCTGCAGCGCCTGCTGGCGCAGGTCGGCCCCGACCGCCTGGCCCTGCTCACCGTGGACCTGGTCGACCCCACCGGCTACGGGCGGATCATCCGCGATGCCGCCGGGCAGGTCGTCGCCATCGTCGAGCACAAGGACGCCAGCCCCGAGCAGCGCGCCATCTGCGAAGGCAACACCGGCATCCTCGCGGTGCCCGGCGCGCGCCTGGCCGACTGGCTGGGGCGGCTGTCCAACGACAACGCCCAGGGCGAGTACTACCTCACCGACGTGATCGCCATGGCGGTGGCCGACGGCCTGACGATCGCCACCGAGCAGCCGCAGGACGCCATGGAGGTGCAGGGCGCCAACGACCGCCTGCAGCTCGCCCAGCTCGAGCGCCACTACCAGCTGCGCGCCGCGCGGAGGCTGATGGCCCAGGGCGTGACCCTGCGCGATCCGGCGCGTTTCGATGTGCGCGGCGAGGTTAGCGTCGGCCGCGACGTGCTGATCGACGTCAACGTGATTCTCGAGGGCAGGGTGACGATCGAGGACGGCGTGGAGATCGGCCCGAACTGCGTGATCAAGGACAGCACCCTGCGCCGGGGCGCCCAGGTCAAGGCCAACAGCCACCTGGAGGGCGCCGAGCTGGGCGAGGGCGCCGACTGCGGCCCCTTCGCCCGCCTGCGCCCGGGTGCGGTGCTGGGCGCCAAGGCCCACGTCGGCAACTTCGTCGAGCTGAAGAACGCCGTGCTGGGCGAGGGCGCCAAGGCCGGGCACCTGTCCTACCTGGGCGATGCCGAGATCGGCGCGCGCACCAACATCGGTGCCGGCACCATCACCTGCAACTACGACGGCGCCAACAAGTTCAGGACGCTGATGGGCGAGGACGTGTTCATCGGCTCGAACAGCGCGCTGGTCGCCCCGGTCACCCTCGGCGACCGCGCCACCACCGGCGCCGGCTCGGTGATCACCGAGGACGTGCCGGCCGACAACCTGGCCTTGGGGCGCGGCCGCCAGCGCAACATCGAAGGCTGGAAGCGCCCGGAAAAGATCAAGAAGTAACGCTCCGTCCCCCCGCCGTGCGGGTCCTCGCGCGTCGGCGCGAGAACCCGCGACGGTCCCGCCGGTCTCATTTTCCCTCCCGCACGCCGTTCCGCTTGGCGGTTTCCGCTTGACCTGCAGGCGCTGGCGGGCTTTCATTCGATCATCCGTTATTTCGAAACGAAAGTTTTTAGATGTCGAAGCGAAACACACCGCAACGCCGCCATGCCATTCTCGCCCTGCTCGCCGAACGGGGCGAGGTCAGCGTGGATGAGCTGTCCCGACGTTTCGAGACCTCGGAAGTCACCATCCGCAAGGACCTCGCCGCCCTGGAGAAGAACGGCCTGCTGCTGCGCCGCTACGGCGGCGCGGTGCCGCTGCCGCAGGAGCTGGCCGAAGACCGACCGCTGTCCGCCTGCAAGCAGGCGATCGCCAAAGCCGCCGCGGCGCGCATCCGCGAGCATGCGCGGATCGTCGTCGACAGCGGCAGCACCACCGCGGCGCTGATCCCCGAGCTGGCCCACAAGCGCGGCCTGGTGGTGATGACCAATTCCCTCGACGTCGCCAACGCCCTGCGCGAGCTGGAGAACGAGCCGGTGCTGCTGATGACCGGCGGCACCTGGGACCCGCATTCCGAGTCCTTCCAGGGCCAGGTCGCCGAGCAGGTGCTGCGCTCCTACGACTTCGACCAGCTGTTCGTCGGCGCCGACGGCATCGACCTGGCGCGCGGCACCACCACCTTCAACGAACTGCTCGGCCTGTCCAGGGTCATGGCCGAGGTCGCCCGGGAAGTCGTCGTCATGCTTGAGTCCGACAAGGTCGGCCGGCGGATGCCCAACCTGGAGCTGCCCTGGCGCAGCATCCACACCCTGATCACCGACGAGCGCCTCCTGCCCGAGGCGCGCGAACAGATTGCGGCGCATGGCGTGGAGCTGGTCTGCGTCGCCGTACCCGCCTGAAGGAGAACCGACCATGTGCGGAATCGTTGGCGCCATCGCCGAACGCAACATCACCCCCATCCTGCTGGAAGGCCTCAAGCGCCTGGAGTACCGGGGCTACGACAGCGCCGGCGTGGCGGTGATCGACGGTGCGGGCAAGCTCGCCCGCTGCCGGCGTTCGGGCAAGATCGCCGAGCTGGAGCAGGCCCTGCAGGTCGAGCCGCTGAGCGGGCGCCTGGGCATCGCCCATACCCGCTGGGCCACCCACGGCGCGCCGCTGGAGCGCAACGCCCACCCGCACTGTTCCGCCGACGAGGTGGCAGTGGTGCACAATGGCATCATCGAGAACTACCTGCAGCTGCGCGAGCGCCTGCAGGGCCTCGGCTACCGCTTCGAGTCGGATACCGACACCGAGGTCATCGTCCACCTGCTGCACCACAAGCTGCAGGAAACCGCCGACCTCACCGCCGCGCTCAAGGCCGTCATTCCCGAGCTGCACGGCGCCTACGGCCTGGCGGTGGTCGGCGCCGGGCAGCCGGACCGCCTGCTCGCCGCGCGCAGCGGCAGCCCGCTGGTGATCGGCCTCGGCCACGGCGAGAACTTCCTCGCCTCCGATCAGCTCGCCCTGCGCCAGGTGACCGACCGTTTCGTCTACCTGGAGGAGGGCGACATCGCCGAGATCCGCTGCGACGGCGTGCGGATCTGGGACGTGCATGGCAATCCCGTGCAGCGCGAGGCGGTGCAGTACCGCGACGGCGCCGAAGCCGCCGACAAGGGCGAGTTCCGCCACTTCATGCTCAAGGAGATCCACGAGCAGCCGACCGTGGTGCGCCGTACCCTGGAGAACCGCCTGGCGGCCAACCACGTGCTGGTCGAGGCCTTCGGCCCGCAGGCCGCCGAGCTGTTCGGCCGGGTGAGGAACGTGCAGATCGTCGCCTGCGGCACCAGCTTCCACGCCGGCATGGTCGCCCGCTACTGGCTGGAAGGGCTGGCCGGGATTCCCTGCCAGGTCGAGGTGGCCAGCGAGTTCCGCTATCGCAAGGTGGTGGTGCAGCCGGACAGCCTGTTCGTCACCATCTCCCAGTCCGGCGAGACCGCCGACACCCTGGCCGCCCTGCGCAGCGCCAGGGACCTCGGCTATCTGGCCAGCCTGGCGATCTGCAACGTCGGCACCAGTTCGCTGGTGCGCGAGTCCGACCTCAGCCTGCTGACTCAGGCCGGCCCGGAGATCGGCGTCGCCTCGACCAAGGCCTTCACCACCCAGCTGGTCGCCCTGCTGCTCTTGACCCTGGCCCTCGGCCAGGCGCGCAGCAGCCTCGCCGCCGGCGTCGAGGCCGGGCTGGTCGAGGAGCTGCGCCGCCTGCCGGCGCGCCTCGACGAGGCGCTGGCGATGGACGCCACCATCCAGCAGATCGCCGAATTCTTCGCCGACAAGAACAACTGCCTGTTTCTCGGCCGCGGCGCCCAGTATCCGGTGGCGATGGAGGGCGCGCTCAAGCTCAAGGAGATCTCCTACATCCACGCCGAGGCCTACCCGGCAGGCGAGCTCAAGCACGGCCCGCTGGCGCTGGTCGACGCGAGCATGCCGGTGGTCACCGTGGCGCCGAACAACGAGCTCTTGGAGAAGCTCAAGTCCAACCTGCAGGAGGTTCGCGCCCGCGGCGGCGAGCTGATCGTCTTCGCCGACGGCGAGGCCGGCATCCACAACGGCGAGGGCACCCGCCTGGTGAAGATGCCGCACATCCACCACCAGCTCGCGCCGATCCTCTACACCCTGCCGCTGCAGCTGCTCTCCTACCATGTCGCGGTGCTCAAGGGCACCGACGTCGACCAGCCGCGCAACCTGGCCAAGAGCGTGACGGTGGAGTGAGAAGGGTGGGGATGGCGCGAGGCGCCATCCCGGCCAGTGCCGTACCGCCGAGCGCAGTGGCAGGCGGCGCGGGTCGCGCCGGCTTCACGCCAGGTCGCGATCCCTGTCGGGTCGCCCCAGGACCGCCTGCCCCGAGGGGCGCAGGCGCATGCGCTGCAGGTAGGCATGCAGGTTCTGCTGCTGCTCCAGCCAGACGGCCGAGTGGGGCAGCTGCTGCAGATAGTCCAGCATGGGCGTGAGCAGAGCATCCGCCATGCTGTACTGTGCGCCGCAGAAGAACGCACGCTCGCCGAGTTGCCGGGCGAGCAGGTCCAGGGTCTGGATGACCGCCGGCTCGGCCGCGGCCAGCGCGGCCGGATCGACCGGACGGGGCGGGGAAAGCGGCGAGGCGACCAGCAGCAGGTAGCGGCGGATCAGCCGGTCGTCGACGTACAGGGCGAGCGCGGCCGACCACTGGTCGACCTCGCTGCGGTGCGCCAGGTCGTGCGGCTGCAGCGAGGATTGCGGAAAGGCCGCGTCGAGGTAGCGGCAGATGCTGGTGGTTTCGAAAATCCGCCGTTCGCCGTGCAGCAGCACGGGCACCTTGCCGAAGGGGTGCAGGGCCAGGTGTTCGGCGCCGTGCAGGGCGATGGGCCTGCCGTCCACCTGCAGGCCATGGGTGTATTCCAGCGTCTTTTCCTCGCAGTACAGCCGGACGCTGCGCACGAAGGTGCTGAAGCCTGGGCCGAGTATGTGCAGCTTCATGGGGCGCTCCCTGGGGGTGAAGAGACCCGCATATTGACGGCCACGACCTTATGTTCAAGAACATAGGGTGCGCTTTTGGCAGACTGCCTGCCCGCGTTCCATTGCAAGGAGAAATGCCCATGTCCTGGCCTGTCACGCAGCGTGCAGCGACCCGCCAGCGGATTCTGGAGAGTGCAGCCCGGCTGTTCGCCCTGGAAGGCTTCGAGCAGGTCAGCATCGAGGCGATCATGCGCGAGGCCGGCCTGACCCGCGGGGCCTTCTATCATCACTTCGCCTCCAAGACCGAGCTGTACGGCGAGGCGATCCAGGTCGCGGCCCACCAGGGCGGACTGCTGCTCGAGCAGGCGGGCAGCGGCGGCCTGCAGCGGCTGGTGGAGAACTATCTGCGCATGGATCACCGCGACGGCAGCCGGATGCAATGCCCCTTGGCCTTCCTGGTGACCGATGCCGCCCGCCAGGATACGTCGATCCGCGGCAGCTATACCCGCATGCTCGGGGCATTCGTGGCCCGCCTGGAGGCCGGCATGCCGGAGACGGCGGCCGGCGCGCGGCTGCGCGCCCTGCAGGTCACGGTGGGCATGATCGGCGGGCTGGCCCTGGCCCGTGCGGTCGACGATGCCGGGCTGGCCGAGGAGATCCTGGCGGCCTGCCAGGCCGGCTGTCTGTCCCTGCTGGAATAGGCCCCAGGTGTTCGGTCCCGGAAAGTAATGGCCAGGATCGTCTTTGAAGTGCTGCGGATCCTTATGCCACTGTTATGGGCGCATCCTCGGCCGTGTCGCGGCTGCGCCATTTGCGAACCGTCCTGGAGGCCCGCCTGGGGGGTTGAGGTGGTAGCGCCTGCTCTACGCGCTTCATCGAGGTATGTGAGATCGGCGAGGTCGAACAGACTCTGGAGCAGACCCTACTACGCTGGAGGCCTCGGAATCTCGCCGCTTGACCGTACAGACCTCATTGCTGACTATCACCCTGGCGCGCCGGCGGGGCGGGCGCGAGCGGGGCGACGCTCATCGAGCGGATGATGGCGAGCCCGTCGAACGCCTCGGCGGTGACGCCGTTCGCGTCGTTCGCGCCGTACACGACCGCGCTCAGCGCGTGCTCGTCGCCGTTCACGAACATCTCGACCGAAGTGCGATCGACGATGAGGTCGAGATCGACGACGCCATCGCGTGGCCGGACGCGGATCGTGCGCCCGCTCCGGTATACTTCAGTCAGTTGTTCGGCGATCGCATCGTGATCGCGGACGATGAATGCCGTTTCGGTGGCGAAGTCATAGCCGATGGTCGCGAAGCGCGTGCCATCGGTCTTGAGCTTCAAGCGCACCTCCCGGGCCGGCTGGAGCGGGTCCTGCGCAATCGAGGCGCGCAACCGATACGCGGCACTCATTGGCTGCGGCACCGCCCAGGTCTCGCCGTGGCCGATCCACAATTGCTCGATGCGGGCCTGTTCGCCCTCGAGCGTGCCGATCGTGTCGATCGGGCGTGAGCTGAGCGTGAGCCGGCCGTCGATGTTCTTCAGGTGCAGCTCGCGCACGAGCGAGAGGTGGCTGCCGCCCCACTCACCGGCGGGAAGCCGGCGGGCGTAGTCCCAGTTGTTCGCCCAGCCGATGGCATACCGGGTATGCAGCTGCTCTTCGGCGGTCTGCCGTGGGTCGGTCCAGGTGACGGCGGCATAGAAGTCCGATCCGTTGTCGAGCCACTGGGGTTCGGCCTGATCGGGGTGGAAGTTGGTTCCATCCCATTCGCCGGTCCAGTAGGCATACCCGGAATTCATGCCGTAGTTGAAGCCGTTCGCGCCGGTCGCCAGCACCCAGGTCGTGCGCGACGGGGCGCCCTCGACCGACATGCGAAACAGCTCCGGGCACTCCATGATGCCCAGGTCATCGCGCTCGAACCCCGACAGGTAGCTCCATTCCTTCAGGTTCGCGGAAGTGTAGAAACCGATCTTGTGCGGCTCGGAGATGAGCATCAGCCAGCGCGAATGCTCCGCGTCCCAGGTGATCTTCGGATCGCGAAAGTCCCCGCCGCCCGCCGGGTTGCGCATGATGGGGTTGCTTTCATATTGCTCGAAGGTGTGGCCGCCATCGATGGAGTAGAACAGCGACTGGGTCTGCACGGTATCCAGTTGCTGCGTCGCGACGGCGACGATCGCGCCGGCACCGAATCCGGCCGTGTCGTTCACGTCGATGATGGCGCTGCCGGACTGGATATCGCCATCGCCGCGCGTGTACTTGTGGATCGCCACACCCTCGTCGGACCAGTGCACCAGGTCGGTCGAGGTGACGTGGTACCACTCGGTACCGTTCCCGTTCGGGTAGTCCTCGTTGTAGAGGTAGTACAGGTGCCAGCGGCCATCGAGGAAAAACGGCCGCTGCGGGTCGTTCATCCAGCCGCTCGCCGACGTCAGGTGCACCTCGGGGCGCAGTTCGCCAAG
Organism: Azotobacter salinestris; assembly: GCF_009363155.1. Taxonomy (NCBI): domain Bacteria; kingdom Pseudomonadati; phylum Pseudomonadota; class Gammaproteobacteria; order Pseudomonadales; family Pseudomonadaceae; genus Azotobacter; species Azotobacter salinestris. The sequence goes on from NZ_CP045302.1 coordinate 2,737,426, forward strand.
CCCCTCGGCGCTCACCTGTGAGGCGACGACGGAGTTGCTCTCTTCAGCAGCCGCGAGCGCGGCGATGCCGGCGGTGAGCACGGCTGCGACAACGATGTGCAGCAATCCTCGGGGCACGGTGAGTCGGAGTCGCTCGGTGGTCATGGGGAATGCTCTTTTCACTCTTTCTGTTCGTCATGCCGGGACGGCAGAGGGGGCTGGAACGCCTCCGGTCCAGTCCGTATCGTACCGCACATCGAAATATCCAGCGGGATCGAGATCTGTTTCGCATCGTGCCGAGCGTGCAGATACCCGCCTGTAGCCATGACGCCAGGGACGGTTTGCCCCTGTGGAGCGGAGCTTCCTACGCGTTGTCCCGCTTCTCCGTGGAGTTCGTCATCAGGCGCTGGCATTCGCGCTGTGCCTTTTCCACCATCTGCAGGACGCTGCCCGTGCTGTAGTGCTGGGCGAAGGCGAGGGCGCTCTGCGGCGACTGCTGGTACATGGAGATCAGCATCGTCTTCAGGTGGTATTGCTGGAAGATGAACTCCTGCTCCTGGGCGTGCCACATGGCCTGCAGGCTGCGAAGAGCCCCGGACGTTTCGCTGCCGGCCTGCGAAAGGAGCGCCTTGAAGGCCCGGTAGGCGGAGTTGCCGCCCTGCGGATCCGAGCCACGGCTCAGCTCGTGGGGAATCTCCTGCAGCGCGTGGTAGAGCGGCAGGTAGGGCGTGCCCAGCGGAGAGCCCAGGGTCTGCCAGATCAGCCCCTGCAGTTCGGTGGGCATTTCCCCGTTCAGGCAGATGATGTGGCTGGCTTCGACCTGGTCGTGGCCGCTCGGTCGTTCCCTCCTGCCTTCGAACACCCGCCATGTGCTGGTGCTCCGCAAGACCGTCATGACGTCGGTGACGCAGAGCGGGCTGTCCGGCTTGAGGAACAGGGGATGTCGTGTCCGCCGCGGCCTCTGTCGCAGCGAGGGGGTCAGATGCTTCTGGGCGAGCCAGATCCGCTCGGCATCGTGGGCGCTGCCGGGGACGCCGAATGCCTGGGCGAAATCGAAGCGCTGGCGGTTGGGACAGACGAGGAGCCGCTGGTCCCGGACGAATTCGAACAGGCCGGGCGAGTGCAGCACGTCGTCCCCGTCGAAGTCGACGTCGTGGACGCGCATGCCGCCGGCCACGACCAGGTAGCTGTCGGCGGGAACCCTCACCGCGATCCAGTGATGTGCCGAGCCGGTCTCCAGGTACCAGGCCTCGAAGGGGTCGGCGACGATCACACCGCTGGCTTCGCTGGCGCCATGGACGGCGATGTAGCCGCCCAGCAGCTCTATGCCGTGGCGGGCGCTCAGGGCCTGGGGCAGCAGCAGGGTGGGGATGACGGCTTCCGAGACGCCGCCTTCGACCAGCAGGGGATCGGCCGCCCTGGCCAAGAGATTCATGGCCCGGCCGCTCGTCGTCGAGACGGCGACATTGTTCTCGTTGATCCCGCGCCCCTCGTGCAGGTGGCGCTCGGCTTCCCCGGCGCCGGCGGCGTTCGGCATGACGCTGTAGGCGAACCGGCTGGCCGGGACAGGAACGCTCAGGCCATTGCCCAGGGTCCATTTCCCATCGCGCACGACGAGGGGGTTGGCGTACTCCGGAGCGTGCCGATAGGCGAGATACCTGTTCCAGCGATGTCTGCTGCCATCTTCGTTACGGCAGATCATGGTCTGGTTGTCCGTGCTTGCTTCCCTGCCGATAGCGATGTTGATGCACATGAAACGACTCTCCTGTTGTGCCGGAAATCACGGGGCACCCATGGGAGGAAAACACCCGGCGGACAGAGCCATGCGCCGCAGGCGCTTGCATATCTGTCCGCGCTCCAGGAAGCAAGGTCTGTTCCATATTTATAAGTGATTGGTTTATAAGTATTTTTTTGAAATTTCGAGGCGGAGCGGAAAGCAGTGGTCGATTTCGTCCACTCGAACGCCGACTGGATGGACAGGATCGTCCGCGAGGAGGAGGCGCCCCGGAGCGGGGCGCCAGTCGAGGTTTCCGGGGCGGGGAGGCCATGGCAGCCTCCCCGACAGGCTAGAGAGCCGAGACCTTGCTGTAGGTCAGCCGGCTGGGGCGCAGCCGCATGCGCACCAGGGAGACCAGGAAGCCGAAACCGGCCTGGTTGGGATCGATGACCGGGACGTAGGTGCCCAGGCTCTCCTCCAACAGGGCGGCGACCCGGCCGGCCACGTCGACGAAGCCGGTGCAGCCCAGCAGCAGGGACTGCGCGCCGTCCTCGCGGACGGCCTTCAGGGCCTGCTCGAAGGTTCTGGCGACCACCACGTCGAGGTCGGCGAGCTCGGCCACGCTGCAGTCCACGGCGCGGATCGAGGCGAAGGAATTCTCCAGGCCGTAGGTCAGGACATGGCCGCGCTGCATGGCCAGCGTGCTCTGCAGCACGGTGAGGATGGAAAAGCGCTGGCTCAGGCTCAGGGCGGCGAAGGCCGAGGGCGGGAAACCGCCGACGATGGGGATGTCGACGACCTCGCGGGCCTCCTCGACGCCGCACATGTCGAAGTCGGTCAGCCAGATGCCGTCGAAGCCCTCCTGCTCCAGGCGGCGCGCCAGCGCCACCACCGGCATGCCGTTGCGCAGCCAGTGGGTGCGGTTCTCGATGCAGGGATAGCCTTCGGCGAGGTGGCGGATCTCCACCCGCACGTCGGCCGGCACCACCGGATCGATGGCCTGCAGGATGCGCTCGTCGTAGGCGCCGGTCGCCGCCGGGACCAGCACGCAGATGCGGATCGGCGCGCTCATGCCGCGGCCTCCGCGGCGCGGCGCTGCAGCCTGGCGACCGGCACGTAGGGCCCCAGGTAGCCCAGGTTCGCCAGCAACTGCCGGAAGGACTCGAAGATCAGCCCGCCCGGCTTGCGCAGCTCGGCATCGGCCTGCCAGGCGAGCAGGGTCACGGTGCGGTGCCTGACGCCGGGGGCGAGCTGGCCATCGGCCTGCAGCAGATCGCCGTTGGAATACACCGCCTGGTCCGGGCCCTCGAAGAAGTAGGCCAGACTGTCGGGGGCCAGCAGGATGGGCTGGGGACTCTCGCTGTCCCAGGCCAGCAGCGATTCGTTCTGGTAGACCACGGTGTAGCGGTGCTGTCCGGCCTGGATATGGACCTTGCCCAGATCGAAGCCGCCGACGGTGTCCGCCTCGGCCGCCACCAGCTCGCCCGGCTGGGAAACCGCATGGGCGACGATGCCGAGCTGGGTGTCCAGGTAGTCGATCATGGCCGCCGCGCTGCCGATCTGCCCGGATTCCAGGGCCCGTCCCAGCTTCAGCGCGCGGGACAGGGTGGCGCGGATCGGCAGGGCGACGGCCAGCTGGGCCGGGGTCATGACCCACATGGCCAGGCCGCCGAACTCGCCGAACTGCGGGGCGGCGACGATGGGCCGGGTCATCTGCTCGACGATCACCGACACGTCGTGCTGGTGCGTCGGATCGCCGGCGCCGCTGCCGCGCGGCGTCACGTCCAGCTCCACGCACAGCTCGTTCTGGCTGACCAGGAAGGCCGGCCGCGGGTTTATCCCGGCGGCGGCATAGGTGAGCATCGGCAGCGACGGCACGGCGCGCCCGGCACCGTCGGCGTCGATCACCGCCAGCCCCAGCCTGGCGGCCACCAGGCAGGCGACGACGAAGCCGAGGGCCCCGCTTTCCGGGGGCGCCACGTAGGCCAGCCGGCGCCCCTGGGCGGCCAGGCGTTCCTGCACCTGGCGGGCGGCCGCCACGGGGCCGATGGGGTAGGTCGTGGTGTTGATCGCCTCGGGTGCGCCCATGTAGGCGACCATCACGGTGTCTCCGGCGGTGGCCTCTTCCACCGACACCACCTGGACGCGCTCGGTGGGGTAGTAGTCGCCTTCGCGGAACTGCTCCGCCAGACGGCGGGCGGAGATGACGGTGCCGCCGCCTCCGCTGCCGAAGAAGGCGCCCCCCAGCAGCAGGGCTTCCATGTCCTGAGGACCGAGTTCGTACGCCATGGTGTTACTCCTTGTAATGCATGGTTGGGTAGTACGTGATCAGCGGCTGTTTTCGAGCTCCTCAAGCAACTGTAGCGCCCTGGCCAGCATCGGGCTGGGTGTCTGCTGCGACGCGACGCCGCGCAGCGCCCGGCCGAGCGGCTCGGCGGCCTGCGCCGCGCGCCGGGTCTGGCGCAGGAGCCGGGCGAGCTGGGTGGCGGCGGCGATGCGCGCCGACACCGAGCCCAGCGCCAGGGCGGTGGACAGGGCGCTGCGCAGTTCCTGCTCGGCACCGTCCTGATCGCCCTGTGCCCAGCGGGCCCGCGCCTTGAGGGTCAGCAGCTCGCCCAGGTAGGCGCGTTCCTGGCGCTCCAGGGCCAGGTCCAGCGCTTCGGCGAGCAGGCTCTCGCATTCGGCGGGACGTCCGGCCTGCAGCAGCAGCTCGCCGCGCTGCCAGGCCTGGAAGGAATGGAGCAGGCGGCCGCCGTGGTTCAGCATGTGGCTCTGGTAGCCCTCCAGCATGAGCCGCTCGGCCTCGTCGAAGGCGCCCAGCGAGCCCATGTGACAGCCGCGGAAGACCTGGCCGAGGCCCCGGTAGAAGGTGAAGCCGTGAGCCTCGGCGAGGGATTCCAGGTCCGCCGCCAGCGGCCCCAGGCGCTCCCGGTCCTCGAACAGGCAGGCCAGCCAGACGGCGCCCTGCAGGGCCAGGGCCCGGTTGAAGGGATGCGGGTTGTCCTCCCCGCAGCGCAGCAGCAGGCGCTGCATGGCCTGCCGCGCCTGCACGAAGGCACCCAGCTGGAAGGCCGCCAGGCCCTCGAAGGTCAGCGCCAGGGCACTCAGGTCGAAGCCCTGCAGGCCGTTGCGCGCCTCGCCCTCGCCGCCCTGCAGCAGCCCGCCGCGCGCCAGGCAGGCCAGGGCCTCCTCGTAGTCGCCCAGCCAGAACAGGGTGTTGGCCATGGCCACCTGGGCCTCGTCCAGGGCGGCCGGGCTGCCGATGTCGCGGGCGCGCTGCAGCATGTCCTGAGCCGTGGCGCGGGCCCGGCCCAGCTCCAGGGTCATCAGCTGGGCGACCCAGATGCCGAACTGCATGGAGACCAGCTCGGCATCCCGGTTCAGCCCCTCGCCCGCCTGCAGGGCCGCCTCATGGCAGGCGCAGGCCTCGGCGCACAACCAGCCGTTCACGCCGCGCAGGGCGATTCCCAGCAGGCGGTAAACCTCGAACCGCAAGGCGCGCGCATCGTTGCGTCGACCCAGCTTTCCCAGGCAGCGGCGCAACAGCGTGATCGCCTCGCGGAACTTCGCCACCTCGATCCGCTGGCGGGCGTTCTCCAGCAGGAGTTCGGCCTCCTGGCCGCGGGCCTCGCGGGACTTCAGGCGGCGCTCGACCACCTTGCGGCCGATGCCCAGCAACTGGGCGGCCGCGCTCTTGTTGCCGCCGCTGAGTTGCAGCGCCCGGTCGATCAGCAGTTGCTCGGCCGCCTGCAGCTTGTTGTCGCCTTCCAGCGCCAGCAGGGCGTCGGCCAGGCTGGCGCGCCCGGCGGCGGCCGGCTCGGCCGGGGCGAGGAAGGGCTCCAGTTCGGCGATGCCGATCCGCTCGGAGAGGGCTAGTACCCCCAGGCGGTCGATCAGGTTGCGCAGCTGGCGCACATGGCCCGGCCAGGGCGCCTGGCACAGCCGCTCCAGCGCCGCCTCGGAGAACGACAGCGGCCGCGGCTGGCGGGCGGCGAAGTGCGCGACCAGCGCCGGAATGTCCTCGCGGCGCTGGTCGAGGCCGGGGACTTCGAGCACGAACACCGTCAGGCGGTGATACAGGTCCTCGCGGAAGCGGCCTTCGCGGACCATGGCCGGTAGATCCCGGTGGGTGGCGGCGATCACCCGGCCCTCGAAGCGCAGGGGCTCGTTCGAGCCGATCGGACGGAAGCTGCGGGTTTCCAGCACCCGCAGCAGGCGGGTCTGCAGCGCCAGCGGCAGCTCGCCGATCTCGTCGAGAAACAGCGTGCCGCGACCCACCTGCCGGAAGTGGCCGGGACGCTGGCTGGTCGCGCCGGTGAAGGCGCCGCGGGCATGGCCGAACAGCTCGGATTCGATCAGGTTCTCCGGAATCGCCCCGCAGTTGACGTCGACGAACGGCTGCTCGGGATGCAGGCTCCTGGCATGCACCCGCCGCGCCACCACCTCCTTGCCCGAGCCGGTCGGTCCGCAGATCAGCAGGGTGTGGGTGGTGGGCGCGATGCGGTCGACCAGATTCAGCAGGCTGCGGAGCGCGGCCGACTTGCCGACGGTTTCCGTCGGTATGCCGAATGAGGAGGGCTCGTACATCGTACCGTTCCTTGGCGGGGAGGAATAAGGCGGGAGGAGAGGCGGGAGCGGCAGCTTGCAGCGATTTGGAGCGTTCGTCCAGATTTCTCTGCCCGCAATATAGCGTGCTTGACGCGTTGCGGCTTGAGCGGATCGCCTTGTCCAGCTTGCCATGAGCCTTGTCGGGAGGCCTGGAGCAGCCGGAGGACAGGGGGCTTGGCCGGGGCCCCGTCCTTTGCGGGGGCATGATCCTAGGGGGAGGCGATCCGAGGTGCAGCGTTTCGAGATCTGGATCCGCACGATCCGGCTTCGTTCACCAGGACTGGCGAGCCACGACGGGGCAGGGTACCCAGTGGGTGAAGGGCTCGTCGCGCTCCTCGATCAGGTGCTGCGCGGCGCGGCGGCCCAGCTCGTAGTAGGGGAGCTGCACGGTGCTCAGTGGCGGATAGAACAGCTCGGCGACGCCCACCATGTTGTCGTAGCCGAGCACCGCCACGTCGGCCGGGATGCGCAGGCCGCGGCTGAGCAGGTACTGGTAGGCGACCAGGGCGATGCGGTCGTTGCCACAGACCAGCAGGTCGAAGGCCGGTTTGCCGTGCGACTCGCTCAGCTGGCGCTCCAGCTCGGCGATGGTTTCCCCGTAGGCGTCGTCGGTCGACAGGTCGTACTGGCGGACGCTCTCCGGGGCGATGCCGGCCTCCGCAAGGGCGCGCGACAGGCCCTGCTGGCGCAGCTTCCAGGCCAGGCTGTGGCGCGGCAGGTTGATGCACAGCGGGCGGCGATAGCCGCGTTGCAGCGCCTGGCGCACGGCCTGGTACTGGCCGTCCTCGTCGTCGGGCACGTAGCAGGCCACGCCGGGCTCGGTGCTCATACAGCCGCTCAGCACCAGCGGCTTGCTGCGCAGCGCCGGGGGAATCTCCAGTTCACGCAGCTGCATGGCGCTGAACACGATGCCGTCCGGCCGGTGCGACAGCATCAGGTCGATGGTTTGCGGGTTCAGCGGGATTTCGAACACGTTGAGGATGAACACGTTCCAGCCGTGTTCCCGGGCGGTGCGTTCCACCGAGAGCAGCATTTCCACGGCGAAGGGGGTGGTCGCCGTGTCGAGCGCGAAGACGCCGATGGTCTTGCCGCTGGAATGGCCGCCGCGGATCTTGCGGGCGGAAAGACTGGGCACGTAGTTCAGGGCTTCGATGGCCTGGCGGACCTTCGCCAGGGTTTCCGGGTTGAGCTTTTCCGGGGTGTTGATCGCTCGGGACACGGTCATCGGGGAGACCCCCGCCAACCGTGCGACATCTTTGACCGAAGCCATGTGCGGGTGCCATTGCCTGTATGGCCGGGCATGATGTCATGCCCGGCGAAAGCATGACAACACGACGGCAGGCGGCACGGGCGGGGCAAGAAGGATCGCTCGAGGCTGAGGAGCCGGCGCTGGCGGGCGTCAAGTCGCCTGTGTGTCCAGCGCGATGGCAAAGGACTCGTAGGGCTGCAGCGCTAGGTCCTGCCCGAGCACGTTGCGGGGCCCGTAGTTACTCACCAGGCTTTCGCCCGCGAGGTCGCGCAGATCGGCCGGCAGCTCAAGCTCGACCAGTTGCCCGGAAAAGTTGTTGATGACCACGATGCGCTGGTCGCCAAGCTGGCGCTCGTAGGCGAAGACCTGCGGATGCGCGTCCAGAAGCGGCCGGTAGTCGCCGTGGACGATCACCGGGCGCTCCTTGCGCAGCCGGATCAGCGTGCGGTAGTGGTGAAGGATCGACCCCGGATCGTCGAGCGCGGCGGCGACATTGATCTCGCGATAATTGGGATTGATCCTCATCCACGGCTTGCCGTGCGAAAAGCCGGCATGCTCGCTCGCATCCCAGTGCATTGGCGTACGTGCGTTGCCACGGCTGTTGGCGTAGATGCCTTCCATCATCGCCTCATGTGACACGCCCGCCGCAATGCGCTCGCGGTATAGGCCCAGCGATTCGGCATCCTGGTAATCCTCGACCGACTCAAAGCGCACGTTGGTCATGCCGATTTCCTCGCCCTGATAGATGTAGGGCGTGCCCTTCAGAAAATGCAGCGCAGTGGCGAGCATCTTCGCCGACTCGACCCGGTAGCGGCCGGGATCGCCGTAGCTCGACACCGCCCGCGGCAGGTCATGGTTGTTCCAGAACAGCGAGTTCCAGCCAGTGTCGCCAAGAGCGCTCTGCCACTTGCCGATGACCCCCTTGAATTCGCGCAGGTCGAAGGCGCGCGGCGTCCATTTGCCGTCCTGCTGGTCCCAGGTCAGGGTGATGTGCTCGAACTGGAACACCATTGACAACTCGCGGCGGGCGGGCTCCGAATACAGCTTGGCGATCTCCGGCGTCACGCCCCAGGTCTCGCCGACCGTCAGCACGTCGCGTTCGCCGAAGGTCGCGGCGTTCATCTCCTGCAGCAACTGGTGCAGGTGCGGGCCGTTGGTCGTGATGCCGCGATCGATGTCCTTGCCGATCAGGTCGATGACGTCCATGCGGAAGCCGCCGATGCCCTTGTCCAGCCACCAGTTCATCATCTGGTGTACTTCCTGCTGCACCTGTGGATTGGCCCAGTTCAGGTCCGGCTGACGCTTCGAGAACAGGTGGAAGAAGTACTCGCCGGTCGTCGCGTCGAATTCCCAGGCGCTGCCGCCGAAGTTCGAGCGCTGTTCGTCCGGCGCGGAGCCATCAGCGCGGGGGGCACGCCATATGTAGTAGTCGCGGTAAGGGTTGTCCCTGGATTTGCGCGCCTCGATGAACCAGGGATGCTCATCGGAAGTGTGGTTGACAACCAGGTCCATGAGGATACGGATGTCGCGCCGCGCGGCCTCGGCGATCAGCGCTTCCATCTCCGCGAGCGTGCCGAACTCCGGCGCGATGTCGCAATAGTCCGAGATGTCGTAGCCGTGGTCGTCCATCGGCGAGCGGAACACCGGCGACAGCCAGATCACATTGATGCCCAGCGTCTGCAAATAGTCGAGCTTGCCGATGATGCCCGCGAGGTCGCCGATGCCGTCGCCATTGGCGTCGGCGAAAGAGCGTGGGTAGATCTGATACACCACGGCGTTATGCCACCACTTCGTTTCCACGATGAGAACCCTCGTTAATTTTTTTGTTCGTCCCAAAGATTCGACGGAATCGTGAAGCATCTCTGGTGATGAATTTGCTGATGAGCACGATATCCAAAGCGATTTGGATATTAATTAAAAGCGCTTTGGATGAAAAAATTTTTTCAGCGCCAGGATGAGGTCCCTTGGAAATCATTAAACCTTGCGCATTCGGCAGATCGGCGTATGTCGGTCGATCAGCGCCAGGAACAGGCGGAAGAAGGGCATATGAAAGTAAATCTGAAGATGTTGTCCGAGTCGCTCGGACTGTCGCAAACGACTGTAAGCCGGGCGCTCAATGGCTACTCGGAAGTCAGCGAAAGGACACGCCAGCGGGTCATGGAGGCGGCGGAAAGGCTCGGTTATCAGCCCAACTCGCAAGCACGCCAGCTCGCTACCGGCCGCACTGACACAATCGGTATCGTTTTTCCATTCAGCGTAAGCACTATCGGCGACATCCGTTTCGGTGAGGTCGTGTCCGGCATCACCGAGCGGCTTGCCGAGCATAACCTTGACTTGCTGATTCATTCGGCGCGGCCCGACGCCGAGCTCGAAACCTACCGCCGTCTGATCGACAGCCGACGCGTCGATGCGTTGATCGTGACACGCACGCGGGTCGATGATCCGCGCATAGGCCTTCTGCAGGAGCGGAACTTCCCCTTCGTCGCCTATGGCCGCACGCAGAGCCGCATCCCCTACGCCTGGTTCGACTTCGACAACGAAACTGGCGGCCGCCTGGCAGCCGAGCGCCTGCTTGCGCTCGGCCACCGCCGCATCGCCTTGGTTCACGCGCCGCTGGAGATGAACTTCGCGATGCAGCGTCATGCGGGCTTCGTCGCGGCCCTGTGCGCAGCCGGAATCGAACCCGATCCCGAATTGATCGTCGAGGCGCCGGCTGACCGTACCGGTGGTTACCAGGCGGTTCGCAAACTGCTTGCCATGCAACAGCCGCCCACGGCCCTGCTCGTCGACAACAATGCGATTGGCGCTCTTCGAGCGCTTGGCGACTGTGGCTGGAAGCCGGGTAGCGGCCCGTCGCTGATCGTATACGACAGCATTCCCTTCGAAATTCCGTTGACCTACAAGGTCACCTCAGTGATGCAGCCGACCGGCGAATCGACCGGCCAGGCGCTGGCCGATCTGGTTGTCGACGTGCTGGCGGGCAAGCCGCTCGACCAGTTGCACCAGCTCAAGGTGCCATACATCGACCCCGGTGAGACCGACGGTCCTCCCATCGTTTTCGGTTATTAAGGTGGCCCTTAAATAGACGTCTAGTTAGACTTCAGGCATGGAAAAGATCGACGCCCGCAAACTGACCGCAGAGAGTCGCAAGCTGCTTCGCCAGATAGTGATTCGCCTGCGCCAGCAGTCCAACATGAAAGTCGAGGAGTTGGCCTCGGTCACCGGTGTGCATCCGACCACCATCAAGACTTGGCTGACCCGTGCCAACCGCGAGGGCGCGCAAGCCCTGGAGGAAAAGCGTCGGGGGCGCCCGGCGGGCGCCTGCCGCAAGCTGACGCCGGCCGACGAGCAGTGGCTGCGCGAGCAAATCGTCGAGCAACCCCCGCAGCAGCTGCAGTTGCCGTTTGCCCTGTGGACGCGCCCGGCCATCAAGGCGCTGGCCAGGGAACGCCTCGGGATCGAGCTGCAGGACCGGTTGATCGGCAAGTATCTCAAGCGCTGGGGGTTTACGCCTCAGCGTCCCGTGAAGCGGGCGCAGGAGCAGCGGCCGGAGGACATCGAGCGCTGGCTGAAGCAGACCTACCCCCAGGTCAAGGCGCGCGCCGCTGCCGAAGGAGCGGTGATTCACTGGGGGGACGAAACCGCAGTCAAGGAGGATGCGAACTGGATACGCGGCTACGCCCCCAGGGGCCAGACGCCAGTGCTGGCGACGCCCACTCGCTGGCACAAGCTGTCGATGATCTCCGCAATTTCGCCCCGTGGCGAGGTGGCCTTCCAGATCGTCGAAGGCAGTATCAACGCGCTGCGTTTCATCGACTTCCTGAGCCGCCTCGTTGAAGGGACACCGCAGAAGATCTTCCTGGTGGTCGATAACCTGCGCGTCCACCATGCCAAGGTGGTCAGCGAGTGGCTCAGTGACAAGCAGGACAGGATCGAACTGGTGTTCCTACCACCCTATGCGCCCGAGTCCAATCCCGACGAGTACCTGAATCGGGATTTCAAGACGGCGCTGCGCAGCGGCCCGGTCAGCCATGACAAGGCCAGCCTGCTGGACAAGGCGATGGCTTTCATGAACACACTCGGCAGCTTGCCCGACAAGGTCATGGCCTATTTCCAGCATCCTGCAGCACGCTATGCCATGGCGTGAATTTAAGGGCCTGATTAATAGCATGCAAGCGGCGGCGATAGCCGCGCTCGAACGCCTGGCGCACGGCCCGGTACTGGTGGCCGTCCTCGTCGTCGGGCACGTAGCAGGCCACCCCGGGCTCCGTGTCCATGCAGCCAACACGACGGCCGGCGGCACGGACGACGCCAGGGAGACCGTTCAGAGCCTGAGGTCGGCCAGGCTCCAGGCCGTACCCTCGCCGAACACCCCGCGCCCGTTGACGGCGAAGGCGCCCACGCCCAGGCTGTCGGGACGCGGATAGATGCGGCTGCTCAGGGTGTAGGCGCCGTCGTCGACGAACACCTCGATGGACGAACGATCGAGGAAGATCCGCAGGGCGATCCGCGCCTGTCCCGGCGCGATCGGCACGCTGCGCACGCCGCTCACGCCGGCCCCCGAGTGCTGCCGGTCGAGCACCAGGCGCCGGGCCATGGCGTCGAAATACAGCAGGGTGCGCTCCCGTTCGTCGTCGCTGCAGCGCAGGGCCAGCCCGAAGCGCTCGGCCGTGCTGCTGGTCAGCTCCAGTTCCAGTTCGAGCTCCAGCAGGGCGCCGCGCACCTCGAGCCTGCGGCTCTGCGCCTCGAGCGTGCCGATCGCCAGCGCCTGCCGGGACTGGCGCAGCGCCGTCAGCTCGCGGGCCGGGCGCATGCGCAGCCGGTCGCCGTCGCGGCTCAGCTCGCGCGGCAGGGACAGCGCGCCGCACCAGTGGTGGGCCTGGCTCGGCATCGGGCTTTGCCACATGTCCATCCACGCCCAGAGCAGGCGGCGCCCATCCGGCGCCAGCAGGGTCTGCGCCGCGTAGAAGTCGTGGCCGTGGTCGATCTCGCGCAGTTCGGTCTCCGCGACGAAGCGCGCGTTCTCGCCCAGCCGGCCGAGGAGATAGCTGTTCTGGAACAGGTTCCAGCGCTCGTAGCCGTCGGGCTCCAGGCCCTGCGGCGAGAACAGGAAGACGTCGCGCCCCTCCAGCTCGAACAGGTCCGGGCACTCCCACATGTAGCCGTCGGGCTGCCGCCGGCCCTCCAGGGCGCGGCCGAGGCATTCCCATTGGCGCAGGTCCCGGGAGCGATAGAGCAGCAGCTGCGGGTCGTCGCCCTGGCGGGCGCCGAGCGCCATCCACCAGTGGTCGCCGCGCCGCCAGACCTTGGGATCGCGGAAATGGATGATGTCCGGATGCGGCGCCGCCTCGATCACCACCCCGTGCTTGGTGAAGGTGATGCCGTCCGTGCTGCTGGCCAGGCACTGGACTTGGTGCATGCCGTGCTCGTCATTGCCCGGCTCGCCCAGCCAGCGGTGCCCGGTGTAGATCAGGTACAGGGTGTCGCCCTCCACCACGGCCGACCCGGAAAAGCAGCCGTCCCGGTCATAGGCGTCGCCGGGGGCCAGGGCGATGGGCAGATGCTCCCAGTGGACCAGGTCCGCGCTCCTGGCATGCCCCCAGTACATCGGTCCCCACTGGGGCGAATACGGATGGTGCTGGTAGAAGACATGGTACTCGCCGCGGAAATACACCAGTCCGTTCGGGTCGTTCATCCAGCCGGCCGGGGGCGACAGATGGTAGCCGAGGCGGTAGTCGTCGCCGCGCTCGGGCAGGGTTGTTTCAAGGGCGCGCTGCGCCTCGTCCAGTAGATCAACCGGCATGTCGTGATCCTTGAGGGTGCGTGGGAAGGTCTTGAGCGGGCCTCATCCCCGCCGGGACGGGGATGAGGCGAAATGGCTTTTTCGGGAGCCTTTCCCCACTAGGGTTCGTAGTGGTTGGCCGCCTGGGCGATGGCCGGCAGCTCCAGGGAGCTGTCCGCCACCCGGGAGGCCTTGCGCGACGGGTCGGCGCGCAGCAGCGACCAGGACAGCAGCAGGCAGACGCCGACCAGGCCGGCCAGCAGCAGGTAGACGCTGGCGAAGCCGATCCTGTCGTAGCCGTAGCCCACCGCCGGCGACAGCAGCATGGCGGTCAGCTGCTGGGCGAACTGGAAACTGACCAGATAGAGCGTGGCCGACAGCCGCGCGTCGAAGTTGACGGAGATGTACTTGAACACCGCGACCAGCAGGATCGGCACCTCGATGGCATGCAGCATCTTGCAGGCGCCGACGGTCCAGGCCTCGGTGGCCAGCCCGGAGCCGAGGATGCGCACGAACATGATGGCGCCGGCCAGCAGCAGGCCGTACTTGGCGCCGGTGCGGGCGACCACCCAGGGCGCGAACAGCATGAGCACGGCCTCGACCAGCACCTGCGAGGAGTTCAGGTAGCCGTAGGCGCGGGTGCCTTCCTCCGGGGTGGGGAAGAAGGAGGCGAAGTACACCGGGAACTGCTGCTCGTAGATCATGTAGACCCCGGCGACCCCGGTCAGGAACAGGCTGAACGCCCAGAAGCGCGGCAGGCGCAGCAGCTGCAGGATGTCGGCGGTGCGTACCGGCGTGGACTCGCCGCCCTGCGCCTCATGGTTCCTGAAGGCGTCCATGTCCAGCCGGGAGAGGATCAGCAGGAACGCCAGGCCGGCGGCGCTGCTCATGTAGAAGGCGATGTCCGGGTCGATGTTGAACACCACGCCGACCACGCCCGTCGCGGCCGCCCAGCCCAGCGAGCCCCACATCCGGGTGGTGCCGAACTCGAAGCCGGCATGCCGCGACAGCCGCTCGGTGTAGGACTCGATGACGCCCACGCCGGCGAGCATGGCGAAGGCCAGGAAGGCGGCGCCGACCAGGGCGCCGAGCACCACGTTGTGCGCTAGCAGTCCGGCATAGACGTGGATCGCGAAGGGCGCTGCGCAGGCGAGCAGCACGCCGATCCAGACCAGCAGCTTGCGGGATAGGCCAAGGCGATCCTGCAGGGCGCCGTAGAACGGCTGGATGAGCAGCGCGGCGATGGCGTTGGCGGCGAAGATGAAGCCGGTTTCCGTGCCGCTCAGGCCGATGACCCGGTGCAGCCAGATCGAGAACAGCGAATAGCTCGACGACCAGGCGAAGAAGAAGAAGAACAGCAGGCCACTGACCAGCCAATACTCGCGCTTGAAGGGGAAATGCATGAAAAAACCCTCTTGTTTTTATTGGAGGTAACGTTAACATCGAGATCTATTACGCTACTCCCGCCGGCTTTCTGTCAAGCGTAATCGTTCGGTCGGAGAGCGTGAGCAGGCGTTGAGGATGTCGCGAAGGGCCGCTTTCCGTTGCCCGTCGCGCTAGCGGGAATTCTACCGATCCGAGCCTTACGGGTCGCCCGCGGTGCGCGAGGGAACGGCCGGTTCGAAGGCGTCCTGGCAGTACCTACTACAAGAACAAGAGGTTTACCCATGCATTCCGCGGCCTGTCGCCCCTGGGCTGGCTTGTCCCTGCTTTTCTTCTCCACCCATCTCCTTGCTGCACCGGCGCTGAGCGTCGAGGAGCGTCTCGCCCGGCTCGAGGCCAGAACCGTCGCCGCCGAGAGGCGGGCGGTGGCAGCCGAGGCCGATGCCGCTCGATTGCGCAGGGAGGTCGAGCGGCTCGATAGGCAGTTCGCCATCAATTCCTCACTGCCCACACAATTACAGCTCTCGCTCAGCGAGCGAGTCGCCCAGATCGAGGCGCGCCAGCAGTCCCTGGAGACCCGCACCTCGACGCTGGCGTCTTCGGTGGATTCGATAGAGGACCTGACGGAGGGCTTCTCCTTTGGCGCCTATGCCCGTTCCGGCATGATGACCGATGGAATCGGCGGCGGTCGCGGTGGACCCAACGTGACCCCCGCCGGCTCGATAGGTGGATCCGTCGGCCGGCTCGGCAATGAGGTCGACACCTACGTGGAGGCGAAATTCTCGAAGGAAACTCAGGCCAGCAACGGCACGCGCTCGAAGTACATGTTTGCGATCGCCGATGGGGTGGAAACCCCCAATGACTGGACCTCGGGCGACAGTTCGCTCAACGTGCGCCAGGTATATGCCGAGCTCAGCCATCTGGCATCGTTCCAGGACATTCCCATGCTGCGCGACGCCACCATCTGGGCCGGCAAGCGCTTCGACCGGGACAACTACGACATCCACTGGCTCGACCGGGGCATCGTGTTCCTGGCCGGAACTGGTGGTGGCATCTACGACGTGCGGCCGACCGACGGCTGGCGCCTCAATGCCTCGCTGATGAGTCGCTCCTACGGCGATTTCGGCACGGAGACGAACAAGGACATCAGGACTTATGTCGCCACCCTCAATCAGTATTTCGATGACGATCGCTGGCAACTCATGCTGAGCGCGATTTCTTCGGGCCAGAACAATGACAAGCTGAACGGTGACAAGAGGAAGCTATCCGACGAGGACAGCCGGGTGAACAAGGCGGGGTTCAGTCCCGGTGAAAAGGGCTGGCATGGCATGTTCGCCTATCACCGGCCGGATTTTTTCGGTGGTGAAGGCTTCTTCAAGACCGCGCTGCTGTACGGCAAGGGGCTGGGAGGGGAGGTCAATACCATCGGCGGCGATGGCGAACTGCTCGATGAGGCCGAAACGCTGCGCCTGGCGATTTATGGCCATACCCGTCTGAACGACGATTGGCGCATCGCGCCGGCCCTGATTGCCGAAAAGAGCAAGAACCGATATGTGCCCGACGACGATTACAACTATCTGACCTTCAATGTACGGCTGGCCAACGAGCTGAGCAGCAACTTCGAAATGCTCTACGAGTTTACCTGGCAGACCATGGACCTCGATGCGCGTGATTACGATGGCCGGCAAACGGCCAACGGCGACTTCTGGAAGATCACCTTCGCACCGACCTTCAAGGCAGAGACCGGAGATTTCTTCACGCGCCCGGAACTGCGCCTGTTCGCCACCTATATGAATTGGAGCAAGGATCTAGATAATTTCAGCACAAAAGACGATTTCGGGCAGAAGGGTTTCAAATCCGGTGGTGTTTGGCAGCTTGGAGTGCAAATGGAGACCTGGTTCTAATCATGCGAATTGAAAGTTCAATTTGTGATGCCACGGCTCTGCAGTGTGGCATGGCTGGCCTTTTCCCTACTCAGGAAGCAAGTCTGGCACGGGTGCCCGATGAAAACCGGTTGGCAAACAAATTTGCAAGTGCTAAGTTAACGTTAACTTAATTGGTGAAGAATCATGCTGGCCACAGCTTTATCAAGGCCTCTATGGCCGGTAAGGTTCAAAAATAACAAGAAGCGGCGACAGACCAGACTTTTGAGAATTATAGACCCTACAGCTGAACGCGCTGTCTCCGCGCCGAGATTTCCATGGCTTTACCTACCGGTGCGTGCAGAGTCAGGGAAAATTTCACTTCTAGTTTCCACTCTGGAAGTATTCGCACGCTCTCGTTTCGGTCCAGAAAGAAGGGCAATGGCGTACCAGTCAGCAAAGTCACCCCTAACTTGCAAGTTCGATTTCTGATGCACGTATTACAACTTTTGTTTTTCGGTTTGTTTTGGCTCTGAGATTGAGTTCTGTGTTGGAGAGTAATGCGAAAGGAAGCAGGCATATTGCAACCAATAATGTTAACAATAGGAAGTCAAGATGTTTTCACGCCATAAGCTATTAGCGTTTTTCTTGTTGTCCACTACGTTTGGTGCCTTTGCCGAACAGGTTGATCAGCAACAATTGTCGTCGCCGGATGGTCGCATTCGGGTGAGTGTGAATAACCAGCCTGCTGGCCTGGAGTACTCCATCAGTTTTAACGACAAAATTATTATCAAACCATCCAGGCTTGGCTTTGCGATAAAGGGCCAGCCCGACCTGGCAGGTGATTTGGAGCTTGTAAAAGCAGACAAGGAGACAGTGCGAAAGCAGTGGCAACCAGTCTGGGGCGAGCGTGCCGCCGTGAGCGACGAGCACAATGAGCTACACCTCTACTTGACTGAAAAAACAGGGCTGAAGCGCAAGTTTGAATTGGTTTTTCGCGCGTTTGATGACGGTGTCGGTTTCCGGTATGTCATACCCAAGCAAGAGGAGCTGGATAAATTTTCCATTGAGGATGAGTTGACCGAATTTGCCTTTGCACGGAATTTCAATGCCTGGTGGATCCCTGCACACCGTGAACAGGACTATGAGTATCAATATCTAAAGTCTGCGCTCAGCAGTATCGATGTGGCGCATACACCGTTAACTCTAACCGGAGTCGAGGATAATGTAGCTATCGCTGTGCACGAAGCAGCGCTTATCGACTACGCCGGCATGACACTGCGCAATACCGCCGAAAATCACATTACCCTCAAGGCAGATTTGGTTCCTTGGGCTGATGGAACCCGTGTCTATGCGCAAACACCGCTGGAGACACCATGGCGCACGATCCAAATCGCCGATAGCGCTGCCGATTTGCTCGATTCTGATTTGGTATTGAATCTGAACGAGCCGAACAAGCTCGGTGACGTTTCATCCTATGTGAAGCCGGGCAAATACATGGGTGTTTGGTGGGAGATGCACATCGGTAACAAGTCGTGGAGTCCTGGCGAGGATCAAGGTGCGACTACGGAGCGCGTCAAGCAGTATATAGATTTTGCCGCCAAGCATGATATCGACGGTGTGCTGGTCGAAGGCTGGAATAAGGGCTGGGAAGGCGAGTGGTGGAAGCGCAAACCAACCTTCGTGTTTGATGAGCCTGTGGTCGGCTTCGATATCGACGCCGCGACCGAGTATGCCCAGTCAAAGGGCTTGCGCTTGATTGGCCATCATGAAACTGCAGCGGGTGTAGCGCATTACGAGGCGCAGATGGAACGAGCCTTTGCCTACTATAAAAAGCTGGGAATTCAATCTGTGAAAATGGGCTATGTAGGTCCTCGCTTGGATGGCAAGGAATCGCATCAAGGGCAATTTATGGTGCGCCACTTCCAGAAAGTTATCGAGACGGCAGCCAAGTACAACATCATGGTGAATGCGCACGAAACCGTTAAAGATACCGGGCTGCGTCGCACCTACCCCAACCTGATGACACGCGAGGGCGTGCGCGGTATGGAATACAACGGCGGCAGCCCCGATACGGGCAACCTGCCAAATCACACGGTGATTATTCCCTTTACCCGCGGTCTGTCTGGCCCTACCGACTTTACCCCGGGTATTTTCAATTTCGACTACAAAAAGCATCGACCCAATAATCGCGTGCCCAGCACTTTGGCCAATCAGTTGGCATTGTATGTTACCATTTACAGCCCATTGCAAATGGCGGCAGACCTGCCAGAAAATTATGAAGGCAAACCTGCTTTCAAATTTATCGATGACGTACCAACGGACTGGTCAGACAGTAAGGCACTTGCCGGTGAGATCGGGCAGTACTTGGTTATGGCGCGCCGGGATAAACACAGCAGCGATTGGTACCTAGGTGCAATCACAAATGAAGATGCTAGAGTGCTGCCGGTGGATCTGTCGTTCCTGGAGCCTGCTGCACAATACCGTGCCGAGATCTACCGCGACGCTGCCAACGCGGATTGGCACGATAATCCCGAGGCGATCGAAATCGTTTCCCAGACCGTTAGTCGAGATACTGTGCTCAGCCTGGATCTGAAGCCTGGCGGTGGTACCGCTATCCGTTTCATCAAACTTTAACTCCATATATGGGCAAGCCCGGGGTGACTCGGGCTTGCAATTCCCTCCTGAATTATTCACCCACGGAATTGTTCAAGCTGCCTCTCTCCGAACGGGATCGTCGGCGTGAATGCGAGTGACCTCGGTGCAAATGCGAGTGACCTTCCCGAGCCCCTGCTGGCCGCGATTGCAGCGTTGTCACCCAAGCCGCGCCGGGACAGACTCTGGCCAGTGATTCTCCGGCTGAACATGGAAACCGACCGGATCAGCCTGCCCTTCACACCACATAAAAGAAGATCGTCACGAAGTGCAGCAAACTGCCGGCCATGACGAACAGGTGCCAGATGCCGTGCCAGTGGCGGAAGCGGCTGTCGAAGGCGAAGAAGACGATCCCCACGGTGTAGGCGATCCCGCCCGCCAGCAGCCAGGTGAAGCCGTCGCTGCCCAGGGCGGCGAGCAGCGGCTTGACCGCCACCAGGATCAGCCAGCCCATCACCGCGTAGATCACCAGCGAGAGAATCCGCGCCTCGGACTGCTGCTTGAACTCCTGCAGCATGCCGAACAGCGCCAGGCTCCAGATGACCGCCAGCAGCGACCAGCCCCAGGGTTCGGGCAGGGTGACCAGGCAGAAGGGCGTGTAGCTGCCGGCGATCAGCAGGTAGATGGAGAGGTGATCGAGCTTGCGCAGGATCGTCTTCGCCCGTCCGCGCAGGCTGTGGTAGATGGTCGAGATGCAGTAGAGCGAGAGCAGGGTGGCGCCGTAGATCGCGCTGGCGACGATCTTGTGCGGCTCGCCGTCCAGACTCGCCATCACCAGCAGCCAGATCATGCCGACCAGGGCCAGGACCGCACCGACCAGATGAGTCCAGGCGTTGAATCTTTCACCGTGATACATACCGTGCACCTCAGTGGTGATGCATTCAGCAATCGGTATCCGCTTGAGTTGGACATCAACAGTGGCCCTTGTGCACAGGATAGTGCAACCACAAGCCTTCGGCCTCGCCTGACCGCCAGCCAGGCGGCACTGCACGCGCTCTGCCCCATGGCCCGGACCGTGGGTCAGCCCGGCCGCATTTCCTTGCACGGGTTGCCATACTGAACTGGACGGCCAGGGAGGAGAGGTGGCAGCCAGTTCTAGGGAGTAGTCCCACCAACACTATCCAGATCGAGGCCCCCCGCATGAGCCACACAGACTCGCACTTCAATCTCCGTCTTCCGGAGGGGCTGAAAGCCAAGCTCACGGCGGCTGCCAGAGAGAACAATCGATCAACCACGGCCGAGGCCATCGCCCGGCTGGAAGAAACCTTCGCCCGTCAGGATATTGTCGAAGCCAAGGCCACCCGGGACGCGCTGATGGTCGAGCTGAGCGCCGTGCTGCAAGCCGGCCTTAGCGCCGCCGAAGATCTTGACGAGGTGCAAAGCGCCCTTCAGGAGGCGCAAAAGATCCTGGATGCGAAGCTGGCTGCACCTCGCCCCTCGGAAGAAAACGAGCCCAGGCAATAACCCTCGCCTGGATCAGCCTCTTGGCGATGGCCGCAACCGCTGTGTTGGCAGCGATCCGCAGCGCGTTGAGATGCCGTCGGTGCAAACCCAAAAGCGATGCCCGAGCCGGCTGTACCGCTCCAGTCAGGCGAAAGAGTTCCGGCAGATTGCAACTGCCTGAGCCAACATCCGAGGACGCGCGCCATGCCCGAAGAGCAGCAGGGAAGCTCCGATTTCGCCCAACTGCCGCATGAGTCCGTACACCGACTGACCAGACCGCTGGCTCGCTTCCTGCGCATCGAGGCCGTCGCCGCTGCCATTCTGTTGTTTTTCACCATCGCTGCCGTGGGGTTTGCCAATTCGCCCTGGGCCGAGTCCTTTCTGGGCATATGGGAAACTCCGCTGGGACTCCGGATCGGCTCGCTGGAGTTTGTCCGCTCCATGAAAGACTGGATCGGTGACGGGCTGATGACGCTGTTCTTCTTCCTCGTCGCCGTGGAGCTCAAGCGGGAGCTGGTCCTGGGCGAGTTGCGCCATCCGCGCATGGCCGCCTTGTCGGTTTCGGCGGCGCTGGGGGGCATGGCGGTACCGGCGGTGCTATATCTGCTCCTGCAGTCGGGGCAGCCCGGCGAGGCGGGCTGGGGCGTGGTCATGTCCACCGACACCGCCTTCGTGATCGGCTGCCTGGCGCTGCTGAAGTCGCGCATTCCGCAAAGCCTGCGGGTATTCATGCTGTCGCTGGCGATCGTCGACGACATCGGCGCCATCCTGGTGGTCGCCATCGGCTATGGCCATGACCTGTCCTGGAATGCGCTGGCTTTCGCCGTCGTGGGTCTCGCGGTGGTTCGCCTGATGGCCCACGTCGGTATTCGCAGCATTGCGCTCTACATCCTGGCGGGCGTCTTCATCTGGTTCGCCGTCGACCGCTCCGGAGTCCATGCGACGATCAGCGGCGTGCTCCTGGGGTTGATGACACCCACCGGCCGGTGGGTCAGCGACGAGCGCCTGTATGGCATTCTGGATCGAGTCATCGCGTATCCGGCCGGCAACGAGGGGAGCGGGGCAACCCGGGACCGGCAGTCCTTGCGTCTGGCGGAAACCGCGGCGCGCGAAACCCTGGCGCCGGCCGAACGGATCCAGATCGCCCTGCATCCGTGGGTAGCCTATCTCGTCATGCCGCTCTTCGCCTTCGCCAACGCCGGGGTGTCGCTGTCCCCGGGCGATCTCGGCAACTCCGTCACCGTTGCGGTGTTCGTCGGCTTCGCGCTCGGCAAGCCCGCTGGCATCCTGGCCTTCACCTGGCTGGCGCTGCGCCTGGGCGCGCTGAAGCCTGCGGAGCTTGACTGGAGTCTGCTGGCCGGTGGCGGCATCCTCGCCGGGATCGGCTTCACCATGGCGCTGTTCATCAGCAACCTGGCGTTCGACGAAAGCCTGATCAATCAAGCCAAGCTGGGCATCTTCCTCGCCTCGCTCTTTTCCGCCGCCGCAGGCCTCATGCTCCTGTTCCGAGTGACCCGCCCGAAAAACCAACCCCTGTAACGCACCCGGAGAACGGTCGCGGACCCGGCGCGCGGCTGCCTGCTTGCCACCTCGCCGGCGGCGGTCGGACGCGACACCCACTGTCGCCCTCGAATGGCACAATGGCGCCCTTCTTTGCGCAAGGGAGCAGGGCATGCAGGGTGACGAGGGGCTGACTGCGGGGTTGATGGTGGTGCACGGCAACCGCCTGGAGGAGCTGCGCGAGCTGGTGGTGGAGTGGATGCGCCTGCATCCGCTGGCGCCGCTGGAGAACGAGGTGGTGCTGGTGCAGAGCAACGGCATCGCCCAGTGGCTGAAGCTGGCGCTGGCCGGGCAGGACAGCTGCGGCATCGCCGCGGCGATCCAGGTCGAGCTGCCGGCGCGCTTTCTCTGGCAGAGCTACCGCACCGTGCTGGGCAATGCCGACATCCCCCGGGAATCGCCGCTCGACAAGGCGCCGCTGACCTGGCGACTGATGCGCCTGCTGCCGAATCTCCTGGAAGGCGAGGCTTTCGCCCCGCTGCGCCGCTTCCTCGAAGGCGACGCCGACCTGCGCAAGCGCCACCAGTTGGCCGAGCGTCTGGCCGACCTGTTCGACCAGTACCAGGTGTACCGCGCCGACTGGCTGGCCGACTGGGCCGAGGGCCGCGACCGGCTGCGCACCTCGCGCCAGGGCGCGAGGCCCCTCGACGAGGCGGCGCGCTGGCAGCCGGCGCTGTGGCGCGCGCTGCTCGAGGACGTCGGCCGGGACGCGGTGGCCGCCAGCCGCGCCGGCGTGCACCTGCGCTTCGTCGAGCGCCTGCGCGGCCTCGACGCGCCGCCGCTCGGCCTGCCACGGCGGGTCATCGTGTTCGGCATCTCTGCGCTGCCGGCGCAGGCCCTCGAGGCGCTGGCCACCCTGGCGCGCTTCAGCCAGGTGCTGCTCTGCGTGCACAACCCCTGCCGGTACCACTGGGGCGACATCGTTCCCGACCAGGACCTGCTGCGCCACCAGTACCGCCGCCAGCAGCGCAAGGGCGGCATGGCGCCGGGGCTGTCCGCCGAGGACCTGCACCAGCACGCCCATCCGCTCCTGGCCGCCTGGGGCAAGCAGGGCCGCGACTACATCAACCTGCTGGACATGTACGACGATCCCGAACACTACCGCGAGCGCTTCGCCATTTTCGGCGGGCGCATCGACCTGTTCGACGAGGAGGATTGCCCCAAGCCCGAGCACCTGCTCGGCCAGCTGCAGGGCGACATCCTCCATCTGCGCACCCTGGAGGAAACCCGCCAGGCGTGGCCGCCGGTCGATCCGAAGGCCGACCGCTCGCTGCGCTTCCACATCGCCCACAGCGCCCAGCGCGAGGTCGAGATCCTTCACGACCAGCTGCTGGCGCGCTTCGCCGCCGACCCGAGCCTGCGCCCGCGCGAGGTGATCATCATGGTCCCGGACGTCAACGCCTACGCGCCGCACATCCAGGCGGTGTTCGGCCAGTACGCCCAGGACGACGACCGCTACATCCCCTTCACCCTAGCCGACCAGGGGCAGCGCGGCTGCGATCCGCTGCCGATCGCCGTCGAACAGCTGCTGAAACTGCCGGAAGGCCGGCTGACCGTCAGCGAGGTGCTCGACCTGCTCGACGTGCCGGCGCTGCGCGCGCGCTTCGCCATCGAGGCGAGCGAGCTGCCGACCCTGCGCCGCTGGATCGAGGGTGCCGGCATCCGCTGGGGCCTGGACGCCGAGCGCCGCGCCGGCCTCGGCCTGCCGGCCGATCTGGAGCAGAACACCTGGCGCTTCGGCCTGCGCCGCATGCTGCTCGGCTATGCGGTAGGCCGCGGCGCGCCCTGCGCCGGCATCGAGCCCTACGACGAGATCGGCGGCCTGGACGCCGCGCTGATCGGCCCGCTGGTGCGGCTGCTCGACGCCCTCGACGCCCTGCACCGGCGCCTGGCCCGGCCCGCCGCGCCGGCCGAGTGGGGGTGCATCCTGCAGGCCATGCTGGGCGACTTCTTCCTGGCACAGAGCGAGCGCGACGAGACCCTGCTCGGCCAGCTCGGCGAGGCGCTGGAGGAATGGCTGGAGCTGTGCGCCGGGGTCGCTCTGACTGAGCCGCTGCCGCTCGGCGTGGTGCGCGAGGCCTGGCTCGGCCTGCTGGACCAGGGCCGCCTGAGCCAGCGCTTTCTCGCCGGCGCAGTGAACTTCTGCACCCTGATGCCGATGCGCGCCATCCCGTTCCGCGTGGTCTGCCTGCTCGGCATGAACGACGGCGACTACCCGCGCAGCGTGACGCCTTTGGACTTCGACCTGATGGCCGGCGACTACCGCCCCGGCGATCGCTCGCGTCGCGAGGACGACCGCTACCTGCTGCTCGAGGCGCTGCTCGCCGCCCGCGAGCAGCTCTACGTCAGCTGGGTGGGACGCAGCATTCGCGACAACTGCGAGCGGCCGGCATCGGTGCTGCTCGGCCAGCTGCGCGACCATCTGGCCAGCGGCTGGACCCTCGCCGGCGGCGGCGACCTGCTGGCGGCGCTGACCACCGAACACCCGCTGCAGCCGTTCAGCCGCCGCTACTTCGCGGGCGACGGCGCGCTGTTCAGCTACGCCCGCGAATGGGCTGCGCTGCACCGCCAGGACGTGCCGGCCGCGGCGGCGCAGGCGCTGCCGCCGTTCGAGCCGGACGGCGCGCTGGCCCTGGAGACCCTGCAGAACTTCCTGCGCGATCCGGTCAAGCACTTCTTCACCCAGCGCCTCAAGGTGCACCTCGACGAGGAGCTGCAGGCGCAGCTCGACGAGGAGCCCTTTGGCCTCGCCGGCCTGGAGCTGCACCAGCTGCGCCAGACCCTGCTGGACGCCGCCAGCCTGGCCCTGGAGGACGACCCGGCGCAGGTCGGGCCGGCGCTCGAGGCCGCCGCCCTGCGTCTGCAGCGCAGCGGCCGGCTGCCGCTGGCCGGTTTCGGCGAGCGCCTGCGCGAGCAGCTGCTGAAGCCGCTACCGGCGCAGATGCAGCGCTATCAGGACCTCTGCGCCCTTTGGCCGGCGCGGCTGGAGTCGCCCAGGCCGCTGCAGTTCGCGCATGCCGGCATCGAGCTGGCCGGCTGGCTCGGCGGCCTGCGCGAAGGTGCCGACGGCGCGCTGGCGCGCATCGAGCTGCAGCCCGGCGACCTCCGGCGCGGCAAGGACGGCTGGAAATGGCACCGCCTGCTCAGGCCCTGGGTGGCGCATGTCGCCGCCGCGGCCTGCGCCGTGCCGCTGACCACCCTGCTGGTCGGCGAGGATGCCAGCCTCGAATTCGCCCCACTCGAGCAGCCGAAGGCGCAGGCGATCCTCCGCCTGTGGCTGGAGGCCTGGCGCGCCGGGCTGGAGGCGCCGCTGCCGGTGGCGCTGAACACCGCCATCGCCTGGCTGGGCGCGGACGACGAGAACAAGGCCGCCGAGGCCGCGCGCAAGGCCTACGAGGGCGGCTACAACCACGGCGGCGAGGCGGCCGGCAGCGCCAGCCTGGCGCGCCAGTACCCGACCTTCGACACGCTCATCGCCGATGGCGATTTCTACGAATGGAGCCGCGACCTGTACCAGTCGCTCCTCGACCACCCGCCCGCAGAACTCACGGAGGAGGGCCGCGCATGAACCTGCCGATGACCGCCGCACGCCCGCTGGCGCTGCGTTTCCCGCTGCACGGCAGCCGGCTGATCGAGGCCAGCGCCGGCACCGGCAAGACCTTCACCATCTCCGCCCTGTACCTGCGCCTGGTGCTCGGCCACGGCGGCGAGGCGGGCTTTGCCCGCGAGCTGCTGCCGCCGGAGATCCTCGTGGTGACCTTTACCGACGCCGCCACCCGCGAGCTGCGCGACCGCATCCGCGCGCGGCTGGTCGAGGCGGCCGGGGTGTTTCGCGAGGAGGCGCCGGGCGATGCGCTGCTGCAGCAGTTGCGCGCCGACTTTTCCCCCGAGCGCTGGCCGGCCTGCGCGCGCCGCCTGGACATCGCCGCGCAGTGGATGGACGAGGCGGCGGTGTCGACCATCCACGGCTGGTGCCAGCGCATGCTGCGCGAGCACGCCTTCGACAGCGGCAGCCTGTTCACCCAGACCCTGGAGACCGACCACGGCGAGCTGATGGCCGAGGTGGTGCGCGACTACTGGCGCCAGCACTGCTACCCGCTTTCCGGCGCGGCGCTGGGCTGGGTGATGGAGCACTGGCAGCACCCCGATGCGCTGCTCAGGGACAAGTTGCGCCCGCTGCTCGGCGAGCCGCAGCCGCAGCCCGCCGAGCCGCTCGGCGCGCTGCTGGAGCGGGCGCTGGCCGAGCAGGCCGGCACGCTGGCCCGGCTGAAGGAGGGCTGGGACGCCTGGGCCGACGAGCTGGAGGCGCTGCTCGATGCGGCGGTGAAGGCCAGGCAGGTGGACGGGCGCAAGATCCAGGCGCGCTACTACCAGCCCTGGTGCGAGAAGCTGCGCGCCTGGGCCACCGGCGATGCGGCCAGCCTCGATCTCGGCACCGGCTTCGCCCGCCTGACCCCCGAGGGCCTGGCCGAGGCCTGGAAGGGCGAGCCGCCACGGCACGCGGCGCTGGAGGCCCTGCGCGAGCTGCCGGCGCGCCTGAAGGCGCTGCCCGACCCCGACGAGCCGGCCCGCCGCCACGCCGCCGCCTGGGTCTGCCGGCGCTTCGAGCAGGAGAAGCGCCGCCGCGCCGAGATGGGCTTCGACGACATGCTGACCCGCCTCGACGCCGCCCTGCAGGGCGACAACGGCGAGCGTCTGGCCGGGGTGATCCGCGGCCAGTTCCCGGTGGCGCTGATCGACGAATTCCAGGACACCGACCCCCTGCAGTACCGCATCTTCGACCGCATCTACGCCATCGAGAGCAACCGCGCCGACGGCGGCCTGTTTTTGATCGGCGACCCCAAGCAGGCGATCTACGCCTTCCGCGGCGCCGACATCCATACCTACCTGCGCGCCCGCCAGGCCACCACCGGCCGCCACTACGACCTGGAGACCAACTTCCGCTCCAGCCATGCGCTGGTCGCCGCGGTCAACCGGGTGTTCCGCCTGGCCGAGCAGCGCGAGGCCGGGCACGGCGCCTTCCTGTTCCGCGATGGCGCGGCCAACCCGTTGCCCTTTCTCGAAGTGGGCGCGAAGGGCCGCGAGGAAGTCTGGCAGGTCGAGGGCAGCGTGCCGCCGGCGCTGAACCTCTGGCATCTGGCGAGCGAGGCGCCGCTGCCCGGCGGCGCCTACCGCACGCAGATGGCCGAGCGCGCCGCCACCGAGATCGCCCGGCTGCTGACCCTCGGTCAGCAGGGCAAGGCGGGCTTCGCCCGGGACGGGCGGCTGCAGCCGCTGTGCCCCAGCGACATCGCCATCCTGGTGCGCGACTTCAAGGAGGCCGAGGCGATCCGCGACGAGCTGGCCGAGCGCGGGGTGCGCAGCGTCTACCTGTCGGACAAGGACTCGGTGTTCGCCAGCCCCGAGGCGCGCGACCTGTTGCTCTGGCTGCGCGCCTGCGCCGAGCCGGACGTCGACCGCCCGCTGCGCGCCGCGCTGGCCAGCCGCAGCCTGGGCCTCGCGCTGGCCGAGCTGGAAGAACTCAACCAGGACGAGCGCATCTGGGAGCGGCGCGTCATGCAGTTCCGCGGTTACCGCCAGCGCTGGCAGCGCCAGGGCGTGCTGCCGATGCTGCACCAGCTGTTGCACGACTTCGACCTGCCGCAGCGGCTGATGGCGCGCCCCGACGGCGAGCGCGCGCTGACCAACCTGCTGCACCTGGCCGAACTGCTGCAGCGCGCCGCCGCCGAGCTGGACGGCGAGCAGGCGCTGATCCGCCACCTGTCCGAGCTGCTGGCCGGCGAGATCCAGGCCGCCGAGGAGCAGATCCTGCGCCTGGAGAGCGACGCGGCGCTGGTGCGGGTGGTGACCATCCACAAGTCCAAGGGCCTGGAATACCCGCTGGTGTTCCTGCCGTTCGTCTGCGCCTTCCGCGCGGTGGAGGGCGGCAGGCCGCTGCAGGTGCACGACGGCGAGCGCCGCCGGCTGGTGCTGAACCCGGGCGAAGAGGAGGTGGCGCGCGCCGACCGCGAACGCCTCGGCGAGGAGCTGCGCCTGCTCTACGTGGCCCTGACCCGCGCCCGCCACGCCTGCTGGCTGGGCATCGCCGACCTTTGCGTCGGCAACGCCAAAAGTTCGCGCCTGCACCACTCGGCGCTCGGCTACCTGCTCGGCGGTGGCGCGGTGCTGGCGAGCAGCGCCGCCCTGGCCGACTGGCTCGCGCCGCTGGCGGTGGCCGGCGAGAGCTGCGTGCTGCCGGCGCCGGAGCCCGAGAGCCTGCGCTTCGTCGAGCAGGCCGCCGGCCACAGCAAGCCGCACTGGCGCACGCCCGGACGGCGTGCCGCCGAGCACTGGTGGATCGCCTCCTACAGCGCCCTGCGTACCGACGCCGGCGAGGAAGCGATCGCCGTACCGGCCAGCCGCTTCGACGACGCCGCGCCGGACAGCCCGGCGGCGCAGAAGGCCGCCGACGACGAGCGGGTGAGCGTCTTCGTGCCGTTGTGCGCGGGCGAAGCGCCGACCCTGCACCGTTTCCCGCGCGGCCCCAACCCCGGCACCTTCCTCCACGGCCTTTTGGAAATGGCTGGGCGCGAGGGCTTCGCCGCGCTGGCCGAAAACCCTGCGCGGCTGCGCGAGCTGATCGCCCGGCGCTGCCAGCTGCGCGGCATGAGCGAATGGATCGAGCCTTTGGCCGACTGGCTGCTCGATCTCTTGACCACGCCCCTGGCGCTCGGCGGGGACGCGCGCGCGGCGCTGGCCGGGCTCGGCCAGTACCAGCCGGAGCTGGAGTTCTGGTTCGAGGTGCGCGGCGTCGACGTGCGCCGCATCGACGCGCTGGTCCGGCATCAGGTGCTGCCCGGCCTGCCGCGCCCGGCGCTGGCCAAGGACCGGCTCAACGGCATGTTCAAGGGCTTCATCGACCTGGTGTTCGAGCACGGCGGGCGCTACTACCTGCTCGACTACAAGTCCAACTGGCTGGGCGAGGGCGATGCCGCCTACACCGTCGAGGCGATGGCGGCGGCAATCGTCGGCCAGCGCTACGACCTGCAATCGGTGCTCTACCTGCTGGCGCTGCACCGCCAGCTGCAGGCGCGCCTGCCCGGCTACGACTATGACGAGCACCTGGGCGGCGCGCTCTATCTGTTCCTGCGCGGCAGCCGCACGGCGGGGCAGGGCATCCACCACGTTCGCCCGCCGCGCGCACTGATCGAGACGCTGGATGCGTTGTTCAAGGGGGAAAAAGTGGAGGTTCCGGCATGAGCGAACAACTGTCCCTGGAGTTGGAAAGCGCGGCGCCGTCGGGCGCCCTGCAGGACGCCGCCGGCCTGCTGGCGCTGCTCGACGCCTGGGTCGAGCGCGGCTGGCTGCGCGCCCTGGACCGTGCCCTGGCCGGCTTCTTCGGCGAGCTGGACGAGAGCTGCCCGCCGCTGGCGCTGCTCGCTGCCGCCCTGGCCAGCCACCAGCTCGGCCACGGCCACGTCTGCCTGGACCTGGCGGCGACCCTGGCCAGCCCGGACTTCGCCCTGTCGCTGCCGCCGGAAGGCGAGGACGCCGCGCGCGCGACCCTGCTGCCCTCGGAGATCCTCGCCGGCGTCGGGCTGGCGCAGTGGCGGGCGGCGCTGGCCGGCAGCCGGCTGGTGGCGCTCGACGGCGCGGGCGAGGAGGCGCCGCTGGTGCTCGCCGGCGAGCGCCTCTACCTGCGCCGCTACTGGAACTACGAGCGCGCGGTGGCCGCGGCGATCGGCGCGCGGCTGCAGGATGCGCCGGCACTGCCGGAAGATCTTCCCGCCCGCCTGGGCCAGCTCTTCCCCGAGCCGCTCGCGGTCGACGGCGTGCGCCAGACCGACTGGCAGAAGCTCGCCTGCGCCCTGGCCGCGCGCGGCAGCTTCAGCCTGATCACCGGCGGCCCCGGCACCGGCAAGACCACCACCGTGGTGCGCCTGCTCGCGCTGCTGCAGGCCTCGGCGCTGGCCGCCGGCCAGACGCTGCGCATCCGCCTCGCCGCGCCGACCGGCAAGGCCGCCGCGCGGCTCACCGAGTCCATCGGCGCCCAGATCGCCTCGCTGAAGGTGGACGAGGAGGTGAAGAAGGCCATTCCCAGCGAGGTCACCACCCTGCACCGGCTGCTCGGCAGCCTGCCGGACAGCCGCCACTTCCGCCATCATGCCGGCAACCTGCTGCCGCTGGACGTGCTGGTGGTCGACGAGGCGTCGATGATCGACCTGGAGATGATGGCCTGCCTGCTCGACGCCCTGCCGCGCCACTCCCGGCTGATCCTCCTGGGCGACAAGGACCAGCTCGCCTCGGTGGAGGCCGGCGCGCTGCTCGGCGACCTGTGCCGCGACGCCGAGGGCGGTTTCTACAGCGCCGAGACCCGCGCCTGGCTGGAGGAGGCCGGCGGCGCACCCCTCGCCGACCCCGCCCTGCGCGAAGGTGACGCCGGGAGCCGGCCGCTGGCCCAGCGCACCGTGATGCTGCGCCACTCGCGGCGCTTCGGCAGCGGCTCGGGCATCGGCCGCCTGGCCCGCGCGGTCAATGCCCGCGATGCGGCGCAGGCCCGCTCGATCCTCGCCGAAGGCGGCCGCGACCTGCACGTGCTGCGCCTGCGCACCGAGCAGGACCGGGCCTTCGAGCGCCTGGCGCTCGACGGCCTGCCGGCGCAGGGCGAGAGCAAGCCGCAGGGCTACGCCCATTACCTCGGATTGCTGCGCGGCTCGCGCCCGGCCGACGATTGCCCGCCCGACCATGCGGATTGGAAGAACTGGGCAGCAGCGGTGCTCAAGGCCTTCGGCGAGTTCCAGCTGCTCTGCGCCGTGCGCAAGGGGCCCTGGGGCGTGGAGGGGCTGAACCCGCGCATCGCCGCGGCCCTGCGCCAGCGTGGCCTGCTCGAGGGCGACCAGGGCTGGTACGAAGGCCGTCCGGTGCTGATGACCCGCAACGACTACAGCCTGGGCCTGATGAACGGCGACATCGGCATCGCCCTGCGCCTGCCCGAGCCCGACGCGCCGGCGCAGAAGGTGCTGCGCGTGGTCTTTCCGCGCAACGACGGCTCGGACGGGCTGCGCCACATCCTGCCCAGCCGCCTGAGCGCGGTGGAGACGGTGTTCGCCATGACCGTGCACAAGTCCCAGGGTTCGGAGTTCGCCCACACCGCGCTGATCCTGCCCGACACCCTCAACCCGGTGCTGACCAAGGAGCTGGTCTACACCGGCATCACCCGCGCGCGGCACTGGTTCAGCCTGATCGAAACCCGGCGCGGCGTGTTCGACGAGGCGGTCAGGCGGCAGGTGGAGCGGCGCAGCGGGCTGGTCGAGGCGCTGGTGGGCGGGTAGCGTCCCTCCCCCCCGGCCCCTCTCCCGCCTGCCCGAGCAGCGCCTCGGGTACCACCTGCGTGCCCATCGCCGGCTCCGGGACGACTGGCTGCGGGAGCAGGGCTTTGCGGTGCTGCGCTTCTGGAATCATGAAGCGCTGCAGCAGACGGAGGCTGTGCTGGAGCGGATTCGTCTGTGGCTGGAACGGGAGCGGCCGGGCACGAACAGCTCCTCTCCCGCGTGCGGGAGAGGGCGACAGCCCGCGCCTTCGCGCGCTACGGATTTTTGCGTTTGGGCGTGGAAACCATGCTCTGGGCATTCTCTTGTTCCGCAGCCGACAGGTCAACGGCCCGGGCGAAGCAGTTGGCCAGCAGGTCGAGATCCTGGATGCTGCTGCAGGACTTGAACCAGGCGTCGAGCGCCAGGGCCTTGCGCAGTTCCGCCGGGTCGAGCATGCGCTCTTCGCAGGCCAGATAGCGGCGGATGCCTTCGTCGCCGGGGCGCCCGTCGAACTCCAGGTCGCAGGCCCTGGCCATCTGGGCGTTCCAGATCAGGCCGTCATGCCGGGCCACCATGCTGGCCGCGAACCGCTCGTGCAGTTCCCGGCTTGCCTGGCGGCCCTGTTCGTGCAGGTAGATGCCACCGACGGCGACGAGCAGTCCTACAGCGCTGACAACGAGGATTCTCACGGTACAACCTCCCTGTTTCCTGTTCGATACGGCTGGATGTGCGCACCGGCCCCCTCGCAGGCAGACAGCCATCAACGCGGCGGGCAATCGGTGGTTTGTCCCCGAATTCCGCGTTTGGTTCGCTTCAATTCCACGTTCAATATCAGGTTATTCTCTGCAGCGGGATGGCGAAGCCGCTGGTGGGGCCGGTCGGCGTCTCCCGCCTGCGAGAGAGGGAAGACAGCATGCTCCCGGGCGGAGCGGTAAACTCTCCGGCATCGCGCAGGCCCTGCGCATTGGTCCGAGCCCTCCCGAGCAGCAGTGGCGAAACCGTCCCGATGGCCCAGTCCGCAGTCCGATCACCGTTTGGCCTTCGCAACCTGGCATCCCTGCCGGCATTCCTCGCCGTCGCCGTGCTGTTGCTGCTGCCCGGCCTCGCGCAGGCCGCGTCGGTCGACTTGAGGCAGGGCTGGGAATACCGCTGGGGCGATTCGCCCTTCAGCGCGGACGGGGTGCCGCTCTGGACCCTGGAGCCCGACAGCCGGGCCTGGAAGGCGATCGACTTCCCCTCCAATCCGCCGGGCCGCGAGGGGCGGGAGAACGTCTGGTACCGCATCACCCTGCCGGCGGGCGAGTGGCGCGATCCGGTCTTGTACATCTACAGCGTCGACCTGATCGTCGAGGCCTACCTGGACGGCCGCCGGATCTACCGGTTCGGCCGGTTCGATGCGCAGGGCAGGGGGCAGTTCGCCGGCTGGCCCTGGCACATGATCACGCTGCCCGCGGAAAGCGTCGGCAAGACCCTCTACTTCCGCATCTATTCCAACTACTACGACATCGGGCTGTGGGGCGAGGTCCGGCTGATGGAGCGCATGGAGCTGATCGGCGACATCCTCCAGCACTCGGCCAGCGAGCTGGCGACAGGCAGCTTCAGCCTCTGCCTCGCGCTGCTGTCCCTGCTCTTCGCGCTGTTGCAGGCGCAGCGCAGGCTCTTCCTGGCGATCGCGCTGCATGCCCTCGCCTCCGGCGGCATGGCCATCGGCAACAGCCAGGCCAGGCTGCTGCTGCTGAACCAGCCTTTGCTCTGGGAATACGTGGCGGCCGGCAGCTACTTCCTGGTTCCCGTGGCGATGGCCATGCTGCTGGAGCAGTGGCTGTCGGGCGCGCTCGGGCGGCTGTTCCGCGCCTTCTGGCGGTTCTACCTGCTCTACCTGGTTGGCGCGCTGGCGCTCTCGCTGACGGGCCTGGTCGCCCTGTCGGACACCTATCCGGTCTTCGACCTGCTGTTCGTGCTCAGCCTGCCGCTTCTGCTGGTGCCGGCATGGCGCTACCGGAAGCGGGCCAGCACCGAGCAGCGCGCCATCCTGGCGGCCAATGCGCTGCTGACCCTGCTGCTGCTGATCAGCATGGCCGTGGCCCATGGCGTGCTGCCCTGGAGCCGGGTGCCGCTGAGCTGGGGCGCCTTCGCGTTCACCCTGGCCATAGTGGCGATCTCCCTGCGCCATTACATCCGTACCCAGCGGGCGCTGCAGACACTGAACGCCTCCCTGGAAGCCAAGGTCAGGGCCCGCACGGCGGAGCTGGAGACGCTGGCCGCCCGCGAGAGCGGCCGTGCCCGTGCGCTGGAGTTCTGCAGCCGGAAGAACGGCATTCTCGAGGGGCTGGTCGCGGCGCTGCAGGGCTGCCGCCGGCTGCAGGACACCCATCGGCTGCTCGGCGCGGGCCTGGCCGAACTGTGCCGGCCGATCCGCGGCTGCCTCTACCTGCACGACGACGGCGCCGGCTATCGGCTGGCCGACTGCTGGGACTATCCGGACGCCGAACGGCCCGCCGCGCGGATCGCCTCCGAGCGGGAGCTGCACGGGGCCGACCGCCGCTACTGGTGCTTTCCGCTGGCCTTCGAGCATCTGCGCCTGGGCAGGCGGCCGCTGGGCCTGCTGGCGCTGCAGGTGGGCGATGCCGGGCTGGCGATCGATGCCGAGTTCAGCCACGGCATGCTGCACAACCTGCTCGAGCGCGGCGTCGAGAGGATCAACCTGGCGCTGTCGATGCTGAGCCTGCAGGAGGAGCTCGGGCGGTTCTCCTACGAGGATGCGCTGACCGGCCTGAAGAACCGGCGCTTCCTCGACGACCTGCTCGCCCGCGAGATCCGGCTGGCGCAACGCCGGCAGGCGCCGCTGTCGGTCATCCTCTGCGACATCGACCACTTCAAGCGCTTCAACGACACCCACGGCCATGCCGCCGGCGACGAGGCGCTGCGGGTGGTCGCCCGGCAACTGGGCGGCCTGCTCCGCCAGACCGACATCGCCTGCCGCTACGGCGGCGAGGAGTTCGTGATCGTCATGCCGGCGGCCGGCCTGGAGGACTGCCGCCAGCGCGCGGAAGCCCTGCGCCGGGCGGTGGCCGCCGCGCCGTTCCAGTTCGAGGGAAGCGCGCTGGGCCCGATCACCCTCTCGGCCGGGGTCGCGTGCTGGCCCGATTCGGCCGGCGATCCGCACCAACTGCTGGCCAGCGCGGACAAGGCGCTGTATCTGGCCAAGCAGCGCGGGCGCGACCGCGTCGAGTGCGTCGTTTGAGGCGACTGCACAGCGCAGGTGGGTGTGCGGCAATGCGCCTGATGCGATCTGTCCTGCATCCTCACGCCGATGCTGAGCGGGGCATTGGTCTACATCGATATCACCACGCCCGGCATTGGTTCAGTCTGATCGAAACCCGCTCCGGTGCGTTCGATGAAGCACTGCACCGGCTGGCGGAGGGGTGCAGCGGGTTGGTGAGGTAGAGGAAACTCTCGATCAGCGCCGCCGCCGGGGTATAGGGACCGGCTGAATAGGTTCAGAAGCCTTCAAGCCGGCATCCCCGGTCAGAATTTCAACCTCGAAACCGGCCTTGGCATAGTGCTCGGCAACATCCTTGATGGTGGCATCGCCGATCGACAGCTTTTGCGCTGCCTGGGCCGGCCAGCTGTCAGCAAGGCGGAGAAGGTTATCAGCTTGCCAGAGTTCGGTCTGATCGGTGAATGCTGCCCATGGAGACTGTGCATTTGCAGCCTCACGAAGATATTGCGCGAGTTCCTGGGCTCGCTCGAAGCGTTGGTCGGCAGCTTGAGCGATGTGATTGCCGGTTTCGATCAGCGTTGCCAGGGGCAGCACCAGAGTACTTCGCTTCTTTTGCTCTTCTTCCAGCAGCTGACTGATCCGCGCATGGTTCCAGCGGTCACCTGTTGGGCCAGCTTCTTCCTTGCCGGGGACCAGCAACCAGCAGCACAACACCGAGGTGTCCAGAATCAGCACGCGCCTGCTCACCGAGCGACTCCTTCCGCCGTTGCCACTTGCTCGTTGGCCAGGCTTTGCTCGATTAATCCTTGGCTGGAAAGCCGGCCAATCGGCCCTTGGGCCAGCAGTTTCGGCAGTTGATCGAGTTCCTCCAGCAGGGTCAGCATGCTATGCCCGGTGACGGGATCGCGATTGGCCACGGTGATGAAGGGGACCATTTCGGTTCCCATGGCATCCAACAAGGCTGGGTTATGGGTAGTCACCAGAACATCCACGCCTCGCTGGGCTCCCACGGTTTTGAGCATGTCCAGCAGAAGGCGGGCCCGGGAGGGATGCAGGCCGTTGTCCACTTCTTCGATGACCAGCAGACTGGATTTCGGGCGTGTCAGCAGTGCCGTGAGGATGGCGAGGAATCGGAGGGTGCCATCGGACATGCCTCGGGCATCCACTGTGGGTGTTTCACCTTCGTCCAGCCAATGCTCTTCGCAATAGAGCATGGCGTCCGAGTTGAATTTTCCGACCGTTTCCGCGTAGACCCTGCGAATGTCCCGCTCGGGCAGTTGGCTTGCGTAGCGAGTCAGAACGGCTTCGATTTCCCACTGCTTTTCGTCCGGCAGCGCAGCCAGCACTCCGGCGATATTGCGGGCATCGGACTCCAGACGCTCCGCCAGCGGCGAATAATCGCGCATATGTGAGGGGATGGGGTCGAGAATGAAAATGTCGCGCAGAGCGGAAACAACCGTATTCACACCATCCTGAATCTCCTGGCGTAGCTTCTGTCCGACCAGTTGGAACAGGACCGAATGCGCTCGGCTCAACTGACGTGGCGAGCCCTGCTTTTCGTTGTAGAGGCGGGCAACGATGGTGGGCGAGTCTTCCGCGCAGGGGTCGGTACGAAACAGCTTGATACTGCCAGCCTGCGACTTTCTGGAGCCGTCCTTGCCCGGCCGGTACTTGATGCGGGTCAACTGTTCGGCATGCAGGTCGCAGCGATTTTCCCGGATCGAACCTTCGAGACGGTATTGGTAGTCGGTCAGATCGTCGGCCCGGCAGGTCACGCCCAAAGCAAAGTTCGAGCCAGGACGCCTGGCTGCCCATTCCACGCCGCCCCTCAGCGGAACCTGGACGCCATCGCCTTTCAGGGCCGAGGTCAGCATGACGCCCGAAGCCACCCGGTTGAGCATCAGCAGAGCATCCAGGGCATTCGACTTGCCGCTGGCATTGGTGCCGATCAATACCGAAAGCGGGTCGATATGCAGGGTGGCCCGTTCGTAGCTCTTCCAATTCTCCAGCAGCAGTTCGGTAATCATGGGGGCTCCATGCAGGCACGATCCATGGGGGGAAGGCATCATACAGCCAACCTTCCGTTCATGCGGTAAGGCTGATGGCTCCACCGGTGGGCGGAGGGCATGGTGTGGCCTGATCGTAGTGCGGCAGATGCCTCGAACCGTAGTGAATACATCGTTCCAAATAGGTGGCGGATCCTGTTTTCAGTCCCGCAGGCGGCTACAACATCCTTCTGTTTGCCAACCGCGTCGCGATTCGCGGATGTCGTCCGAATATCTCACGTGTGAGATATTGTCTGTATCGAACCCTTGTTCTAACTTTTCTCACATGTGATGGATTCGAGCCATGCCAAGCAGAAAATCCACCCCGAACGGGACTGCGCAGCCGGGCGCCCCCCAGGCCGGGGCGAAGAAGCCGGGTGCGGCGAAGAAGCCGTCCAGCTTCTACATGAAGCGCATGCGCGGCGCCCTGGCCGAGGCCGGCTACGTGAAGCACGAGGCCTGGGTGCTGCCCGAGAACCGGGAGCTGCTCAAGCGGCTCGAGAAGCGACTACGCCAGCCGGTGTTGGCCGGCACATTCAGACTGGAGGAATACATGAGCGCAGGGGAAAGCTGGACCATCGACCGCCTCTACGGCGCCTTGCAGGCGCTGGACGAGGTGACCTCCGGGGAGATCGGCATCGCCCTGGTCCAGGGCGCCGAGCCGAGCATCAGGCTGGCGATGAACGAGTACGGCGGCCTGCCGATCTACCTCGCGGTGGTCGGCGAGCAGATCGTCGTCGACTCGGTGCTGGTCGACATGGAGGCCGTCGCCGATGTCGCCCGCTTCAACGATGCCGTGCTGCGCAGCCGGGAGCTGTTCCCGCTGTCCTCGATCGGCATCGAGACCATGCCCAACGGGCAGACCGTCTACAACATGTTCGGCGCGCTCAGCGCCGGCTCCAGCCTGACCAACGTGGTGACCGAGGTGTTCACCCTGGTCGACAACCTTCAGCGCGCCGCCGAGGCGTTCGAAGACTTCTTCAAGTAACAGGGGAGTATCCGCATGTCAGGCACGTCCATCTGGAGCAAGCTGTTCACCGCCATCCGCGGCGGCGCCAGCGAAGTCGGCGAAGCCATCGTCGACCAGCAGGCGCTGCGCATCCTCGACCAGGAGATCCGCGACGCCGATGCCGCACTGGCCAGCGCCCGTCAGGAACTGGCCGCGATCATGGCCAAGCACAGCCTGGCGACCCGCCGCGTGGCCGAGCACGAGGCCAAGATCCAGGACCTCGAGGCCAAGGCCCTGGCGGCGCTGAAGGCCAACCGCGAGGATCTGGCGACCGAGATCGCGCAGCTGATCGCCAACCTGACCAACGAGCGCGACGCCGAGCACCGGCAGGCCGGCGAGTTCGGCGCCTACGTCGAGAAGATGCGCAAGGACGTGGCCAAGGCCGAGGCGCGCATCAGGAGCCTGCGCCAGCAGGTGGACATGGCCCGCGCCCGCGAGAGCGTGCAGAAGGCCCAGGTCAGCGCTTCCATTGCCAGCGGCGGGGCCAACGGCAAGCTGGAGACCGCGGTCGGCACCCTGAATCGCCTGAAGGCCAGGCAGGACCAGCGCGCCGCCGAGCTGGAAGCCCGGGAGCAACTGGCCGAGGCTTCCACCGGCAGCGACTTGGAGCGCCGTCTGAAGGAGGCCGGTATCGTGCCGGATGCCGACAGCGCCAGTGCGGTGCTGGAGCGCCTGCGCAAGCAGGCTGCCGAGTGAGCTGACGCCGGGAGCGGGGAGAAGCCGCTGTCGGCGGGCCGCAGGGCAGGGACGGGCCATGAGTTTCGTCGGCGGATTCGGGGTGGTGCTCGCGGCGGCCGGGCTGATGCTCGCGCTGCAGGTGATCAACGCGCTCAGCGGCTACAGCCTCAACGGCTTCGGCCTGCTGCCGCAGTCGCCCGCCGGGCTGGCGGGCATCATCGTCGCGCCCTTCCTGCATGGCTCGTTCCTGCACCTGGCCGGCAACCTGCTGCCCTTTCTGGTGCTCGGCACCCTGGTGGCCGCCGACGGCGCGCGGCGCTTCGTGGCCGTCAGCCTGGTCGTCGTCCTGCTCGGCGGCCTAGGGCCTGTTAACGCTACTCCACGCGGCAACGCGGTTCGCGGAGAGTAGTGTTATTAACGCGGCAATCAAATTCACGATATAAAGAGGCATGAAAAAGATCGATGCCCGAAAGCTCTCTCGAGAAACTCAGGACCAGATGCGGCGCCTGGCCATGAATCTGCGTGAGCAGCGCGAACTGACTTGGCAAGAGGTTGCCGACGCATTGGGCGTACATCTGAGTACCGTACTAGCCTGGTCCAAACGCTACAGCGAGCAAGGCAGCGAAGGTCTGAAATCCAGGACACGAGGTCGGCGCCAGGCAAGCGGACGGACCTTGACGCTCGCACAGGAGTGGCAGTTGCGCTCGATTCTGGTGGGCCAGACCCCGAACCAGTTGCAACTCGACTTTGCCCTGTGGAACCGCCGGGCCGTCATGCAGTTGATCAAGCACTTGTATGGCGTCGAGATGCCGATCCGGACGGTGGGTCAGTACCTTCAGCGCTGGGGATATACCCCACAGCGGCCGACCCGGCAGGCGCTGGAGCAGAACCCGGAGGCGGTCGAGCACTGGCTCGAAGAGACCTATCCGACCGTTGTGGCACGCGCCAAGGCCGAAAACGCGACGATCTACTGGGGTGATGAAACGGCCGTAGCTGAAGATGGGCATTGGATTCGAGGCTATGCGCCGGCAGGCGTCACGCCGGTGCTGGTGGCGCCGACTCGGCGTCATGGCCTGAGCATGGTCTCAGCGATCAGCAACCAGGGACTGGTACGGTTCGAGTTCCTGGAGGGGGCCATGAATACCGAGCGGATGATCGGTTTCATGTCGAGGCTGGTGGCGGACAGTGACAGGAAGATCTTTCTGATCCTGGACAACCTGCGTGTCCATCATGCGCGTCTGGTCAGGGAATGGCTCGAAGGGCACAAGGAAGAAATCGAAGCGTTCTACCTGCCACCCTATTCGCCTGAGTGTAATCCGGACGAGTATTTGAACCGCGACCTCAAGACACGCTTGCGCACCAGTGACCGGGCGCGAAACAAGTCGGAATTGCTGGAGAAGGCCGAGGCATTCATGAGCTGGTTGGCCAAAACCCCGGAGCGGGTAGTTGCCTACTTCCAGCATGCGTCGGTGCGTTATGCCACTTAGATTGGGTATTTGATTGCCGGGTTAATAACAGGCCCTTAGTCTGGCTGTTCGGCCGCGAGGGGCTGCACATCGGCGCCAGCGGCTGGGTGTTCGGCCTGTGGACCTGGCTGCTGGCGCGGGCCTGCTACCGGCGCAGCGCAAGGAACCTGCTGGCGGCCGGCCTCGCGCTCTTTCTCTACGGCGGCCTGGTCTTCGGCCTCCTGCCGTGGCGGGGGACCTCGTTCGAGTCGCACATCGCCGGGGCGCTCGCCGGTCTGGTCGCGGCGCGGCTGCTGCCGCCCGCAGGACGCGGCGCCCGCGCATGATGGGCAAGGTTTGGGGAGGGCGCGGCGGCCCGCACCCTTCGATGGAATTCAGGAACCCATGTCGATTCTCGTATTGCTGCGTTACCACGCGGTCGCCTTCCTGGAGCGCTTCGGCTGGGCCGGGCTGGGCCTGGCCACCGCGCTGCACGCCCTGTTCGCCTACGCGGGCCTGCTGGCGCTGGGCGAGTCGCATCTGACGGACCCGGCGACCTATGCGTACTTCTATCTGACCACGGCGCTGACCGTCGGCTACGGGGACCTGGCGCCGCTGTCGCCGGCCGGGCGCATCTTCGTCGCGGTCTGGGTGATGCTCGGCGGCATCGCCCTGCTCAGCGCGGCGATCGGCAAGGCAACCAATCTGGTGATCGAACTCTGGAGAACAGGCATGAAGGGCAAGGGGGACTATTCCGAGCGCACGGCCCATACGGTGCTGATCGGCTGGGAGGGGCGGGTCAGCGAGCGGGTCGTCGAGCTGCTGCTGCAGGACGAAACCTCCAACGACGACCTGATCGTGATCTGCGATGCGGAGCTGGAGGAGAACCCGCTGCCGGGCAAGGCCGCCTTCGTCCGCGGCGACAGCCTGTCCTCGGCCGCCCTGCTGCGCCGCGCCGGGGTGCCCGGCGCCGAGCGGGTGCTGGTGCGCACCGGCTCGGACGACCTGACCCTGGCCACGGTGCTGGCGGTCAACCGGCTGGAGCCGGCGGGCCATGTCGTGGCGCACTTCAACGACAGCGAAATCGCCGCCCTGGCCCGCGCCTACGCGCCCAGGCTGGAGTGCACCTCCGGCATGGCCATCGAGATGCTGGTGCGTTCCTCCCAGGATCCGGGCTCCTCGGAGGTGATCAACGAGCTGCTCAGCGTCGGCCACGGCGCCACCCAGTACCGGATGAGGCTGCCGGAGGACTTCGAGGGACGCTTCGGCGAACTCTACCAGCATTTCAAGCAGCGTCACAACGCGACCCTCATCGGCTACCGCGCCAGCGGCGCGCACCAGCCGGCGGTCAACCCGCCCGGCGACACCCGCATCCGCGGCGGCGAGCTGTTCTACATCGCCGCCGCCCGTCTCCGGGAGGACTGCCATGAGCTGGCTTAAGCGCGTACTGGGCCTCGCGGCGCCGAAGGGCGCGGACACGGCGCCGGCGGCCGGTCCGCTGGGCCTCGCCCGCGGCCGGGCGGTGCGCTTCGACCCCAGCCTGGGCCTGCTGCTCGAGGGCCATTCCCGGGTCTGCGTGCCCGCCAGCCAGTCGATCTGGAGCGAGGGGGTGATCGATCTCGGCCAGTCCCACTGGCTGTCGCGCTACTATCTGGACGACCAGGACTTCTGGCTGCAGGTGCACACCACCGGCGCGCGGGACGGGCAGGTCGAGTCGCTGATCCTGTTCAACTACCTCGACTGCGTCGGCATCTCCAGTGAGGCGGAACTGCGCCGCCTGGCCGGGCCGGACAGCCCCATCGGCCTGCCGCGCTACAGCCTCGACGGCGTCGAGTTCGCCCGCGAGTGGGGCAGCGAGGCGGGCCAGACCAAATTGGTGGATTTCTTCGAGCGGGTGCGCAGCATGAACGACGAAGCCTACGGCATCGGCCACTACGCCATGCTCTACGCCCGCGACACCGGGCTCACCGCGCGGCGCGAATTCCTGCTCTTTTCGGTCGAGGAGGACGCCGCGGGCGCGGTCAGCCTCAGCACCGCGCTGGGCGTCTCGCTCTACACCACCGATCTGCACCTCATCTGAAACAGGAAATACCCATGCTCGACGCACTGCAAATGTCGCTCAACAAGGCGGCCGTGTCCGGCTTCCTTGCCTACATGCTGGGCGCGGCGGTCCTCTTCGTGCTCTTCCAGCTGGTCTACACGCGGCTCACCCCGCACCGCGAGTTCAGCCTGATCCGCGAGGGCAACGTGGCGGCGGCGATCGCCCTGGCCGGGGCGGTCATCGGCTTCGCCCTCCCGGCCAGCAACGTGATCGCCTATTCTGTCGGCCTGCTCGACTTCGTGGTCTGGGCGCTGATCGCCGCCGTCGTCCAGCTGCTGGCCTTCTTCGCCGTCCATCTGGCGCTGCGCGACCTGGCGGCGCGCATCCAGAAGGGCGAGATCGCCGCCGGCATCTACGTGGCGGCGGTGGCGGTCGGCGTCGGCCTGCTCAACGCGGCCTGCATGACCCCGAACTGAGCGGCCGACGGGAGGCCCCGATGAAGCGCAGCAGTTACGTCCAACTGTCCCTGGCCACCTCGATCAGCCTGGCGATCGCCGGCTGCGACGACGGGCGGCAGAACCTCTACAACCTCGAGCAGAAGTTCCGCTTCCAGTCGGTGCAGGAATGCGTGAACCAGCAGTTTCCGGTCGACGTCTGCTCCGACGCCTACATGGCCGCGCTGGCCGAGCACCGGCGCATCGCGCCGGTGTACGAGCGCCAGGCCGACTGCGAGGCCGACTTCGTGCCCGGCTACTGCCAGACCGATTCCGCCGGCCGCTACGTGCCGCAGCCGGGCGGCTTCGAGCTGACCGCCAGCGGCGCCGTCACCCAGAAGCAGATGGACAGCGCCCGCGCCCAGGCGGCCGCCTCGGGCGGCTCCCTGGACGGCCTGCTGATGGGCATGCTGATCGGCAACCTGATGAGCGGCGTCGGCGGCGGGCGCTATTACAGCGAGCCGGTGTACCGCTACCGCGACGGCCGCGGCGCCTTCTCCAGCTCGACCCTGGGCCGGCGCATCGAGCAGGGTGCGACCTTCCCGAACTCGCAGCAGAGCCGCTACGGCCAGGGCTACAGCCGCTCCACCGGCAAGCCGATCTCGACTTCCGCGGCCACCTCGCGCGGCGGCTTCGGCAGCCAGTCCAGCGCGCGCAGCGGCTGGGGCGGCAGCAGCAGCGTCGGCGGCTGAGGAGGCCTCATGCAGAGAATCGCGATCGACGAACGGCCGGACTGGCGGCGAACCGCCGAACGGCTCGGCTTCCACTTCCACACCATCGACGGCGAGGCCTACTGGGACGAGCGCGCCTACTACCGCTTCAGCCTCGCCCAGGTCGAGCAGGACATCGAGGCGCCGACCAACGAGCTGCACGCGATGTGCATGGATCTGGTCGACCGGGTGGTGCACAGCGAGGAGCTGCTCGCGCGCCTGGCGATCCCGCCGGCGTTCCACGAGCTGATCCGCACCTCCT
Source organism: Azotobacter salinestris (assembly GCF_009363155.1). Classification (NCBI taxonomy): domain Bacteria; kingdom Pseudomonadati; phylum Pseudomonadota; class Gammaproteobacteria; order Pseudomonadales; family Pseudomonadaceae; genus Azotobacter; species Azotobacter salinestris. The sequence goes on from NZ_CP045302.1 coordinate 2,780,861, forward strand.
GGGTCGAGGGCCATCCGCACCTCTACGGGCGCATGGACTTCTCCTACGACGGGCGCGGGCCGGCCAGGCTGCTCGAGCTGAACTACGATACCCCGACCAGCCTCTACGAGAGCGCCGCCTTCCAGTGGGGCTGGCTGGAGGAGTGCATGGCCCTCGGCAGGCTGCCGCGCCACGCCGACCAGTTCAACAGCATCGAGGACCAGCTGCGCCAGGCGCTCTCCGAGCTGGGCATCCGCCGGCCCTTCTACTTCGCCTCGATCCGCGGCTCGGCCGAGGACCGCGGCACCACCGACTACCTGCGCGGGATCGCCGAGCAGGTGGGCATCGCGACCCGGCACATCGACCTCGAGGACATCGGCCTGAACGCTGCCGGCCGCTTCGTCGACCTGGAGGAGCGCTGGATTCCCCACCTGTTCAAGCTGCATCCCTGGGAGTTCGTCTTCCACGAGCCGTTCGGCGCGGCGCTGGCCGATTGCGACACGCAGTTCTTCGAGCCGCCCTGGAAGGCGGTGCTCTCCAACAAGGGCATCCTGCCGCTGCTCTGGGAGTTCCACGAAGGCCATCCGAACCTGCTGCCCTGCCATCTGGACACGGATGCCGCGAAGCCGGTGCCCAAAGGCTGGGTGCGCAAGCCCTTCTTCTCCCGCGAGGGGGCCAACGTGGAGCTGTGCACGGCGGCGGGCGAGACCTTCCGGGTCGATGGTCCCTACACCGACGCGCCCTACATCCTGCAGGCCTGCGCGCCGCTGCCGCGCTTCGCCGGCGGCTACACCCTGATCGGCTCCTGGGTGATCGGCGACAACGCCGCGGGCATGGGCATCCGCGAGGACGACGGCCCGATCACCCGCGATTCCAGCCGCTTCCTGCCGCACGTCATCCTCGACTGAAGGCCCGGCGCCGCAGGCCTGCAGTGCGGCGTCCAGTGGTAACAGGTGCCCGAACCGAAGTGGCCGGATAGCGTCACAGCACGGTTACGCTGGATTCATCGCCTTGTTGCCCTGTGTGCAGGGAGATGATGCGGGGCCTGCAATCGCGCCTGTAACTGCGCGATGAACACCTCCGCTTTGATCTGGTTTGGGAAATGCACCTGGTATTGATTCAACCAGACTGTGCAGCCGGTTTCGCCATTGATCTTTTCCATTCTTATTATCATTTTCGGAGCCCGGAACAATTGAAGTAAATCGAAATGCCCTTGCAATCGAATGCTTGGCTTTCAAGTACTCAGGGAAATCCTGAAAAAGACTTCCCGATTCTGGTGAAATACACCCGCTCCCTTGTCCGAGTTTCCCGATGAAGCAACTGTCCTTCGCCGATGCCGAGTATGCCGGCAAGCGCAAGCAGACCCGCCGCGAGCGCTTCCTGCTCGAGATGGACCAGGTGGTGCCGTGGCAGGGGCTGATCGCCCTGATCGAGCCCTACTATCCCAAGGGCGAAGGCGGTCGGCCCGCCTACCCGCTGGCAGCCATGCTGCGCGTGCACCTGATGCAGAACTGGTTCGGCTACAGCGATCCGGCGATGGAGGAAGCGCTGTACGAAACCACTCTCCTGCGCCAGTTCGCCGGCCTGAGCCTGGAGCGCATCCCGGACGAAACGACCCTCCTCAACTTCCGTCGCCTGCTGGAGAAGCACGAACTGGCCGGGGGAATACTGGAGGTGATCAACGGCTATCTGGGCGAGCGCGGACTGTCGCTGCGCCAGGGCACCATTGTCGACGCCACCCTGATCCATGCGCCGAGCTCGACGAAGAACAAGGACGGCAAGCGCGACCCGGAAATGCACTCGACGAAGAAGGGCAACCAGTACTACTTCGGCGCAAAAGCTCACATTGGTGCCGACGCTGAGTCGGGTCTGGTGCACAGCGTGGTGGTCACGGCAGCCAACGTGGCAGATGTCACCCAAGTCGACCAACTGCTGCATGGCGAGGAAAACGTAGTGAGTGCCGATGCGGGCTATACCGGCGTAGAGAAGCGCCCCGAGCATGAAGGTCGGCAGGTCATCTGGCAGGTCGCGGCCCGGCGCAGTACCTACAAGAAGCATGGCAAGCGTAGCGCCTTATACAAAGCGATCCGCAAGATCGAGAAGGCCAAGGCCCAGGTACGAGCCAAGGTCGAACATCCGTTCCGCGTGATCAAGCGCCAGTTTGGCTACACCAAGGTGCGCTTCCGGGGATTGGCCAAAAACACGTCACAGTTGGTGACGCTGTTCGCCTTGTCGAATCTGTGGATGGCGCGCCGATATTTACTGGCGAATGCAGGAGAGGTGCGCCTGTAATGCGGGAAACGGTTGCTGCGACGTGCTCGCGGCAGCTAAAAAACGCAGAAACGAGCGGGTGATCTGATCGTTTTTGATCGATTCTCCGCTTTCAAAGTCGGCGGGGGGCTGAAGTCAGCCAGAAATACATGACTACTTCAGACCATCCTCAGGCGATAATGACCATGAGCCATGATTTCGGCATTTATTCAATGCCGGCATGACACCTATGGCCCGGCAGTTCTCTTGCAAAGTTGCAAAACCCAGCATGCCCACTTTCATGGCCGTCATTGAAGTATTCATCGGCGAGGTCTTCACCTCCTAGCATGAAAAAGGCGCTGACCATGTCGCTTCGGCTCATGGTGTTACTGATCAGCGCCAATGCTGAACATATTTACACTGAATATATTTACCTTGTGCATTTCATCGAAAGATGGGGTATGGCCTGCTGAATGTAATCTAGCATGAAAAAGTTCAACTCCTCCTTCCAAATAAGGAATATTCCTTATGGCTAACTTACCCGTCGATTCCCCCGCAGCCTTACAGCAGTCCACCTCGGCTTCCGGCGTTTCCTGGGGCGCCATACTGGCTGGCGCAGCGGGGGCAGCCGCACTGTCACTGATCCTGACGTTGCTGGGCGCGGGCCTCGGATTTTCGGTCGCGTCGCCATGGGTAGGCCGGGGCATGAGCGCTGAAGGAATAGGCGTCTCGACCATTATCTGGCTCGCGCTTACCCAGATTCTTGCTTCTGGGTTGGGCGGCTACATCGCCGGTCGTCTACGGGTGAAATGGGCGAACATGCACGGCGACGAGGTGTATTTTCGCGATACGGCGCATGGCTTCCTTGCCTGGGCAGTGGCCACACTGGTGACGGCCGCCCTTTTGGTCGGCACGGTGAGCCATATTGTGAGTAGCGGCGTACAAGCCGGCGCCACCGTCGCATCGGGTGCCGCCACTGCGGCGACCCAGGCGGCAGGCAGCATGGCGCGTGATACTAGCAGCCAGGATTATGGTTATTTCGTCGATAGCCTGTTCCGCAGCGATCGCCCCGTTAGCGATGACGCTGCCGCTCATACCGTTGTGGTGCGCATTTTTGCCAAAAGCTTGAGCAGCGGCGGGCAAATGACCGGCCAAGACCGTGCCTATCTGGCACAACTGATTTCTCAACGCACCGGCCTCAGCCAGGCAGAAGCCGAGCAACGGGTCGATCAGGTCTATGCACAAACCCGCCAAGCGGTGGAGGACGCCAAAGTCGCCGCGAAAAAAGCCGTCGACACCGCGGCTACCATTGCCGCCTGGACCTCGCTCTGGATGTTCGTTGTGCTGCTATGCGGCGCCTTCTTCGCCAGCTTCGCCGCAACCTTCGGCGGGCGCCAACGGGATGCCGTGGTTTACCACGATGACCTGACGCGTCCCTCTGAAACGGCCTATGTCGCTTCCACCACTCCACCCATTCGTAATTAGGAGAATAACGATGCGCTCGATACTGCTGTGGCTCCTCGGTGTTCCGATCCCGCTCATCATCCTGATCGCGTTGTTTTTGTAGTGGTCGGATAAGGCAGGATAACCTTTCTTGCTGGCCCTGGCGTGGCGAACAAGAAATAGCGGGTTCGTGGCACCTCCAGCCTTTCAGCCTGTTCGGAAGAGTTGCCCCGTCCTCTGGGCGGCGCGGCCGGAACGGCACACCGCACGCGGCTGGCGGCCCGTTGCCGAAGGCCGCATCCCTGAACGCATCGACTCAAGGTAGATCAGCGCCGGTTGCTTGCAGGCGGGTTTCCAGAAGGTCTGTGAAGTGGGAACCCCTCTCGCGGGAAGGAGAGGGGGATGACGAACACGGGCGCTGAAGAAAGGAAACGCTCCCGCGCGTCGTGGCGGTCAGAAGGCTTCCCACTGCTCCTCGGCAACGATCGGCGCGGGCCTGGCGCGTTTTTTAGCCAGCTCCGGCCGGCGCTGCTGGTGCGCCGCGTCGTTTCGCTCCCGAATTTCCTGTGGCGCTGCGCGTGGCGGCTCCGCGCCCAGCTGGAACACCGCCACCGCCTCCTCCAGCTGCCGCGCCTGCCCGGCCAGCGAGGCCGAGGCCGCCGAGGCCTCCTGCACCAGCGCCGCGTTCTGCTGGGTCACCTCGTCCATCTGCGCGACCGCCGTGTTCACCTGGGCGATCCCCTCGCTCTGCTCGTGCGAGGCCGCCGAGATCTCGTCGATGATGTCGGTCACCCGGTGCACCGAACGCACCACCTCCTCCATGGTCCGGCCGGCCTGCTCGGCCAGCTGCGCGCCGTCGCCGACCCGCTGGGTGGAGGCCTCGATCAGCGCCTTGATCTCCCGCGCCGCCTCCGCCGAACGCCCGGCCAGGTTGCGCACCTCGCCGGCCACCACCGCGAAGCCGCGACCCTGCTCGCCGGCGCGTGCCGCCTCCACCGAGGCATTCAGGGCGAGGATGTTGGTCTGGAAGGCGATCGAGTCGATCACCCCGACGATCTTGGCGATCTGCTGCGAGCTGTCGCTGATCTCGCGCATGGTCTCCACCACCCGGCCGACCACTGCGCGGCCCTGCCCGGCGGTGCCCGACGCGTCGTTGGCCAGCGCGCTGGCCTGGCGGGCGTTGTCGGCGTTCTGCCTCACCGTGGCGGTCAGCTCCTCCATGCTCGCCGCGGTTTCCTCCAGCGAGGCCGCCTGCTGCTCGGTGCGCGAGGACAGGTCGGCGTTGCCGCTGGCGATCTGCTGCGCGCCGACCAGGATCGAGCCGCTGCCGGCGCGCACGCTGCCGACGATGCGCACCAGGCTTTCCTGCATCTCGCGCAGCGCGCCCAGCAACTGGCCGATCTCGTTGCGCGAGGTGACCGGGATCGCCTGCGAGAGATCCGCCTGGGCCAGGCGCTGCACATGGCCCACCGCCTCGTGCACCGGGCGGACCACGAAGCCCATCAGCATCGCCCGCAGGGCCAGCATCAGCAGCAGGGCGACGGCCAGGGCGATAGTGCCGACGATGGCGAAATCCCGGAGGCTCGCGTGATAGTCGTCCAGCTGCCGTGCGCCATGGGTTTCGAGGGAGGTCATGGCTTCCGCCAGGTCCTGGGCGACCTGCGGGCCGCGCTTGAAGATCATGTCGTCCTCGAGCTGGTCGAAGGCGGCGGTGTCGTCCTCCTTCCAGGCCAGCAGCTGCTTGTCGAGCGCCGCCAGGGATTCGTCCAGATCGGCGGCCACCCTTTCCAGCAACTGGCGCACGTCTTCCCGGGAGGCGGGCGGCATGGCCTTGAAGTCCGCCAGGGACTGGCCGGCCTGGCCGAGCAGCTGCTTGAGCTCGTCCTCCTGCTTCTGCCGCTCGACCATGCCGACCAGGCCGACGGAACTCATCTTGCCGTAGGCCTCCAGGTGGGCGAAGACCTTCAGGCGCAGCGTGTCGATCTGGCGCAGCAGGTCGATGCGCGTGGTGGTCCGCGTGCGCTCCTCGAGGGCCTGGTTGGCCATGGTGGTGCCGGTGTAGCCCAGCGCGGCGACGATGCCGAGCAGGAGCGCGAAACAGGCCAGGGTGGTGGTGACGATGGCTCTGATGCTCAGACTGCGTAGAAAACCCTGCATGGAACTCTCCGTAAGACTGGTGCGCAGCGCCGGCTCGGGCCGGCGCCGCCTCGAATCGCCCGGTCGGTCCGGCTCGGGCCGGGACCAGGCTCGCTCGCATGTGCCCTGAAGCGCACCGCGGTATCAGGTCGGGCCTTCGGGCCCCCGCGCCTGGCCGACCGCTTCTCCCCGCCGCGCCAGCCGGCGGGTGTCGACCACCCGCAGGCTGTTGCCGGGCAGGGCCTTGGCCTGCTGCTTGGCCTGCGAGGCCAGCTCGGCGAGCTGCGCGGCGTCCAGGTGCGCGCAGGCTTCGGGAAACAGGTGGACGGCGCCCAGCGACAGGCTGAGCAGCGGGAACGCGCGCTGCTGGCCCTGGCGGTCGTGGCTGCCGAAGTGGCCGGCCTCCAGGTGCTCGCGCTTGTAGTGGCGCCGGCAGTGCGCCGGGAATGCCTCCTGCAGGCGGGTCAGGCGCTGCCGCCAGTCGGGGGAGGTCAGCACCAGCAGGAAGTCGTCGCCGCCGATGTGGCCGAGGAAGTCGCACTGCGGGTCGATCTGGTTGCTCAGGCACTGGGCCAGGTCGAGCAGCACCTCGTCGCCCTTGGCGTAGCCGTAGCAGTCGTTGAATGGCTTGAAGTGGTCGATATCCACGTAGCAGACCAGCGCCTCGCGCGAGTTCTGCAGCAGGCGGGTCAGGCACTGCTGGATCGGCACGTTGCCCGGCAGCAGGGTCAGCGGGTTGGCGTGGCGGGCCTGCTGCAGCTTCTGTTCGGTGATCAGCCTGAGCACGTCGATGGCCCGGCCGATGCCCCGGTAGCGGCCGTCCTGGGTAATCACGAAGTCTTCCTCGATGCGCTGGCGGGCGCGGCCGGTCAGCAGGCGGCTGACCTGCTGCAGGGAATGGCTCTGGTCGACGGCGAGGAAGTCCTCGCTCATCAGCCGCTCGATCGCCTTGCGCGCGAACAGCTCGGGGCCGAAGGGCTTGAGCAGGGCATCGGAGAGCGCGTGGCGGTGTACCACACCGACCGGCCGCTGCCCGGCATCGAGGACCGCCAGCAGGTTCAGCGAGGCCTGGCGGCGGAACAGCTCGAGGACTTCGGCGACCGGCGTGCTGTCGGCCACCCCCGGCTGCTCGGTGAGCAGCGCGGCGAGGCCGGCGTCCTCCTCGGCGAGCAGCGCGCTGGACGGCCTGGGCTGCGGCAGGCAGGCGCGGACCTGTCTGGCCGGGCGCTCTTCGGGCCGGGCGAACAGGTAGCCCTGCAGCAGGTCGACGCCCATCTCGACCAGGGTGGCCAGCTCCTCCGGGCGCTCGATGCCCTCGGCGATGATCCGCGCCTGGGAGGCCCGCGCCATGCGCAGGATGGAGTCGACGAATTCGCGCTTGAGCGGATCGCGGTCGATGCCGTCGATGAAGTGGCGGTCGATCTTCACGTAGTCCGGGCGCAGCTCGGACCACAGGCGCAGGCTGGCGTAGCCGGCGCCGAGGTCGTCGAGGGCGATGGAGAAGCCCATGGCGCGGTAGTAGCACAGCGCTGTGTCGAGCAGGGCGAAGTCCTCGATGGGGGTCTGCTCGGTCAGCTCGATCACCACCTTGTGCGGCGGGATGCCCAGCGCGTTGAGCAGCTCCAGGGTGTGCCCGGTGCGCCGCTCCGGTTCCAGCAGCACCTCCGGCGAGACGTTGAGGAACAGCCGGCCATCCAGGTCGAGTTCGTGGAAGCGCCGGCAGGCGTTCTTGCGGCACAGGGCTTCGAGTTCGCTGAGGCGGCCGGCGTGGCGGGCGGCGCCGAACAGCGGCACGGGCGCGTGCAGCGGGCTGTTGGAGGGGCCGCGGCTGAGCGCCTCGTAGCCGTGGACGCACTGTTCGGAGAGGCTGAGGATGGGCTGGAACAGGGTATTCAGGGTGCCGCGGGCAAGGATCAGGTCCAGGGCGCTCAGCTGCTCGGTGACGGTCATGGAGGGACCCCCGCTGGGGTAAGGCAAATTGCCATGATTTCGATACGCGGCTATTGCACGACAAATCCATGACGGTTGTATGACGTGCGTGCCAGATACGCCGAAAAGCGTTCCGTCCGCTCAGGGCGTCGGTCCGGGATCGCGCCAGTCGGACGGGGCGAGGGCCATCGACCGGCCGGACAGGGACAGCGCCAGGCGATCCAGCCAGGCCTCGATCGGCAGCCTCGGCGCCTGGGTGGCAGTACCGATGGCGAGCAGGCCGAGGATCAGGACGCCGGCCGGGATGCGCCGCAGCGCGAGCCGTTCGAGATGGCGCAAAAAGAGCAGGGCGCCGGCCATGCCGAGCAGGCAGCCGGCGATGGCTTCGGAGCGCGGGTGCGAGGCGGCGGCGACCTGGAACAGGCCGTACCACCAGGCCACGGCCAGGGCCGCCAGGGCGGCCGGCCAGCGCCAGGCGGAGCGGATCTGGCGGGCCAGCAGGCTGCCCAGGACCACCAGCATCAGGGTCGCGTTCATCGCCTGGCCACTGATGACCGTGATATCCAGCCAGCGGATGCCGAGACCCCAGCCCTTGAAGGCGAGCTTGCTCAGGGCGACCGGCAGGTAGCAGGCGAGCAGGGTGGCCAGCCAGGCGCCCAGCGCCCGCGGGGATCTGGCCGCCAGCAGCCAGAGGGCGATCACCGCGGCGGCGGGCAGCATGACCGACAGGTCGGAGTAGCGGGTCAGCCCCTCGGGCAGCATGCCGCTTCCGCGTCCGGGCAGCGTCGGTGACCGGCCGGCACAGGCGCATGGCTGCCTGGCTGATGGCATCTCGGTGCCGTCCGGCGTAGCATGGGTTCTCTTCTTTTTCCAGTCATGATCCTAAGTGCCGTGAAATACCTCATCCTTGCAGTCCTGGTCTTTTCCGTCGGCTATGTGCATCTGCGCGGCCGGGTCCGTCACAAGCTCACCCGCCAGCTCACCGATCATTCGAGCTTCCTGGCACCGCTGAACACCCTCCTGTACCTGACCTCCAGCGTCCCCAACAAGCCCTACCTGTCCCCCGACGACTTCCCCGAGATGAAGCGCTTCCAGGACAACTGGGAAACCATCCGCGAGGAGGCGCAGGCGCTGTTTCAGGCCGGCGAGATCAAGCGCTCCGACACCTACAACGATGCCGGCTTCAACTCCTTCTTCAAGAGCGGCTGGAAGCGCTTCTACCTGAAGTGGTACGGCGACAGCCATCCCTCGGCCAGCAAGCTGTGCCCGAAGACCATCGCGCTGCTGCAGGAGGTCGGCTCGGTCAAGGCGGCGATGTTCACCGTGATGCCGGCGCACTCCAAGCTGGTGCGCCACCGCGACCCCTACGCCGGTTCGCTGCGCTACCACCTGGGCCTGTCCACCCCCAACGATCCGGGCTGCTTCATCAGCGTCGACGGGCAGAGCTATGCCTGGAAGGACGGCGAGGCGGTGGTGTTCGACGAGACCTACATCCACCATGTGGAGAACACCACCGACAAGGATCGCCTGATCTTCTTCTGCGACATGGAGCGTCCTCTGAAATACGCCTGGGCGACCGCGCTGAACCGCTGGTTCAGCCGCACCGTGATGGCCGCCGCCAGCTCGCCCAACGACGCCGGCGACAAGACCGGCGGGGTCAACCGGGCCTTCAAGTACCTGTACTGGCTGCGTCTGCAGGGCAAGGCATTGAAGAAGCGTAGCCGCAACCTCTACTACACGCTGAAGTGGGGCACCCTGGGCAGTCTGTTCGGAATGTTCCTGCTCAGCTGAGACCTTTCCGGAATGCCGAAACCGGGCCACCTTGGGTGGCCCGTTTCGTTTGCGGCGGGGCCGGACATCGCCCCCGCGGCCCGTGACGGCCGCCAGGCCCTCTCAAGGCGCTGTACGGGTTTCCGGTGACGAGCGGGGTAGATAGACCTCGAAATGGTCGACGAGCACCCGCTCGGGAACGCTCTCGCCCTGCACCAGGCGCTTGAGCATCCAGTAGCTTTGGCGACCGATCTCGCGGCTGTTCATGTCCACGTAGGCCTGTACCAGACCCTCGTCGAGCAGGGCATGCTGCGCCGCGTCGGGCTCGGACGTGGCAATGATGATGACCGGACGCCTTCCTGCTTTCTCGAGCTCGGCGAGCGCCGGGCCGATGTGCCGGCGATAGGCATCGACCTTGTAAACGGGCCACATGCCCAGGCTTATGATGACGTCGAATTGGCCGGTGCTCAGCAGGTCGGCCAGCTGCAGCACGGCGTTCTCGGGCGTCTCCGCGCGATTCAGCGGGCAGCGGTGGGGTTCGCTCCAGCCGTTCTCTCCATGCAACTGGTCGGTGACCCCGGTGCCCGCGACACCGCCGAGCTGCCGGCGGATTCCCTGGAGGCGTTCGTGCTGATTGGTGCTCCAGAGGTTGTCCTGCAGGATGCACAGTCTGCCGCCCTGGGGTCTCAATTGCTGGGCGAGTTCGCCCAGGCGATGGCCGAAGGCCAGGTTGTCGAGCCCGACGTAGCCCTTGCGCAAATGCCGTTCCGCCGGCTCCAGATCCGTTTCGAAGGTGACCAGGGGCACCCGTCCTATTCCCTGCAAGGCGTGTTCGGCCAGCCATTTCGAGTGAGTCACCGCCAGGGCGATACCGTCCAGGTCACGGGTGAGGGTCTGTTCCAGGGCCTTGTTCTGGCGCCGGAAATGCGGCGATCCCGGGGCCCCCAGAAACAGGCAGGTATCGCCCTGGGTCTGGGCGGCCTCGGCACACCCCTTCCCGCTCAGGATGCAGTGGTGCTGGTCGTTGCGCTTGGCGACCAGGGCGAACTGCAAGGGCTCGGCCTGGGTGGGAAGGGAGATCAGCAGCCCATGGAGCAGAGCCGCCATGGCGAGGCGGAGCACGGCTTTCGCCGCACTCCGGTGACCCGATGCGGAAGGCGCCGGCTTGGAGAGCGTCATGAGAACATCCTGTCTGCGATTCCCTATATATGTGACTTTATAATATGGTCAGTCACGGGAGTCTGCATCGCTCGCGAAGGCCGGACCGGCCGGCTTCCCCACCCTCGGTTCCATTCTCCTGCATCCATGCGGTCGTTGCCCTGGCCGGGACGGGGAAGGCATCCAATGGCTGTGGCGTTCAGGGCGGGTCGCCCAGCCTGTGGGCATCGATGGTTTCCAGCAGCACCTCGCGCAGCGCCTGCGCCGCGGTCGACAGCTCGTGGTCGGCCTGGGTCAAGAGGCCGATGCGCCGCTCGATGACCGGCGTGTGCAGGGCCACGCAGCGGGCGCCCAGCTCCTGCATCTGGCGGATGCACAGCGAGGGCACCGCGCTCACTCCCAGGCCGCTGGCGACCAGGCGCCCCACCGTGGCCAACTGATGACTCTCGAAGGCGACCGGCAGCTTTTCGCCGTGGGCCGCCAGGTGCCGCTCCAGCAGCAGGCGCACGGTGGACGGGCGCTGCAGGGCGATGAAGTCCTCGCCGAGCAGCTCGGCCCAGCTCAGCCGCGGCCGTCCGGCCAGCGGCGCGTCGGGCGGCAGCACGGCGACGAAGCGGTCGGTGTACAGCGCGTCGAACGCCAGGTGGCTGGAGGCCTCCGGCTCGAAGCCGATGCCCAGCTCGACCCGCCGGGTGCGCACCATCTCGATCACCTGCTCGTGGATGACGTCGTGCACCGCGACGTTCACCTGCGGGTAGCGGCCGCGGAACACCTTGAGCGCCGCCGGCAACAGGTTGCCGGCGAAGGACGGCATGGCCGCCACGCACACCTTGCCGAGCTGCAGGGTGAAGCGCTGGCGGAGCATTTCCTCGGCGTTGTCCCAGTCGGCCAAGAGCTGCCGGGCCAGCGGCAGCAGGCTCTCGCCTTCCGGGGTCAGGGTCACGCTACGGGTGGTGCGGCTGAGCAGGCGGCCGCCCAGGGATTCTTCCAGGCCCTTGATCGTCAGGCTCAGCGCCGGCTGGGACAGGTGCAGGCGCTCGCCGGCCTGGGCGAAGCTGCGGGTCTGCGCCACGGCGAGGAAGGCGCGCAGCTGCTTGAGGGTCATTTATTTAATTTCCAAATCAATGCATTGGTAAAACAAACTTAACAAATAAGTCATGGCGCACGACACTGCCCGCCATCGAAGACGTCGCCCCGGCGAGCGCCGCGGGACAGGACAACAACAAGAGGCAGAGCAACATGGCTGGACTCGACAAGCGCGTGAACACCTACGAAGAAGCCCTGGCCGGGCTCACCGACGGCATGACCGTCCTGGCCGGCGGCTTCGGCCTGTGTGGCATTCCGGAAAACCTGATCGCCGAGATCCGCCGCCGCCAGGTCAAGGGGCTGACCGTGGTCTCCAACAATTGCGGTATCGACGGCTTCGGCCTGGGCGTGCTGCTCGAGGACCGGCAGATCCGCAAGATGATCGCCTCCTACGTCGGCGAGAACGCCCTGTTCGAGCGCCAGCTGCTCGACGGCGAGCTCGAGGTCGAGCTGACCCCGCAGGGCACCCTGGCCGAGAAGCTGCGCGCCGGCGGCGCGGGCATTCCCGCCTTCTACACCGCGACCGGCTACGGCACCCCGGTCGCCGAGGGCAAGGAAGTGCGCGAGTTCAACGGCCGGCGCTACATCCTCGAAGAGGCGATCACCGGCGACTTCGCCATCGTCAAGGGCTGGAAGGCCGACCACTTCGGCAATGTCGTCTACCGCCACACCGCGCAGAACTTCAACCCGGTGGTGGCCAGCGCCGGGCGGATCACCGTGGTCGAGGTGGAGGAGATCGTCGCGCCGGGCGAGCTGGAGCCCAGCCAGATCCACACCCCCGGCATCTACGTCGACCGCGTCATCCTCGGCCGCTTCGAGAAGCGCATCGAAAAGCGCACCGTGCGCGCCTGATCCTGCCCACCCGACCGAACAAGAGAGACTGCCATGGCACTTTCCCGCGAACAGATGGCCCAGCGCGTGGCGCGCGAGCTGAAGGACGGCTACTACGTCAACCTGGGGATCGGCATCCCCACCCTGGTGGCCAACTACGTGCCCGAGGGCATGGACGTGATGCTGCAGTCGGAGAACGGCCTGCTCGGCATGGGCGCCTTCCCCACCGAGGCCGAGGTCGACGCCGACATGATCAACGCCGGCAAGCAGACGGTGACCGCGCGGCCCGGCGCCTCGATTTTCTCCTCGGCCGAATCCTTCGCGATGATCCGCGGCGGCCACGTCGACCTGACGGTGCTCGGCGCCTTCGAGGTGGACGTCGAGGGCAACATCGCCTCCTGGATGATCCCCGGCAAGCTGGTCAAGGGCATGGGCGGCGCCATGGACCTGGTGGCCGGCGCCGACAACATCATCGTCACCATGACCCACGCCTCCAAGGATGGCGAGTCCAAGCTGCTGGCGCGCTGCTCGCTGCCGCTGACCGGCGCCGGCTGCATCCGCAAGGTGCTCACCGACCTGGCCTACCTGGAGATCGAGAACGGCGCCTTCGTGCTCAGGGAGCGCGCGCCGGGGGTGAGCGTCGAGGAAATCGTCGCCAGGACCGCCGGCAGGCTGGTGGTGCCCGAGCACGTGCCGGAAATGTCCTTCTAAGGCCCGCCGCGTCCCCCGATCCGGAGATCAGCCATGCACGAACAACCAGAAGTCGTCATCGTCGCCGCCACCCGCACCGCCATCGGCAGCTTCCAGGGCAGCCTGGCGCAGCTGTCGGCGGTGGAGCTGGGCACCGTGGTCGTCCGCGCGCTGCTCGAGCGCAGCGGACTGGCGCCGGCCGAGGTGGACGAAGTCATCCTCGGCCAGGTGCTGACCGCCGGGGCCGGACAGAACCCCGCCCGGCAGACCGCGCTGAAGGCGGGCCTGCCGCAGAGCGTGCCGGCGATAACCATCAACAAGGTCTGCGGCTCCGGCCTCAAGGCCCTGCACCTGGCGGCCCAGGCGATCCGCTGCGGCGACGCGGAGGTGGTCATCGCCGGCGGCCAGGAGAACATGAGCCTGGCGCCCCATGTCCTGCCGGGCGCACGCACCGGCTTGCGCCTGGGCCACGCCAGCCTGGTCGACAGCATGATCAGCGACGGCCTGTGGGATGCCTTCAACGACTACCACATGGGCATCACCGCGGAGAACCTGGCGGACAAGTACGGCATCGGCCGCGAGGCGCAGGACGCCTTCGCCGCCGCCTCGCAGCGCAAGGCCCTGGCCGCCATCGAGGGCGGGCGCTTCCGCGACGAGATCACCCCGGTCATGATCCCGCAGCGCAAGGGCGAGCCGCTGCGCTTCGACAGCGACGAGCAGCCGCGTCCCGGCACCACTGCCGAAGCCCTGGCCAAGCTGAAGCCGGCCTTCCGCAAGGACGGCAGCGTCACCGCCGGCAACGCCTCGACCCTCAACGACGGGGCCGCCGCCGTGCTCTTGATGAGCGGCGCCAGGGCGCGCGCCCTGGGGATGCCAGTGCTGGCGCGGATCAAGGCCTGCGCCAGTGCCGGCGTCGATCCGGCGATCATGGGCATCGGCCCGGTGGCGGCTGCCCGCCGCTGTCTGGAACGGGCCGGCTGGACGCTCGACCAGCTCGACCTGATCGAGGCCAACGAGGCGTTCGCCGCCCAGGCACTGGCGGTTGGCCAGGAGCTGTGCTGGAATTCCGAGCTGGTCAACGTGAACGGCGGCGCCATCGCCCTGGGGCATCCGATCGGAGCCTCGGGCTGTCGCGTGCTGGTCACGTTGCTGCATGAAATGATCCGGCGAGAGTCGCACAAGGGATTGGCCACCCTGTGCATCGGGGGTGGACAGGGCGTGGCCCTGGCGATCGAACGCGACTGAAGTCCTGCCGGGCCAACCAATAACAACAAAAAACGGGACCCCTACATGACTTCACCTTGCATCGCCATCCTCGGCTCCGGCTCGATGGGCATCGGCATCGCCACCCATCTGGCGCGCCATGGCCATGAGGTGCTGCTGATCTACCCGTCGGTGGAGCAACTCGCCGAGGTTCCCGCCATGGCGCGAACCATTCTGGCGGAGCTGGCCGCTGCCGGCCGCTTCGCTCCCGAACAGGTGGCGGCGACCCTGACGCGGCTGCGCACCAGCGTGCGGCTCAAGGACGTCGCCGAGGCGCGGCTGCTCATCGAGACCCTTCCCGAGCGGATCGACCTCAAGCGGGCGCTCTATGCCGAGCTGGAGCGCATCGTCGATGCCGAGGCGGTCATCGCCAGCAACACCGGCGGCCTGTCCCCGGGCCGGCTGGCCGAGGGCATGCGCCATCCCGGCCGGCTGCTGATCGCCCATTTCCGCAGTGCGCCGCACCGTGTCCCGCTGGTGGAGATCGTTCCGGGCCGCCTGACCCGGGCCGAGCACCTGGCGTACCTCCAGACGCTGCTGGCGGGAACGAGCCTGGAAGTCATGGTGCCGGACGGGGCGCGTGCCGAGGTCGCCGGCAGTTGCCTGCCGCCCGACCCCGCCCTCAGGAAGAGCCGGCCGGTGCCGGACCGGCCGGCGGGCTGACGGGGATTCCCGGTACCCGACGATGCCGCTCCGGCATCCCGGTCGCGCCCGCGGGGATTACGGCGTGGCGGCCGCGGCCGTGGTGGCCGCGCCGCCGACGCCGTTGCGTTCCCAGCCACCGCCGAGCGCCTTGTACAGGCCGACTTCGCTGTTGAGCTGCAGCAGGCGGTCGTTGAGCAGCTGCTGCTGGGCGGCGAAGAGTTCGCGCTGGGCGTCGAGCACCGACAGGTAGTTGTCGACGCCCTCCTCGTAGCGTTGACGGGCCAGTTCGTAGTAGGCCTGGTTGTTGTCGACCAGGTCGCCCTGGGCCTTGAGCTGGTCATCGTAGGTGCCGCGCGCGGCCAGGCCGTCGGCGACCTCGCGGAAGGCGGTCTGGATGCTGTACTCGTAGGCGGCGACGTTGATTTCCTTCTGCAGCTTGGCGTACTCCAGGTTCCCCTTGAGCTGGCCGAAGGTGAAGATCGGAATGTTGATCGTCGGCACGGCGTTCCAGGTGCCGGAACCGGAATCGAACAGACCGGACAGTTCGCGGCTGGCGGTGCCCGCCCGGGCGGTCAGGCTGACGCTCGGGAAGAACGCCGCGCGCGCCGCGCCGATGCTGGCGTTGGCGGCCAGCAGGCGGTGCTCGGCGGCGCGGATGTCCGGCCGGCGCAGCAGCAGGTCGGAAGGCAGCCCGGCGGGGAAGCTGGCGAGCATGGCATCGCTGACCTCGAGACCGGCCGGCAGGTCGGTCGGGAAGGAGCCGCCGATCAGCAGGCGCAGGGCGTTGACGTCCTCGGCGATCTGCCGGGTGTAGAGCGCCTTCTGCGCGCGCGCCTGGTCCACCAGGGTGTGTGCCTGGCGCACGTCGAGCTGCGAGGCGACGCCGACTTCCTCGCTGGCCTCGATCAGTTTCAGGCTCTCCTCGTAGCTGGCCAGGGTCGACTCGGTCAGCCGGAGCTGGGCCTGGTCGGTGCGCCAGGCGAAGTAGGCGGTGGCCACGTCGCCGACCAAGGCGATGTGCACGTTGCGCCGGTTCTCCTCGATCGCCAGGTAGTCTTCCTGGGCCTGCTCGGTGAGGCTGCGGATGCGTCCGAAGAAGTCCATTTCCCAGGCGCTGGTGCCGAGAGTCACCGCGTGGTGGGTCTGGATGAAGGCCTCGGGCTCGGCAGTGGTCGTCGTGCTGCCGCCCGACTGGCCGCCGCCGCTGCCGTTGCCACCGCCGCCGGTACCGCCGCCGCCGCCGCTGCGGTAGTCGGCCGGCCAGCGCTGCCGGCTTTGGGTGGCTTCCACGCCGATCTTCGGGAACAGATCGGAGCGCTGCACGCGGTACAGCGCCCGGTAGGCCTCGATGTTGAGCATCGCCTGGCGCAGGTTGCGGTTGTTGTCCAGGGCCAGCTCGACCATCCGCTGGAGCGCCGGGTCGCGGAAGAACTCCGCCCAGCCCAGGTCCGCGGCCGGCGCGGCGGCCGGCTGCTCCGGCGCGTAGGCGGCGCCCTCTGGCCAGGTGGCATCGACCGGCGCGGCCGGGCGCAGGTAGTCGGGGATCATGGTGCAGCCCGGCAGCGCCAGGGCGCAGGCCACGGCCAGGGTCAGGTATCCGCGCCTCATGCCATCACTCCTTCGGTGTCGACCGTCTTTTCTTTCCTTTCGAACAATCTGACCACCACGACGTAGAACAGCGGCACGAAGAAGATCGCCAGGAAGGTCGCCGCCAGGGTGCCGCCGAGCACGCCGGTGCCGATCGAGTGCTGGCTGCCGCTGCCCGGGCCGGTGGCGATGGCCAGCGGCAGCACGCCGAGGGCGAAGGCGATCGAGGTCATGATGATCGGTCGCAGACGCAGGCGCGCGGCCTCGCTGGCGGCCTGCAGCAGCGTGCGACCCTGGTGTTCGTGGAGGTCCTTGGCGAACTCGACGATGAGGATCGCGTTCTTCGCCGCGAGACCCATGGTGGTGAGCATGCCGACCTGGAAGAACACGTCGTTGGACAGCCCGCGCAAGAGCGTGGCGGCCACCGCGCCGAGTACCCCGAGCGGCACCACCAGCATCACCGAGAAGGGCACCGACCAGCTTTCGTACAGCGCCGCCAGGCAGAGGAACACGATCAGCAGCGACAACGCGTAGAGCGCCGGTGCCTGCGAGCCGGCGGCGCGCTCCTCGTAGGATAGCCCGGTCCAGGCGATGCCGATGCCCGGCGGCAGCTGGGCGGCGATGCGGTTCACCGCCGCCATGGCGTCGCCGGTGCTGTAGCCGGGGGCCGGCTGGCCGAGGATCTCCACCGAGGAGATGCCGTTGTAGCGCTCCAGCTTGGGCGAGCCGTAGATCCACTGGCCGCTGGCGAAGGCGGAGAAGGGCACCATCCGGCCTTCGGCGTTGCGCACGTACCACTTGTCGAAGTCTTCCGGCGCCGAGCGCGCCTCCTGCTTGCCCTGGACGTAGACCCGCTTCACCCGGCCGCGGTCGATGAAGTCGTTGACGTAGGCCGAGCCCCAGGCCACCGACATGGTGTTGTTGATTTCCTCGATCGACACCTGCAGGGCGCGGGCCTTCTCGTCGTCGATGGTCACCTGGTACTGCGCCTCGTCGTCCTTGCCGTTCGGGCGCACCATGGTCAGCACCGGCTCCTGCGCGGCCAGCCCGAGGAACTGGTTGCGCGCCGCCATCAGCGCTTCGTGGCCGAGGCCGGCGTAGTCCTGCAGGAAGAGGTCGAAGCCGGTGGCGTTACCCATCTCGCGTACCGCCGGCGGCACCACCGGAATCACCATGGCGTCCTTGATCTGCGCGAAGCGTGCGGCCGCCCGACCGGCCAGGGCGAAGACGTCCTGGCCGGGACGCTCGCTGAAAGGCTTCAGGCTGACGAACAGCAGGCCCGAGCTCTGGCCGCGGCCGGCGAAGTTGAAGCCGTTGACGGTGAACGCCGAGGCCACGGTCGCGCTTTCCTCGTTGAGCAGGTAGTCGCGGGCCTCGGCCAGCACCGCCTCGGTACGCTCGGCGCTGGAGTTCGGCGGCAGCTGCACCTGCACGAACAGCGTGCCCTGGTCCTCGTTGGGCAGGAAGGAGCCGGGCAGCTTCTGGAACAGGAAGGCGACGCCGCCGATCAGCAGCAGGTAGATCAGCATGAAGCGCCAGCGCCGCTGGATGATGCCGCCCACGCCGCGCTGGTAGCCGTCGGCACCGCGCTCGAAGGTGCGGTTGAACCAGCCGAAGAAGCCGCGCTTCTCGTGGTGCTCGCCCTTGGCCACCGGCTTGAGCAGGGTGGCGCACAGCGCCGGGGTGAAGACCAGCGCGATCAGCACCGAGAAGGACATCGCCGAGATGATGGTGATGGCGAACTGCCGGTAGATGACCCCCGCGGAGCCGCCGAAGAAGGCCATCGGCAGGAACACCGCGGAGATCACCAGGCCGATGCCGACCAGCGCGCCGGAGATCTGTCCCATCGACTTGCGTGTCGCCTCGCGCGGCGACAGGCCTTCCTCGACCATGATCCGCTCGACGTTCTCCACCACCACGATGGCGTCGTCCACCAGCAGGCCGATGGCCAGCACCATGGCGAACATGGTCATGACGTTGATGGTGAAGCCGCAGGCGAACAGCACGCCGAAGGTGGCCAGCAGCACCACCGGCACCGCCAGGGTGGGGATCAGGGTGGCGCGGAAGTTCTGCAGGAACAGGTACATCACCAGGAACACCAGCACGATGGCCTCGAACAGGGTGTGCACCACCGCCTCGATGGAGGCGGAGACCATCGGCGCGGTCTCGTAGGGGTAGACCACCTCGACGCCTTCGGGCAGGTAGGGCTTGAGGCTTTCCACCGTTTCGCGCACCGCCTGCACGCTGTCCAGCAGGTTGGCGCCGGGCGCCAGGCGCAGGGCCATGCCGGCCGCCGGCATGCCGTTGAACCTGGAGGCGATGGAGAAGTTCTCGGCGCTCAGGCCGACTTCGGCGACGTGCTTGAGGCGGATCTGCGAGCCGTCGCGGTTGACCTTGAGGAGGATTTCCTTGAACTCGTCGGCGCTGCGCATGCGCGTCTTGCCGACCACCGTGGCGTTGAGCTGCACGCCACGGCTCGCCGGTAGGCCGCCGAGCTGGCCGGAAGACACCTGCACGTTCTGCGCGCTGACCGCGCTGACCACGTCCTGCGGGGTGAGCTGGTAGCTGTTGAGCTTCTCCGGGTCGAGCCAGATGCGCATCGCGTACTGCGAGCCGAACACCTGGAAGTCGCCGACCCCCTTGGTCCGCGAGATCGGGTCCTGCAGATTGGAAGTGATGTAGTTGCCCATGTCGAAGCCGGACATGCGCCCGTCGGTGGACACCAGGCCGAGGATCATCATGAAGTTGACCTGGTACTTCACCACCCGGATGCCCTGGCGCTGCACTTCCTCGGGCAGCATCGGCGTGGCCAGCTGCAGCTTGTTCTGCACCTGGACCTGGGCGATGTCGGGGTCGGTGCCCTGCTCGAAGGTCACGGTGATCTGCAGGCTGCCGTCAGCATTGCTGACCGAGGAAATGTAGCGCAGGCCGTCAAGGCCGTTGAGCTGCTGCTCGATCACCTGCACCACGGTGTCCTGCACCGTCTGCGTCGAGGCGCCGGGATAGGTGACGCTGATCTGGATCGCCGGCGGGGCGATGTTCGGGTACTGGGTGATCGGCAGCTTGAGGATGGCCAGGGCGCCGCCGAGCATGATCACCAGAGCGATCACCCAGGCGAAGATCGGCCGGTCGATGAAAAAGCGCGACATGAATCAGCGTCCTCCTCGGCTGGCGCCGGACGCGAAGTCGGCGACCAGGTTGATGTTGCCGGCCTCGACCGGCCTGACCGTGACGCCGCCGCGCACCCGGTGGGTGCCCTCGACGACCACCCGTTCGCCGTCGGCCAGGCCCTTGCCGATCAGCCAGGCGTTGCCCACGGTGCGCAGGGCTTCCACCTCGCGCAGCTCGACGCTGTTGTCCGGCTTGACCACCCAGGCGGTGGCGACGCCGCGGACATCGCGGATGATCGCCTGCTGCGGGACCAGGATGGCGTCCTGCTGCACGCCTTCCTTGAGCTGGGCATGGACGAACATGCCGGGCAGCAGCTTGCGCTCGGGGTTGGGGAACACCGCGCGCAGGGTCACCGAGCCGGTGCTCTGGTCGACGTTGACCTCGGAGAACTTCAGGGTGCCGGCCAGCGGATAGACGCTGCCGTCCTCCAGGGTCAGGCTGACCTCGGCCTGGTCGGGACCGGCGCTCTGCAGGCGGCCGGATTCCATCGCACCGCGCAGCTCGAGGAGGCGGACGATCGGCTGGGTGACGTCGACGTAAATCGGGTCGAGCTGGTGCACCGTGGCCAGCGCCTGGGTCTGGCCGCTGGTGACCAGCGCGCCCTCGGTGACCACCGAGCGGCCGATGCGGCCGCTGATCGGCGCCAGCACCTTGGTGTACTGCACGTCGATGCGCCGTACCCGCACCTCGGCCTGGGCCTGCTTCAGGGCAGAGATGGCGTCGTCGTACTGCTGGCGGCTGACCGCGCTGGTCTTCAGCAGCCGCTCGTAGCGCCGGGCCAGGTTCTCCGCGTTGGCCAGGTTGGCCTCGCTGCGGGCCAGCTCCGCCTCGTAGGTGCGCGGGTCGATCTGGTAGAGCTGCTGGCCCTTCTTGACCTCGCTGCCCTCGGTGAACAGGCGCTCCTGGAGGATGCCGTTGACCTGCGGGCGCACTTCGGCGACGCGGAAGGCCGAGGTACGGCCCGGCAGGTCGGTGGTCAGCGTCAGCGGCTGCGCCTGTACGGTATAGACCCCGACTTCGGCGGGCGGCAGCGCGGGGGCGGCCGCCTGCTCGGCCTCCTTGCAGGCGGCCAGCGACAGGATCAGGGCCAGCGGCAGGCTGTGGATGAAGGGGAACGGAGCTCTGCGTTTCACGGGCGCGCCTCCTGGCAATGAGAGGAAAGGGGGACAGTGTATCGAATCGTGGTTCAGTGTACCATTAGGTGGTTTTCGTGGGGCATGCCGGATTCGTAAAAAACCTGTGACGGGAGGGAAAATGCCGGCTGGTCCCGGAAGAGGGCGGCACGGATACTCCGTGCCGGTGAGATGGGCAGAAAGCCCGCGACGATTGTGACGAGTAGCCAGTTATGACCAGAGAAGCGCCGGAAACCGGCGAAGAGAGCAAGGCAGGCGGCATCCAGGTGATCGCCCGTGCCGCGGCGATCATGCGTACCCTGAGCGAGCATCCCCAGGGGCTCAGCCTGGCGGCCATCGCCCAGGCGGTGAAGCTGCCGCGCTCCACCGTGCAGCGCATCGTCTGCGCGCTGGAGACCGAGTATCTGGTCGAGGCCATGGGGCCCAGCGGCGGCTTTCGCCTGGGCGCGGCGGTGGGCCAGTTGGTCTACCAGACCCAGACCGACATCATTTCCCTGGTGCGGCCCTATCTGGAATGCCTGTCGAACCGGCTGCAGGAGTCGGTGGCCCTGGCCAAGCGGGCCGGCGAGAAGATTCAGGTGATCGACCGCATCGTCGCCGAGCGCGACCTGCGCGTGGTCTTTCCCATCGGCGCCTTCGCGCCGATACATTCGACCTCGGCCGGCAAGGTGCTGCTGGCCGGCCTCGGCGACGACGAAGTGCGTGCGCTGCTGCCCGATCCGCTGCCGCAGATGACCCGCAACACCCGCGATCTGCCGGCCCTGCTGGCCGAACTGGCGGAGATCCGCAAGGCTGGCTTCACCTTCGACCACGAGGAGTGCAGCGAAGGCATCAGCGCCGGTTCGGTGGCCCTGGACACCTACCTGGGCCGCTACGCCATCTCCGTGGTGCTGCCCTCCGCGCGCGCCGCCCGGCACGTCGAGGCCATCCAGGAGGCGCTACTGGCCTGCAAGCGCGACATCGAGCGGGCGATCGGCAGCGCCGCCTGCCGGCGCTGAGCATCCCGGCCGCCGCGCCGGCAGCCGGATGCCCTCACGCCGGCCAGTCGGTGTAGGGCCTGTCCCAGAGATTGACGCCGCTTGCGGCGGCATGGCGGTCGATCTCCGCCAGTTCCTCGATACCGAACGCCGGGTTGTCCAGGGCGGCGACATTCTCGATAAGCTGCTCCGGGCGGCTGGCGCCGATCAGCGCCGAGGTCACCCGCGCATCGCGCAGCAGCCAGGCCAGGGCCAGCTGGGCCAGGCTCTGCCCGCGCCGGCGGGCGATCTCGGCGAGCGCCCGGGCACGCCGAATGTTCGCCTCGGACAGGTGCTCGGGGCGCAGCGAGGCGCCGCCGGGACGGTTGATCCGCGCATCGGCGGGGATGCTGTCCAGGTACTTGTCGGTGAGCAGTCCCTGAGCCAGGGGGGTGAAGGCGATCACCCCGGCACCGAGCTCCTCAGTTGTACTCAGCAGGTCCTTTTCCACCCAGCGGTTGAACAGGTTGTAAGCCGGCTGGTGGATCAGCAGCGGCACCCTGTGCTCACGCAGCAGGGCGGCCATTTCCCGGGTCTTGGCTTCCGAATAGGCGGAGATGCCCACGTACAGCGCCTTGCCTTGGCGCACGGCGTCGGCCAGGGCGCCGGCAGTCTCCTCCAGCGGCGTGTGCGGATCGAAGCGGTGCGAGTAGAAGATGTCCACGTAGTCGACGCTCATGCGCCGGAGGCTCTGGTCGAGGCTGGCGAGTACGTATTTGCGCGAACCGCCGCCCTGGCCGTAGGGGCCGGGCCACATGTCCCAGCCGGCCTTGGTGGAGAGGATCAGCTCGTCGCGATGGGCACGGAAATCCTCGCGCAGCAGGCGGCCGAAGTTGATCTCGGCGCTGCCGTAGGGCGGCCCGTAGTTGTTGGCCAGGTCGAAGTGGTTGATGCCGAGGTCGAAGGCGGTGCGCAGCAGGGCGCGCTGGGTGTCGAGCGGGGTGCTGTCGCCGAAGTTGTGCCACAGTCCCAGGGACAGGGCCGGCAGCACCAGGCCGCTGCGGCCGACGCGGCGGTAGGGGATGCGCTCGTAGCGGTTCGGCGCGGCGCTATAGCTCATGGGGGATTCCTTTTCGCAGAGGCACAAGTGAGAAATCGGCTACGGCGTCGATCCAGTGCAAGGACTCGATGAGACCGATCGAGCCCCAGCATAGAAAGCGGTGCATCACACGGATAGAAGAGACTTATGCTGCAACAGGTAATTTTGTGCTCTGTCGTGAAGGTGCCTGCGGCCGATGAAAGGATGGCCGGTACGGTACCGTGCCGGCCATCCCGATTGAGGCGAACCGTAGCGTTGGCGGCTGGTGCTCTCCCTGCTTCAATGCTTATCCGCAGCCACCGGGAGCGACCGACGGATCCTAGGGCCTGTTGACGTTTTGGCGTAGGCCGCGACGGCGGCCCGTTTGGCGCAGAACAAGGAACGAGGAGAGAAGTTTGGTCATTCCAAATGAACGACGAGCGACGCCGTGCTGCCCCAAACGGGCCCCGCCCCTGCGGGTGGGGCCGCCGAGGCTGCGCGTCAAATGCCGCCATGCGGCGTTGCGGGTCTTGGCAAGGGAATGACCATTGCCGGCGACCCGCGCCTAACCTGGCGGCATTTGACGCGGCAACGCGGCTCACGCCAAAACGTCAACAGGCCCTAGAACCAGGTCTCCATCTGCGTGCCGAATTGCCAGACACCGCCGGACTTGAAGCCTTTCTGGCCGAAATCGTCTTTCGTGCTGAAATTGTCGAGTTCCTTGGACCAATCCATATAGGTGGCGAACAGGCGCAATTCGGGGCGCTTGAAGAAGTCTCCGGACTCCGCCTTGAAGGTCGGCGCCAGGGTGATTTTCCAGAAGTCGCCGCTGACCGCTTGCCGGCCGTCATAGCCGAGCGGATCGAGGTCCATTGTCTGCCAGCTGAATTCGTAGACCATTTCGAAGTTGCTGGTCAGCTCGTTGGCCAGGCGCATGTTGAAGGTCAACCAGCGGTAGTCGTCGCCGGGCACATAACGATCCTTGCTGCGCTCGGCAACCAGGGCCGGGGCGATGCGCCAATGATCGCTCAGGCGGGTGTGGCCATACATGGCCAGGCGCAACGCCCGGGCCTCGTCGATCAGCTCGCCGTCGGAGCCGATGCTCTTGAGTTCCGCGCCAAGCCCCAGGCCATACAGCAGCGCGGCCTTGAACATGCCTTCCTGGCCGAAAAAGTCCGGCCGGTGATAGGCCAGCAGGCCATGCCAGCCGCTTCCGGCCGGGCTGAAGCCTGCCTTGTTCAACCGGTTGCCGCTGTCGTCGACGTCGTACTCCTTGTGGCTCAGCCACTTATCGTGACCCTCAGGCTTGGGGAAACTTTGAACAAGCTCCAGCAAATCTGCTGGAATAAGGCCTTCCCATTTATCGGGCCCCTCAGGCTTGGATTCCTTCTTGTTCAGTCTGGCATCGTTCTGATCCGAGTAGATCCCGCTGAGCATGAATTGCCAGCGCCCGTCGTCGAAGAACTGATTGAGAGTGCCGATATAGCTTCTGATGTCCTTGTTGGTCTCGACGTCGAAGTCGCCATAGGAACGGCTCATGAAAGAAGCATTGAGGCTCCAGTCGTCGGTCAGTCGCACGTCGTAGATACCGGCACCGGTTCCGTCAAGGGAAACCACATCCATGTCGAGCCAATGGATATCGAAATTATCCCGATCGCTGCGTTTGCCCGCCCACAGGCGCGCATCGCGCAGCATGGGAATGTCCCGGAACGACGCCAGCTCGTAGAGCTCACTGTATGCCTGCTGCACGTGGATCTTGCTTTCATCCGCCGCCCAGGGGTTGGGCGTCTCCATGCCATCGGCGATTTTCACCGTGAACTTCGCGTGCGTGCCGTTGCTGGCCTGGCTTTCCTTCATGAAGGTCACGCTCGCATAGGTATCGATTTCATTGCCCAGCCGGCCAACGGAGCCACCTACCGAGCCGGCGGGGGTCATGTAGGGACTGCCACGACCCGCACCGGACTCGTGTGAGTTCACGCTCATGCCGGAGCGCGCATACCCGGCGAAGGAGAAGCCCTCCGTCAGACCCTCGATCGGGTCGACCGAAGATGCCAGCTCCGAAGTGCGGCCCTCCAGGGATTGCTGGCGTGCTTCGACCTGGGCAACGCGCTCGCTGAGCGACAATTGCAGTTGTGTAGGCAGCGAGGAGTTAATGGCGAACTGCCTGTTGAGGTGCTCGACCTCCCTGCGCAGTCGCGCGGCGTCGGCTTCGGCCGCCAGGGCACGCGCCTCGAGCCGGGCGAGGCGCTCCTCGACGCTTGGCGCCGGTGCGGCAAGCAGGTTGGTGGAGAGGAAAAGCAGAGAAAAGCCGGCCCAAGGGCGATAGGCTGCAGAATTCATGGGTAATCTCTTCTTGTTTTTGTATTGGCTTGCCAGCGGCTGGTCACACAGGCCGGCGCCCGGAGCTATCGCCCGTGCCGGGCCGCCAGACGTCGCGACGTCGGGACAAAGCGGATGAGCCTGTGTCGACGCAGGCAGGTCGTCTCCTGCGCCATGCATAGGGGCTGGCGAGTTGCTATCTGTCCTGGTTCATGGACGAGCGGGGGAAAACCTCTCGTCAGGCCGTCGATGTGCCCAGCGAGGGCTGCAGCGCCAGGTGTCGCCTGAGTGCGTTGCGGGGCGCGTAGTTGCTCACCACGGCTTCGCCCGCGATATTGCGCAGACCGACCGGCGGCTCGAGCTCGGCCGGCTGCCCGGAAAAATTGTTGATGCCTGCGAGATCGCCGATGGCGTTGCCATGGGCGTTGGCGAAAGAGCGTGGGTAAACCTGATGGATCACCGCATTGCACCACCCATCCTGTCCCGTCTGGGCGCTGGTGGCATATATGCCGTCCTGCAGCGACAGCCAGAGCAGACCTGCAGTAGGGAGGGCAGTGGTTTTCAAAAAGTTACGACGCGAATACATATGGCTTCTCTATTGTTGGGATTGTTGATAAGCAAGGAGGCATCGCCCGCGATTACTTGTTTGTCAGTAAGTGGAGCCATCCATGAAAAACTTTGGCCTGTAGACAGCACCTTCTTTGCAGGGATGTCCCCCGCAAAGAAGACAATGCCTGCCGCCCTCTTGTTGTTCTTGTTGATCGTCACTAAGTATTTGGTCCCGCCAGGAGAGGGTTGGGGGATTTTTAAGGGGGCCGTTGTTGCGTATGCCTCTGTCCCGGAATAAGTCGGATCAACATATGGCCCTTCCTGCAGAATCGGCTCGGGAAGTTTGATGATGCTGTTTCCGAAATGGCGGTGAAGCAGCCATGGACTATAAAATTGCCCAGCTTGGTGACGAGGGGAAGGGCAGTTCCATGAGGATGAGGTAATGGAGGAGAAAGATCATGGCGTACTGTACATATGGCATGAGCACGACTAACTGCCATATCAAGCGTTAACTTCATAGGTCCACCCTGGACTCATTGTTCTTATAGGGAAGCTTTCATCCCGGTTTGCCGGCCATGGGAGGCCGTCTGATCGGCAGCGCTCGGCCTTTCCGAGGCGCAGCGGCTGGAGCGTAATTGCAGTGAAGCTCACTTTGCTTCGGTTCAATCAAGGTCATTTTCACAATGCGCTTCCAAGCGAGCGATTGTCGATTCGGTTTGATCGCCAGATAATGTCAGATCGATTGCATTGCCCGTGGTCAGCAGAAATATGGGTTGATGGATGTCACTTGCTTTCTCGCCATAATAAGAGGCGAATTGTTTCGCGAATAGGGGAAAGTTATGCCTTGATGGGTGACTCTGTGCTCCGTTATAAGTCAGGATAAAGTGTGGCGTATTGGTATTGTTTGGCGCGCGTCAAAGTGGTTCAAGAGCTTGCTCATGAAAGTTGTTTGGACGGATGGCGCCTTCAATATCAACCGGAGTCGTGGTGTTGAATTAATCGTTCAGTAAGGCCGTGCGTATAAAGTATGCGCCGGAAATATTTGTTCGGATTATTAACCCGGCAATCAAATATCCAATCTAAGGATGGTCTGAAGTAGTCATGTATTTCTGGCTGACTTCAGCCCCCCGCCGACTTTGAAAGCGGAGAATCGATCAAAAACGATCAGATCACCCGCTCGTTTCTGCGTTTTTTAGCTGCCGCGAGCACGTCGCAGCAACCGTTTCCCGCATTACAGGCGCACCTCTCCTGCATTCGCCAGTAAATATCGGCGCGCCATCCACAGATTCGACAAGGCGAACAGCGTCACCAACTGTGACGTGTTTTTGGCCAATCCCCGGAAGCGCACCTTGGTGTAGCCAAACTGGCGCTTGATCACGCGGAACGGATGTTCGACCTTGGCTCGTACCTGGGCCTTGGCCTTCTCGATCTTGCGGATCGCTTTGTATAAGGCGCTACGCTTGCCATGCTTCTTGTAGGTACTGCGCCGGGCCGCGACCTGCCAGATGACCTGCCGACCTTCATGCTCGGGGCGCTTCTCTACGCCGGTATAGCCCGCATCGGCACTCACTACGTTTTCCTCGCCATGCAGCAGTTGGTCGACTTGGGTGACATCTGCCACGTTGGCTGCCGTGACCACCACGCTGTGCACCAGACCCGACTCAGCGTCGGCACCAATGTGAGCTTTTGCGCCGAAGTAGTACTGGTTGCCCTTCTTCGTCGAGTGCATTTCCGGGTCGCGCTTGCCGTCCTTGTTCTTCGTCGAGCTCGGCGCATGGATCAGGGTGGCGTCGACAATGGTGCCCTGGCGCAGCGACAGTCCGCGCTCGCCCAGATAGCCGTTGATCACCTCCAGTATTCCCCCGGCCAGTTCGTGCTTCTCCAGCAGGCGACGGAAGTTGAGGAGGGTCGTTTCGTCCGGGATGCGCTCCAGGCTCAGGCCGGCGAACTGGCGCAGGAGAGTGGTTTCGTACAGCGCTTCCTCCATCGCCGGATCGCTGTAGCCGAACCAGTTCTGCATCAGGTGCACGCGCAGCATGGCTGCCAGCGGGTAGGCGGGCCGACCGCCTTCGCCCTTGGGATAGTAGGGCTCGATCAGGGCGATCAGCCCCTGCCACGGCACCACCTGGTCCATCTCGAGCAGGAAGCGCTCGCGGCGGGTCTGCTTGCGCTTGCCGGCATACTCGGCATCGGCGAAGGACAGTTGCTTTATCGGGAAACTCGGACAAGGGAGCGGGTGTATTTCACCAGAATCGGGAAGTCTTTTTCAGGATTTCCCTAAGTGGCATAACGCACTGACGCATGCTGGAAATAGGCAACTACCCGCTCCGGGGTTTTGGCCAGCCAGCTCATGAATGCCTCGGCCTTCTCCAGCAATTCCGACTTGTTTCGCGCCCGGTCACTGGTGCGCAAGCGTGTCTTGAGGTCGCGGTTCAAATACTCGTCCGGATTACACTCAGGCGAATAGGGTGGCAGGTAGAACGCTTCGATTTCTTCCTTGTGCCCTTCAAGCCATTCCCTGACCTGACGCGCATGATGGACACGCAGGTTGTCCAGGATCAGAAAGATCTTCCTGTCACTATCCGCCACCAGCCTCGACATGAAACCGATCATCCGCTCGGTATTCATGGCCCCCTCCAGGAACTCGAACCGTACCAGTCCCTGGTTGCTGATCGCCGAGACCATGCTCAGGCCATGACGGCGGGTCGGCGCCACCAGCACCGGTGTGACTCCTGCCGGCGCATAGCCTCGAATCCAATGCCCATCTTCAGCTACGGCCGTTTCATCACCCCAGTAGATCGTCGCGTTTTCGGCCTTGGCGCGTGCCACAACGGTCGGATAGGTCTCTTCGAGCCAGTGCTCGACCGCCTCCGGGTTCTGCTCCAGCGCCTGCCGGGTCGGCCGCTGTGGGGTATACCCCCAGCGCTGAAGGTACTGACCCACCGTCCGGATCGGCATCTCGACGCCATACAAGTGCTTGATCAACTGCATGACGGCCCGGCGGTTCCACAGGGCAAAGTCGAGTTGCAACTGGTTCGGGGTCTGGCCCACCAGAATCGAGCACAACTGCCACTCCTGAGCGAGCGTCAAGGTCCGTCCGCTTGCCTGGCGCCGACCTCGTGTCCTGGATTTCAAACCTTCGCTGCCTTGCTCGCTATAGCGTTTGGACCAGGCTAGTACGGTACTCAGATGTACGCCCAATACGTCGGCAACCTCTTGCCAAGTCAGTTCGCGCTGCTCACGCAGATTCATGGCCAGGCGTCGCATCTGGTCCTGAGTTTCTCGAGAGAGCTTTCGGGCATCGATCTTTTTCATGTCCCTTTATATCGTGAATTTGATTGCCGCGTTAATAAGTCTGAGACGTCGGCACATAAGCGTTTTCCGATGCAGGCCAGCGTGGCCATGGCCTTGAAGCTGCTGGCCGGCTTGTCATAACGGGTGCAAAGACGGCGCTTTTCCTTGAGCCAACTGGACAGTCACTCAATCACATTGTGCTTTTTGTACTGAGGTCTGCCAAACAGGCGAGCCAAGCCCGCTCGAGGCTTACGGTGCATCTTGCGTAAGGGAATGATGGGCTTCATGCCATACCGGTCGCAGTAGTGGCGCAGGCTTTCGCTGTCATAGCCTTTGTCAGCCAGTAGTACATACCGGCAACGTTTGCCTAGATGCCTACTTCATCGTCGTGCAGCGAAGCGCGATGTACAACCGAGCCAGGCGGCAAGATCGCACCGGGCGCCAAGACGGCGTTGGCGCCAATGCGGCAATGATCGCCGACAACAGCGCCGAACTTGTGGCAGCCGGTCGGATGCAGTGTCTCGCCGGCACGAATGCGAATCTCTTTGTCGACGCGCTCGTTGTGGTAGTTGCAGATGATGCTACCGGCCTCAAGGTTCACGTCGCTGCCGAGGATGGAGTCACCGACGAAGTTGAAGTGAGCGAGCCTGGTGCCTGCAAAGACAAACGAGGACTTCAGCTCGGCGCCTGGCCCAAAGGCACAACGCTCGGCAATCCAGTTGCCGCCACGCAGGTAGGCACCGGAGGCGACGAAGCACCGAGGCCCAAGGATCAACGGCCCCTTGAGCACTGCACCAGGTTCCACAATTGCCGTGATGTGAATGGCGATCTCGTTCGAAATGGTGAATTCGGAAGCGTCAAGGGTGCCGAGCAGGTGCCGGACTATCGCTTCGGACTGGCTTGTCAGTGCCCAGGGCGCAGACGATGCCCAAGGCTCCAGGGAGGATGCCGAAAGCGCGGCAACGAAGCTGCCGAGAGGAATAATGGGGGTGGGCATGTGTAGGTGTCTCCAGAGATAACCGGCGCGAAGCGGTTGACTCGGGCCTGTCGACACCACTCTCCGCGAGTCGTGTTGCTGAGCCAAATGGCGCCAGGCCGGGCCGCACTCGGCGAGGCGCGGGACTCAGGGAGTGGCATTCCCTTGCCAGGTTCCGCAACGACGCATGGCGCCATTTGCCGAACAACCCGCAGGGACGGGGCCCGTTATCAGGTACGCTGACGCTTCAAGTTGAGGAGCGGCACGGTCCCGCCAGCCAGACCGCCGTGTTGCCGGGCAGCCTGCCCGGCTCCTCCAGCGGTTCGCTGGACAGCAGTACCTGGCCGCCCGCCGGCAGCTCGGCGGGCTCGGTTCCGAAATTGATCAGGACGCGGATGTCGCCGTTGTCGAAGGCCAGCACATCCCGGCCGGCGTCGACCCAGCGCAGCCGGCCTTTGCCAAGTGCATGTTCGCGGCGCAGCTGCAAGATCTGCCGGTACAGCTCCAGGGTGGAGCCGGCCACGCTCTCTTGGCGATCCACGGCGTAATGCGCGTACGTGGCCGGCTGCGGCAGCCAGCTCCGGTCGCCAGGGCCGAAGCCGAGAGACGGGGCATCCGCCTTCCAGGGCAGTGGCACCCGGCAGCCGTCGCGGCCGATGTCCGCGCCCCGGGTGCGGATGAACATGGGGTCCTGGCGGTAGCGGGCCTCCAGGGTGGTGTGTTCGGGCAGGCCCAGTTCCTCGCCCTGGTAGAGGTAGGCCGAGCCGGGCAGGGCCAGGGTCAGCAGGGCCAGGGCGCGGGCGCGGCGCAGCCCCAGCACCTCGTTCGGCTGTTCGCCGGCCGCGTCGATACCCTTGGGGTGGGCGCCGGGCCGGCTCAGGCCATAGCGCGAAGGCGCGCGCACGACGTCGTGGTTGGAGGTCACCCAGGTGGTCGTCGCGCCCACTGCGGCCGACAGGGCCAGCGAGGCGTCGATGACGTTCCTGAAGGGCGCCGTCTCCCAGCCTTCGAGCAGCAGGTAGTCGAAATTGAACGCCTGCTGCATCTCGTCGGGGCGGATGTAGTTCGGCCGGGAGTGGGAGCCGACCACGGCCTCGGCCACCATCATGCGCTCGCCCGGGTATTCGTCGAGAATGCGGCGCCAGGCGCGGTAGATCTCGTGCACGCCGTCCTGATCCCACATAGGGCCGACCAGCACGCCGTTTTCCTTGCGGTGCTCCGCATCGGGCAGCTCCGAGTCCTTGATCAGGCCGTGCGCCACGTCGACCCGAAAGCCGTCCACGCCCAGGTCCAGCCAGAAGCGCAGCACGTGCTCGAACTCGGCGCGGACCTGCGGGTTGTCCCAGTTGAGGTCGGGCTGCTTGCCGTCGAACAGGTGCAGATACCACTGCCGGTCTCCCGGCGCCCGCGACCAGGCCTGGCCGCCGAACACGCTCTGCCAGTTGTTGGGCGGCAGCTCGCCGTTTTCGCCGCGGCCGTCGCGGAACAGGTAGCGGGCGCGCTCGGCGCTGCCCGGCGGCGACTTGAGCGCTGCCTGGAACCAGGCGTGCTCGTCGGAGGTGTGGTTGGGCACCAGGTCGACGATCACCTTGATGCCCAGGCCATGGGCCTCGTGTAACAGCCGATCGAAATCCTCCAGCGTGCCGAACAGCGGATCGACCGCCTGGTAGTCGGCCACGTCATAGCCGGCGTCGGCCTGGGGCGATTGATAGAAGGGTGACAGCCACAGCGCGTCCACGCCCAGGCGCTTCAGGTAGGGCAGCCGCAAGGTGACGCCCGGCAGGTCGCCGATGCCGTCGCCGTTGGCGTCGGCGAAGGAGCGCGGGTAGATCTGATAGATGATCGCATCGGTCCACCAGGCCAGCCCGGCCTCGGCTGCCTGGAGGCTGGCGGCGGATGCGCCGCCCTGGACGGTCTCCAGGGACGGATCCACTGCGCTCATGAGGGTAGTGCTTGAACATGGACGACGAAACATACGCGCTTCCTGTTGTCGGGCCTGTCGACGGGCGACAGGCGCATTTCCTTGTGCATTGTGCTTTTCGGGGTCGAGCCACGATCAGAGGCGTCGCTACAGCGCCCGGTACTTCATGACCATGCGCATGTCGAGCTTCTGGTTGCGTTGCAGCAGCCGCAGTCCCGGCCGGCCTTCCAGGTGATGGGCATTGATGGGATGGGAAACCGGCTCGAAGCAGAAGAAATCCTTGCCCGGCGGGGTATAGAGCACGAAGAACCTGGCGTTCGTGGCCGAACACTCCAGCTGGTAACCGGCATCCGGCTGGCTGATCAGAAAGCTGCCGTCCCAGCCGGAAAAGGCATGGTCTATCAGGGCCTTCGGCAGGGCGTTGCCATCGGCGAAACGCCAGTCGCCCTCGATAGCCCGCTCGACACGCGGCAGGCGCTGGTTTTCCTCGAACCAGACGGCCTCGGCACAGGCCTGAAGGCGCGTGTTCTCCCAGCGGGGGAAAAAGGGGTGGAGCCCGAGGCCGTACCAGGCCGGGTGCTGGTCCAGGTGCTCCACGGACAGCTCCACCACGAGACTGTCACCGGCCAGGATGATTCGCTGCTCGGCCCTGTAGGCGTAGGGGGTCTGGGAGACGAGCCGGAGCAGCGCCTCCTGTGCGGAACGAGCGGCGACTTCCCAGGGCTGATGCCAGGCCGTGCCATGGATGGGATAGGGCTCATCCTCCTGGAAACAGGACAGATGAAGCCATCCTTGGGCGGTTTCGTAGCCGCCTTGTCCTATCCGGTTCGACCAGGGCACCAATGGAAAGCAGGCAAGTTTCCCCCAACTATAAGGAGTGTGTTTATTGTCGACCGGACTTTGGAGAAGCGGCTGGCCCGAATTCAGGGCAACCCAACTCGCAATGCCGCCGCCGAGTTCGGGGAGCAATTCAAGACGCGTCGATTCGTTCTGCAGGGTGATCATGAAAACCCACCAAACTAGAGGATGACTTGATATTCGGGCAGACCTTGAATCCCGAGTTCGAAACTGAAGGTCGATCCGGCATGCCGCGACACCGGATCGGACGGCTCTTGCTGTGCGGAGGTGGCAAACAAGGTGGACAGGTTCTCGCCGCCGAACGCCACGCAGGTCATGTTTTTCGCCGGACAGTCGAGGATGCTCTCCAGCATGCCGTTTGGCGTATAGCGGACAATGATTCCCGCACCCCAGGTGGCATTCCAGAGATGGCCAAAGTTGTCCACGGTTGCACCGTCCGGGTTATAGCCAAGATCCCGGCAGTCTATGAACAATTCGGGCTCGCCCACCGGCCAGCCATCATGCTCCGCCAGAGGTTGGCGCCAGATCATGCCTTCGGCGGTATCTGCGAAATATCCATAGCGGCGGTCCGGCGAAAAGCAGATGGCATTGGAGATGGTGATGGCGGGGAACAGGAGCCGGAGTTCTCCCTTGAAGTATCGATAGATGGCCCCGGCCTTGTACTGCGCCTGTTTGCCCATGGTGCCGATCCAGAATCCGCCCCAGGGATCGGCACGACCGTCATTCGACCGGGTGAGCGGATTGTCGGTCTCCAAGGGGATAACCTGGCATTGTTTGCCGGTCTCGATATCGAAGGTAAACAGTGCCCTCTCGCCGGCGATCAGCAGCGTGCTTGAATCCACCCATCCGGCGGCCGATACGCAATCATCGAAGTTCCACTCCTGCTGGCGGCCAGCAAAGTTGGAGAGCAACTTGTGGCCAAGAATATCGAACCAGAACAGCTGTTTCCGCTCGGGATGCCAGATTACACCTTCGCCCAAGATACAGCTTCGTGCATCGAACACATCATGAATCATGAACACTATCCTGAGTTTTGCACGGTATCGTCCGGCGACTTTCAAGTTATAAAGTCGAGCCTCTGCAGAAACCGCAAGGAGTGGAGCCGGCAACCAACCCCGAGGCAGAATAAAAACACTCCAGGGCTGATTATTTTGTCGAGCAGACTTATACCCAACCGCCATCGACGACGAAGTTCTGCGCGGAACACATGGCCGCTGCGTCGGACGCGAGAAAAAGCGCCATGTTGGCGATATGCGCCGGCTCCAGACTGCCCGGCAGGCACTGGCTACGCTTGATCAGCTCCCTGGCCGCGTCGTCGACCCAGAGTGCGAGTTGCTTGTCGGTCATCACCCAGCCCGGAACCAGGGTATTGACCCGGATACGGTGGGGTCCCAGCTCGCGCGCCAGGGTCTTGGTCAGGCCGTGGGTGGCCGCCTTGCTGGCCGCGTAGACCGGATAGCCGCTGGAGCCCATCATCCAGCCGATGGAACCGAAGTTGACGATCGAGCCGCCGCCGGCCTCCTTCATCATCGGCGCCACCGCCTGGATGGCGAAGAAGGCGTGCTTGAGGTTCACGGCGATCAACTGATCGAACCTGTCGGAACCGACCTCTTCCAGGGTGTGGCGGGTGTCGCTGGCGGCATTGTTGATCAGGACGGTGATCGGCCCCAGGGCCTTGGCGAGGCCCTCGATGGCCTCCCGATAGGTGCTTTCCCGGGTGATGTCGCAGCAGCAAAAACCGACCTCGTGTCCCTCGGCGCGCAGTTCGGCTTCCAGCTTTTCGCCGGCCTCCCGGGCGATGTCGACGAAGGCGACCCGGGCGCCCTGTCGGGCGAAGGCGCGGACCATGGCCTCGCCGATCCCCGATCCGCCGCCCGAAATCAGCACGGTCTTGCCCTTGAGATCCGGATAGACGGGGTGCAGGTCCATTTTATTGCTCGATACCATATCAACCTCTCAATGTGTCTCTTGTTGTTCACGGCCATCGCATGGCTTGGCCGGCTCGCCGATCTGCAAGGTTTCATGTTGATTTCCTGCACATCGGCTGGCCGGTTGCTTTCAGGCGATTGATTCAGTTGTCGCTATTTCGAGAGCAGCGCCGGGGACAGCGCCGGGGCGTCGATCACGGCAGGGCCGTCCTCGCGGGTGTCCGCCGAGTAGGCACTTTTATGCTTGCCCCGATCGAGGCTGAAGATCGAAACGACGGTGAACAGAAGGGCCAGGCCGCCCAGGAGCAGATACCCTTCCCGGAAGCCGAAGGCCCCGTACATATAGCCGGCCAGGGGAGAAATGAGGCTGACGCCGATGCCCTTGGCGAAGATGAAGCCCATCATGTAGATGGTCGCGGACAGCCGGGTGTCGAAGACGTCTTCGATGTACTTGAACATGCCGACATAGATCAAGGGCACTTCCAGGGCATGCAGCATCTTCAAGGCAACCACTTCGGCAGGACTCGACGCGAAGGCGGAACCGATGATGCGTATCGCCATCACGACTCCGGCAACGATCAAGGCATTCTTTCCGCCGATACGGGTCAACACCCAGGGAACGCAGAACATCATGAGTGCGACTCCGCCTTCGGTCAGCGTGGTCACGAAGCCGAACACCTGGGTGCCCTGCTGTGGCGAGGCGAAGAAGTTGCGGAAGAAGTTCGCGAATTGCTGGTCGAACACATCGTAGAGACAGGCGACGCCCACGACATACAGCACCAGGGACCAGAAACGTCGATCGGACACCAGATCCTTGACCGCCGCATAGGAAACGGGCGCCGGCTTTTCCTGCAGGTCATCGGTCTGGGCGACGGTCGAGCCCGGCTGGACTCTCCAGAACAGCAGGGCCAGCACCAGGGCGCAGCCCGAGCCGATCCAGAAAATCGTTTCGGGATTCTCGCTGACCAGCATTCCCGAGAGGGCCGCGGAACTGCCGTAGCCGATGGCGCCGAACATGCGTACTCGGCCATAGGTGATATCACCGGCCCGGCAGGCCTTCTCGAGATAGGTCTCCAGTGTCCCGCCGCCGGCGGCGAAGATGATGCCCAGATAGAGACCGCCAGCCAGAACGCCCACCAGCAGGTTCTCTGTCAGCAATGGCATGAATACCCACTGCATGTAGGGGGCCAGTAGGGTCAGCAGGGCGACGATGCACCAGATCAGGTGCTTGCGATTGTCCAGACGGTCGGTCAGCACGCCGAACAGCGGCTGAAGCATCATGGCGATGATCGCCTTGCAGCCGAACAGCAGACCGATGGCGCCGGCATC
Source organism: Azotobacter salinestris (assembly GCF_009363155.1). Taxonomy (NCBI): domain Bacteria; kingdom Pseudomonadati; phylum Pseudomonadota; class Gammaproteobacteria; order Pseudomonadales; family Pseudomonadaceae; genus Azotobacter; species Azotobacter salinestris. The sequence goes on from NZ_CP045302.1 coordinate 2,817,140, forward strand.
CAGCTTGGCCGCGTCGCCCAGCCAGATAACGAGGAAGGGGACCGTTCCACCGGCGATGAAGTAATAGAGGAAGAAGATCATGCCGTATTTGAAATAGGGAAGGGCACGACCCGCTGCAGTATCAGTATCGAGCGTCAAGTTCATTTGGTATATCCCGGCTCATTGTTCTTATCGAGAAATCTTTCGTTTTGATTTGACTGGCCGTCAGACTCCGTCTGACCAGCAGCGCTTGTGCTTTTTCAGGGCACCAAGCGAGCGTGAAGGCCTGACGGCGGTCAAGTCCGCTCTATGTCTCGTTGAAAAGCCAACCCTCGAGACAGGGTTTTCGCTCAGCCAGGAGGGCGGTCAGCTCAGGTGCGGCAGCCAGCCCTGGTGGGCCTCGATCAGCTCGTCGACCAAGGTGTCGATCTCGTCGAGGCTGAGTTCGGCAGCGGTGTGCGGGTCGAGCATCGCCGCCTGCTTGACGTGCTCGCGGCGGCCGCTGGCCAGGGCTTCCACGGTCAGGGTCTGCACGTTGATGTTGGTCTGCATCAGAGCGGCGAGGCCGGCCGGCAGGTTGCCGATGCGGGTCGGCTGGATGCCGTTGTGGTCGACCACGCAGGGCACCTCGACGCAGGCGCTTTCCGGCAGGTTGGCGATCAGCCCGGTATTCATGACGTTGCCGTTGATCAGGGTCGGCTTGCCGGTCAGTTCGGCCTCGATGATCTGCGAGGCGTATTCGTGGCTGCGGCAGATCTTGAGGCCTTCGCCTGCCAGCAGGGCTTGCTCCTGCTGTCCCCATTCACCGATCTGTTTCTCGCAGCGGCGGATGTATTCGTCGAGCGGGATGTTGAACTGCTCGATCAGGTCGGGGCGATGGCGCTTGATGAACCAGGGCACGTACTCGGCGAAGTGCTCGGAGGATTCGGTGACGAAATGGCCGAAGTGCTTGAACACCTCGTAGCGGACCCGGTTCCAGTCGGGCACTTTGCCCGTCTCGAGCACCGAGCGGATGCGCGGGTACAGGTCCTCGGTGCGGCCGTCCGGCAGCAGGCGCTCGAAGGACAGGTAGAAGGCCATGTGGTTGATACCCGCGCAGCGATAGCGGATCTCTTCGATCGGTACGCCGATATCCTCGGCCAGCTCCTTGGCAGTGCCCTGCACGGAATGGCAGAGCCCGACGGTGCGAACTTCCGGGGCGAAACGATTCAGCGCCAGGCAATTGATGGCCATCGGATTGACGTATTGCAGCATCAGCGCATTCGGGCAGAGTTCGCGCATGTCCTTGGCGATGTCGACCAGCACGGGCGCGGTGCGCAGGCCGCGCATGATGCCGCCGATGCCCAGGGTGTCGCCGATGGTCTGACGCAGGCCATGGCGCTTCGGCACCTCGAAGTCGGTGACGGTGCCGGGCTTGTAGCCGGCCACCTGGATCATGGTGATCACGTAGTCGGCGCCATCCAGGGCGCGCCGCCGGTCGGTGGTGGCCTCGAAGGTGGGCGAGGCGCCGACCGCCTCGGCGATTTTGCCGGCGACCAGTTGCGAGGTTTCCAGCCGGTGCGGGTCGATGTCCATCAGGGCGATATGGGCGTTGCGCAGCTTCTCGACCTGCAACAGATCGCCCAGCAGGTTCTTCATGAATACCGTCGAACCGGCACCGATCAGGGCGATCTTGGTGGCTTTGAGCGTCATCTGCTTCTCCTCTTGTTTTACTTGTAATAAGCACTGTCGGTTCAGGACAAGGACGTCTTGGCAAGAACCGTTGAATTCCATGGTAGGAGTCGGTTCACCCCCCGAATAGAAGAGATTCATGCCATGACGGGTAATTCTGTGCTCTGCATTGTTCGGACAGGAAAACCCTGGGTATCCCGATATGTGGGATTTGGTTTCATATGTTGAAACGGGCGGGAATCCGGTTTAGTGTCTTTCCACAGCGGGTGCGACGCCGGCGGCGCCATCGTCGCGGTGCTCAAGTCCCGGCGGGGTCTCCGCCGCTGTGCCGGGCGGCGACAGGACACCGTGCCGGTGCCCTCACGAACCGATCCTGGCTTCTCGCCGGGCCTTGTTGATGGGGCTTGGTGGTGTTTGCAGAAGCCAGGATCCACGCCATTCAGGAAGGCGCCAACAGCAACCACCCAATCGCTTCCTGCCCTTCTCGCGGGTGGGCAATTCTTCGGCCAAACAGTCGATAAAAATGACAGGACAGCCTATGACCCAAGCACCTATCACTCCTCCATGCATTCCGGAAATCGAAACGGCTGGCCAGGGGGGCAGCCATCCTGAAGCATTGATCCGGCTGGATGGTACGAACGCTACTTTATTGCTGATCCGTCGCCGGGAAGGGTTGCCGGAAATCGCGTATTGGGGGCGGCGCCTGCCGCAGGACATCGCGGAGGCCGAGATCTTCGCCGTGCGTGCCCCGGACAGCCCCAATAACGGGCCGGACCAGTGGCGCCCGTTGATCACGCTGCTCGATACGATCGGCAGCTGGAATTTCGATATGCCCGGCCTGATCGCGGCGCGTCCCGATGGAAGCGGCTGGACTGCGAATTTCGAGACCGAACAGGTTGCACGAGAGGGCCAGCGGCTTGTGGTGCGGGGGAAAGACAGCGTATCCGGGCTTGCGATAGAGCTGAATCTGGAACTCGGCCCCGATGACGTGCTGACCAGCCAGGCGCGGCTGAGCAATACCGGCACGCAGACCCTGCGGGTCGAGCGGCTTGTCTCGGGTACCTATCTGCTGCCCGAGTCGGTCGATACCGCGCATGTGCTGTCCGGCGAGTGGGGGAATGAATTCGGCATCGAGCCGATGAACCTGACCCGTGGCGGGATCGTGGTGGAGAGCCGCCGCAACCGCACGCACGACCACTTCCCCGGCATGCTGCTCTCGCCGGCCAACACTTCGGAGAACGCGGGCGAAGCCTGGGCCGTACAGCTTGGCTGGAGCGGCGGTCATCGTCTCTGCGTGGAGCGGATGGAGGACGGACGCGTCCGTTTGTCGTGCGGCGAATATCTTTATTCGGGCGAGGGAGATCTCGCGCCTGGCGCCGAGCTGGTCACACCGGTTGCCTATGCCACCTATTCGTCCGCCGGGTTTTCCGGATGCGCCCGGGCCTTCCAGGCCCATGCGCGTCGCCACGTCCTGCACTGGCCGGGCGGCAGGATGAAACCGCGCCCGGTCCTCTTGAACTCCTGGGAAGGGAGCGGGTTCGACCTGCATGAGGATCAACTGATGCGCCAGGTGGACGCGGCGGCCGCACTCGGCATCGAACGGTTCGTGCTGGATGACGGCTGGTTCGGGGCGCGACGCGATTGCGATGCCGGGCTTGGCGACTGGTTCTCGGCCGCTTCGGTCTTTCCGAATGGCCTGCGTCCACTGTCCGACAGGATTCACGGGCACGGCATGGAATTCGGGCTCTGGTACGAGCCGGAGATGGTCAATCCGGACAGCGACCTGTATCGCGCGCATCCGGACTGGGTGCTGCAGACGCGCGGCTACCCTCTGTGGACGTCCCGCAACCAGCTGGTGCTGGACATTTCGCGGCCCGAGGTCTCGAATTACCTGTTCGAGGCGATCTCGGAGCAGGTCGCCAGCGTGCGGATCGATTACATCAAGTGGGATTTCAATCGCGATCTGGTCGAGGCATCCGATGCACAAGGCCGCGCGGCCTACCGCCGCCAGGTCCTGGCGCTCTATGCGCTGTGGGAGCGGCTGCACAAGGCGCATCCCGACCTGGAGATCGAGAGCTGCGCATCCGGCGGCGGCCGCGCGGACTGGGGCGCGCTGGCACATACGCAGCGCGTCTGGACTTCGGACGACACCGACGCGCTGGAGCGTCTGGCGATCCAGGGCGCGGCATGGCATTTCCTGCCGCCGGAAGTGACGGGGTGCCATATCTCGGAGGTTCCGAACGGGATCACCGGCCGGACGACGACGCTGGATTTCCGGGCTTGCGTGGCCATTTTCGGGCATCTGGGGGTGGAGCTGGATCCGACGCACCTGCCCGCCGAGGAGTCCACGCGGCTCAAGGCGTGGATCGCGCTCCACAAGCGGCTGCGCGGCCTGCTCCATCACGGGCAGGCACAGTTCTGCACGGCGGACCCGGCCCGGGTCGTGCGCGGGGTCGTCTCCGACGATGCACGGTCGGGGGTCTTCCTGGTGGCCCAGCGCGACTGGGTTTCCGCCCGCAGGCCTTCGCCCATCAGGCTGAGCGGTCTCGACCCCGCGAAAACCTATCGCATCACGCTTCCTGAGCCGCAAAACTTGCCAGGGTACCGGCCGTCCGAGGCACAAAAGGCGATATTTTCCGGAAAAGTCCCGGTCAGCGGAGCGACGTTGATGGATGTCGGGGTTTTCCCGCCTTTCATGCCGCCATTGTCCGCCATGGTCGTGGAGTTGCAGGCCGTGTAGGGTTTCGGTCTCGGGCCGGAACATGACGATGCGCAGCCGACAGCCGCTCTGATCGGTTGCGCACCCTGCGTTCCGGGATCCGGTCGGTTGCCGGAGGCACCAGATACCGTTTGCTGGAATTGGTTCGTCCTGGACGTTCCTTAGGGCCTGTTGACGTTTGACGCGGCAACGCGGCTCACGCCCAAACGTCAACAGGCCCTAGTACCGGCAAGCTTTCCGTGGCCACGCCAGTGTTGCTTCTCGCGAACGTTATCAACGGAAACGAAGGGTTCTGGAGTTACCTCAACAGACCCTGATAGAGGCGCATCTCGACAAGTCGAATAAAAAGAGATTCATGCCATGACGGGTAATTCTGTGCTCTGCGATATGCGGGCGAGGGGGCCGGCCATGAAGGTCATATCCCTGCCACGCGGCAGGCATCAGTTGCACACCATGCCGACCAATGCCGGCTATGACCGGGTACAGGACTGCACCTACTGCTGGGATGGCCGTCGACGTGGCAACACGCCTTTCGCCATCGTGCAGCATACCCTGGCGGGGGAGGGCAACCTGCGCTTCGAGGGGCGTCACCATCGACTGCGCGCCGGCGACACCATGCTGGTGCTGGTCCCGCACGACCATTGTTACTGGCTGGAGACCGGGGGTTCCTGGGAGTTCTTCTGGATCGCCATGTACGGCAAGGAAGCTCTCCGCCTGCAACGGGCCTTGCTGGACGAGCGTGGTCCGGTATTGCGCCTGAGCGACAAGACCATCGAATGCCTGGCCGAAAACGTCGATGCCCTGATCCGTTCGCCGGAGCTGACCGCCGGCCGGGCGTCGGCCCTGGCCTACGAGTCGCTCATGGCGCTGCACGACGACCTGCTTGTGCAGGATGTCGCCTTGGATGCGACGCGAACGGGGGTGATCGCCTCCATCCAGAATCACATCCATGCCTGCCTGCGTTGCAAGCCCGATACCCTATCCCCGCAGACGGAGGACGACGAACTGGATGTGGCGAGCCTGGCCCAGTTGGCCGGTCTGAGCCGTTCCCATTTTTCCCGGTTGTTCACCCGCACGGTGGGCATGTCCCCGGCGCAATATGTCCTGAATGAACGCATGAAACGCGCGGCCCACCTGCTCGAAGCGACCGACTTGTCGGTCAAGGCCATTGCGCTGTCGGTGGGCATCCACGATCCGAACTACTTTTCGAAGCTGTTCCGCCACGCCTTCTCCCTGTCCCCCAGCGAGTTCCGCCTCAGCGGCCTGTACGTGAACAGCCGGGGCCGCCTCTGAGCCGGGCGCCCCGTCGGCAGTGATCTTGCCCTGCACTCTTGGACACAGGGCAATCGCATGAACGTGGAGCGAATTCATTCGCGACCCGCGCCATGGGTGCGGCAAATCGTTGAACCTCTACGCCCCACAGGCGGGGCGGTCGCGGATGAATCCGCTCCTGCAGGGGCGTATGCATGCCGACATTTCGCTTCATGCGATTGCCCTGCCTTTTCACAGCCGCCCGGCGACCCCAGCGTCATCGATCCAACTCGATCACGACCTTGTGCTGGCTGATCGCCCAGACGGCTGGCGAGCCGTCTGGATTGCTGTCCGTGCGGCGGACGGAAAAATAGCGAACAAATGAATGTTCAATTTGATGCCACCGCCCCAGTAAGAAAGCTCGCTGCCAAGGACCCTATTTCCACCAGTACTCCACCTGCACGCCGAAGTTGCTGCCGTGGCGGTCGGTACCGAAGGCGCCGGTCTCGGACAGCGCGGAATCGGGGTTCATTTCGGTGGCCGCGCGCTGCGCCGCCTCGTTCCAGGTGGCGTAGGTGTAGTAGACGCGCAGCTCCGGCCGCGCCCAGAAGCCCGGACCGCCCGGCGACCAGGTCGGCGCGATGCTGAACTTGGTCAGCTTGCGGGTGCCGTCGGTCGCCTTGATCTGGTCGTGGCCGATCTCGGCGCTCAGCTTGAACGTCTCGGTGAAGGCGTAGACCGGCCGCACGCCGAACGACAGCCAGCGCGAGTTGTCGCCATCGGGTCGGACGTCCTTCTGGTAGACCACCTGGAACTGGCCGCCGAAGCGCTCCGTGGTTTGCCAGTCGAAGTACTCGACCAGACGCCAGCTCTTGTTCTCCTTGTCCAGGTTAGAATCTCCGGTGTAGCCCAGGCCCGTGCCCGGCCCCTCGCCGTATTGCAGGGCGAAGGTGTTGTAGTTGCCGCCGAGAAAGCCTTCCTGCTTGTGCTGCACGGCCACCGACCAGCCGCTGTGTTTGTCGCTACCGCCTGCCTCCTGCAGATAACTGACCCCCAACTGCACCTCGCCACCCGGGTTGGTCTTGAAGCCGTCGACGTTGAAATCATGACGGGTAACGTAGGGGTCTTGGTTCTGGTTGTCCTTGCGCGAGAAGACGTAGCTGTAGCGCAGGTCGCCGATCGGCACTTCGTCGAAACCGAAACCGGTGGCGCTCTGGTTCCAGTAGTAGAGGTCGGTCATGTGGATGTCGTTCCGCTTGTAGTAGCGGCGCCCGACCCAGAAGTTGCCGCCGTTGAGCACCGCGGCGTTCTTCCATTCGACGAACATCTGCTGGATCCGCGAGAAGCCACCGCCATGCTCGTTGGAGTCCTTGAACTTCGGCTTGTGCCCGATGGGGTTGTAGAAGCCGCCCATGACCATGCCGGAGAGCGTCGACCCATCGGCAAGGGCGATATCGTGGTCCCAGGCCAGTTCGCTCCACTGCTCGCACTCGTTGCCGAGCCGGTATTTCGTGGGCGCGCCGGGCAACTGGAAGCAGGATTGCGTACCGCCTTTGCTGTTGCCGCCAATCCCGAGGCGGTAATAGCCGCTGAAATTGACCGCCTGGGCCGTCAAGGGCAACACAAAAAAGGCGCACAAGGGGAAAAGTGCCTTTTTCACGGTAATTCTTTTCATATCCGCTCCGATTCTTGTTGTTTTCTGGTCGGTAAAGCCCTGTACCCAGGGCTGTCGCCGGTTACCGCCAGGAATTCGCACTCGTCCAGACAGCGCTGTCTTCGCAGCCGTCATGGCACGCACAGGCTCCAGCAGGGCTATCCGGTCGTGGGTGATGAAGGGCTTTTACCCTCGCCCGCGCGTCTTCGCAGGTGGTCAGAAGCCAGGCGTGGGCAAGGGGCAGCGTGCCGGCGTGGAGGAACGCATCCGCACGGCGTCGCTCGGGCGGGCGCAGATAGCCAGGGCACGGACAAGGGAGGAGAAGCGAGAGAATTCCGAAGACAAGGATGGGCAATACAGCATGTCAGTGAACCTTCTTATATTTATTCGAAGCCCTGAGGGGGTATTCCTCAGGCTTATTTCAAGGTAGAGCCGGACCAGCTCGGTCGACCGACGGGGCTCAGCGGCTGCAGCAGCGGCGCTTCAGGAGCGACTCCGCGCTATAGGCGCCTTGCCCTGCAGCGCTTCCTCGATGCGCAGCAGCTGGTTGTACTGGCCAACCCGGTCCGATTTCCCTTCTTGATCGCAGCCAGTCTGCGGAACAGCGCCTGGGCGCCCGGGGGAATGCTGTTGCCATGTCCTGGCATGAAAGCCTCGGGTGGATAAAACCTTAAACCAGCCATCAACATGTTTCAATATGTGAGATAAAATCCCATATATTGGGATATGGCATTCGGTTTTGCCCAGCGCCTCGACTATCCATTGACGTGTCTTTCAGATTTCCCAAAATATGGGATACACTCTCACATATTGAAATGATCAAAAATCCGGTTTAGTGTTTTCCCCATCAGGAGGCTTTCCATGCCCGAACACGACAACAGCATTCCCCCGGGCGCCCAGGCGCTGTTCCGCGGCCTGGCCGTGATCGACGCGGTGGCCCAGGGCGACACCAGTCTGCCGGCGATCGGCGCGCGGATCGGCTGCACCCGCAGCACCACGCACCGTCTGGCCGCGGCGCTGGTGCAGGCCGGCTATCTGCGCAGCACCCCGAACGGCTACCTGCTCGGCGCGCGGCTGATCGAGCTGGGCTTCAAGGCCCGCGAGCAGCTGCCCCTGGTCAAGCTCGCCCAGCCCCATCTGGAGCGTCTGTCGCAGCTGACTCAGGACACCATCCACCTCGGCGTGCGCGAGGGCGGCGACGTGCTCTACATCGAGAAGTTGCCCGGTACCCGAGGCCTGGAAATGCGCTCGCGGGTCGGCCTGCGCATGCCGCTGGCCCTCACCGGGGTCGGCAAGGCGCTGATGCTCGACCTGGACGAGGCCGCGTGGCACGCGCTGTACGAGGAAGGCTTGGCGCGCCGCGCCGGCCAGCCGGGGCTGCGCGAGCAGTTCACGCCCTGGGACGAGTACCGCGTGCAGATGCGCGAGTACGCCGCCGCCGGCAGCAGCTTCGACCTCGAGGAAAACGAACTGGGCGTGCGCTGCGTGGCGGCGCCGATCCGCGATGCCGGCGGCGCCATCGTCGCTGCGCTCAGCGTGACCGGTGCCATTCCCTTCATGCCGGAGGCGCGCCTGCGCGACCTGCGACCCGAGGCGATCGCCTGCGCCCGGGCCATCTCCCACGAACTGGGTTGGAGCCAACCATGAGCGACTCCGAAATTCCGCGTCTGATCGGCCTCGACTGGGGCACCTCCTCGCTGCGCGCCTACCTGCTGGGCGAGGGCGGCCGCGTGCTGGACCGCCGCGCCGAGCCCTGGGGCATCCAGCATGTGCCGGACGGCGACTTCGCCCGCGCCTTCGCCGCCCTGACCGGCGACTGGCGCGCCCGCTGGCCCGGCCTGCCGGCGCTGGCCGCCGGCATGATCGGCAGCGCCCAGGGCTGGCAGGAGGTGCCCTACGTGGAGTGCCCGGCCGATGCCGCGCGACTGGTCGGCGGCCTGCGGCGGATCGACAGCGGCGACGGCGGCAGCCTGCACCTGGTGCCCGGGGTGCTGGACGCCGGCGCACTGCCGAACGTCCTGCGCGGCGAGGAAACCCAGGTGTTCGGCGCCCTGCAGCTGGCCCCGGAACTGTCCGCCAGGGCCCTGCTGGTGCTGCCGGGCACCCACTCGAAATGGGCGGCCGTCGAAGACAGCGCTATCCGCCATTTCTCCACGTATATGACCGGTGAGCTGTTCGCCGTGCTGCGCGACCACTCGATCCTCGGCCGGCCGGCCCGGGCGCAGGGCAGCCGGCCGGCGCCGGACGCCTTCGCCCGCGGTCTCGAACTGGCCCGCGAGGGTGCCGTCGCCGGCCGCCTGTTCAGCGCCCGCAGCCTGGTGCTGACCGGCCGCCTGGCCGCCGAAGAAAGCCTCGACTACCTCTCCGGCCTGCTGATCGGCGAGGAGCTGCGCTGCGCCCTCGCCAGCCTCGACGGCGCCTGCCCGCCGCTGGTGCTGATCGGTGACGGGGCGCTGTGCCGGCGCTACCGCGAGGCCCTGCGACAGTTCGGCGTGGAGGACGTGCGCCTCCTCGAGGAGTCCGGCAGCGCCGGGCTCTGGCGGATCGCCGAGGCCGCCGGCCTGCTCGCCACCCCCGCCATCCCCACCTGGAGTACCGACTATGTTTGACGCCTGCATGCGCCAGCTGCCGCTGGTGGCCATCCTCCGCGGCATCACCCCCGAGGAGATCCTGCCGGTCGGGCAGGCCCTGTATGACGCCGGCTTTCGCCTGATCGAGGTCCCCCTGAACTCGCCGCAACCGCTGGAGAGCATCCGCCGGCTGGCCGCCGCGCTGGGCGAGCGCTGTCTGGTCGGCGCCGGCACCGTGCTCGAGGTGGCCCAGATCGAGGCGGTTGCCGCTGCCGGCGGCCGGCTGATCGTGATGCCGCACAGCGATGCGCGGCTGATCCGTGCGGCCAAGGCCGCCGGGCTGTTCTGCGCCCCCGGCGTGGCCACCCCGACCGAGGGCTTCGCCGCGCGGGAGGCCGGCGCCGACGCGCTCAAGCTGTTCCCCGCCGAGCAGTTCGGCCCGGCGGTGGTCAAGGCCTGGCGCGCGGTGTTCGCCCGCGACATCGTCCTGCTGCCGGTCGGCGGCATCGCTCCGGACAGCCTGCAGCCCTACCTCGACGCCGGCGCCAGCGGTTTCGGCCTGGGCTCGGCGCTGTACCAGCCGGGCCTGGGCGCCGCCGAGGTCGGGCAGCGGGCTGCGGCCTTCGTCGCCGCCTGGCGGCAGACGCAGGCCTGAAGCGATACCTCATACCCGGAATTTCCCGATCCCCCGGCAGGCCTGGCCTGCCCGCACAACAAGAGGCAAGTCATGAAGATCACCCGACTGACCACCCATATCGTGCCGCCGCGCTGGCTGTTCCTGAAGGTCGAGACCGACGAGGGCATCGTCGGCTGGGGCGAGCCGATCGTCGAAGGCCGCGCGCACAGCGTGGCGGCAGCCGTCGCGGAACTGGCCGACTACCTGGTCGGCAAGGACCCGCGGCTGATCGAGGACCACTGGAACGTGCTCTACCGCGCCGGCTTCTACCGCGGCGGCCCGATCCACATGAGCGCCCTGGCCGGTATCGACCAGGCCCTCTGGGACATCAAGGGCAAGGCGCTCGGCGTGCCGGTGCATGCGCTGCTCGGCGGCCAGTGCCGCGAGCGCATCAAGGTGTATTCGTGGATCGGCGGCGACCGCCCGGCCGACGTCGCCCGCGCCGCCCGCGAGGTGGTCGGCCGCGGCTTCACCGCCGTGAAGATGAACGGCACCGAGGAGCTGCAGTTCGTCGACTCCTACGCCAAGATCGACGCGGCGGTGGCCAACGTGGCGGCGGTGCGCGAGGCGGTGGGGCCGGACATCGGCATCGGCGTGGACTTCCACGGCCGGGTGCACAAGCCGATGGCCAAGATCCTGGCCAGGGAGCTGGAGCCGTACCGGCTGATGTTCATCGAGGAGCCGGTGCTCAGCGAGAACTACGAGGCGCTGCGCGACATCCGCGAGCACACCTCGACGCCCATCGCCCTCGGCGAGCGGCTGTTCTCGCGCTGGGACTTCAAGCGGGTGCTGGCCGACGGCTTCGTCGACATCATCCAGCCCGACCCCTCGCATTCCGGCGGCATCACCGAGACGCGCAAGATCGCCGCCATGGCCGAGGCCTACGACGTCGCCCTGGCGCTGCACTGCCCGCTGGGACCGATCGCCCTGGCCGCCAACCTGCAACTGGACGCGGTCTGCTACAACGCCTTCATCCAGGAGCAGAGCCTGGGCATCCACTACAACGAGAGCAACGACATCCTCGACTACCTGGCCAAGCCGGAAGTCTTCGCCTACCGCGACGGCTTCGTCGACATCCCCCAGGGGCCGGGGCTCGGCATCGAGGTCAACGAGGACTACGTGCGCGAGCGCGCGGAGGTCGGCCACCGCTGGCGCAACCCGGTCTGGCGCCACGCCGACGGCAGCGTCGCCGAGTGGTAAGTCCGGTCGCGGCGCGCCGGCGCGTCTGAGACCACCGGCGGCCGCCGCTTTCCCTCACTGCAAGGACGCTCTCCGGCGCTTGCCGCCGGGAGTGCAGGTCAAACGCCATGCATAACAACAATACGGCCGTGGCCTACGGCCAGGCTCCGTCGCGCTCGCGTTTCTTCATCATGCTGCTGCTGTTCGTCACCGTGGTGATCAACTACCTGGACCGCAGCAACCTCGCCATCGCCGCACCGCTGTTGTCCCGCGACCTGGGCATCGACCCGGTGCAGATGGGTCTGGTGCTCTCCGCCTTCGGCTGGACCTACGCCGCCATGCAGATCCCCGGCGGCTGGCTGGTCGACCGAGTGCCGCCGCGGGCACTCTACGCCCTGGCCATCGGCCTGTGGTCGCTGGCCACCCTGTTGCTCGGCTGGGTCGGCAGCTTCGTCGGCCTGTTCTTCCTGCGTCTGGCGGTCGGCGCGCTGGAGGCGCCGTCCTACCCGATCAACAATCGCGTGGTCACCACCTGGTTTCCGGAAAGCGAGCGGGCCTCGGCAATCGGCTTCTACACCTCCGGGCAGTTCGTCGGCCTGGCCTTTCTTACCCCGCTGCTGATCTACCTGCAGCAGACCTTCGGCTGGCAGATGGTGTTCTTCATCACCGGCGGCATCGGCGTCATTTGGGCGCTGGTCTGGTATGCGGTCTACCGCGAGCCCGCCGATTTCCGTGCCACCAATGATGCTGAATTGGCGCTGATCCGCGAGGGCGGCGGTCTGGTCGACCTGGGGCAGCGCAAGCCCCGGGACCGACGCTTCGACTGGGGGGATCTGCGGTTTGTGCTGAGCAAGCGCAAGCTTTGGGGCCTGTACCTCGGCCAGTACGCGCTGACCTCGACCCTGTGGTTCTTCCTCACCTGGTTCCCCACCTACCTGGTGCAGTACCGCGGACTGGACTTCATCAAGGCCGGCGTCCTCGGCTCGCTGCCGTTCCTCGCCGCCTTCTGCGGGGTGATCTGCTCGGGCCTCGTCTCCGACTGGCTGGTGCGCCGCGGCCTATCCCTGGGCCTGGCGCGCAAGATGCCGATCATCGGCGGCCTCTTGATCTCCACCAGTATCATCGGCGCCAACTACGTGGAATCGCCTGGCGCGATCATCTTCTTCCTCGCCTTGGCGTTCTTCGGCAACGGCCTGGCCTCGATCACCTGGTCGCTGGTCTCGGCACTGGCGCCGGAGCGGCTGCTCGGTCTGACCGGCGGGGTGTTCAACTTCATCGGCAACCTGTCCGCGGTCAGCGTGCCGATCGTCATCGGCCTTCTGGTGCAGGGTGACGACTTCACCCCGGCGATCACCTACATCGCCGCCATGGCCCTCTTGGGCGCGCTCTGCTACGGCGTGGTGGTCGGCAAGGTCGAGCGGATTCGCGAGTAGGGCCATCGGGCCGGCTGCCGGAGGGCAGCCGGTCGATGGCCTCCGTGAAGGGCGGTCAGGCCGCCTGGTCGGTCTGCAGCTCGGTGGTGCCGAGCAGTTCGAGCTGGAGGGCGTCGAAGGCGATGTCGGTCGCGGAGAGGCGGTCGACGAGGTTGCCGTCCAGGGCGATCTCGAAGTGGTTGCCCTCGGCGCCGGCCTCGCGGTCCTTGAGATAGGTCTTGGTGCCATCCTCGTTCAGCAGCAGGGCGAGGGTGCCGTTGTAGCCGTTGCCCAGGCCGCTGTAGCCGAGGGTGGAAAGGTCGAGCAGATCTTCACCGTGGGTGAAGTCGGTGATGTCGTCGACCCGGCTCACCCCGGTCTCGTAGTTGCGGAAGCTGTCCAGCCGCTCGCTGAAGCGGAACAGGTCCGCGCCGCTGCCGCCGGTCAGGCTGTCGCGCCCGGCGCCGCCGTCGAGCAGATCGTCGCCGTCGCCGCCGTCGAGCAGATCGCGTCCCGCTCCGCCGAGCAGCTCCTCGTTCATGGCGCTGCCGGACAGCTGGTCGTTGCCGCTGCTGCCCTGCAGTGCCTGGCGCTCGAGGATCAGCTGCGTCTCGCCGAGGCTCGCGAAATTCCCCTTCAGGGCGATCTCGAAGCGCCGGCCGTCGGCATCCGTGTCGAAGTTCTTGAGATAGGTGCGGCTGCCTTCGTCGTTGGTCCACAGCAGCAGGGTGCCGTTGTGGCCGTCGCCCAGGCCGCTGAAGCCCAGGGCTCCGAGATCGATGCGGTCCTCACTCGGGTCGAAGTCGGTGATCAGGTCGGAAAAGTTGTCGTCGGCGTTCTGGTAGCTGTCGGTCAGGCTGGTGAAGCGGAACACGTCGGCGCCCTCGCCGCCGCCGAGCTGGTCGCGCCCCTGGCCACCGACCAGCGTGTCGCTGCCGACGCCGCCGTTCAGCAGGTCGTTGCCCAGGCCACCGGTGAGGTTGTCGCTGCCGCTGCCGCCGTCGAGGCTTTCCGTCGCCGCGCTGCCGAGCAGGTTGTCGTCGCCCTCGCTGCCGGTGACGGCCTTAGGCTTGAAGGTCAGGTTGCTGCCGTCGAGCCGGCCGACGAGGTTGCCTTCCAGGGCAAGCATGAAGGAGCGGCCGTCGGCATCCGTCTCATGGCTTCTCAGGTAGGTGCGGCTGCCGTCGCTGCTGGTCATCACCGCCAGGGTGCCGCCGTAGCCGTCGCCCAGGCCGCTGAAGCCGAGCCCGGCGAGGTCGATACGATCCTGCGCGGCATCGAAGTCGAGGAGCAGGTCGGTGAGGTTGCTGCTGGCGGTGTAGTAGCTGTCCTGGATCGCCGCGAAGCGGAAGGTGTCGGCGCCCGCGCCGCCGCTCAGGTGATCGCTGCCGATGCCGCCCTCGAGGAGGTCGTTGCCGGCATCGCCGGCCAGCAGGTCGTGGCCGCTGCCGCCCAGCAGCAGGTCGGCGACCGGCGTGCCGAACAACTGGTCATGGCCGGTGCCGCCCTCGATCAGCTGATAGGCGTCGCCGGCGCTGCCGGAGAATTTCGAATAGGTTCCCGAGAGCTGCACGATCCCGCGCTGGATGCCGCTGACAGCGTTGTCGCCGACGATGCTGTAGTCGGTGCCATCGGCGCGCTCCAGCACACCGAAGGTGGAGTTGGCCGAGCCGACGATGGTGTTGCCTTCGACCGTGACGTGCTGCGTCTCGTAGTAGTGGCCGGACGCCCCGGTGGTGTCGTCGTAGGCATCCAGGAGGATTTCCGCGTTGATGCCGGCCTGCGCGTTGTCGTGGATATGGTTGTCGAGGATCTGCACATTCTCGGCGCCCTGCACGCGCACCCCCGCCGCGCCGTTGTTGTAGATCTCCGCTTCCTGCAGGGTGACGTCGGTGCTCATCTTGATCAGCACGCCTTCCATGCCGTTGTCATGGAAGGCGCCGCCTTCGATCAGGATGTTGTAGGGCAGCGCCCGGTCTTCCGAGTTGCGCTGGACCACCAGGCCGTTGGCGCCGTTGCCGTAGGCCACGTTGTTGCGGAACACGATGTCATGGCTGCTGGTGGTGATGTTGAAGCCATGACGGCCGTTGTTGTAGGAGAGGTTGTTCTCGAAGGTGCTGTCGATCTGGAAGTCGGCGACGAAGCCGTCCTTGCCGTTGCCGTGGGCGACACTGTCGCGGATCGTCAGGTTGATGGTCTGCTCGTGGGGATCGAAAGCATAGCGCGACACCTCGCGGATCTCCACCCGCTCGACCATGACGTTGTAGTCCGCACCGTCCTCCTCGGGGATATAGCCGGTATAGAAGCCGTCGACCTCGTCCGAGGTGTTGTCCTGGTTGCCGTCGATGGTCAGGTCGCTGATGCCGTAATCGTGGGTCTGCTCGCCGTTGGCCGAGCGGATGATGCCGGTGAGCTTCTGGTCCCAGCCGTCGACCAGCTTGATGACCGTCTGGCCCATGCCGGCGCCGGCCATATAAACGTTGCTCTTGATCATCAGGGCGCCGTCCGAGGCCTCGTCGCCGCCGCTGACCCGGTATTCGCCGGCCGGCAGGTAGACGGTGCCGCCCCCTGCCTTGTAGGCAGCATCGATTGCCGCCTGGATGGCATCCGTATCGTCGGTATTGCCATCGCCTTTTGCTCCGTACTCCTTGACGTTGAATTCCACCTACTTCGCTTCCGTATGCAAATTGCGCAGCCGAGCGCGGTTGAGGAAGTGAGGCAGGGAAGGCCGGCTGCCCGAACAGGCCATCCCCGCCTCCGGCATCGTCACGGCTATTCGACCGTGCACTCGAAGGCGCGTCCGAAGACGTCCTGTTCCTGAATGAGCATGGAAAACGCTTCGGTGAAGCGAGTCGATGAGATGCCGGGAATTGGGACTAACGTACAAAAAATTAGTTCGCAAACGAACAATAAGGAGGCTTTGAGCCGGGTATTCACTCCTTCGGCAGGCAGTTGGGCAGAGGCGATGATGTGCTGGCGATCCGGCTCCAGGCCTGATCGTACAAGGGACGGGCCGGAGCGCGTCTGGCTGGCGCTGCTCACGGGCGGCTCCTGCAGCCGGGACAGGGTTTAAAAAGCCTATTGGTGAACCAGTTCTCATATTAAAAATGCATCTTTAATTCCATAAAGAACTAAAAAACACTTCAATAGTCGGAGGCGCACGGCAACGCGTCGACCAGTGTCGCTGGAGTTCCTTCCACGCCCACTCAGGGAGGGGCCAGCCGCGCTTTTCAAGCGCAGGGGTCGAGTAGTCGCGACGATGCCGGAGGCAGGGATGGCTTGTTCGGGCAGTCGGCTTTTCCTGCCTCACTTCCTCAAAAGCGCTCGGCTGCGCAATTTGCATACGGAAGCGAAATAGATGGAATTCAACGTTAAGGACTTTGGTGCGAAGGGAGATGGAAGAACGGATGACACGGATGCCATCCAGGCGGCAATCAATGCCGCTTACAAGGCCGGTGGCGGGACGGTGTACCTGCCGGCCGGCGAATACCGGGTCAGCGGGGGGGACGAGGCCTCGGACGGCGCCCTGATGATCAAAAGCAACGTTTATATGGCCGGCGCCGGCATGGGCCAGACCGTCATCAAGCTGGTCGACGGCTGGGACCAGAAGCTCACCGGCATCATCCGCTCGGCCAACGGCGAGGAAACCCACAACTACGGCATCAGCGACCTGACCATCGACGGCAACCAGGACAACACCTCGGGCGAAGTCGACGGCTTCTATACCGGTTATATCCCCGAGGAGGATGGTGCGGACTACAACGTCACCGTCGAGCGGGTGGAGATCCGCGAGGTGTCCCGCTACGGCTTCGACCCCCACGAGCAGACCATCAACCTGACGATCCGCGACAGCGTCGCCCACGACAACGGCAAGGACGGCTTCGTCGCCGACTTCCAGATCGACAGCACCTTCGAGAACAACGTCTCCTACAACAACGGTCGCCACGGCTTCAACGTCGTCACCAGCAGCCACGACATCGTCCTGCGCAACAACGTCGCCTACGGCAACGGCGCCAACGGTCTGGTGGTCCAGCGCGGTTCGGAAGACCGCAGCTTCGTCTACAACGTCCAGATCGAGGGCGGTTCCTACTACGGCAACGGCCAGGAAGGCGTGCTCATCAAGATGAGCAACAACGTCAGCCTGCAGGGCGCCGAAATCTACGACAACGGTACTGCCGGGGTGCGCGTGCAGGGCGGCGTGAACGTGCAGATCCTCGACAACTACATCCACGACAACGCGCAGAGCGGCATCAACGCGGAAGTCCTCCTGGAAGCCTACGACGACTTCGACGGCGCCTCCGGCGACCATTACGTCTCGAAGTACATCACGGTCCAGGGCAACACCATCGTCGGTTCGGCCAACTCCACCTTCGGCGTACTGGAGCGCGCCGACGGCACCGACTACAGCACCGTCGCCAACAACGGCGTCAGCGGCATCCAGCGCGGGATCGTGCAGCTCTCGGGGACGCACTCGAAATTCTCCGGCAGCGCCGGCGACGCGTATCAGCTGATCGACGGCGGCAGCGGCCACGACCTGCTGCTCGGCACACCGATCGCCGACCTGCTGCTGGGCGGCAGCGGTAACGACCTCCTGGTCGGCGATGCCGGCAACGACATCCTCGAGGGCGGCATCGGCAGCGACCGGCTGAGCGGCGGCGAGGGCGCCGACACCTTCCGCTTCGCGGCGATCCAGGACAGCTACTACACCGCCAGCAGCAACCTCACCGACCTGCTCCTCGACTTCGACGCCGGGCAGGACCGCATCGATCTCGCCGGGCTCGGCTTCAGCGGCCTGGGCAACGGCTACGGCGGCACCCTGGCGGTGGTGACCAACAGCGACGGCAGCCGCACCTACCTGAAGAGCTACGAGAGGGACGCCGATGGCCGCTCCTTCTCGCTCACCCTGGAAGGCAACCTCGTCGGCCGGCTCGACGGCAGCAACCTGACCTTCAAGCTCAAGGCCGTCACCGGCAGCGAGGGCGACGACAGCCTGCTCGGCAGCGCGGCGGCGGAAACCCTCGACGGCGGCAGCGGCAGCGACAACCTCGTCGGTGGCCTGGGCAACGACCTGCTGAACGGCGGCGCCGGCAACGACATTCTGAGCGGCGGTCAGGGACGCGACCAGCTCAGCGGCGGCGAGGGCGCGGACGTGTTCCGCTTCACCAGCCTGACCGACAGCTACCAGAACGCGGGGGACAACTTCGCCGACCTGATCACCGACTTCGATCCGAGCGAGGACCGCATCGACCTCGGCGGACTGGGCTTCAGCGGCCTGGGCGACGGCCACAACGGCACCCTGCTGCTGTGGGTCAACAGCGAAGGCACCCGCACCTATCTCAAGAACTTCGACACGGATGCCGACGGCCGGCGCTTCGAGATCGCCCTGGAAGGAAACTTCTCCTCCCTGAGCGAGACGCAGCTGATCCTCGAGCGCCAGGCGCTGAAAGGCAGCAGCGACAACGACCAACTGTCCGGCAGCGCCATGGACGAGGAGTTGCTCGGCGGCGAGGGGCGCGACCTCCTCGACGGCGGCGACGGAGACGATCTGCTCGACGGCGGCGCCGGGCGCGACAACCTGACCGGCGGCAGCGGCGCGGACGTGTTCCGCTTCAGCGAGCGGCTGGACAGCTTCCGCAACTACGAGACCGGGGTGAGCCAAGTCGACTACATCACCGACTTCACCCCCGGTGAAGATCTGATCGACCTTTCCGCGCTCGGCTACAGTGGTCTGGGCAACGGCTATAATGGCACCCTGATGGTACTGGTGAACACGGAGGGAACCAGGACCTACCTCAAGGATCGCGAGAGCGATGCGGACGGCAACCGTTTCGAGATCACCCTGGAAGGCAACCATCTCGATCAGCTCTCCAGCGACGACTTCATCTTCACCAACCTCGAAGTGATCGGCAGCAGCTCGCAGGCTGCCTGACACGGTCTGGCCTGGGCGTGCCCAGGCCAGACATCCACCCAGCCGTCGGCAGCCATGCCAGTTGCCGACGACTGGACGAACCGATCTGCTCTTCCTCCAGTCTGACCCCTTGAAACGCGTGGGTCGTTTCAATCGAGCGCCCTCCGTCCCTGCAACAGGGCCGGACAGTCGCGTTGACACCAGAGACGGGAAAAGCTTGTTCGGGTAGTCGTCTCTTCCTACTCCATTCCGGATAGGCAGCGTTCCGCTGCGTATCACTGGGTCAGGAAGTGGATCTATGGATTGCATGGTCAAGGATTTCGCAGTACCGGGGGATCGCGCCACCGACGATCGGGTGGCCAGGCAGGCGGCGTCCGACGCCGCCCGGGTGACGGGAGACATCCACACGCCACCTGGCGGATGCCGTAGCGCCCGGCCAATCGAGGCCCGGGCACTGCCGACTTTCACGACTCCGTCGCGCACAACGAGGCCTCCTGCGGCAGGACCGCGGCTGCGGCGGCCGTGCGTGGTCCGGAAAGTCCCACTCATCCGAACGACACCCCGATCGAGGGCGGCGCCGCCGACGAGGACGCGCCGAGTCTGAACCACTCGCGTCACGACAATGCGCAGGACGGGCCTGCCGAGCATCGGCCCGCGGCCTCGTGCCGCCTGTGCCCGGGCATCCGGCCATTGCCGCACGCAACCGAACGGCCGGGTCGCCGACCCGGCCAGCTTCCACCGCGATTACCACAGGAGCGCATCAACGACAGGAGCGACTACAGCAAACGGCATCAGTAGTACGCAGGCACACCCGCGCTGCTCCAGGGATTCGAAATCGGCAGTGACCAGCAGCGGACGTCGAGGGGGCCGAAGGCAACACGGCAGTTTCCGAAGTACCCGGTAGCGGACAACCACACCCGGTTGGGGCTACTGCGACACCAACGACAACACGAGGGATTCCGAGATGGCTACCGAAGGCAACGACCTGCTGTATGGCACCGAAGTCGGCGAGGAGATCACCGGCGGAGGCGGCGACGACCGCCTGTACGGCTTTGGCGGCAACGATGTACTTGACGGCGGCGCCGGACGCGACCGCCTGACCGGCGGCCTGGATGCCGACATCTTCCGCTTCAGCCTGCGCGAGGACAGCCACCGCTCGGCGGCGGGCACCTTCAGCGACCAGATCCTCGACTTCGACCCGACCCAGGACAAGATCGACGTCTCGGCGCTCGGCTTCACCGGACTGGGCAACGGCTACGCCGGCACCCTGGCGGTGACCACCAGCGCCGACGGCACCCGCACCTACCTCAAGAGCTACGAGGTGGACGCCCAGGGCCGCTCCTTCGAGATCAGCCTGCAGGGCAACCATGCCGCCGCGCTGTCGGCCGACAACATCATCTTCGGCGCGGCCATTCCGGTCGACCCCAACACCCAGGGGCAGCCGGTCGTGGGCACCGATCTCGGCGAGGAACTGCACGGCACCCTGGGCGGCGAGGAGATCCTCGGCGCAGGCGGCGACGACCGCCTGTTCGGCTACGCCGGCAACGATGTGCTCGACGGCGGCGCCGGGCGCGACAAGCTGACCGGCGGCGAGGGCGGCGACACCTTCCGCTTCGGCCTGCGCGAGGACAGCCACCGCTCGGCGGCGGGGACCTTCAGCGACCAGATCCTCGACTTCGATCCGACCCAGGACCGGATCGACGTCTCGGCGCTCGGCTTCACCGGGCTGGGCAACGGCTACGCCGGCACCCTGGCGGTGACCACCAACGCCGACGGCTCGCGCACCTACCTCAAGAGCTACGAGGCCGATGCCCAGGGGCGGACCTTCGAGGTCAGCCTGAACGGCAATCATGCCGCCACCCTGTCCGCCGGCAACATCGTCTTCGGGGCGGCCCTGCCGGTCGATCCCAACGTCGAGGGAACGCCGGTGGTCGGCACGGATCTCGACGACGAGCTGCACGGCACCCTGGCCGGCGAGCAGATCCTCGGCGGCGGCGGCGCCGACCGCCTGTACGGCTACGCCGGCAACGATGTGCTCGACGGCGGCGCCGGACGCGACAAGCTGAGCGGCGGCGAGGGCGCCGACACCTTCCGCTTCGGCCTGCGCGAGGACAGCCACCGCTCGCCGACGGGCACTCTCAGCGACCAGATCCTCGACTTCGACCCCAATCAGGACAGGATCGATGTCTCGGCGCTGGGCTTCATCGGCCTGGGCAACGGCTACGCCGGCACCCTGGTGGTCTCGACCAATGCCGCCGGCACGCGCACCTACCTCAAGAGCTACGAGGCGGACGCCCAGGGGCGGACCTTCGAGGTGGCCCTGGACGGCAACCATACCGCCACGCTGTCTGCGGCCAACATCGTCTTCGCCGCGCCCACCCCGGTCGATCCCAGCGTCGAAGGGACGCCCATCGTCGGCACCGATCTCGACGAGGATCTGCACGGCACCCTGGTCGGCGAGGAAATCAGCGGCGCAGGCGGGGCCGACCGCCTGTACGGCTATGGCGGCGCCGACGTACTCGACGGCGGCGCCGGGCGCGACAAGCTGAGCGGCGGCGAGGGCGCCGACACCTTCCGCTTCGGCCTGCGCGAGGACAGCCACCGCTCGGCGGCGGGCACCTTCAGCGACCAGATCCTCGACTTCGATCCGACCCAGGACAAGATCGACGTCTCGGCACTGGGCTTCACCGGACTGGGCAACGGCTACGCCGGCACCCTGGCGGTGACCACCAACGCCGACGGCTCGCGCACCTACCTCAAGAGCTACGAGGCGGACGCCCAGGGGCGGACCTTCGAGGTCAGCCTGCAGGGCAACCATACCGCCGCGCTGTCGGCCGACAACGTCATCTTCGGCGCGCCCCTGCCGGTCGATCCCAACGTCGAGGGGGCGCCGGTGGTCGGCAGCGATCTCAACGACGAGCTGCACGGCACCCTGGCCGGCGAGCAGATCCTCGGCGGCGGCGGCGCCGACCGCCTGTTCGGCTACGCCGGCAACGACCTGCTCGACGGCGGCGCCGGGCGCGACAAGCTGAGCGGCGGCGAGGGCGCCGACACCTTCCGCTTCGGCCTGCGCGAGGACAGCCACCGCTCGGCGGCGGGCACCTTCAGCGACCAGATCCTCGACTTCGATCCGACCCAGGACAAGATCGACGTCTCGGCGCTGGGCTTCACCGGGCTGGGCAACGGCTACGCCGGCACCCTGGCGGTGACCACCAACGCCGACGGCTCGCGTACCTACCTCAAGAGCTACGAGGCCGATGCCGAGGGGCGGACCTTCGAGGTCAGCCTGGACGGCAACCATGCCGCCACCCTGTCCGCCGGCAACATCGTCTTCGGGGCGGCCCTGCCGGTCGATCCCAACGTCGAGGGGGCACCGGTGATCGGCACGGATCTCGACGACGAGCTGCACGGCACCCTGGGCAGCGAGCAGATCCTCGGCGGCGGCGGGGCCGACCGGCTGTACGGCTATGCCGGCAACGACGTGCTCGATGGCGGCGCCGGGCGCGACAAGCTGAGCGGCGGCGAGGGCGCCGACACCTTCCGTTTCAGCCTGCGCGAGGACAGTCACCGCTCGCCGACGGGGACCTTCAGCGACCAGATCCTCGACTTCGATGCCAGCCAGGACAGGATCGACGTGTCGGCGCTGGGCTTCACCGGCCTGGGCAACGGCTACGGCGGCACCCTGGTGGTCTCGACCAGTGCCGACGCCACCCGCACCTACCTCAAGAGCTACGATGCGGACGCCCAGGGCCGGACCTTCGAGGTGGCCCTGGACGGCAACCATAGCGCCACGCTCTCGGCCGGCAACATCGTCTTCGCCGGAGCGGCCCCGGTGGCCACCGAGCTCGAGGTGATCGGCAGCAGCGGTGTGCCGGACGACCAGATCGTCTGAGACGGCGGCTCCCGCGAACGGCAACCCCGCCGTTCGCGGGATGAATCCTTCCAACCCTTATCCACGGCAACGCATGGAACGTTTTGCTCGAGCGCCTTCGCGGAGCTGGTCCGGAAATCGCCGCAGGCGCCATGCGCAAGGACCGGGCAATCGCATCAGAGGCCGGAGCGGGGGCTTTCCCCGTTCCACTTTCCAAGCGGCTTCGGCTGCCTCATACGGGATCGGGAAGCGAAACATGGATTACAACGTCAAGGATTTCGGAGCACTGGGCGATGGCGTCACCGACGATCGGGTCGCCATCCAGGCGGCGATCGACGCCGCTTACGCATCGGGCGGCGGCACCGTCCACCTGCCACCCGGCGAGTACCGGGTCAGCGCCGCCGGGGAGCCTTCCGACGGCTGCCTGCTGCTCAGGGACGGCGTCTACCTGGCCGGCGCCGGCATGGGCGAAACGGTGATCAAGCTGGTCGACGGCTCGGCTGCGAAGATCACCGGCATGGTCCGCTCGGCCTTTGCCGAGGAAACCCACAATTTCGGCATGCGCGACCTGACCCTCGACGGCAACCGCGCCAGCACCACCGGCAAGGTCGACGGCTGGTTCAACGGCTATGCCCCCGGTCAGCCGGGAGTCAACACCAACGTCACCATCGAGCGGGTCGAGGTCCGCGAGATGTCCGGCTACGGCTTCGACCCCCACGAGCAGACCATCAACCTGGTGCTGCGCGACAGCGTGGCCCACCACAACGGTCTCGACGGTTTCGTCGCCGACTACCAGATCGACGGGATCTTCGAGAACAACGTCGCCTACGCCAACGACCGCCACGGCTTCAACATCGTCACCAGCACCAACGACTTCGTCATGCGCAACAACGTCGCCTACGGCAACGGCGGCAACGGCGTGGTGCTGCAGCGGGGTTCGGAAAACCTTCCTCATCCCAACAATATCCTGATCGAGGGCGGCGCCTACTACGACAACGCCCTGGAAGGCGTGCTGATCAAGATGAGCAACAACGTCACCCTGCAGGGTGCCGACATCTACGGCAACGGCTCCGCCGGGGTGCGCGCCTACGGTGCCGAGGGGACACAGATCCTCAACAACCAGATCCACGACAATGCGCAG
The DNA here is from genome assembly GCF_009363155.1 of Azotobacter salinestris. Taxonomy (NCBI): domain Bacteria; kingdom Pseudomonadati; phylum Pseudomonadota; class Gammaproteobacteria; order Pseudomonadales; family Pseudomonadaceae; genus Azotobacter; species Azotobacter salinestris. Next base: position 2,841,171 of record NZ_CP045302.1, read on the forward strand.
ACCGTCGCCGCCCCGGAAGTGCTCCTGCAGTCCTACGACGATACCCTCGGCGTGTCCGGCAACTACTACACGACGCTGAACAGCCGGGTCGAGGGCAACACCATCACCGGCTCGGCCAACGCCACCTACGGCGTGCAGGAGCGCAACGACGGCACCAACTTCAGCAGCGTCGTCAACAACACCATCAACGGCGTGCAGAAGCCCATCCAGCTGTACGGCGCGAACTCGACGGTGTCCGGCACCTCCAGCGAGCCGCCGCAGGGAACCGCCGGCAACGACGTGCTGGTCGGCAGCGACGCCGGCGAGCAGATCAGCGGCGGGGCCGGTGCCGACCGCCTGGACGGCGGCGCCGGCGACGACGTGCTCAACGGTGGCGCCGACCGCGACCGGCTGACCGGCGGGGCCGGTGCCGACACCTTCGTCTTCTCCGCCCGCGAGGACAGCCACCGCTCGCCGCTGGGCACCTTCAGCGACCAGATCCTCGACTTCGACCCGACCCAGGACAGGATCGACGTCTCGGCGCTCGGCTTCACCGGGCTGGGCAACGGCTACGCCGGCACCCTGGCGGTGACCACCAGCGCCGACGGCATGCGCACCTACCTCAAGAGCTACGAGGCGGACGCCCAGGGCCGCTCCTTCGAGATCAGCCTGCAGGGCAACCATGCCGCCGCGCTCTCTGCGGGCAACATCCTGTTCGCCGCGCCCACTCCGGTCGATCCCAGCGTCGAAGGGACGCCAATCGTCGGCACCGAGCTCGACGACCAACTGCACGGTACCCTGGTCGGTGAGGAGATCCTCGGCGCGGGCGGCGCCGACCGCCTGTACGGCTATGGCGGCGCCGACCTGCTCGACGGCGGCGCCGGACGCGACAAGCTGAGCGGCGGCGAGGGCGCCGACACCTTCCGCTTCGGCCTGCGCGAGGACAGCCACCGCTCGGCGGCAGGCACCTTCAGCGACCGGATCCTCGACTTCGATGCCAGCCAGGACAAGATCGACGTCTCGGCGCTCGGCTTCAGCGGGCTGGGCAACGGCTACGCCGGTACCCTGGCGGTGACCACCAATGCCGACGGCTCGCGCACCTATCTCAAGAGCTACGAGGTCGATGCCGAGGGGCGGACCTTCGAGGTGGCCCTGGACGGCAACCACGCCGCCACGCTGTCGGCCGACAACATCATCTTCGGTGCGCCCGTCCCGGTCGATCCCAATGTCGAGGGGACGCCGGTGATCGGCACGGATCTCGACGACCAGTTGCACGGCACCAGCGCCAGCGAGCAGATCCTCGGCGGGAGCGGGGCCGACCGGCTATACGGCTACGCCGGCAACGACGTGCTCGACGGCGGCGCCGGACGCGACAAGCTGAGTGGCGGCGAGGGCGCCGACACCTTCGTCTTCTCCGCCCGCGAGGACAGCCACCGCTCGCCGCTGGGCACCTTCAGCGACCAGATCCTCGACTTCGATGCCGGCCAGGACCGGCTCGACGTGTCGGCACTGGGCTTCACCGGCCTGGGCAACGGCTATGGCGGCACCCTGATGGTCTCGACCAACGCCGAGGGCAGCCGCACCTACCTCAAGAGCTACGATGCGGACGCCCAGGGCCGGACCTTCGAGGTGGCCCTGGACGGCAACCATGCGGCCACGCTCTCGGCCGACAACATCGTCTTCGCCGGGGATGTCCCGGTGGCCACCGAGCTCGAGGTGATCGGCAGCAGCGGCGTGCCGGACGATCAGATCGTCTGATGCGGCGCTCCCGACCGTCGGCAAGTGCACCGCTCGCCGACGGCCGGGCGAACCGACGGAGGTTGTCCCACTCTCACCGACAGAGGCGTGTGGGCCGTTTCTCTTGAGTGTCTTCCCGGCGTTTCGGAAGACCGCCACAGGTGTACTGAGCTACGGCCAGGCAGTCGCATCGAGACCGGAGACGGGAAAGGCCTGCTCGAGCAGTCGTCTCTTCCCGCTCCACTTTCCAGGCAGCTGCGGCTGCTCCACTTGGAATCGGGAAGCGGATTCATGGATTACAACGTCAAGGATTTCGGGGCACTGGGCGATGGCGTCAACGACGACCGGGTCGCCATCCAAGCGGCGATCGACGCCGCTTATGCATCGGGCGGCGGCACCGTCCACCTGCCGCCCGGCGAATACCGGGTCAGCGCCGCCGGCGAGCCGGGCGACGGCTGCCTGATGCTCAAGGACGGCGTCTACCTGGCCGGCGCCGGCATGGGCCAGACGGTGATCAAGCTGGTCGACGGCTCGGACCAGAAGATCACCGGCATGGTCCGCTCGGCCTACGGCGAGGAGACCAGCAACTTCGGCATGCGCGACCTGACCCTCGACGGCAACCGCGACAACACCGGCGGCAAGGTCGACGGCTGGTTCAACGGCTACATCCCCGGCCAGGACGGCGCCGACCGCAACGTCACCCTCGAGCGGGTCGAGGTCCGCGAGATGTCCGGCTACGGCTTCGACCCCCACGAGCAGACCATCAACCTGGTGCTGCGCGACAGCGTGGCCCACGACAACGGCCTCGACGGCTTCGTCGCCGACTACCTGATCGACAGCGTGTTCGAGAACAACGTCGCCTACAACAACGACCGCCACGGCTTCAACGTGGTCACCAGCACCCAGAACTTCACCATGAGCAACAACGTCGCCTACGGCAACGGCAGTGCCGGTCTGGTGGTGCAGCGTGGCCTGGAAGACCTGGCGCTGCCCAGCAACATCCTGATCGACGGCGGCGCCTTCTACGACAACGCCCGCGAAGGCGTGCTGCTCAAGATGACCAGCGACATCACCCTGCAGAACGCCGAGATTCACGGCAACGGCTCCTCCGGGGTGCGCCTCTACGGTGCCGAAGGCGTGCAGATCCTCAACAACCAGATCCACGACAACGCGCAGACGGCCGCTGTTCCCGAGGTGCTCCTGCAGTCCTTCGACGACACCCGCGGAGCGTCCGGGACCTACTACACGACGCTGAACACCCGGATCGAGGGCAACACCATCGCCGGCTCGGCCAACTCCACCTACGGCGTGCAGGAGCGCAACGACGGCACCGACTACAGCACCCTGATCGACAACGCCATCAGTGGCGTGCAGAAGCCCATCCAGCTGTACGGCGCCCATTCGACGGTGTCCGGCGCGCCCGGCGCCACGCCGCAGCAGCCGCCCGCGGAAACCGACGGCGACGATCTGCTGGTCGGCAGCGATGCCGACGACCAGCTGCATGGCGGTGCCGGCGCCGATCGCCTGGACGGCAGGGGCGGCGACGATCTGCTCGACGGCGGCGCCGGCCGCGACCGGCTGACCGGCGGCGCGGGCGCCGACACCTTCGTCTTCGCCGCACGCACGGACAGCTACCGCACCGCCAGCGCCAGCTTCAACGACCTGATCCTCGACTTCGACGCCGGCGAGGATCGAATCGACCTGTCCGCCCTGGGCTTTTCCGGCCTGGGCAACGGCCGCAACGGCACCCTGGCGGTCACCCTCAACGCCGAGGGCACGCGCACCTATCTGAAGAGCTTCGAGGCGGATGCCGAGGGGCGGCGCTTCGAGGTCGCCCTGGACGGCAACCATGCCGGCGATCTTTCCGCCGCCAACCTGGTCTTCGCCACGGCCGGCACCGCTGACGCGGCCGGCGTGGCGACCACCGAGCTCGAAGTGCTCGGTGTCAGCGGCACGCAGAACGAGGCGATCACCTAGGCAGCCAGCCTGGCGCGTCTTGGACTGACGTACAGCCGACCGTCGGCAAGGCTGTTCGCCGTCGGCTACCCGCCGAACCAAAAAAAACCACTTTGATCTCACCTAACAGACAGCTGTATTCCATTACACCCGCGCCTTTTCCCAGGTCGCCTCCAGGGACGACCTGGGGTGCGCTGCGCGCAAGAGTGGGCTGTCGCGTTGGAAGCCAGAGACAGGGAAGACCCATTCCGGCCGTCGTCTCTTCCTTCTTCATTCTCCAGGCAGCCCTGGGCTGCACAACACGGGATTAGGAAGCGAGATATGGATTACAACGTCAAGGATTTCGGGGCACTGGGCGATGGTGTCAGCGACGATACCGCCGCCATCCAGGCGGCGATCGACGCCGCCCACGCGGCCGGGGGCGGCACCGTCTACCTGCCGGCCGGCGAGTATCGGGTCAGCGGCGGGGAGGAGCCCTCCGATGGCGCGCTGACCATCAAGAGCAACGTCTACCTGGTCGGCGCCGGCATGGGCGAGACGGTCATCAAGATGGTCGATGGCTGGGAGCAGAACGTCACCGGCATGGTCCGCTCGGCCTACGGCGAGGAGACCAGCAACTTCGGTATGAGCGACCTGACCCTCGACGGCAACCGCGACAACGTCTTCGCCAAGGTCGACGGCTGGTTCAACGGCTACATCCCCGGCCAGGACGGCGCCGACCGCGACGTCACCCTCGAGCGGGTCGAGATCCGCGAGATGTCCGGCTACGGCTTCGACCCCCACGAGCAGACCATCAACCTGGTGATCCGCGATAGCGTTTCCCACGACAACGGCCTCGACGGCTTCGTCGCCGACTACCAGATCAATGGCGTGTTCGAGAACAACGTCGCCTACAACAACGATCGCCACGGCTTCAACATCGTCAGCAGCACCCACGACTTCACCCTGACCAACAACGTGGCCTACGGCAACGGCGGCGCCGGCGTGGTGGTGCAGCGCGGCTCCTACGATGTGCCCCATCCCTACAATATCCTGATCGACGGCGGCGCCTACTACGACAACGGCCAGGAGGGCGTGCAGATCAAGATGAGCCACGACGTCACCCTGCAGAACGCCGAGGTCTACGGCAACGGCACCTACGGGGTGCGCGTCTACGGCGCCCAGGACGTGGACATCCTCGACAACCGGATCCACGACAACGCACAGAGCGGCGCCTACCCGGAAGTACTCCTGCAGTCCTACAACGATACCGCCGGGGTATCCGGCAACTACTACACCACGACCGGCACCTGGATCGCCGGCAACGTCATCAGCGGTTCGGCCAACTCCACCTACGGCATTCAGGAGCGCAACGACGGCACCGACTACAGCAGCCTCAACGCCAACACCATCAGCGGCGGGCAGATCGCGCCGGTACGGCTGTACGGCGCCAACTCGACGGTTTCCGGCTCTTCCTCCGGCCAGACGCCCGAGGGAACAGACGGCAACGACGTGCTGATCGGTACCGACGCCGGTGAGACACTCATCGGCCGTGGCGGCAACGACAGCCTCGACGGCGCCGGCGGCGACGACATCCTGATCGGCGGCGCCGGGCGCGACAGCCTCGCCGGCGGCGCCGGGGCGGACATCTTCCGCTTCGAGGCGCTGTCCGACAGCCAGCGCAACTACACCACCGGCGACAACCAGGCCGACCGCATCACCGACTTCACCCTGGGCGAGGACAGGATCGACGTGTCGGCCCTGGGCTTCACCGGCCTGGGCAACGGCCGCAACGGCACTCTCGCCATGGTGCTCAACGCCGCCGGCGACCGCACCGATCTCAAGAGCTACGACACCGACGCCAACGGCTACAGCTTCGAGCTTTCCCTCGCCGGCAACTACCAAGGCCAGCTCAGCGCTGAGAATTTCATTTTCGCGACCCCGCAGGGACAGGTGACGACCATCGAGGGCAGCGACGCCGACGAAGCGCTGCAGGGCACCGCGGCCGACGAACTGCTCCTCGGCCGGGGCGGCCAGGACAGCCTGGATGGCGGGGCCGGCGACGACATCCTCGACGGCGGCGCCGGGCGCGACACCCTGAGAGGCGGGGAGGGGGCCGACGTCTTCCGCTTCTCCGCGCGCAGCGACAGCTCCCTCGCCGAAAACGGCACGGCCAGCGACCTGATCCTCGACTTCGACCCCGGCCAGGACCGCATCGACATCTCCACGCTGGGCTTTTCCGGCTTCGGCGACGGCTACAACGGCACCCTGCTGCTTGAGGTCAGCGCCGACGGCAGCCGCACCTACCTCAGGAGCTTCGAGGCCGATGACGCGGGTCAGCGCTTCGAGATCGCTCTGGACGGCGACTTCAGCGGCCAGCTGGACAGCGGCAACGTGCTCTTCGAGCCCGGCGTGTTCAATGCCAGGGACTTCGGCGCGCTGGGCGATGGCGTCAGCGACGACCGGGCGGCCATCCAGGCGGCGATCGATGCCGCCCACGCGTCGGGCGGCGGCACCGTCTACCTGCCGCCCGGCGAGTACCGGGTCAGCGCCGCCGGCGAGCCGGGGGAGGGGTGCCTGATGCTCAAGGACGGCGTCTACCTGGTCGGCGCCGGCATGGGCGAGACGGTGATCAAGCTGGTCGACGGCTCGGACCAGAAGATCACCGGCATGGTCCGCTCGGCCTACGGCGAGGAAACCAGCAACTTCGGCATGAGCGACCTGACCCTCGACGGCAACCGCGCCAACACCGGCGGCAAGGTCGACGGCTGGTTCAACGGCTACATTCCCGGCCAGAACGGCGCCGACCGCAACGTCACCCTCGAGCGGGTCGAGATCCGCGAGATGTCCGGCTACGGCTTCGACCCCCACGAGCAGACCATCAACCTGACGATCCGCGACAGCGTGGCCCACGACAACGGTCTCGATGGCTTCGTCGCCGACTACCTGATCGACAGCGTGTTCGAGAACAACGTCGCCTACAACAACGACCGCCACGGCTTCAACGTGGTCACCAGCACCCAGAACTTCACCATGAGCAACAACGTCGCCTACGGCAACGGCGGCGCCGGGCTGACCATCCAGCGGGGGGCGGAGGACCTGGCCCAGCCGACCAACATCCTGATCGACGGTGGCGCCTTCTACGACAACGCCATGGAAGGCGTGCTGCTCAAGATGACCAACAACGTCACCCTGCAGAACGCCGAGATCCACGGCAACGGCTCCTCCGGCGTGCGCCTGTATGGCACGGAGGACGTGCAGATCCTCGACAACCAGATCCACGACAACTCGCAGAACGGCAGCTACCCCGAGGTCCTGCTGCAGGCCTTCAACGATGCCGGCGTCACGGGGAATGTCTACGAAGCGCTGAACACCCGGATCGAGGGCAACGTCATCGGCGCCGTCAATGCCAACTATGCCGTGCAGGAGCGCAACGACGGCAGCGACTACACCACCCTCCAGGACAACGACATCAGCGGCGGGCAGATCGCCTCGGTACGCCTCTCCGGTGCCCATTCGAGCGCTTCCGATTCGCCCGGCGCAGAGCCGCAACAGCCGCCCCAGGGCACCGACGGCAACGACCTGCTGGTCGGCGGCGATGGCGACGACCAGCTCCTGGGCGGTGCTGGCGACGACCGCCTGGACGGCGGAGCCGGCAACGATGTGCTCGATGGCGGGGCCGGGCGCGACCGGCTGACCGGCGGCGCGGGCGTCGACACCTTCGTCTTCGCCGCCCGCGAGGACAGCTACCGCACCGACACGGCGGTGTTCAACGACCTGATCCTCGACTTCGACGCCGGCGAGGACCGCATCGACCTGTCCGCCCTGGGCTTCAGCGGTCTGGGCGACGGTTACAACGGCACCCTGGCGGTCACCCTCAACGCCGAGGGCACCCGCACCTATCTGAAGAGTTACGAGGCGGACGCCGCGGGCCAGCGCTTCGAGATCGCCCTGGACGGCGATCATTCCAGCGATCTTTCCGGCGCCACTATCGCCTTCGCCGACAGCCAGGGCGGCACGACCGGTATGGCGGACAGCGACCCTGCCGCCACCCAGCTGGAAGTGATCGGCAGCAGCGGCACCCAGACCGATCAGCTGGTCTGATCTCCCTCCGCCCGGCCCGCAGCGGCCGGGCGAACCAACGGCCCTTTGACCAGTCTCAGGCACAGAAACGCACGAGCCGTTTCGCTTGTTCGCCTGCCTGGCTGCCTTGCGTAAAGACAGCCAGAGGCGCTTCGAGCGCACGGGAAAACATCGTCGCGTTCAAAGCCGGGGACGGGAAAGGCTTGTTCAGTAGTCGACTCTTCCTTCTCCACCCTCCCGAGCAGCGTTCCGCTGCGCATCAATGGAACAGGAAGCAGAAGTAGCATGGATTTCAACGTCAAAGATTTTGGGGCACTGGGCGATGGCATCAGCGACGATACCGCCGCCATTCAGGCGGCGATCGATGCCGCCCACGCAGCCGGCGGCGGCACCGTCTACCTGCCGGCCGGCGAGTATCGGGTCAGCGGCGGCGAGGAGCCGTCGGACGGCTGCCTGATGCTCAAGAGCAACGTCTACCTGGCCGGTGCCGGCATGGGCGAGACGGTCATCAAGCTGGTCGATGGCTGGGAGCAGAAGGTCACCGGCATGGTCCGCTCGGCCTATGGCGAGGAGACCTACAACTTCGGCATGCGCGACCTGACCCTGGACGGCAACCGCGACAACGTGTCCGCCAAGGTCGACGGCTGGTTCAACGGCTACATCCCCGGGCAGGAGGGGGCCGACCGCGACGTCACCCTGGAGCGGGTGGAGATCCGCGAGATGTCCGGCTACGGCTTCGACCCCCACGAGCAGACCATCAACCTGGTGATCCGCGACAGCGTTTCCCACGACAACGGCCTCGACGGCTTCGTCGCCGACTACCTGATCGACAGCGTGTTCGAGAACAACGTCGCCTACAACAACGACCGCCACGGCTTCAACGTGGTCACCAGCACCCATGATTTCACGATGACCAACAACGTCGCCTACGGCAACGGCGGCTCCGGCCTGGTGGTGCAGCGCGGCTCGTACGACATGCCGCATCCCTACAACATCCTGATCGACGGCGGCGCCTACTACGACAACGCGCTCGAGGGCGTGCTGCTCAAGATGACCCACGACGTCACCCTGCAGAACGCCGACATCTACGGCAACGGCACGGCCGGGGTGCGCGTCTACGGCACCCAGGACGTGCAGATCCTCGACAACCAGATCCACGACAACGCGCAGAACGGCCCCTACGCGGAAATCCTCGTGCAGTCCTACGACGATACCGCCGGCGTCTCCGGCAATTTCTACGCGACGGCCAATACCTGGATCGAAGGCAACCTCATCACCGGCTCGGCCAATTCCACCTTCGGCGTGCAGGAGCGCAACGACGGCACCGACGCCAGCAGTCTCTACGCCAACAGCATCGACGGCACCCAGCGCACCGTGCTGCTCTATGGCCCCAACTCCACGGTCTCCGACCAGTCCGGCACCGGCCAGCAGGCGACTCTCGAGGGCACCGGAGGCAACGACGTGCTGACCGGCGGCAACGCCCATGAGACGATCCTCGGCGGTGCCGGCAACGACCGTCTGAACGGCGGGGCCGGCAACGACATCCTCGACAGCGGCGCCGGCCGTGACAACCTGACCGGTGGCGAGGGGGCCGACGTGTTCCGCTTCGCCGCCCGCGAGGACAGCTACCGCACCGCCAGCGCCAGCTTCACCGACCTGATCACCGACTTCGATCCCGGCCAGGACCGCATCGATCTTTCGATGCTGGGCTTTTCCGGCCTGGGCAACGGCTACAACGGCACCCTGCTGCTGCAGGTCACTGCCGACGGCAGCCGCACCTACCTGAAGAGCCTCGAGGCGGACGCCGAGGGCCGGCGCTTCGAAATCGCCCTGGACGGCAATTTCGCTGGCCGGCTCGATGGCGGCAACCTGTTCTTCGAGCGCGTCGCCATCGAGGGCGGCGCGGGCGACGACGCGCTGCTCGGCACCTCGGCCGCCGAGACGCTGCTCGGCCATGCCGGACACGACAGCCTCAATGGCGCCGGCGGCAACGACATCCTGGTCGGCGGGGCCGGGCGCGACAGCCTCACCGGCGGCGCCGGAGCCGACGTGTTCCGCTTCGACGCGCTGTCCGACAGCCTGCGCAACTACGACACCGGCGACAACCAAGGCGACCGCATCACCGACTTCACCCTGGGCGAAGACAAGATCGACGTGTCGGCGCTGGGCCTCACCGGCCTGGGCGACGGCTACAACGGCACCCTCGCCGTGGTGCTCAACGGTGCCGGCGACCGCACCTACCTGAAGAGCTACGACAGCGGCGCCAACGGCTACCGCTTCGAGTTCTCCCTCGACGGCAACTACCAGGGCCTGCTCGGCGCCGAGCACTTCATCTTCGCCACGCCCACGGGACAGCGAATCCTCGAGGGCACCGCCGACAACGACAGGCTGGCCGGCACCAGCGCCGACGAGATCATCCACGGCGGCGCTGGCCGCGATACCCTGAGCGGCGGCGGCGGGGCCGACGTGTTCCGCTTCAGCGAACTGACCGACAGCCACCGCACGGCGAGCAGCAGCTTCGCCGACCTGATCACCGACTTCGACCTGGCCAACGACCGCATCGACCTGTCCGGGCTCGGCTTCAGCGGCCTGGGCGACGGCTACAACGGCACCCTGGCCGTACAGGTGAACAGCGCCGGTACCCGCACCTACCTGAAGAGCTTCGAGAGCAACGCCGCGGGCGAGCGCCTCGAGATCGCCCTGGAGGGCAACCTCGGTGGACTCGGCGAGGCCCACCTCATCCTCGACGGGCGCCTCGTGCTGGAGGGCAGCGACGGCAACGACACGCTCGCCGGCAGCAGCGCGGCCGAGGAACTGCTCGGCAAGGCCGGGCAGGACGACCTGAGCGGCGGGGCCGGCAACGACCTCCTCGACGGCGGAGCGGGGCGCGATACCCTGACCGGCGGCAGCGGCAGCGACATCTTCCGCTTCAGCGAGCAGCTCGACAGCTTCCGCAACTACACCACCGGGGCGAGCGGCGCCGACACCATCGCCGACTTCACCCACGGTGCCGACCTCATCGACTTCTCGGCGCTCGGCTACACCGGTCTGGGGTCGGGTCATGACGGCACCCTGGCGATCGTCCTGAACGATGCCGGCACCAAGACCTACCTCAAGGACCTCGGCGCCGACGCCGAAGGAAACCGCTTCGAGATCGCCCTGGAGGGCAACCATGCCGGCCAGCTCGACACGGGCGACTTCATCTTCGCCCCGGCGGCCGCGACCACCGAGCTCCAGGTGATCGGCAGCACACCGGCCGAACCGGTCGTCTGAAGCAGCGCGGGACGCCGTCCGGCAGCGACGGAGGGCGTCCCGCATCTGCCGTCCATCCTGCGGGTTCTCCTGCCCGTCTCCACGGCCAGCCTCCCCTTGGGCGGTCGCTAAGCTATCCTCCTGCTCGTCCGGCCTGAGCGCGGTGATCCACCGTTTCACGTGAAACATGCGCCCTGGCGGCCGCGCGTCTCCCGCCCTGGCGCCAACTGCCGAACCAAGGCCCCCATGGATATCGATCTTGCCCGTACCTTCCTGGAAATCGTGCGTGGCGGCAGCCTCGTCGCCGCTGCCGAGCGCCTGCATCTCACCCAGACCGCGGTCACCGCGCGCGTCCACAACCTGGAGAGCCAGCTGGGCTGCCGGCTGTTCGTGCGCAACCGTGCCGGTGCGCGGCTGACCGCCGACGGCGAGCGCTTCGTCGGCTACGCCAGCCAGTTGGTGCAGACCTGGGAGGCGGCCCGCCGCGACCTGCCGCTGCCGGAGGGTTATGACAACCTGCTGACCCTGGGGGCGGATGTCAGCCTGTCCAGCCCGCTGCTGCTGGCCTGGGTGCAGCGCCTGCGCCAGGCGATCCCCTCCCATGCGCTGCGCAGCGAGGTGGGCGCGGGCGATCTGCTGCAGGAGCGCCTCGATCTCGGCGTGCTCGACGCCGCCCTGGTCTACCAGCCGGAGTACTGGCCGGGCCTGCAGGTGGAGCAGTTGCTCGAGGAGAAGCTGATCCAGGTCGCCCTGCAGGCCAATCCCGAGCCCTACATCTACGTCGACTGGGGGAAGGCGTTCCGCCGGCAGCACGATGCGGCGCTGCCGGAGCTGGCCAGGGCGCCCCTGTATTTCAGCCTCGGTCCGCTGGCCCTGCAGTACCTGTTGCAGGAGGGCGGGCGCGGCTACTTCCGTAGCCGGGTGGTGCAGCGCTATCTGGACGAGGGTCTGCTGCGGCGCGTGGAGAAGGCGCCGGAATTCGCCTATCCGGTCTACCTCGTCTACTCGCGGGCCAAGGATTCGCCCATCCTGCAGCAGGCCCTGGCACTGCTGCGCGAGGTGGCCGCCGGGCAGACCGACTGGTCGCGGCGCTGAGAGGCGGATTAGAGGCTTTCCGGTGATAAAATGTACCAGTTGGTTAGTTCTGTTCGATTATCGACCAGAAGCCCGGCTGGTCGATTGACGCTTTTTTGAGCACTGGCCAAGATGGTCGCCAGGTTGCAGGCACGCCTGCCGGGCAACCGGAGCCCGTTATAACAACTTCAAGATCGGTAGACGCTCATGTGCATACTTCCACCCCGCCAAGCCTGCGTGCTTTCCCATCCCTCCCGTGCGGGTGCTTCTCGCCTGCGGCCTGCGCAGTCGGCCCTCGTCCGCCTGCGCCATCCGGTCTAGACACGGCCGGCTTTCCGCTGAACCCGTTGCGCTGAACCGGCGCCATTAACCGCAACCAGTAACAGGGGCATTCCCGCCAGTCGGCAGGAGGGCCCGCCACACGCCCGAAAAGGGACGTTCCACTTCGGCGGCGTTACTGGGGCACGAAAGAGGCCCGACCGGACTGTTGCATCTCCGGTCCTCGAACGGATGGCTACTGAAAATGTTCACTTCGCAAGGTACTTCCATGGCCGTACCCACGACCGCCGAATCCCCTGCCGCGGCCCACGCGTCGGTCGGCAGCAAGGTCCGCGCCGCCCTGGCCGTCGGCAAGGTGCGCTGGGGCATGTTGGCCCTGGTGTTCTTCGCCACCACCCTGAACTACATCGACCGCGCCGCGCTGGGCGTGATGCAGCCGATCCTGGCCAAGGAGATGAGCTGGTCCACCATGGACTACGCCAACATCAACTTCTGGTTCCAGGTCGGCTACGCCGTCGGCTTCCTGCTGCAGGGCCGCTTCATCGACAAGGTCGGCGTCAAGCGCGCCTTCTTCCTCGCCGTGCTGCTGTGGAGCCTGGCCACCGGCGCCCACGGTCTGGCGACCTCGACGGTCGGCTTCATGATCTGCCGCTTCATCCTCGGCCTGACCGAGGCGGCCAACTATCCGGCCTGCGTGAAGACCACCCGCCTGTGGTTCCCGGCCGGCGAGCGTGCGCTGGCCACCGGCATCTTCAACGCCGGCACCAACGTCGGCGCCATGGTCACCCCGGCGCTGCTGCCGCTGATCCTCAGCGTCTGGGGCTGGCAGGCAGCCTTCATCGGCATGGGGCTGCTGGGCCTGGTCTGGCTGGTGTTCTGGGCCCTCAACTACTACAACCCCGAGGAGCATCCGCGGGTCAGGCAGAGCGAGCTGGAGTACATCAGCAAGGAAGCCGAACCCGAGCCGGTCAAGGTGCCGTTCTCGCGCATCCTGCGCATGCGCGGCACCTGGGCCTTCGCCGTGGCCTACATGATCACCGCGCCGGTGTTCTGGTTCTACCTGTACTGGCTGCCGCCGTTCCTCAACCAGCAGTACAACCTGGGCATCAGCGTGACCCAGATGGGCATTCCGCTCATGCTGATCTGGCTGACCGCCGACTTCGGCAGCATCGGCGGCGGCATCCTCTCGTCCTTCCTGATCGGCCGCGGGATGCAGCCGATCCGCGCGCGCCTGGTATCGATGCTGATCTTCGCCACCTGCATCTGCTCGGTGATCTTCGCCGCCAACGCCAGCGGCCTGTGGGGCGCGGTGCTGGCCATCTCCCTGGCGGTCGGCGCGCACCAGGCCTGGACCGCCAACATCTGGAGCCTGGTGATGGACTACACGCCCAAGCACCTGATCAGCACCGTGTTCGGCTTCGGCGGCATGTGCGCGGCGATCGGCGGCATGTTCATGACCCAGATCGTCGGCTACGTGCTGACCGCCACCGACAACAACTACGCCGTGCTGTTCGTCATCATCCCGAGCATGTACTTCCTGGCGCTGACCTGGATGTACTTCATGGCGCCGCGCAGGATCGAAGGCTGAAAGCCATTCGCCACGCAGAAGAAGGGGGCCGTTCGGCCCCCTTCGCTTTTCTGGAGAATGCCGGCTCAGGACGGCCGCTTCTGCGCGCCGCTGCCGCCGCGCAGGTAGGCCAGCCAGTACATGCCGCCGACCAGCAGGGTGCCGCCGACCAGGTTGCCGGCGGTCACCGCGAGCAGGTTGCCGGCCACGCCGGCGAGCGGCAGCGCGCCCTGGCCGTCGAGCACCAGCCCGTACGGCAGGAAGAACCAGTTGGCGATCGAGTGCTCGAAGCCGAGGGCGACGAAGGCGGTGATCGGAAAGAGGATGGCGAGGATCTTGTCGGTCACGCTGCGCCCGGCCATCGCCAGCCAGGTCGCCAGGCAGACCAGGGCGTTGCACAGGACGCCGCGGGCGAAGGCCGCACCCAGGGTCAGCTCGGCCTTGGCGCGGGCGATCTTCAGCGTTGTCTCGCCGACCGCACCGTCGTTCAGGCCGGCGCTGCCCGCCCAGACCACCAGCAGCACGGTGCCCAGGCAGCCGACCACGTTGCCCAGGTAGACCAGCAGCCAGTTGCGCAGCACCTCGCGGCCGCCGATCAGCCGGCTGGCCCAGGCCATCGCCAGCAGGTTGTTGCCGGTGAACAGCTCGGCGCCGCCGATCACCACCAGCACCAGTCCCAGGCAGAAGCTCAGGCCGCCGAGCAGCCGGGTCGGGCCGAAGCCCAGCTCGCTGCCGGTGAGCACCACGGTGTAGAGGAAGGCGGCCAGGGAGATGAAGGCGCCGGCGAGCACGGCGAGCACCAGCAGGGTGGGGGTGTCGACGCGGGCCTTGGCGACGCCCATGTCTTCGATCCGCCGGGCGATCTGCGCCGGCTGGCAGCTGTCGCCGAGAAAGGGTTGTTGAGTCATGGAAAGAGTCCGCTGCACCGACCGGGCGTCGGCAAAGGGGCACTCTAGAGGGCAGGGCTCGGCCCTGTCCACCGGCGCCCCGGCGCCGGGCTATTCGGCGAACAGGTCCGGGCCGAACACCTCGTAGTGGATGCGCGGCTCGCGGATGCCGAGGTTCATCAGGGCGTCGTGCTGCATGCGCATGAAGGGGATCGGCCCGCACAGGTAGTAGTCGGCATCGGGCAGCAGGATGGCGTCGCCGAGCAGGCGCAGGTCGACCAGGCCCGGATGATCGTAGTCGCGCCCTTGCACGTCCTGTTCCCGCGGTTCGCTGTAGAACACCCACAGCTTGAAGTTGGGGTGCTCCGCCGCCGTCTGGCGCAGGTGGTTCTTCATGGCCTGGACCGCGCCGTTGCGCGCCCCGTGCACGAACAGGATCTGCCGCCCGGGGCTCTGCAGCACCCGCGCGAGCATGCTGACCATGGGCGTCAGGCCGACCCCGCCGCTGATCAGCACCACGGGCGTGGTCGCCTGCACGTCGACGTAGAAGTTGCCGTAGGGTGGCGCCAGGCGGAGCCGGTCGCCGACCTCGACATGGTCGTGCAGCAGGTTGGAGACGTGGCCGGGTGGCTGGGTCTCGCTGCCCGCCTCGCGCTTGACCGAGATGCGGTAGCTGCGCCCGTTGGGGGCGTCGGACAGGCTGTACTGGCGGATCTGCTGCAGGCCGAGCGCCGGCACCTCGACGGCGAGGCCGATGTACTGGCCGGGCTCGAAATCCTCCACCGGGCCGCCATCGGCCGGCTCCAGCACGAAGGAGGTGATCTCCTCGCTTTCCGGGGTCTTGTCGCGCACCACGAACTCGCGCCAGCCGGTCCAGCCGCCGGGCGCCTCGGCGCTGCGCTCGTACAGCCGGCTTTCCATGCCCATCAGCAGGTCGGCCAGGTTGCCGTAGGCCTGCGCCCAGGCGGAAACGATCTCGTCGGTGGCGGCCTCGCCGAGCACCTCCCTGATCGCCGCCAGCAGGTGCTCGCCGACGATCGGGTAGTGCTCGGGACGCACGCCGAGGCTGGCGTGCTTGTTGGCGATGGTCTCGAGCACGGCGCTCAGGCTCTGCGGGTCGTCGATGTTGGCGGCATAGGCGTAGACGGCGCGGGCCAGCGCCTCCTGCTGCTGACCCTTGGCCTGGTGGGCCATGTTGAAGATGTTCTTCAGCTCGGGATGGGCCTGGAACATGCGTTCGTAGAAGCGCCGGATGATCGCGTTGCCGTACTGGGCAAGCACCGGCGCCGTGGCCTTGACCGTGTCTTTGGTTTTCTGCGTCAGCATGGCGCGTACCTCGCTGCAGGCGGCGCACATCCCTGTCGTCGGCTTGGGGTCGTTCAAAAACGCTAGTTCGCGGCCGCAGGCCGGTCAACGCGGCTGGGCCCGGCGTCCGCCTCAGGCCGGCAGCTGCTGCAGCCAGAGCCGGTACAGCGCGGCGATCAGGTCGGTCTGGGTGACCAGGCCGACCAGGCGCGCGCCGTCGTTCACCACCGGCAGGCAATGCAGGCCCTGCTCGGAGAGCGGCAGCACCAGCTCGGCCAGGTGGGTGTCCTGACGCACCAGGATCGGCGGCGCGCTCATGACCGCGCCGATGCCGGTCTGGCCGGAGCGCCCGAAGGCCGGCCAGGGGCGCCCGGGGCGGGCGCGCTTGAGCAGGTCGCTGCGGCTGACGATGCCGAGCAGGCGCTGGGAGGCGCCGTCGATCACCGGCAGCTGCTGCAGGCGGTGCTCGCGCAGGAGGCTCCAGGCCTCCTCGAGGGAGGTGTCCGGGGTGGCCCAGCGCAGGTCGCGGGACATGATGTCCGCCGCGACGACCTGGCCCAGGCTGTGGCGGAAACCGTGCCGCTCCAGCAGGCGGACCAGCCGCTCCAGGTCCTCGCGGGTGATGTCGAGGTATTCGCCGAAATCCTCCAGGGCGGCGTCGAGGGCCGCGCGGCGCGGCTCGAGGCGCTCCGTGGGCAGCGGGTCGCGGGTCTGGTGAATGTTCTCCCGGGGCGGCTCGTGGCGCGGCGGGCGGGTCAGGCGGTTGAAGCCGCGCGCCAGGCCGAGCAGCATCAGCGAGTTGAAGGCGACCGGCAGCAGAATGGCCGGGCCGTGGGACGCCAGCTCCGGCCAGTTGAAGATGACCGCCAGGGCCAGGGCGCAGCTCGGCGGGTGCAGACAGCGCAGGGCGAACATGCCGGCCAGCGCCAGGGCGGCGCCGAGCCCGGCGGCCGGGACCGTGGCCAGTTCGCTCGAGCCCAGCAGGATGCCGATCGACGCGCACAGCAGGTTGCCGGCGAGCACCGACCAGGGGCGGGCGAAGGGGCTGGAGGCAGCGGCGAGCAGCAGCACCGAACTCGCGGCGAGCGGCGGCGCCAGGTGCAGGACGAGATCGGGATCGAACAGCCAGAGATCGCCGGCGAGGGTCAGCGCCACGACCAGGCAGATGCCGGCCGCGCTGCGCAGCCATTCCTGCGGTGCGGCGAGCGGCAGGGCGGGCAGCAGGGTTTTCAGCCAGGGCGTGGAGGTCTTGTCGGGCATGCGGCAGCGCGTGTCGGAGCAGGGCAGGGGCGCTGCATTGTCGAAGCCGGAATCGCTCAAGACAAATGCATAATTTTGCTGGTTTGCGGCAATTTTCTTGCAGTAAGTGGGGCGATTTGCCAGTTTGACGCCCGGCGCAGCCCCCGGGCCGCCCGTTCGGTGCGGCCCGGGTCGCTGCGCGGGCGACGGATCAGCCCTCCAGCACCTGTGCCGGGCCGAAGAACTCGTAGTGGCACTGCTCCTGCGGCACGCCGAGCTCGCTCAGCTGGCGCTTCACCTGGGCCATGAAGGCCTGCGGACCGAGGAAATAGGCCTCAAGGTCGCGCTCTTCCGGCAGCCAGGCGGCCAGGCGCTGGGCATCCAGCCGGCCACTGGCGTCGGCGTGGTCCTCGGCGCGCGGCGCGCTGTAGCAGAAGAACGGCTTGAGCTGCGGGTGCTGCCCGGCCAGCGCCTCGACCTGCTGGCGGAAGGCCTGCACGCCGCCGTGCCGTGCGCAGTGGATGAAGCGGACCGGCCGGCCGCTGGGCAGCGCCGCCTCCAGCATGGCCAGCAGCGGGGTGACGCCGACGCCGGCGCCGATCAGCACCAGCGGCTTGTCCGAGGCATCCAGGACGAACTCGCCGGCCGGCGGGAACAGCACGAGGCGGTCGCCTTCGCCCACCTGGTCGTGCAGGTGGCGGGAGACCCGGCCTTCGGCGTGGCGCTTGACGCTGATGCGGTATTCCTCGCCGTTCGACGCCGCCGACAGCGAGTAGTTGCGGCGCACCTCCTCGCCGTCGAGCACCAGGCGCAGGCCGATGTACTGGCCGGGCTGGAAGGGCGGCAGCGCGCCGCCGTCCTCCGGGCGCAGGTGGAAGGAGACGATCTCCTCGCTCTCCACCACCCGGCGCGCCACGCGGAACGCCCGTCCCCCGCGCCAGCCGCCCGGGGCCGCGGCCGTGGCGGCGTAGGCGGCCTCCTCGGCGCCGATCAGCAGCTCGGCGAGCATTCCGTAGGCCGCGCCCCAGGCGTCGAGCACCGCGTCGGTAGCGATCTCCTCGCCGAGCACCTCGCGGATGGCGCGCAGCAGGCAGGTGCCGACGATCGGGTAGTGTTCCGGCAGCACCTGCAGCGCCACGTGCTTGTTGACGATCTGCGCCACCAGCGGGCCGAGCGCTTCCAGGCGGTCGATGTGCCGGGCGTACATCAGCACCGCGTTGGCCAGCGCCCGCGGCTGCTCGCCGCTGGCCTGGTGGGCCTGGTTGAACAGCGGGCGCACCTCCGGGTACTCGGTGAGCATGATGCCGTAGAAGTGCCGGGTCAGGGCTTCGCCGCCGGTTTCCAGCAGCGGGATGGTGGCCTTGACGATGGCGCGTTGTTGCTCGGTCAGCATGGGCGACTCCTGTAGCGTGCAATGGGCGCGGCCGCTCGGCCGCGAGGGTTGTGCAATCATCTTCAGGTTTCGTGCCAGGTGCGCAGGCCCCGCAAATGGCCGGCCTGTTGCCCCTTGCTGTCCTTTCGACTACGGTAGTCCGCAGTCGATATGACACAGTGTTATCCAGATGACTACACCTCCGCTGCTCGACGCCTTCCTCCCGCTGGTCGCCGACCTGACCCGCGAACTGCCCGAGGCCGAACGCTACCGGCGCCTGCTCGGCGCCCTGCGCCGGCTGCTGCCGGCCGATGCCGCGGCGCTGCTGCGCCTGGACGGCGACACCCTGGTGCCGCTGGCGGTGGACGGGCTGAGCGCGGACACCCTGGGCCGGCGCTTCCGTCTCGACGAACAGCCGCGCCTGCGCGCGCTGCTGGCACAGCGCGGCGCCACCCGCTTCGCCAGCGACTGCAGCCTGCCGGACCCCTATGACGGCCTGGTCGAGGGGCTCTCCAGCCAGCTGCAGGTCCACGACTGCCTCGGCTGCCCGCTGTACCTGGACGAGCGCCCCTGGGGCCTGCTGACCCTCGACGCCCTGGACCCGGCGCGCTTCGACGGCATCGACCTGGCCACCCTGGAGGCCTTCGCCAGTCTGGCCGCCGCCACCGTGCAGGCCGGCGAGCGGATCAGCGCACTGACCCGCCGCGCCGAGCGCGACGAGCGGCTGATGCAGGCCTATCGCGAGGCCGCCGACCGTCAGGGCAACCACGAGCTGATCGGCCAGAGCCGCGCCCACCGGCGCCTGCTGCAGGAGATCGCGGTGGTCGCCGGCAGCGACCTGAGCGTGCTGGTCAGCGGCGAGACCGGGGTCGGCAAGGAGCTGGTGGCGCAGGCCATCCACGCCGCCTCGGCGCGCGCCCACAAGCCGTTGATCAGCCTGAACTGCGCGGCACTGCCCGACACCCTGGTGGAAAGCGAGCTGTTCGGCCATGTGCGCGGCGCCTTCTCCGGGGCGGTGACCGAGCGCAGCGGCAAGTTCGAGCTGGCCGACGGCGGCACGCTGTTCCTCGACGAGGTCGGCGAGCTGCCGCTGGCGGTGCAGGCCAAGCTGCTGCGCGTGCTGCAGAGCGGCCAGCTGCAGCGGGTCGGCTCCGACCGCGAGCACCGGGTGGACGTGCGGGTGATCGCCGCCACCAACCGCGACCTGGCCGGCGAGGTGCGCGCCGGGCGCTTTCGCGCCGACCTCTACCACCGCCTCAGCGTCTATCCGCTGCCGGTGCCGCCGCTGCGCGAGCGCGGCCGCGACGTGCTGCTGCTGGCCGGGTACTTCCTCGAGGAGAACCGCGCCCGCCTCGGCCTGCGCGGCCTGCGCCTGAGCGCCGAGGCCCAGGCGGCGCTGCTCGCCTACGACTGGCCGGGCAACGTGCGCGAGCTCGAGCACCTGATCGGCCGCGCCGCGCTCAGGGCCATGGCCGGCGGCGAGCAGCGGCGGATTCTCAGCATCGGCGCGGAGCTGCTGGATCTGCCGGCCGCGACGGACAGTGAGGCGCCGGCGGCCGCCGCCGCCCTGGCGCCAGCGATCGATGACCTGCGCCAGGCGGTGGAGCGGTTCCAGCGCGAGCGGATTCTCGCCGCCCTCGAGGCCCACGGCCACAACTGGGCCGCTGCGGCCCGTGCGCTCGGCGTGGACCGCGCCAACCTGCATCGCCTGGCCAGGCGTCTGGGGCTGCGTTGAGACGTAGAGGGGGGAGGGCGCGTAAAGACAGCGCCCGACGCCCGCCACCGTGGGGATCGGTGGGGACGCCGGGCGCTGAGAACGGGTCAGGCCTGGGCGGTGGCCTTTTCCAGCAGCTCCTTCAGGCTGCCGTCGGCTTCCATCTCGAGGATGATATCGCAGCCGCCGATCAGCTCGCCGTTGACGAACAGCTGGGGAAAGGTGGGCCACTGGAAGAGCTTCGGCAGCTTCTCGCGGATGTGCGGGGCGGTCAGCACGTTGACGTAGGCGAAGGGCTTGCCGATCTTGCTGAGGGCGCCGACGGCCGCGCGGGAAAAGCCGCATTCCGGCGCCGCGGGGGTGCCTTTCATGTAGAGGATCACCGGGTTCTCGGCGATCTGCTTGCGAATGCGTGCTTCAGTGTCCAGTACTTGCATGGTTCTCTCCTATCCCAGCAGGGCTGCGGCTTGCCGCGCGCGGAGGGCGCGCGTCTTGGCCGCTTGCTGCGGCCTGGCCTTCCAGGCGGCATAGCCACCTTCCAGGCTGTAGCAGTTGATGAAGCCGAATTCGGCGAACAGGTGTGCCATGTCCGGGCTGGAGGCGCCATCGGCACAGCAGAAGATCAGGTGCACCTGCTTCGGGGTGACCTTCAGCAGGGTGCGCAGATTCAGGTCGTTGAGATGGATGGCGCGCGGATCGTGGCCCTGGCAATAGGCGCGGGCGTCGCGGGTGTCCAGCAGCATGACGCTGTCCTGGCCGGCCAGCAGGGCTTCGGCCTGCTCGGCGGCGATACGGGCGAATCGAGTCATACTTCTGCTCCAAAACAGTCGTGATGAGAAGGGCACTGCGCGCAGCTGGGGGCGCGGCAGACGTAGCCGCCGTCCTGCTCGCACAGCTGCTTGTAGAGAAATTTCTTCCAGCGCATGTTGTTCACGTTGCGCTCGGCGAGGCTGGGGAAATTGTGCGTCAGCAGGGTCCTCAGGCTCTCGCGGGTCTCGAGCCCCAGGTCGCGCCACAGGTGGTCGCCGCCGAGGCAGGCGGCGGCGACGATGCTCGCCATCCAGGCCTCCTCCGGGGCGTCGCCGCAGCGGCTGCCCAGCAGCAGGTTGCGCAGCTCCTCCCATTCGTCGCGGCGCATCTCCAGCAGGTCTTCGCGCAGCTCGCTGCATTCGTGGGCCAGCGAGCCCAGGCTGGCGCTGGTCTGGTCGGCCAGCGCGGGAAAATGGGTCCGGATCAGCTCGGCGTAGCTCTGCTCGTCGAGGCCCAGATGAAACGGCAGGCAGCTCAGTCCGCTGCGCTGCGACTGAACGATGCGCTCCAGCCAGAGACGGTTGGCTTCTTCATGGCGCACGGCTTGCGGGGCGGCCTCCTGACGGGCCACGGCATCGCTCATTACTGGCTCCCTGCCGCCAGGCAGCCGATCGAATTCTGGCCGACCGCGCACTTCTCCAGGTCGTTGTCGGCGTCGGGCAGGTCGTTCTTGGCGGGCAGGTGGGTGCACAGCTTGACCAGATCGAAGCCGGCCATGTACTGCGCACCGTAGCGGATCAGCGGGCGACGGATCAGGGCCGGGTGGGCCAGCATCAGCTCGAGCGCCTGGCTGGCGCTCAGCTGCGTGGGGTCCAGCTCGCCGTACTTGATCGCCGGCGCCGAGCGGTTGAACCACTCGGCCACCGGCCGATCGCCGAAGAAGGGCCGCAGGCGCTCGGGCGTCCAAGGCTCGCTGAGCAGGTTGCGGACCTCCAGCTGCAGGCCAGCCGAACGCAGCAGTTGTCTCTGCAGGCGGTTGGTGGCACAGCCGGGTTTCTCGTAGAAGACGATGCTGGTGCTGGTCATGGCTTGCTCTCCTTAGCGGGCCTGGATTTCGCGCATGGCCTCGGCCAGGCGCTCCGGGGGAATCCCGGTCAGCGAACCCGGCGGGTTGGCCGGCGTACCGTCGGCGAGCAGGATAGCGCCCTCGATCGGACAGATGCTCGCGCACTGCTTCTCTTCGTAGTCCCCGTCGCACTCGGTGCACTTGCTCGCACTGATCTTGAAATGCGTGCTACCCAGGGAGATCGCTTCGCTCGGACAGACATCGACACACGCCCAGCAATTGACACAGGATTCCACAATTTTCAGCGCCATCACGCACCTCCACGCAATCCTCGAACTGTCTCGTACCCTGCTCAGGCCTTGGCCTGCAGCAGGGCTCCGTCATTCTCCAGCCGACCCGACTCGATCATCTCCAGATAGACCGCCATGACCGCCTCCTCGATCGGCTCCATGGCGTGTTCGCCATTGGGCTGGATGCCGGCGGCTTCCAGATCGCCCCAGGGCTCGAAGCCGACCTTCGAGCAGAGCACCGCCTCGCACCCCTTCAGGGCGCGGATGCTGCCGGCGAGCGCACTTTCCTTCTCGCCGCAGGTGTCGTTGCCGACGCAGTACTGGTCGACCCGGCGGTGGCCGATGAAGCGCACCCCGGACGGCGAGGCTTCGTACACCAGGAACTCGGTGGCATGGCCGAAGTGCTGGTTGATCAGGCCGCCGCCGCTGGTGGCCACGGCCATCAGTACCGAACGGTAGCGGCCGGTCGTGCCGTTCTGGACAGATGCAACAGACAGGCCAGCCAGCCGTGCCTTCTTCGCGGACTTCTCATCCAGCTCTTCCTTGATCGCTGCGTGGATGGCGGCGCGCTTGACCATCGCCGCCTCGTAGTCGATCTCCATCGACTCGATCTTGTCCAGGGTGAACTCGTCGCCGCGGTCCTCGCCGAGCATGCCGACCGCGTCGGCGCGGCACTGACGGCAATGGCGCATCATGTTCATGTCGCCGGCGCAGGCGTCCTGCAGGTCCTGCAGCTCTTCCGGCTCGGGGCTGCGCTGGCCCATCACGCCGTAGAAGGTGCCGTGTTCGGCCTCGGCGATCAGCGGCATGACGTTGTGCAGGAAGGCGCCCTTGGCCTTGACGATCTTGCTCACTTCCTTCAGGTGCTCGTCGTTGACCCCGGGGATCATCACCGAGTTGACCTTCACCAGGATGCCGCGCGCGACCAGCATCTCCAGACCCTTCTGCTGCTGCTCGATGAGGATCCTGGCTGCCTTGACGCCGCGGATGCGCTTGTTGTTCCAGTAGATCCACGGATAGATCTTGGCGCCGATCTCCGGGTCCACGCAGTTGATGGTGATGGTGACGTGGTCGATGTTGTGCTTGGCCAGCTCCTCGACGCACTCCGGCAGGGCCAGACCGTTGGTGGAAACGCACAGCTTGATGTCCGGGGCCTGCTCGCTGAGCATGCGGAAAGTCTCGAGGGTGCGCTGCGGGTTGGCCAGGGGGTCGCCGGGGCCGGCGATGCCGAGCACGGTCATCTGCGGGATGGTAGCGGCCACGGCCTTGACCTTCTTGACCGCCTGCTCGGGGCTCAGCACTTCGGACACCACACCCGGACGCGACTCGTTGGCGCAGTCGTACTTGCGGTTGCAGTAGTGGCACTGGATGTTGCAGGCAGGCGCCACCGCCACGTGCATGCGCGCGAAGTAGTGGTGCGCGTCTTCCGAATAGCACGGATGGTTGTGCACCTTCTCGCGAATGTGTTCCGGCAAGTGGGAGAGCTGATCGTTCGTGCTGCCGCAGCCACTTGAGGAACAGCCGCCAGCGCTGTGCTGCCCCCCATTGTTTTGCCCAAGTACGCTCAGTTCCATGTTCTGTCTCCGGCTGAGAGAGTCTTTACCCCAAAAGCCGAGCAATACCCGTGCCGATTATTTAAGTGATTGTTTATGAAGGATTTATTTGAAAATGTGGGGCTCGGTTTGTCGCGCAACGGACAAATCCGCACGGTCCTTCGCGCGCTTCTGTACGACAAGCGACAAGTGCGGCGGGCGGGGAAGAGGGGGCGATGTCCGTCATGGGCAGGCGCCCGTGCCGGATCAGGGGAGAGGCGGGGAAAGGGGAGGGGAGAAGCCGGCCATCCATTGCCGGAGGTTCCCGTCAGATCTTGCGCATGTGGATGTTGAGGGTCTGGATGCGGTAGGCGATCTGCCGCGGCGTCATGCCCAGCAGCCGCGCGGCCTTGGCCTGTACCCAGCCGGCCTGCTCGAGGGCGGCGATCACCCGTTCGCGGTCGTCCAGGCTCTCGTCGGCCAGGTTGACCTCGGGCAGCGGCGCGGCGAGCGGCGGGCTCTCGTTGTCGACCCCGGTCAGCGAGACCACGTCGCGGGTGATGGTGCCGTCCTCGCTCATGATCGCCGAGCGCTCCAGGCAGTTCTCCAGCTCGCGCACGTTGCCCGGCCAGCGGTGGCTCATCAGCAGGCGGATGGCGCTGTCGGTGACGGTCAGCGGGCGGCCCTGCTGGCGGCCGATCTTGGTGAGCAAAAATTCCGCCAGCTCGGGAATGTCGGCGGTGCGTTCGCGCAGCGGCGGAATGCGGATGGCCATGACGTTCAGGCGGTAGTAGAGGTCCTCGCGGAACTTGCCCTTCTCCACCTCGCTTTCCAGATCGCGGTTGGTGGCGGCGACGATCCGCACGTTGACCCGCACCGTCTGGTTGCCGCCGACCCGCTCGAACTCGCCCTCCTGCAGCACGCGCAGCAGCTTGGCCTGGAACATCGGCGAGATCTCGCCGATCTCGTCGAGGAACAGGGTGCCGCCGTCGGCCTGCTCGAAGCGTCCCTTGCGTTGCTTCACCGCGCCGGTGAAGGCGCCCTTCTCGTGGCCGAAGAGTTCGGACTCGAGCAGGGTTTCCGGCAGCGCGGCGCAGTTCAGGCGCACGAAGGGGCGGTGCGCACGCGGCGAGTTGTAGTGGATGGCGCTGGCGATCAGCTCCTTGCCGGTGCCGGATTCGCCGAGCACCAGCACGGTGCTGTTCCACTTGGCGACCCGGCGGATCTGGTCGAACACCCGGCGCATGGTGGGGGTGTGGCCCACCACCATGTTCTCGAAGCCGTACTTGCCGCGCACCTCGCGGCGCAGCTCGTCGCGCTCGTCGGCGGCCTCGCGGCCGTCCTCGATGTTCACCACCAGGCGCACGGTCTGCGCCAGCAGGTTGGCGACGATCTCCAGGAAGCGCGTGCGCGCCGGCATGTGCTCGTCGGCGCGGCAGTCCGGCTGGGCCGCCAGCACGCCGATGGTGTTGCCCTCGGGGTTCTTGATCGGCACCGCGATGAACGGCATTTCCAGGTCGTACAGCGCCAGGCGGTCGAGAAAGCGCGGGTCGGCGGAGATGCGGCCGAGCACCACGCTGTTGCCGTGCTTGAGGACGTTGCCGATCACGCCTTCGCCGCTTCGGTAGCGCACGCCTTCGCAGGCCTGGGCCACCGCTTCGGAGTCGGTGTGGATGGCGCCGATCTGCAGGGCGCTGTGCTCCGGGTCGGAGATGGTCACCAGACCGTGCAGCAGGCCGAGGTCGTTGTGCAGCACGGCCAGGACCTGCTCGAGCAGCTCGTCGATCTGCTGTTCGCGGCTGAGCGTGCGGGCGATGCTCGCCAGGGCCTGCAATTGGAGGTCATAGAGTTCGACCGGGGTCTGTTTGGCCGAGCGCTGAGGGATGGTTGCATTCATGGGCATTCCCTGTCGCTGTTCAGGTGGAGGCCGAGAAGGGCAGCTCGACGACGATCCGGCAGCCCTCGCGATAGTCGGTGTCTACGTGCACCATGCCGGCGTGCTTGGCGACGATCTCCTGCACCACCGGCAAACCCATGCCGCGTCCGACGCGATGCGGCGGCTTGGTGCTGAAGAACGGCTCGAACACCTTGAGCACCAGCTCGGGCGGAATGCCCGGGCCGCTGTCGGTGATCTCCATGCGCACCAGGTGGTTTTCCACGCGAGTGCTGATGAACAGCTCGCGGCGGCTGACCTGGTTCTGGCTCATGGACTCGATGGCGTTCTCGACCAGGTGCTTGATCATGCTGCGCAGGCTGCTTTCGCCGCCCATCACCCAGGGCAGGCGCAGCGCCGGCTGCCAGTCGACGACGATGCCCTGCGCCAGCAACTGGTCGGTGCACAGGGTGATCACCTCGCGGATCAGCTGGTTGAGGTTGACCGGCATCTTGGACTCGGCCATGCGCACCGGAATGGAGCCGCTGAGGTTCTCCAGTGCCTCCATACCGGCCGCGCTGGCCTCGCGCATGGCGCTCAGCACCGGATCGTTCTCGGCCTTGTCGCCGAGACGCCGCTCGAGCATGCGCATCGCCGCGCTGATCAGGTTGACCGGGCCCTGCAGGCGGTGGATGGCGGCATTGAAGGTCTCGCGCATGCCCTCCAGCAGCTCCTCCTCGGCCATCAGCGCCTTCAGCGCGTTGAGCCGCGAGTCCTGCTGCTTCTGGCGCAGCTCGGAGATGTCGTTGATGGTCAGCAGCAGGTAGCGCTCCTCGGTGGGGGTGAAGAACACGTGGGCCTGCTCGTCCTCGATGTGGATGGCCCGGCCGTGGCAGGACAGCCAGCGCGGCGAGCGGCCGCCCAGGTCGAAGGAGATCTCCTTGCCGGAGAAGGCGGTGCCCTGGTTCTCCAGCTTCTCGAAGGGGGTGGCGAGGTTTTCCCGCAGCAGCGCCACCAGGCTCTCGCTGGCGCCGTCCTCGACCAGGTCGCGGGCCAGGCGGCAGAAGCTCGGGTTGGACAGCACCACCCGATGCTGGCGGTCGAGCACCACCATCGCCGCCGGGGCGGCGTTGACCACCGCCTCGATCATCAGACGCTGGTTGTTGACGCGCTGCTCCAGCTCGTGCAGCTCGCTGGTGTCGCGGTGCATGCCCAGGTAGTAGATGGTCTCGCCGGTCTCGTCGAGCACCGGCGCCACGGTCAGTTCGGCCAGGTACAGGCTCTGGTCCTTGCGCCGGTTGACCAGCACGCCTGACCAGGGCTTCTTCTGCGCCAGCCGGCCCCACAGCGCCTGGTAGACCAGGCGCGGCGTGGTGCCGTTGGAGAGGATCGATTCGTTCTTGCCGAGCACTTCCTCGCTGTCGTAGCCGGTGATGCTGCGGAAGGCGCGGTTGGCGTAAAGGATGTTGGCCTTGAGGTCGGTGATGGAAATGGCGATGGGCGCATGCTCCACCGTCTGGCGAAAGATCTCGGGGAGCAGCTCGTCGCTCTCGGCATGAGGCTCTTGCGGCTCGTTGCTCAGGGTCGGGTTGGCCGGGGTCATGCTGTGCCTCGTCTATCCAAGGGAACCGGCGAGCGCAGGGTGCGCGTCGGCCGGCATGGCGCGTTGGGCCTGAAAAAAATTAGCAAATCCTGTGCCGCATATCGAACGCCCGCACCCGCCGGATTGCTCGAAAACGCCGCGGAACAGGGGATCTTCGGGGTGGTTGCCCGCTAGCTGTGCGAAAGCGCACAAGCCGGGCGGCAGGCTCCGTAACGAGCTGTCACAAACCTTACAAAACCGGGTGCGTCGGGTGGATAGGCGGTCGGTGTCGCGAAGCTCTTTATTGATTTAGGTCAATTTTCTTGGGGCCTGCAAGGCGGAGCTGCGCAAAGTTTGAGCGCTGGCATGCTTGATGCAAAAAGCTCTCGGCAAAAGAGTGCGCCCGACAAAGGTGCATCGCCGAGATTCAGCCGAGTAGGTGAGGTCGCTATGGAGTACGTTTTGTTTCTGTTGGGCACCGTGCTGGTTCACAACGTGGTGCTGGTGAGCTTTCTGGGCCTCTGTCCGTTCATGGGCGTGTCGAGCAAGCTCGAGCCCTCGATCGGCATGGCCGTGGCCACCACCCTGGTCATGACCCTCGGCGGCGCCAGCAGCTGGCTGCTCGAACACTACGTGCTGCTGCCGCTGGGCATCGGCTTCATCCGCATCCTCGCCTACATCGTGGTCATCGCCGGCATGGTGCAGCTGATCGAGCTGATCATCCGCAAGGTCAGCCCGCCGCTGCACCGCTCGCTGGGCATCTATCTGCCGCTGATCACCAGCAACTGCGCCGTGCTCGGCGTGCCGCTGCTCAGCGTGCGCGAAGGCCACGACCTGACCATGGCCGCGCTGTTCGGCCTGGGCTCGGGCCTGGGCTTCTCGCTGATCATGATCATCTTCGCCGGCCTGCGCGAGCGCCTGGCCCTGGCCAACGTGCCGGCCGCCTTTTCCGGCCCGCCGATCGCCTTCGTCACCGCCGGCCTGCTGGCCCTGGCCTTCATGGGCTTCGGCGGCCTGATCTGATTCTGACACTGGACGGCCGGCACGACCGGCGACGAGAGGAGGGCAAATTATGGTAGTGGCAACTCTGGCGCTGGCAGCGATGGGCGTGCTCCTGGGCGGTGGCCTGGGCTTCGCGGCCCGCAAGTTCGCGGTGACCGACGAGAACCCCCTGATCAAGGAGGTCAACGAGCTGCTGCCGGGCAGCCAGTGCGGGCAGTGCGGCTTCCCCGGCTGCGGCGCCGCCGCCGTGGCGATGGTCGAGGGGACCGCCTCGGTCACCTGCTGCCCGCCCGGCGGCGCGGCCCTGGCCGAGCGGCTCGCCGAGATGCTCGGCGTGAGCGTGGATACCAGCCAGATGGCCGCCCCCCTGCTGGCCAAGGTGGTGGCTTCGGAGTGCATCGGCTGCACCCGCTGCTACCGCGCCTGCCCCACCGACGCCATCGTCGGCGCCAGCGGACAGATCCACGTGGTGCTGGAGGATGCCTGCACCGGTTGCGGCAAATGCCGCGACGCCTGTCCGGAAGACTGCGTCCTGATGGTCCCGCAGGAGCAGACCCTGGACACCTGGCGCTGGGACAAGCCCGCCGCCGCCTGAGCCGATTACGGAGCCTTCGCATGTACTTCAATCTTTCCAGTATCCGTGGCGGCATCCATCCGGCCGCCCACAAGGATCTCTCGGCGGCGCTGCCCATCGGCAGCCTGCCGCTGCCGCCGCGCCTCTACCTGCCGCTGCGCCAGCATGCCGGGGCCGAGGCCCTGCCGCTGGTCAAGGTCGGCGACACGGTGCTCAAGGGCCAATTGCTGGCCTTCCCGCCCTCGGAAGTCTCCGCACCGGTACACGCGCCCACTTCGGGACGCATCGTCGCCGTGGGGCCGATCACCGCGCCGCATCCGTCCGGCCTGACCGCCAACGGCATCGTTCTCGAGAGCGACGGCGAGGATCGCTGGATCGAGCTGGAGGTGCCTGCCGATCCCTTCGCCGAAGACCCGCTGGTGCTCGCCGACCGCGTCGCCCAGGCCGGCATCGTCGGCCTCGGCGGGGCGATCTTCCCGGCGGCGGTCAAGCTCAAGCAGGGCACCCGCCACGAGATCAAGACCGTGGTGGTCAACGGCAGCGAGTGCGAACCCTACCTGACCTGCGACGACCGCATCATGCGCGAGCGCGCCGAGGCCATCGTCGACGGCGCCCGGCTGATCCAGCACATCCTGCGCGCCTACAGCGTGGTCATCGCCATCGAGGACAACAAGCCCGAGGCGCTGGCCGCCATGCGCGCCGCCGCCGAGCACTTCGGCGCCGTCGAGGTGCTGGCGGTGCCGGCGCTCTATCCCATGGGCTCGGCCAAGCAGCTGATCCAGGCGGTCACCGGCCGTGAGGTGCCGGCCGGCGGGCGCAGCACCGACGTCGGCGTGCTGGTGCACAATGCCGGCACCGTGTACGCCATCCAGCAGGCCCTGCGCTTCGGCCGCCCGCTGATCTCGCGGGTGGTCACGGTGTCCGGCGCCTGCGTGAAGACCCCGCAGAACCTCGACGTGCTGATCGGCACCCCGGCCCAGGCGCTGATCGACGCCTGCGGCGGCCTGACCGCCACCCCCGAGCGGCTGCTGCTCGGCGGGCCGATGATGGGCACGGTGCTGCCCTCCACCCAGGTGCCGGTGATCAAGGGCGCCACCGGCCTGCTGGCGCTGGCCGGGCACGAACTGCCGAACAAGGACCCGGCGCCCTGCATCCGCTGCGCCAGCTGCGTGGACGCCTGCCCGATGGGCCTGACCCCGCTGGACATGGCCCTGCACGCCCGTGTCGACGACTACGACAGCGCCAGCGAATACGGCCTGCGCGACTGCATCCTCTGCGGCTGCTGCTCCTACGTCTGCCCCTCGCACATCCCGCTGGTGCACTACTTCCAGTACGCCAAGGGCCAGCAGGACGAGCGCCGCAGCGCCGCGCGCAAGACCGAGCACATCAAGCGCCAGACCGAGGCCCGCGCCGCGCGTCTGGCAGAAGAAGAGGCCGCCAAGGCCGCCGCCAAAGCCGCCAAGGAGGCGGCCAAGGCGGCCAAGGAAGCCGCCAGGGCCGCCAAGGCGAAAGACACCAAGCCGGCTGGCGAGCCGAACAGTGAGGTAGAGTCATGAGCACCATCAGCGTCGCGGCGGGGCCGTTCGCCCACGACCGCTCCTCGGTCAACCGCATCATGCTGGACGTGTGTCTGGCGCTCGCGCCGGCCACCCTGTTCGGCCTGGTGATGTTCGGCTGGCCGGCGATCAACCTGTGGCTGGTCACCTGCATCAGCGCCGTGGCGACCGAGGCCGCCTGCCTGCGCCTGCTCGGCCAGCCCATGCGCCGCCTGCTGGACGGCTCGGCCCTGCTCACCGGCTGGCTGCTGGCGATCTCCCTGCCGCCGTGGGCGCCCTGGTGGATCGGCGTCGGCGGCAGCCTGTTCGCCATCGGCATCGGCAAGCAGCTCTACGGCGGCATCGGCCAGAACATCTTCAACCCGGCCATGCTGGCGCGCGTCGCCCTGCTGATCGCCTTCCCGTTGCAGATGACCACCTGGGCGCTGCCCCATCCGCTGTTCTCGTCCGCGGCGCCGGGCTTCATCGACAGCCTGGCGATCACCTTCGCCGGCGCCCCGCTGGCCGACGGCATGACCGGCGCCACCGCGCTGGGCAACCTGAAGACCGAGCTGACCCTCAACCGCACTGCCCAGGACATCCTTGGCGAAAGCTTCAACGTGATCTCGGCGCTGTTCGGCAGCACGGCCGGCAGTCTCGGCGAAACCTCGGAACTGCTGCTGCTGGTCGGCGGCGTGTGGCTGGTGCTGCGCCGCATCATCCACTGGGAAATCCCGGTGGCCATGCTGGCCAGCGTGTTCGTGATGGCGGTCTTCGCCTATCTGATCGACCCCGAGCGCTATGCGGGCGGGCTCTATCACCTGACCTCCGGCGGCCTGATCCTGTGCGCCTTCTTCATCGCCACCGACCCGGTCACCTCGCCGATCAGCCGCGTCGGCCGGCTGATCTTCGGCGCCGGCTGCGGCGTGCTGATCTACGTGATCCGCACCTGGGGCAGCTTCCCCGAGGCGGCCGCCTTCGCGGTGCTCTTCATGAACTCGCTGACCCCGCTGATCGACCGCTACTGGCGGCCGCGCGCCTACGGCCGCAACGCCCGGGGCAAGCCGCTGGTCGCCGCCAAGTGGACCAGCCAGGTTAAAGAGGTGGACAAGGTATGAACGACACGACTATCACCCCGGCCGAGGAGGCCGCCGCGTCCGCCGAGACGGTCGCGGGCAAGCCCACGCTCCTCGAACGCCTGGAAAAGTGGCGTCCGATGGTGGCCTACCAGAGCCTGTCGCTGGGTGTGGTCTGCGGCCTGGTGGCCATGGCCCTGCTGATCGCCAACTTCCTGACCCACGACACCATCGAGGCGCAGATGCTCGAGGACCGGCTGGCCACCCTGCGCCAGGTGGTGCCCGACGAGCTGTACGACAACAACCCGCTGGCCGACGGCTTCAAGGTGCAGGATGCGGAACTCGGCGAGGTCGAGGTCTACCCGGTGCGCCTGCAGGGCAAGCTCACCGCGGTGGTCTTCCAGGGCAGCAACATCGGCTATGGCGGCCCCATCGAGCAGATGATGGCCGTCGACGCCCAAGGCAGGATCCTCGGCGTGCGGGTGCTGGCCCACAAGGAAACCCCCGGCCTGGCCGACAAGATCGAGGCCTCGCGCAGCGACTGGATCAAGGTCTTCGACGGCCTGTCGCTGGACAACACGGCGCTGGACAAGTGGAAAGTGAAGAAGGACGGCGGCCAGTTCGACCAGTTCGCCGGCGCCACCATCACCCCGCGCGCGGTGGTCAAGACCGTGCTCCAGGGCCTGCAGTTCCAGGCCCGGCATGCCGATCAGCTGAAAGCCGAGTAAGAGGAGCCCAACCATGAGTGAATGTGCAGCACCCGCCGCCGGCGCACCTGAAAAGAAGAAGGTGCCGTGGCACTACTTCAACTCGGCCCTGTGGGATTACAACGTCGCCCTGGTGCAGATGCTCGCGCTCTGCCCGGCGCTGGCGGTGACCACCACCGCCACCAACGGCCTGGGCATGGGCCTGGCCACCACCCTGGTGCTGATCTGCACCAACGCGATCATCTCCTCGATGCGCCACACCATCTCCCCGGAGGTGCGCAACCCGGTGATGATCGGCGTGATCGCCGGCGTGGTAACCCTGATCGACATGGCGATGAACGCCTGGATGCACGAGATGTACAAGGTGCTCGGCCTGTTCATCGCGCTGATCGTGACCAACTGCGCGGTGCTCGGCCGGGCCGAGTCCTTCAGCACCAAGAACGCGGTGCTCCCCTCGGTGCTCGACGGCGCCGGCATGGGCATCGGCTTCACCTGGGTGCTGGTGGTGATCGGCGGCATCCGCGAGATCCTCGGCAGCGGCACTCTGTTCGCCCAGGCGTCCTCGCTGCTCGGCCCGCATTTCGCATGGCTGGAGATCACCGTGATCCCCGACTTCCAGGGCATCCTGCTGGCCATCCTGCCGCCGGGCGCCTTCATCGTCCTGGGCTTTTTGCTGGCCGCCAAGCGGGTGATCGACCGCAAGCGTGCCGAACGCCGGCAGAAGACCCACGGCGAGCTGGTGGTCCTGCAGTAACCGGCCGAGGAGTGAGAGCAAGATGAGAGTTTCAGTGGTATACGCCGATCCGGCCAAGCCCCTCCAGCTCAGCTGCAAGGTCGAGGACGGCTGCAGTGTGGAGCAGGCGATCGAGCAGTCCGGCGTACTGCGCTGCTGCCCGGAGATCGACCTGAAGAAGCAGAAGGTCGGAGTGTTCGGCAAGTTCGTCAAGCTGGACAGTGCGCTCAAGGATGGCGACCGTGTGGAGATCTACCAGCGCATCACGCGGGTGGATGACGATGACGACGACGATGATGACGATTGAGTTCTGTCGCCCAGGAGGCCGCTTATGGTAACCCCCGTGAACATGAGTCGCGAAACCGCGCTGCGCATCGCCCTGGCTGCCAGGGCTCTGCCCGGTACCACGGTCGGCCAGTTGCTGGAGATCCTGCACCAGCAGATCGACGGTCCGCTGACCGAGGAGAGCCTGCAGGGCGTGAGCGTCACCGACCTGAAGATCGGCCTGGCCGGCTCCGAGGAAGACGTCGACATGCTCGACACTCCGATGACGGCGCTCAAGGATGCGGTGCGCATCCTCTGGGGCGAGGCCGAGGTCGACAGCCTGCCCCAGCCGGTGAGGCTGGAGCGCATGCCGGAAGGCTCGATCCGCGTGGCCATCGCCTCCAACAACGGCGAGCAGCTGGACGGGCACTTCGGCTCCTGCCTGCGCTTTCTCGTCTACCAGGTGAGCGCCAAGGAGGCCACGCTGATCGACATCCGCTCCACCCTGGACGTGGCGCTGGCCGAGGACAAGAACGCCTGGCGCGTCGAGCAGATCCAGGACTGCCAGGTGCTCTACGTGGTGTCCATCGGCGGCCCGGCGGCGGCCAAGGTGGTCCGCGCCGGCATCCATCCGCTGAAGAAGCCCAAGGGCTGCGCGGCGCAGGAGGCCGTTGCCGAGCTGCAGTCGGTCATGGCCGGCTCGCCGCCGCCGTGGCTGGCCAAGCTGGTCGGCGTCGGCGCCGAGGAGCGGGTGCGCTTCGCCGTGTCCGACGATGAGGAAGAGGGGAGCAGGGCATGAGCGAGGAACGCCGACTGATCGCCGTGGCGGTCGATCGCCAGGGCCGCGTGGCCGACCATGCCGGACGCGCCCAGCGCTGGGAGGTGTTCGACGTCTGGCCGGGCCAGGCGCCGGTGAACATCTATGCCATCGAGCTGGCGGAGAAAGCCGTCCTGCACAACTGGCACGTCACCGACTACCCCGAGCGCCATCCGCTGCACGGCATGGACCTGGCCATCGCCGCGACCGCCGGCGAGGGGGTCATCCGCCGTCTCGGTGAGCGCGGGGTGACCCTGCTCACCACCGGCGAGAGCGACCCGGAGCGGGCGGTCAAGGCCTGGCTGGCCAACGAGCTGCCGCCCGGCAAGCCTCACGACGAGCACTCCTGCGGTGGCGAAGGGCACCAGCACTAGGTGCCGACTCCCGGGGGCGGCGGTCACGCCGCCCCTTGCCGAACATCCTCCTTCCCTCGCTCTCCGACACCTCGTCCACTGGAATCGGTCGGGCCGCGCAGGTCGGACACGCCTCGTGCTCGCGCTGGCCAACAACCTGTCGGTCCTCTTGGATTCCAGACGCAACGTCCACCGTGCTGCTGGGCGACCGCCCGCCGCGTATCGCCGGGCGCAGGCGCCCTGGGAGCGGGCAGCAGCGCGCCCGGCGGCCTCAGGGCCTGGTCTGGCCCGCGAATGCCTGGATCTGGTGCGTCGAGCCGGACACGATCAGAAGATCCCCGGGCAGGATCAGGGTGTCGGGCTTCGCATGCTGGAAATTCTCATTGGCGCGCTTGAGGCCCACGACCGTCACACCGTATTTCCCGCGCACGCTGGACTCGGCGAGCCGCAGGTTGTGGGTCGGCGCCGGGGCGTGGATCTTGGCGATCGCGAAGCCGTCGTCGAATTCGATGAAGTCCACCATCCGCCCGGAGATGAGGTGCGCCACGCGCTCGCCCATGTCCGCTTCCGGATAGACCACATGGTGTGCGCCGATGCGCTGCGCGATCTGGCCGTGCTCGGCGGTCAGCGCCTTGGCCCAGATATCCTTGATGCCCAGTTCGCTCAACGCCATGATCGTCATCAGGCTGGCCGCCAGATCGGTGCCGATGCCGACGATCGCATGGGAGAAGTCCGCCACGCCCAGCTGGCGCAGGACCATGGTGTTGGTGGAGTCGGCCTGCACCGCGTGGGTCAGCAGGTCCGCCCAGGCATGCACCGGCTCGGGATCGCGGTCGATGCCCATCACGTCGTGGCCCAGCCGCATCAGCGAGCGGGCCACGGAACTGCCGAAGCGGCCCAGGCCGATCACCACCACGCTGTCGCCCTTGGAGAAGGCGAATTGCTCGGTAAACAACAACTTAGCCAACAATGGGATGTTCCTCTGGATAGCGGTAGGGCATGCGGTGCTCGCCGAGCGCCAGCGAGGCCGCAAGGGTGATGGTGCCGACCCGTCCGGCGTACATCAGCAGCGTCAGCATGAGCTGGCTCGACTCGGGGAGGTCGGCGGTGATCCCGGTGGACAGGCCGACGGTGCCGAAGGCGGAAATCACCTCGAAGATGACCTGGTCGGTGGGCAGGTCGGTTTCCCGCAGGATGACCAGCGTGCCCAGCACGATCAGCGCGCTGCCGAGCACCAGCACCGTGATCGCCTGGCGCTGCGCCGAGCTGCTGAAGCGCCGCCCGAAGGCCTCGCTGTCGGTGCGTCCGCGCACCTCGGCGATGACCAGCAGGGCCAGGATGGCGGCGGTGCCGACCTTCACCCCGCCCGCGGTTCCCGCGCTGCCGCCGCCGATGAACATCAGGAAGTAATGCAGTGCCCAGCTCTCCTGGGTGAGCGCGCCGATGTCAAGCGCGTTGAACCCGGCCGTGCGTGCCGAGACCGAGGCGAAGAGCGCGGAAAGCAGCTTGTCCGGCAGCGCCATGGGCCCCAGGGTCCCCGGGTTCGTCCACTCGAACAGGAGCAGGCCCAGAAAGCCGCCGAGCAGCAGGATGCCGCTGCCGGCGAGGGTGAGCTTGGTGTGCAGCGACCAGTGGCGGGGATCGCGGAACCTGTTGCGCAGGTCGCTGAGGGCCGGAAAGCCGATGCCGCCGATGACGATCGCGGCCATGATCGGCAGCAGGATCAACACATCCGTGGCATAGCCCATCAGGCTGTCGGCATGGATGGAAAAGCCGGCGTTGTTGAACGCCGAGACGGCATGGAACAGGCCGCTCCACGCGGCCTCGCCCCAGGACAGGCCGTAGGCCTGATGCAGCCTGAGCGTCAGCAGCAGGGTCACCGCCAGCTCCAGGGCGAAGGTCACCACCAGCACCAGCCGGGCCACGCTGGAAATGCTGCCCAGCCCCAGCGAGCGGGATTCGGCCTGGGCGACCAGCTTGGTGCGCAGCCGGAAGGAGCGGTTGACCAGCAGGCCGAGCAGGGTCGCCACGGTCATCATGCCGAAACCGCCGAGCTGGAACAGCACGAGGATCACCACCTGGCCGAAGGTCGACCAGTAGGTGCCTGTGTCCACCACGACCAGTCCGGTCACGCAGACGGCCGACACGGCGGTGAAGAAGGCCGTCGTCCAAGGTGCGGAAATGCCCTCGGCATGGGCCGCGGGCAGCATCAGGAGGGCGGTGCCGGCGAGGATCGCGGCCAGAAATACCAGCGCCACGGCCCTGGCTGGATGCAGCAGGGCTTTCATTTGCTGGTTGCCGATAGGGTCGGGGGAGCAGGCGTGCGTTTCATCTCGTGGAGGGGGGTTTCCCGGAGAAGGACGCGAGGGTACGCCCGGAAGAAAGCCGATTCAACCCGGGGCGGCGGTACCCGGCTGGGCCATCGATGCAGGCGCGCTGTTTCCGGGCTGGATGGCTGTCGGCTTTCCGACATCCTGTTTATATGTATTGTTATGCATATAACAATTTTCGTGATTCGAGCGAAATCAGGTTTTTATCCTTATTAAGTATTTGATTTTTAGAGTGATAAATTTCGTCTGGTAATGGCTACTGGCTGGCATTGTGCGTGCTTTCTATTTTTTTTATATATAGAAACAGGAGCCATAGCCGCATGTACCTGCCCACCTTTTCCCTGCCCGACCTGTGCCGCGGGGGTCGCCGTCATGTGCAGGCCCTGCGTCTCTGGTTGGCGCTTGTCTGTCTGCTCGTTGCCGGCGCCCTGCCGGCCTCTGCCGCCGAGTCGCTGACCATCGCCGCCGGGGCCGGCTACAAGCGCCCGGTGAGCGAGCTGGCCGC
Source organism: Azotobacter salinestris (assembly GCF_009363155.1). NCBI lineage: Bacteria > Pseudomonadati > Pseudomonadota > Gammaproteobacteria > Pseudomonadales > Pseudomonadaceae > Azotobacter > Azotobacter salinestris. The sequence goes on from NZ_CP045302.1 coordinate 2,878,583, forward strand.
CGCCTTCGAGCGCCGCAGCGGCATCCGCGTCGAGCCCTTCTTCGGCAACATGGGCCAGGTATTGGCGCAGGCCCGCCAGAGCGACCGGGTGGCCGTGGTGTTCGGCGACCAGGCCTTCCTCGAGGGCGCTGGACAGCCCGCCTTCGTCCGCTACCTGCCGGCCGGAAAGGGCCGGCTGGTACTGGTCTGGCCGACCGGCCGGACGCTGACCGGGCCGGAGGATCTGCTCGGCCCGGCTTTCGCCCGCATCGCCCTGCCGGACGAGCGCCATGCGGTGTACGGCAAGGCCGCCAGCCAGTTCCTCGCGCGCAGTGCCCTGGCCGGGAGGCTCGAGGGCCGGCTGATCAGGGTGGCCAATGTGCCGCAGGTCTCGGCCTATCTGGCCAGCGGCGAAGTCGATGCCGGCTTCGTCAACCTCACCGATGCCCTCGGCGTGCGCGAGCGCATCGGCGGTTTCCTCGAGATCGACCCGCGTCTGTACGACGAGATCCGCATCGTCGCCGGCGTCGTAGAGGGGCGCGAGAGTCTGCCCGGCGTCGCGGCGCTGGCCGAGTACCTGGCCAGCCCCGAGGCCCGGGCGATCCTGACCCGGCACGGCCTGTGAGCGAGCCGCTGCGGTCGCTGGCCGGCGTGCTCGCCGAGCCGCTGGTCGCCGATGCCCTGCGGCTGACCGCCGAGGTGGCGCTGGCCAGCCTGGCGCTGCATCTGCTGCTCGGCTTGGCGCTGGGCTATGCCCTGGCTCGGCCGGGCTGGGCCGGGCGCGGTCTGGTCGATGCGCTGGTGACCCTGCCGCTGGTGTTCCCGCCGGTCGCCACCGGCTTCCTGCTGCTGATGCTGCTCGGCCGGCACGGCCCGCTCGGCGCCTGGCTGGGCGAGGCTTGGGGCGTGGAGGTGGTGTTCTCCTTCTGGGGCGTGCTGATCGCCTCGCTGATCGCCGGCCTGCCGCTGGTGGTCAAGCCGGTGCATTCGGCGCTGGAAAGTCTCTCCGCTCGTCTAGGCGAAGCGGCCCGGGTGCTCGGCAAGGGCGAGCTGGAAATCTTCCTGCGCGTGCTGCTGCCGAACATCCGCGGGCCGCTGGTCGCCGGCCTGGTGCTCGGCCTGGGGCGCTCGCTGGGCGAGGTGGGCATCACCCTGATGCTCGGCGGCAACGTTTCCGGGCGCACCACCACGGTGTCGCTGGAGATCTTCAACGCGGTCGGCGGCGGCGAGTTCGAGCGCGCCGCCGTGCTGTCGCTGCTGCTCGGCCTGGTCTCTTTCGCCCTGTTCGCCGTGCTGCGCCGGCTGGGGGCCCTGTAGCGGCCGACGGCCTTTGCGTTTCCCGAGCCTTTTCGATTGCGGCGCCGAGCGGTGCCGAGACGTTTCGTACTACCAGAGAACGACTCCCATGAAGCAGTTTCCCGTCCATGCGCCGTCCGGCCGGCGCCCCGCGTTCCCGCGCTGCTGCGCCGCCCTGCTGTCGGCACTCGCCTGCGGCGCCGTGCCGGCCGAAGAGACGCTGCCGCCGATGCTGGTGACCGGCGAGGCGGACGCATCGCAGGCGCCCTGGTTCGACTCGGACCCCGACTCGCCCTCGACGCTGTACCGGGTCGGCCGCGAGGGCATAGAGCTGTTCGGCGGCAAGGGCGGCAGCAATCCCTATTCGATGGTGTCGCGGCTGCCGGCGGTGCAGATGCACAGCACCGATGCCTGGGGGCTGGTCAACCAGCAGGGCGGCAACAAGGGCCTGCGGGTGCGCGGGGAGATGGCCACCCACGGTGCCAACGGCACGGTCGAGGGCATGCCGCTCAACGGGCCGGGACCGGGGCCGGGCTACCTGTTCCTGCTCGATGCCGAGAACATCGCCGGCGTCTCCCTCGCCCAGGGCCCGGTAGCGCCCGACCGCTTCTCCCTCTACGACAGCGCCGGCCAGCTCGACACGCGCATCCTCTGGCCCAGGGCCGAGGCGGGCGGCGTGGTGTCCCTCGGGGTGGGCGAGGAGGATTTCCGCCGGCGCTTCGTGCGCCTCGACAGCGGTCGGCTGGCCAGCGACACCGCGCTGTTCGTCTCGGCCTCCAAGACCGGCGCCGACAAGTGGCGCAGCAGCGGGCAGTCGCCCAAGCGCCGCGACACCTTCGCCCTGGGCCTGACCCAGGGACTCGGTCCGCTGGACATGAAGTTCTTCGCCGCCCACAACGAGATGGCCGCGGACAACTACAAGGGCCTGACCTACGAGCAGTCGAAGGACCAGTCGCTCTACGACGAGATCGACTACGACGCCAGCCCCACCGGCAGGAGCGCCGCGCAGCTGGCCAACTGGCAGGGCTACAACCGCCAGGCGTTCAAGACCACCGCCGCCTTCGCCGAGTTCGACTATGCGCTGGGCGCCGACACCCATCTGGTGTTCAAGCCCTTCTACAGCAAGGAGGACGGCGAGTACCTGTATGCCAGCGGCAACGTCGTGCGCAAGTGGCGGATCGACCAGAAGACCTACGGGGCGATCGCCGAGCTGCACACCAGGCTGGCCGGCACCGGGCTGACCTTCGGCTACGGCTGGGTGTCCAGCGAGCCGCCGGCGCCGGCGACGCGCTGGAAGGACTACACGCCGAACGCCTCCGGCGGCCTGACCTTCTCCAGATGGAGCATGCTGGCTGACGTCGACCACCGTCACGATCTGCACAACCTGTTCGCCGTTGCCGAGCGCGATTTCGGCGCCCTCGACGTCAAGGCCGGGGTGCGCTACGTGCGCGACGTGCTGCCCTCGATCAAGTACTACGACCCCGCGGGCGTCGGCGATCTCTCCTAAGAGGACGCCCTCGGCCGGTCGCGGGGCGAGGTGGCCTCGCGCAGCGTCGACAGCAGCACCATCGAGGAGTGGGCGCCTTACCTGGCGCTGCGCTACCGGCTGAGTCCGATGATCGAATTGCGCGCCTCGGCCGGGCGCAACCTGGGCACGCCGGCCTTCGACGCCTTCCATTCGCCGGTGGTCCCCGGCGTGTCGAAGCAGCAGCTGTGGAGCGACAGCGAAATGGAAGTCGCCGACGGCGTCGACCTCGCCGTGCGCTTCAACTTCGCCCGCGGCTATCTGGAGCCGCTGCTCTTCTACACCCGCTACAGGAACAAGGGCGTTTCGCTCTACGACCCGCAGTACAAGGCCTCCTACACCCAGAGCATCGCCGACGCGCGGCGCTTCGGCCTGGTGCTGGCCGGCGGCTGGGAGGCGCTGCCCGGGCTCAACCTGTTCGGCAACCTGAGCTGGATCCGCGCCGAGTTCGAGGACGATCTGCAGACCGGCGCGAACGCCCCCCCTGGAGACCGAGGGCGAGCAGTTGCCCGACGTGCCGCGGCGCATGGCCACCCTCGGCGCCGCCTGGACCCGTGGCCGCTTCACCCTGTCGCCGGTGCTGCACTACATGGGCCGGCGCTACGCCAACGTCGAGCACACCCAGACCATGGCCGCCTACAGCGTGACCAACCTCGACCTCGCCTACCGCGTGCCGGTCAGCCGGGGCCGGCTGCAGGCGAACCTGGCGGTGATCAACCTGTTCGACAAGCGCTACATCGGCTTCAACAACGCCAACGAGACCAACAACGGCAGCAGCTTCTTCCCGGGTGCGCCGCGCACCCTGATGGCCAAGCTCGCCTACGAGTTCTGAGGAGAAAAACGCATGCAGATGAGGAACATGAGGGGGCTGGCCCGCTGCGCGCCCCTGCTGCTCGGCCTGCTGCTGGGGCTGGCGCCGGGCGCGCGGGCCGGGGAGTCGCTGCGCCTGGCCATGGTCGGCGGCATCCAGTTGAGCGGTGTCGGCGAGCGGCTGCGGGCGCGCCTGGAGACGGCCACCAGCGTTCGCCTGGAGCTGGTCGCGGTGGCGAACAAGGAAGCCATCGTGCCGCGCTTCGTGCGCGGTGAGGCCGATCTGCTGCTGATCCACGGCGGCAGCGAGACCTTCGCCCTGCAGGCTTCGGGGCTGGGCGGGCGGATGCAGGTGTGGGGCTTCAACGAGCACGTGCTGGTCGGGCCCGCCGAGGACCCGGCCGGGGTACGCGGCGCAGCGAACGGCGCCGAGGCCTTGCGGCGCATCGCCGCGGCGCGCGCGCCCTTCATTGCCTTCCGCGATGCCGGCAGCCACGAGATCGTCCAGCGCCTGTGGAAGCGGGCCGGCATCCGTCCGGAGCCGGACTGGGTGCTGCTCGACCAGGGCGAGCAGCCGCAGGCGATCCTCGCCCAGGCTGCCCGGCAGCGGGCCTACGTGGTGGTCGGCGGCATTCCGGCGGCCTTCGGCAAGCTGCGCGGCGAGGGGCTGGAGATCCTCCTGCGCGGCGACCGGCGGATGCGCCGGGCCTATGTCGCGCTGGAGCCGGGGCCGGCCCATCCGGCCTCCGCCGCGGCGCGCGAGGGCGCCCGGCGGGTGGTCGACTACCTGGTCTCGCCGGCCGGGCAGGCCGCGCTGGCCGCCGCCGATGCCGAGGCCGGGGGCCCCTGGATCTACGGCCTGGCGGAGGCGCCGCCGGCGCTCAGTGCAGGCCGTGGAGCGGCGTCGCCAGCCAGTCCCCGGCACTGACCAGCACGCTGTCGCCCGGCTCCATGCGGGCGCGCTCGGCCGGACGGGCGAGGCAGGTGCGGCCCTCGGCCTCGATGCGGTAGAGCGGGCTGCCGTCGGCGGCAGCGATGCGTTCGACCACCCGGCCGGCGAGGATCAGGCGGCTCTCGGCATCGACGAAGCGCCCGGCGCCGAACAGCCGGGCTGGCGTCGTGTCGGCGACTACCCGGCCGGCCTCCAGCAGCACCGCGCGCTCGCACAGGCGCAGGGCTTCGCTCGGATCGTGGGTGACCAGCACCAGGGTGGTGCGCCGGCGCTCGCGCAGGGCGGCCAGGGCATCCTGCAGGTCGCGGCGCAGGGCGCCGTCGAGGGCCGAGAGCGGTTCGTCGAGCAGCAGCAGGTCCGGTTCCGCGGCCAGGGCGCGGGCCAGCGCCAGGCGCTGCTGCTGGCCGCCGGACAGGCGCGCCGGCCGCTCGTTGGCGAGGCCGGCGAGGCCGACCAGCTCCAGCAGCTCGTCGGCGCGCCGGGCGGGCATGCCGGCGGGCAGGGCGAAGCGCACGTTGCCCTGCACGCTCATGTTGGGGAACAGCGCGTAGTCCTGGAACACCAGCCCGGCGCGGCGCCGGCGGGGCGGACGGTCGATGCCGCTGGCGCTGTCCAGCCAGATCCGCCCGAAGGCGGCGATGAAGCCGCTGTCGGCCGGCTGCAGGCCGGCGAGCAGGCGCAGCAGGCTGGTCTTGCCGCTGCCGGAGGGGCCGAGCAGGGCGAGGCTCTCGCCGCGGGCGATGTCCAGTTCGATGTCGAGTTCGAGGGGGCCGGTAGCGCAGACCAGCTGCTTGCGCAGATGGAAGTGCAGGCGTTCCGGCGGAGCCGGACGGTTGAGGCGGGGGCGGCGAAGAAAATTCGGCAGGGTGAAGACGGGCATGGCGGAGACTCGTGACGAGGCGTGCCTCTTGCAAGCACGCCTCATGCCATCCGTGAGCGGGAGTCTTGCCTCAGGCCGGCACGCCGAGGATCACGTTCGAGGCCTTGATCACCGCGCTGGCGCTGCCGCCCGGCTTCAGGCCCAGTTCGGCGACGGCTTCCTTGGTGACCATGGCGGTGATCTCGGTACCGCCCGGCAGGCTCAGGGTGACTTCGGCGTTGACCGCGCCGGTCTCGATGGTCTTGACGGTGCCGGTCAGGATGTTGCGGGCGGACAGGCGATAGCCGCTGCCGTCGGTCATCAGCAGGACCCAGGGCGCCTTGACCACGGCGACCACCGGCTTGCCGGCGGCCAGTTGCAGGGCCTTGGCGCTTTCCATGGTCACCACGGCGGCGAGCTTGTCGCCGCCGCCCAGGATGATGTCGACCTCGGCGTTGACCGCGCCTTCCTTCAGGGCGCTGACGGTGCCGGTGAAGACGTTGCGGGCACTGATTTTCATGCTGTGTTCCTCATTCGATGGCGTGCAGGGTTTGCCACAACCGCTATATCATCTACACCATAAATTGTCGTAAGCCTGACAACTCATGCGGGGCGAAGTATAGGCAAGCCCTTTGTAGACATGGAACAATAACAAAGTGCCATTTGGCATGTGAATTGCTTTATATAAACTCAGGTAGATAGATAAGTTACAGGCCCCCGACGATGACTGCCACCCGCTTTCTTGCCCGCATGTCCCTGGACACCGATGTCGGTACTGCGCTGTCCGACACCCGCATCCGCCTGCTCGAACAGATCGAGCGCGAGGGCTCGATCAATCGCGCGGCCAAGGCCGTGCCGCTGTCCTACAAGGCGGCCTGGGATGCCATCGACACCATGAACAACCTCGCCCCCGAGCCCCTGGTGGTGCGGGTCGCCGGCGGCCGCCAGGGCGGCGGCACCCGGCTCACCGACTACGGCCGGCGCATCGTGGCCATGTACCGGGCCCTGGAGATCGAGTACCAGCAGGCCCTCGACCGCCTCTCCGAGCGCCTCAACGAGGTGACCGGCGGCGACATCCAGTCCTTCCAGCGCCTCATGCACTCGATGAGCCTGAAGACCAGCGCGCGCAACCAGTTCGCCGGCACCGTCACCGGCCTGCGCGTCGGCGGGGTCGACTACGAGGTGCGCATCCGCCTGGATGCCGACAACGAGATCGCCGCGATCATCACCAAGGCCAGCGCGGAGAACCTGGAGCTGGCCATCGGCAAGGAGGTCTTCGCCCTGATCAAGTCCTCCTCGGTGATGCTCACCACCGAGCGCTCGCTCAAGCTCACCGCGCGCAACCAGCTGTGGGGCAAGGTCGTCGAGGTTCACGAGGGGCCGGTGAACAACGAGGTGACTCTGGCCCTGCCGTCCGGACGCAGCGTGACCTGCGTGGTCACCGCCGACAGCTGCGAGGCCCTCGGCCTGGCCCCGGGCGTGGAGGCCTGCGCCCTCTTCAAGTCGTCCAGCGTGATCCTCGCCTCCTACGGCTGAGCGGTTTTCCTGTTCCGTTTTCTTCAACATGGAGTAGTGTCATGAGTCTTTCGCTGTCCCGCCTGTTCGTCGCCCTGGGCGCCGGTCTGCTCGCCTGCGCCGCCCAGGCCGGCGAGGTACAGGTTGCCGCCGCCGCCAACTTCACCGCGCCGATGAAGGAGATCGCCACCCGCTTCGAGCAGGAGACCGGCCACAAGCTGATTGCCTCCTTCGGGCCGACCGGCGGCTTCTACAGCCAGATCCGCAACGGCGCCCCCTTCGAGGTCTTCCTCTCCGCCGACGACACCACGCCGGAAAGGCTGGAAAAGGAGGGCGTCACCGTCCCCGGCTCGCGCTTCACCTATGCCATCGGCAAGCTGGTGCTCTGGTCGGCCAAGCCGGGCTACGTGGACGACAAGGGCGAGGTGCTGCAAAAGAATGCATTCAGGCATCTTGCCATCGCCAACCCGAAGACCGCACCCTATGGCGCCGCCGCCAACCAGGTGCTGGCCAAGCTCGGCCTGGCCGAGGCGGTCAGGCCGAAGCTGGTCGAGGGCGCCAACATCGGCCAGGCGCATCAGTTCGTCGCCACCGGCAATGCCGAGCTGGGCTTCGTCGCCCTGTCGCAGGTGTCCAAGGACGGCAAGCTCAGCGAGGGCTCCGGCTGGAGCGTGCCGGCCGAGCTGTACGAGCCGATCCGTCAGGATGGGGTGATCCTGGCCAAGGGCAAGGACAATCCGGCGGCCCGGGCGTTGATCGACTACCTCAAGGGGCCCGAGGCCGCCGAGGTGATCAAGGCCTACGGTTACGATTTGTAAGTTGAAGAGCAGGAGGCTCAGGCAATGCCACTGTCCGAACTCGACCTCGCCGCCATCCGGCTGACCCTGGAGCTGGCGTCGCTGACCACCGTGCTGCTGCTGCTGGTCGGCACGCCGATCGCATGGTGGCTGGCGCGCACCCGCTCGCGCCTGAAGGGGGCGATAGGTGCGGTGGTGGCTTTGCCGCTGGTGCTGCCGCCGACCGTGCTCGGCTTCTACCTGCTGGTGACCATGGGGCCGCACGGCCCCGTCGGCCAGCTGACCCAGGCCTTGGGCCTCGGTACGCTGCCTTTCACCTTCGCCGGCCTGGTGGTGGCGTCGGTGTTCTATTCGCTGCCCTTCGTCGTGCAACCCTTGCAGAACGCCTTCGAGGCGATCGGCGAACGCCCGCTGGAGGTGGCCTCGACGCTGCGCGCCGGCCCCTGGGATACCTTCTTCACCGTGGTGCTGCCGCTGGCGCGGCCCGGCTTCGTCACTGCCGCCATCCTCGGCTTCGCGCATACCGTGGGCGAGTTCGGCGTGGTGCTGATGATCGGCGGCAACATCCCGGAAAAGACCCGCACCGTGGCGGTGCAGATCTTCGACCACGTCGAGGCGATGGAGTACACCCAGGCCCACTGGCTTTCCGGCGGCATGGTGCTGTTCTCCTTCCTCGTGCTGCTTGCACTCTATTCCAGCCGTCGCTTCAAGGCGGGGCTGAGCTGATCCGGGAGGATCCTCGATGAGCACCATCTTCGAGCTCGGCGCCAAGGACGTGAATGCCGTCCGTCCGGCCCGCGTGCCGGCGGACAGCATCCGCGCCCGTTTCCGGGTGGCCTATGCGGGCTTCGTGCTGGATGTCGACCTGACGCTGCCGGGGCACGGCGTGACCGCGCTGTTCGGCCACTCCGGCTCCGGCAAGACCACCCTGCTGCGCTGCGTCGCCGGCCTAGAGCGGGCCGCCGAGGCGCGTCTGGAGATCAACGACGAGCTCTGGCAGGACAGCGCCGCCGGCGTGTTCCTGCCGACCCACAGGCGCGCCCTCGGCTACGTGTTTCAGGAGTCCAGCCTGTTTCCCCACCTGACGGTGCGGCGCAACCTGGAATACGGCATGAAGCGCGTCGATGCCGCCACTCGCCGGGTATCCTGGGAGCGGGTGCTCGAACTGCTCGGCATCGGTCATCTGCTCGACCGCCTGCCCGGTCGCCTGTCCGGCGGCGAGCGCCAGCGCGTCGGCATCGCCCGCGCGCTGCTCACCAGTCCGCGTCTGTTGCTGATGGACGAGCCGCTGGCGGCGCTCGACCTCAAGCGCAAGAACGAGATCCTGCCCTATCTGGAGCGCCTGCACGACGAGCTGGACATCCCGGTGCTGTTCGTCAGCCACTCGCCGGACGAGGTGGCGCGCCTGGCCGACCACGTGGTGCTGCTCGACCAGGGCCGGGTGGTCGCCCAGGGCGGGCTGCAGGAAACCCTGGCGCGGCTCGATCTGCCCACCGCCTTCAGCGAGGACGCCGGGGTGGTCATCGAGTCGGTGGTGGCCGAGCACGACGACCATTACCACCTCACCCGTCTCGAATTTCCCGGCGGCGCGGTGCTGGTCGCGCGGCGTCCGGAAGAGCCCGGCCAGCACCTGCGCCTGCGCGTGCATGCCCGCGACGTCAGCCTGGCGAGCAGCCACGCCGAGGATTCCAGCATCACCAACGTGCTGCCGGCCACGGTCCGCGAGGTGGTCGAGGCCGACACCCCGGCCCACGTGCTGGTGCGCCTGGAGGCCGAGGGCACCCCGCTGATCGCCCGCATCACCCGCCGCTCCTGCGATCAGCTCGAGATCGTCCCCGGCAAGCGGATGTGGGCGCAGATCAAGGCGGTGGCGCTGCTCGGCTGAGGTCGTTCAAAGGGCGGGACGCGTCCAGGGATTGGCTTCCAGGCTGTTGTGCAGCGTCGTCGCCGCCTGGGCCGCCTGGCCGACTGCCACGCTGATCTGCCGCAGTCCGCTGGTCACGTCGCCGATGGCGTACAGCCCCGGGATCGAGGTGCGCTGGTGATCGTCGACCAGCAGGCCGCCCTTGTCGTCGCAGGCGGCGCCCAGCCGGCAGGCCAGCTCGGCGCGCACCCGGGCGCCGAGGCTGGGGTAGAGGATGTCGAAGACATGCCGCCGGCCATCCGTGTCGATCAGCTCGATGCCCTGGCCGGGCAGGTAGCGCAGGCTCCGCGCGCCGGGCAGCACCGCGATGCCGTAGTGGCCGGCCAGGGCCTGCGCCTCTGTGCCGGGCGCGCGGTCGTCCGCGACGACCGCCGTGACCTGGTCGCTGAAGGTGCGCAGGAAGGCCGCATGGCGGATCGCCTCCTCGGCCGTGCCGAGCACCGCCACCGCATCGCCCCGGACCTCGTAGCCGTCGCAGATCACGCACAGGCGCAGCGCCCCGGCGGCGATCGCCGCCTCGGCGCCGTCCATCTCCGGCAGGGCGTCCTCGATGCCGGTGGCCAGGATCACCCCGCGGGCGATGCAACGGCGCCCGCCGAGATCCACCGCAAAGCCCAGGGCATGCGGGCGGATGTCCTCGACCACGCCGTGCTCCAGGCGCACCCCGTAGCCGGTGGCCTGCTCGCGCAGCCGGGCGAGCAGCTCGTGGCCGGAGATCCCCGGCGGAAAGCCCGGGTAGTTGTGCGAGCGCGGGATCAGCGCCGCCCGGCTGCAGCCGGCGTCCATCACCAGGCAGCTGCGGTGGAAGCGCGCCAGGTAGATGGCCGCGGTCAGCCCGGCCGGCCCGCCGCCCACCACCAGGCAATCGAGGTCGGCGCACGGCCCGTCGTCAGGCTTCGGCAGGCTGGTGTTGTCGGAGATCTCGTGCATGGTCCTGGCCCTCGCTGCCGGCGGGCCCTGTGCGGAGGCCCTTGGCAGTAGAAGGGGTGGAGCCGGGGAAGTTCGCCGCCGGCCGATGGAACACCGCTGCTGCGGATGAAACGACCAAGGCGTGCCGGGCGCGGCCTTACAGGTCGATATCCAGCAGCTCTCCCCGATTGTCGGCATAGCGCTCGACGATCTGCGCGATCTCCCCGAGCGCCCGGCGGAAGGGTCCGATCAGGCCCGGATCGAAATGCGCGCCGGCCTGCGCCTCGATGTGGCCGGCCGCATCCGCGATGGTCCAGGCCTTCTTGTAGGGGCGCGTCGAGGTCAGGGCGTCGAATACGTCGGCGATGGCGGCGATTCGCGCCATCAGCGGGATTTCCTCGTCCTTCAGGCCTTGGGGATAGCCGCTGCCGTCCCATTTCTCGTGGTGGTGCAGGGCGATGTCGTGGGCGGCCTTGAGCAGGTCGTCGTCGTGCCGGCCGATGATCTTCGCGCCGATCTCGGCGTGCTGGCGCATGACGGCCCATTCCGCCGCGTCCAGCTTGCCCGGCTTGAACAGGATGCTGTCGGGGATGCCGATCTTGCCGACGTCGTGCATTGGCGCGGCGTTGAAGAGGATCTCCACCGATTCCGCGCCCATGCCGGCGGCCTGGCCGATCAGCCGGGCGATGTGGCTCATGCGCACAATGTGGTTGCCCGTCTCGTTGTCGCGGAATTCCGCGGCGCGGCTCAGGCGGCGGACGATCTGCTGGCGGGTCCTGAGCAACTCGGCGGTGCGCTCCTCCACCAGCCGGGCCAGCTCCCGGCGCTGCCGATAGAGCGCCAGGTGGGTCCGGACCCGGGCCAGCACGATCGGCGGGCTGACCGGCTTGGTGAGGTAGTCCACCGCGCCCAGCTCCAGGCCGTGGCGCTCGTCGGCCACCTCGCTCATGGCGGTGACGAAGATCACCGGAATGGCCCGGGTGTCCGGATCGGCCTTGAGCTGCTCGCAGACCTGATAGCCGCTCAGGCCCGGCATCATCACGTCGAGCAGGATGAGGTCCGGCGGGCTGTCCGAGCGGGCGATCTTCAATGCCCGCTCGCCGTTCAGGGCGACCCTGGTGCGGTAATGCGGTGCGAGGATCTCGACGAGGATGTCGATGTTCTCCGGCACGTCGTCCACGACGAGGATGGTGTTTGTCATCGGCTCGGTCTCTGCAAGAGGAAGGCTCGGCATTCAGGCCAGGGTCGGGGCGAGGGTCCGCTGGATGGCCTCGAGGCTGGCCAGGGCGGCCTCGAAGTCGTAGCGGGCGATCAGCGCCTGCAGCTCGCCGGCTTGCGCGCCGAGGCCGAGGGCGGTCAGCCGGGCGCTCAGGGCGCGCAGTTGCGCCGCGGCGCCGGCATCGTCGTCGCGCAGCAGGGCTTCCAGGGCCTGGAGTCCTTCGCTCAGGCCAGACAGGTCCAGCGGCTCGGCGTCTGGCGCGGGAGCCGCCTCGCCGGCGGGCAGGGCCGCGACGATGGCCTCGCACAGGCTGCCGAGCGCCTGGTCCAGATCGTCCAGCGCCCCGGCAGGCAGCTCCCGGTCCTGCCTGAGGCATTGCTCGAGGGCCGCGGCCCGGGCCGCCAGCGCCGTGGCGCCGATGTTGCCGGCCAGGCCCTTGAGGGTATGGGCGATGCGCAGGGCGTCCTCCCGGTCGCCGGCCGCGAGGGCGGCGCCGAGACGGGCGGCGGTGTCGCCCTGGCTGGCGGCGAAGCGTGCCAGCAGCCGGCGGAGCAGGGCCTGGTTGCCGCCCAGCCGGCTCAGCGCCTCGGCCTGCTCCAGGCCGGCGATCGCCGGCAGTCCGGCCGTCGCCGCGGCGCTGCGGGCCGGGGGGAGGGCTGCGCGTGGCTGTCTGACCCGGATCTGCTGGTTGAGGGTGATGAACAGCTGGGCGACGTCGATGGGCTTGGCGATGTGCGCGTTCATCCCGGCGTCCAGGCAGCGCTCGCGGTCGCCGGCCATGGCGTTGGCGGTCATGGCCAGGATCGGCAGCTCGGCGAAGCCCTCCTGGCGGATCCGTCGGGTGGCCTCGAAACCGTCCATCACCGGCATCTGGCAGTCCATCAGCACGCCGTCGTAGGCTTGCGCGACGACCCTGTCGACGGCCTCGGCGCCGTTGCTGGCGACATCCACGCGGATGCCCGCGGTGCCGAGGATCTCCACGGTCATTTCCTGGTTGATCGGGTTGTCCTCGACCAGCAGCAGATGGGCGCCCTGCAGGGCCTTCTGAGCCTGTTCGGCCTCGCTTTCCAGCTCCTGCCGGCTGCGCGGCATGGCCATCATCCTGCGGCTGAAGGCGTTGAGGATGCCGTCGAGCAGGCCGGACGGGGTGACCGGCTTGACCAGCAGGCCCTCCACCGCGACGTTGCCGAGCCGCTCGAGCAGTTCGTCGCGGCTGTACGAGGTGACCATCACGAACAGCGGGGTCTCGGCGATCCGCGGGTCGTTGCGGATCGCGCCGACCGCCTGGACGCCATCCATGCCCGGCATCAGCCAGTCCATGATCACCAGGCGGTAGGGGTTGCCCTCCTGCTGGGCCCGGTCCAGCAGGCGGATCGCCTGCGGCGCGTTGTCCACCGTGGTCACCGCGAAGCGCAGCGCGCTCAGCATGCTGGCGAAGATCTCCAGGGCGCTGGCGTTGTCGTCCACCATCAGCACGCGCATGCCGAGGAGGTCGGCGCTGTCCACCCGCAGTTCGCGCTGGCTTTCCTGGCGGCCGAAGCGGGCGTCGAAGTGGAAGGTGCTGCCCTCGCCGAGCTTCGAGTCGACGCCGATCCCGCCGCCCATCATCTCCACCAGGCGCTTGCTGATGGCCAGGCCCAGGCCGGTGCCGCCGTACTTGCGCGAGGTCGAGGAGTCGGCTTGGGTGAAGGCCTGGAACAGCCGGTTGCGCTGTGCCTCGCCGAGGCCGATGCCGGTGTCGCTCACCTCGAAGCGCAGCCGGACGCCCTGGCCGTCGTCGTGCTCCTTGCGGATGCGCAGGGTGATCTCGCCCCGCTCGGTGAACTTGATCGCGTTGCTGAGCAGGTTGCTCAGCACCTGGCTGAGGCGCAGCGGGTCGCCGACCAGCGCGGTGGGCACGTCGGTGGCGACGTCGAAGAGCAGCTCCAGGCCCTTTTCCTGGGCCTTGAGGATCGACAGGTCGGCCAGGCTGGCCAGCACGCTCTCGAGGTGGAAGTCGACGTGCTCGAAATGCATCTTGCCGGCCTCGATCTTCGAGAAGTCGAGGATGTCGTTGATGATGCCCAGCAGGCCCTGGGCCGCGTCGTGGGCCTTCTCGACGAAGTTGCGCTGGCGGTCGTCGAGGTCGGTGCCCAGGGCCAGGTGGGTCATGCCGATGATCACGTTCATCGGCGTGCGGATCTCATGGCTCATGTTGGCGAGGAAGTCCGACTTCATGCGCGTCGCCTCCTCGGCCAGCTCCTTGGCCTCGGCCAGGGCCCGCTCGGACTCCTTCTGCGCCGAGATGTCGATGAACATGCCGACCAGGCCGGCCGGGCGGCCGTCGCCGCTGTTGTAGCTGGCCAGGGTGTAGATGGCCGAGTGCAGGCGGCCGTCGCCGAAGGGGACCTGCCGTTCGGCGCTGAACAGGCCGCCCTCGCGCAGCACCTGGTCGTTGGCGGCCTGGTAGCCGGGACGCTCCGCGGCAGGCAGCGCCCGGAAATCCAGCACGGTCTTGCCGGCCAGCTCCTCGGGGCGGACCCCGAAGGTGTCCAGGAACGCCTGGTTGAAGCGGATGTAGCGGCCCTCGCGGTCCTTGACGAAGAGTGGGAAGGGAATGGTGTCGAACAGCACCCGCTGGAATTCCAGCTGGTCGGCGTTGGCCTGCTCCAGGGCCTTGCGCTCGCTGATGTCGCGCACCGCGACGCAGGCGCAGTCGGGCTTGTCCTCGAGCGGCGGCATGCGCGTCAGGTTCAGCTCGATGGGGAACTCCCGACCGCGCCTGTCCAGCCCGTGGAGGTCGCCGTTGCGGCCGATCAGCCGCAGCGGGCCGTTCTGGGCCATGAACTTCTCGCGCATCTGCGCGTGCAGGTCGCGAATGCACGACGGTACCAGCCGGTCGACGTTCAGGCCGGGCAGCTCGCCCGGCGCATAGCCGAAGGTTTCGTGGGCCCTGGCGTTGGCGATCAGGATGGTGCCCCGGCGGTCGACCACCAGCATCCCCTCCGGGGAAAACTCGATGATGTGCCGGTACCAGGCCTCGGCCATGCGGAAGCGGCTGTGCTGGGCGTCCAGTTCGGTCATCGCATTCTGGTAGTGCTGCAGGGCGCGGGCCAGATCGCCCAGCTCGCTGCCGTCGGCCGCGGCGGCGAAGCTGAGGCCGCGCTCGCCCGCGACGATCCGCCGGGTCTTCTCGGTCAGCTCGACGAGGGGCTGCAGCAGCCGGCGGTGATAGAAGCCGCGCAGGGTGAAGGCGACCAGCAGCAGGCTGAGCAGCAGGGTGGTCACGGTGACGTACATGGCCGAGTCGACCTGCGCGTCGAGCGCCGCGACCCGGGCCTCGAAGCGCTGGTGGATGCTTTCCTCGGTCCTGCGGATGGCCGCCATGATCGACTGCTTGGCGGCCAGGTAGGCTTCGCTGAACAGCAGGGCGATGACCTTTTCCCGCCCGCCCTGCTCGAAGCTCGCGAAGGCCTGGCGCTTGCGCTCGAGCAGGGCGTCGGACTCGCCCTTGGCCTGCTCCAGCCAGGCGCGCTCCTCCGTGCTCAGGCCGATGGCGGCGAGCTGTTCCAGGGCCTTCTCGCGGGAGCGGGTGATGTCCTTCTCGGTCAGGAAGGCCTCGAGGTAGTGCTTGTCCCCGGTCACCGCATAGCCGCGGGCGGCGGTGGTCAGGGTGTCGGCGCCGCGGGCCAGCAGGTTCAGCGCATCGCTCATCCGGTGCAGGTGCTGCAGGGCGTCGCCACGCTCCTGGGCGAGCAGGAAGGTGCGTACCACGTTCAGCGAGGAGAACGCCAGCAGCAGTACGATGAGCAGCGAGGCGAGGCTGCTGAGCTTTCCGAGTTTCACGCTTGCTCCGGTTTTCTGGTGATTCGCTGGGGGGCCGTTCCGTTGGTCTTGCCGGGCGGCGATGCGCGGCCGGCGCTGCCCGGGATGGCTCCGTTCGAAAGGCTTGTGGCTTGTGGCCATTATGCGTGCGGCGCGGCGTGCCGGATAACGCGAATAAAGGGGAAGTTTCGTCTTTGCCTCCGTTCCCGAGGCAATCGCATGAAGCGAAATGTCGGCATGCATACGCCCCTACATGCTCATGCGCTTGCCCTGCCTCCGTCCCGGATCGTCGTGCCGCCTGCTTGCCGGCCTGCTAAGATAGACGCCCTTCGATCTGTGGCCGTGCGCCGGGCGTTCCGTCCCGCGGCGGGGCGGCGACAGTGCCCTGCCGCCTCCATTCCCGGACCTTCCGATGCGCAATTCCACCGCTGCCGGCGCGCCTGCCGGCCGTTCGCCCCAGCCTTCCCGCAATCCCCTCCGGCGCCTGCTCGCGGTGCTGGGCCCTGGCCTGATGATGGCCGGAGCGGCCATCGGCGTCTCGCACCTGGTGCAGTCGACCCGTGCCGGGGCCGACTACGGCTTCACCCTGATGTGGGTGATCCTCCTGGCCAACGTCCTCAAGTATCCGTTCTTCGAGTATGGCCACCGCTTCACCGCGGCTACCGGGCAGAACCTGCTGGAGGGCTACCTGAGGCAGGGCCGCTGGGTGCTGGGGCTGTTCTTCGCGCTGAACCTGGTCACCGCCGTGACCAGCATCGCCGGCGTGACCTTCGTCACCGCGGCGCTGGCGGAAAACCTGTTCGGCTTCGGCTTCTCCAATGCCGTCTGGAGCGCCGGTCTGCTGCTGTTCTGCGTCGCCCTGACGGTGCTCGGCCACTACCGCTACGTGGAAGGGGCGATCAAGGCGATGCTCGCGGTGCTGTTCCTCGCCACCGTCTCGGCCACGCTCGCTGCGGCGATCAAGGGGCCGGTGGCGGCGCCGGGCACCCCGGTGCCGGCCCTGAGCATCGCCTTCCTGGTCGCGCTGCTCGGCTGGATGCCGGCGCCGATCGAGGTCTCGGTGTGGAACTCGCTGTGGGTCCAGGCCAAGGAGCGCGCCCTCGGCCGGCGCATCTCCCTGGCCGAGGCACGCTGGGACTTCAACCTCGGCTACGTGCTGACCATCCTCCTCGCCCTGATCTTCACCGCCCTCGGCGCGCTGGTGATGTTCGGCTCGGGCGAGAGCCTGTCGGGCAACGCCAGTGTCTTTTCCAAGCAGTTGGTGCAGTTGTACGGTGCGACCCTCGGCGAGCTGTGGATGCCGGTGGTGGCCGCCGCCGCCTTCTCGGCGATGCTCTCCACCGTGCTGACGGTGGTCGAGGCCTATCCGCGCTCGCTCGCCGAGGCCCTGCATCTGCTGGCGCCGGGCCTGAGAATCCGCCACCACGCCCACCACAGCCTGTGGATGGTCGGCACCAGCCTGCTCGGCTGGCTGATCGTGCAGGCCTTCCTCGACGACCTGACCCGGCTGATCGACCTGGTCACCAGCATCGCCTTCCTGTCGGCGCCGGTCTTCGCGGTGATGAACTACCGGCTGATCTTCTCGGACCAGGTCGGTGCCGAGGCGCGGCCCGGCCTGGCGCTGCGCCTGTTGAGCCGGGCCGGCATCCTGTTCCTCACCGGCTTCAGCCTGTTCTTCCTCTACAGCCGGTATTTCGCCGCTTGATCGCCAGGCCCGGGCCAGAGCGGCCTGGCCCCCGGCCCGACGAGTACCCCGGTGCCAAGTCATGACAAAACCATGGCATTGGCGCATGATTCGCGGGGTTTTTCACTCAGCAACCGTGGGCAATCTCGCCGGCGCGCCGTCATAGCCGAAGGACGATGCGCAGGAGCGCCGAAACGACCTGGCCACAAGGGTAACGGCATGTCTCAACTCGAAACCTTCTATGACGTGATGCGGCGTCAGGGCATCACCCGCCGCAGTTTCCTCAAGTACTGCAGCCTGACGGCCGCGGCCCTGGGCCTCGGCCCGACCTTCGCCCCACAGATCGCCCACGCGATGGAAACCAAGCCGCGCACCCCGGTGCTCTGGCTGCACGGCCTGGAGTGCACCTGCTGCTCCGAGTCGTTCATCCGCTCGGCCCACCCGCTGGTCAAGGACGTGGTGCTGTCGATGATCTCGCTGGACTACGACGACACCCTGATGGCCGCCGCCGGCCACCAGGCCGAGGCGGCCCTCGAAGAGACCATGAGGAAGTACAAGGGCGAATACATCCTCGCCGTGGAGGGCAACCCGCCGCTCAACGAGGACGGCATGTTCTGCATCGTCGGCGGCAAGCCGTTCCTCGACCAGCTCAAGCACGCCGCCAAGGACGCCAAGGCGGTGATCGCCTGGGGCAGCTGCGCCAGCTGGGGCTGCGTGCAGGCGGCCAAACCGAACCCGACCCAGGCGGTGCCGATCCACAAGGTGATCACTGACAAGCCGATCATCAAGGTGCCGGGCTGCCCGCCGATCGCCGAGGTGATGACCGGGGTGATCACCTACATGCTGACCTTCGGCAAGCTCCCCGAACTGGACCGCCAGGGCCGGCCGAAGATGTTCTACGGCCAGCGCATCCACGACAAATGCTACCGCCGCCCGCACTTCGACGCCGGCCAGTTCGTCGAGCACTGGGACGACGAGGGCGCGCGCAAGGGCTACTGCCTGTACAAGGTCGGCTGCAAGGGGCCGACCAGCTACAACGCCTGCTCCACGGTGCGCTGGAACGAGGGCACCTCCTTCCCGATCCAGGCCGGCCACGGCTGCATCGGCTGCTCGGAGGACGGCTTCTGGGACAAGGGCTCGTTCTATGAGCGGCTGAGCACCATCCCGCAGTTCGGCATCGAGAAGAACGCCGACGAGATCGGAGCCGCCGTCGCCGGCGGCGTCGGTGCCGCCATCGCCGCCCACGCCGCGGTCACTGCCATCAAGCGTCTGCAGAACAAGGGGGATCAGGCATGAGCAGCCTGCCGAACGCCAGCCAGCTCGACAAATCCGGCCGGCGCATCGTCGTCGATCCGGTGACCCGCATCGAGGGCCACATGCGCTGCGAGGTCAACGTCGACGCCAACAACGTGATCACCAACGCGGTGTCCACCGGCACCATGTGGCGCGGCCTCGAGGTCATCCTCAAGGGCCGCGACCCGCGTGATGCCTGGGCCTTCGTCGAGCGCATCTGCGGCGTCTGCACCGGCACCCACGCGTTGACCTCGGTGCGCGCGGTGGAGGATGCCCTGGGCATCCGCATCCCCTACAACGCGCACCTGATCCGCAACCTGATGGACAAGACGCTGCAGGTGCACGACCACATCGTGCACTTCTACCACCTGCACGCGCTGGACTGGGTCAACCCGGTCAACGCCCTGAAGGCCGACCCCAAGGCCACCTCCGCCCTGCAGCAGGCGGTCTCGCCGGCCCACGCCAAGTCCAGCCCCGGCTACTTCCGCGACGTGCAGACGCGCCTGAAGAAGTTCGTCGAGAGCGGCCAGCTCGGCCTGTTCGCCAACGGCTACTGGGACAACCCGGCCTACAAGCTGCCGCCCGAGGCGGACCTGATGGCCGTGGCCCACTACCTGGAGGCGCTGGACCTGCAGAAGGACATCGTCAAGATCCACACCATCTTCGGCGGCAAGAACCCGCACCCGAACTACATGGTCGGCGGTGTGGCCTGCGCCATCAACCTGGACGACGTCGGCGCCGCCGGCGCGCCGGTCAACATGACCAGCCTGAACTTCGTCCTCGAGCGCATCCACGAGGCCCGCGAGTTCACCAAGAACGTCTACCTGCCGGACGTCCTGGCGGTCGCCGGGATCTACAAGGACTGGCTGTACGGCGGCGGCCTGGCCGGGCACAACCTGCTCTCCTACGGCACCTTCACCAAGGTTCCGTACGACAAGTCCAGCGACCTCCTGCCGGCCGGCGCCATCGTCGGCGGCAACTGGGACGAGGTGCTGCCGGTCGACGTGCGCGATCCCGAGGAGATCCAGGAGTTCGTCAGCCACTCCTGGTACAGCTACGCCGACGAAACCCGTGGCCTGCACCCCTGGGACGGCGTCACCGAGCCGAAATTCGAGCTCGGCCCGAACACCAAGGGCACCCGCACGAACATCAAGGAGCTGGACGAGGCGCACAAGTACAGCTGGATCAAGGCGCCGCGCTGGCGCGGCCACGCCATGGAGGTCGGCCCGCTGGCGCGCTACATCATCGCCTACGCCTCCGGCCGCGAATACGTGAAGGAGCAGGTCGACCGCTCGCTGGCCGCCTTCAACCAGAGCACCGGCCTTGACCTCGGCCTCAAGCAGTTCCTGCCCTCGACCCTCGGCCGCACCCTGGCGCGCGCCCTGGAGTGCGAGCTGGCGGTGGACAGCATGCTCGACGACTGGCAGGCCCTGGTCGGCAACATCAAGGCCGGCGACCGCGCCACCGCCAACGTCGAGAAGTGGGACCCGAGCACCTGGCCGAAGGAGGCCAAGGGGGTCGGCATCAACGAGGCGCCGCGCGGCGCCCTGGGCCACTGGATCAAGATCAGGGACGGCAAGATCGAGAACTACCAGGCGATCGTGCCGACCACCTGGAACGGCACTCCGCGCGACCATCTGGGCAACATCGGCGCCTACGAGGCCGCGCTGCTCAACACGAAGATGGAGCGTCCGGACGAGCCGGTGGAGATCCTGCGCACCCTGCACAGCTTCGACCCCTGTCTGGCCTGCTCGACCCACGTGATGTCGCCGGACGGCCAGGAGCTGACCCGGGTGAAGGTCCGCTGAACCGGAGGATTGCGCGATGGCACTGGAAAAATCCCTGGAGGCCGGCGACGGCCAGGAGAAGGTCCGCAAGCAGACCGCGGTGTACGTCTACGAGGCGCCGCTGCGCCTCTGGCACTGGCTCACGGCGCTGTCGATCGTCGTGCTTGGCGTGACCGGCTACTTCATCGGCGCGCCGCTGCCGACGATGCCCGGCGAGGCGATGGACAACTACCTGATGGGCTACATCCGCTTCGCTCACTTCGCCGCCGGCTACGTGCTGGCCATCGGCTTCGTCGGCCGGGTCTACTGGGCCTTCGTCGGCAACCACCACGCCCGCGAGCTGTTCCTCGTGCCGGTGCACCGCAAGGCCTGGTGGAAGGAGCTGTGGCACGAGGTGCGCTGGTACCTGTTCCTCGAGAAGACCCCGAAGAAGTACATCGGCCACAACCCGCTGGGCCAACTGGCGATGTTCTGCTTCTTCGTGATCGGCGCGGTGTTCATGAGCGTCACCGGCTTCGCCCTCTACGCCGAGGGGCTGGGGCAGGGCAGCTGGGCCGACCGGCTGTTCGGCTGGGTGATCCCGCTGTTCGGCCAGAGCCAGGACGTGCACACCTGGCATCATCTTGGCATGTGGTACCTCGTCGTCTTCGTCATGATCCACGTCTATCTGGCCGTGCGCGAAGACATCGTGTCCCGGCAGTCGCTGATCTCCACCATGGTCGGCGGCTGGCGGATGTTCAAGGACGACCGGCCGGACTGACCGCCGCTGGCGCACCGCCAGGGGGCGCAGGCAGTCTGCGCCGCACCGTTTTTCACCACCCGGGTCGCTGTGTCGCCCCGGGTTTTCGCCATCAGGGACGTGCGAGTTGACCCACGGTCCGGGCCACAACGCCCGGTGGTAAACGATCCATGACAGGCTCCAGCCCCAACATCCTCATTCTCGGCATCGGCAATCTGCTCTGGGCGGACGAAGGCTTCGGCGTGCGCTGTGTCGAGCTGCTCAACGAGCGCTACCGCTTCCCCGACAGCGTGCGGCTGATGGACGGCGGCACCCAGGGCATCTATCTGGTGCAGCACGTCCAGCAGGCCGACTGCCTGATCGTCTTCGACGCCGTCGACTACGGCCTGGCACCCGGCACCCTGAAGCTCGTGCGCGACGACGAGGTGCCCAGGTTCATGGGCGCCAAGCGCATGAGCCTGCACCAGACCGGCTTCCAGGACGTGCTGGCGCTGGCCGCGTTCACCGGTGCCTATCCGCGCGAGCTGCTGCTGATCGGCGTGCAGCCCGAGGAACTGGAGGACTTCGGCGGCAGCCTGCGCGAGCCGGTACGTGCCCAGCTGGAGCCGGCGCTGCAGGTCGCCCTGGCCTTCCTCGCCGAGCGCGGGGTGTTCGCCGCGCCGCGCGACGGCGACGCCGAGCAACTGGCGCCGGCGCAGCTGGCCCTCGGCCGCTACGAGGCCGAGCGTCCGGCCGAGGACGTGGCCTACCGTCACGGCGACATCCGCTTCATCGCGCAGCCGGGCCGGGAGGAGGACTGAGCATGTGCATCGGTATTCCCCTGCAGGTGCTGGAGTGCGCGCCGGGCCGCGCCCTGTGCGGCGACGAGCGCGGCGCGCGCTGGATCGACACGCGGCTGATCGAGCCGCCGGCGCCCGGCGACTGGCTGCTGGTGTTCCTCGATGCCGCCCGCGAAGCCCTCGATGCCGGGCGCGCCGCGCAGATCCGCGAGGCCCTGCGCGCGCTGCAGGCCGTGCAGGCGGGCGACCTGGCCGCCCTCGACGGCCTGTTCGCCGACCTCGACCGTGAGCCGCAACTGCCGCCCCACCTGCAGGCGCAACTGCCCCCCAAGGAGCCGAATAGCCCATGAGCCACCCCCTGATCGAGCGTCTGACCGCGACGCTCGGCTACCCCCTGCTGGACGCCGCCGGTCTCGACCGCCAGGTGCAGGCGCAGCCGTTCTCCGTGCTGTTCTTCGCCGGCGACCCCAAGCGCTTTCCCGAGTCGCTCGACGTCGCGGTGATCCTGCCGGAGCTGGTCAAGGCCTTCCCGCAGCTCAGTCCGGCGCTGATCGCCGGTGAAGACGAGGCCGGCCTGCAGGGGCGCTACGGTTTTTCCGTCTGGCCGAGCCTGGTGTTCCTCAAGGAGGGGCGTTACCTGGGCAGCCTGTCGCGGGTGCTGAACTGGGGCGAATACCTCGAGCGCATCCCGGCGATCCTCGCCGGCGAACCCGAGGACCTGCCACGCATTCCCGTGCTGTCGCTGGATGGCGGCGCACCTTCCTGTAGCCAAATGGAGATTAGCGAACCATGACCGGCGATCTGCCCCTTCTCCCACCCGGCTTCGGCCCCGGCTCGCACGGCGAAAAGGACCGGCTCGACTACCTGCCGATGCCGCGCGAGATGCACACCTTCGAGCGTCCTGCGCTGCCGGAGCCCGGGCAACTGGGCGCGCACCCCATCGCCCTGGCGCTGCTGGAGCGGCTGCAGGAGGCGCTGGGCGCCTACCGGATCGGCGAGCAGAGCCGGGTGATCGGCCTCGACCGCCAGCCCAAGGCCGACCTGAAGCTGCTCCAGCAGATCCTCGGCGAGGGCGAGGTGGCGATCCAGGTCGGCGGCCAGCGCCCGGCGCGCATCCAGGAGACCGTGCTGGCCGGGGTCTGGTGGGTGCAGCTGCAGGTCGGCCTGGGCGAGGTCGTCGGCCAATGGCTGGAAGTGGCCGACGTTCCCGCGCTGGTGCGCCGTCGGGCCTTCGCCGAAGCCCGCTGGCCGCGCCTCGGCGCCCTGCCGGACGACCTGCTCAACGCCGGCCCGGTGCTGGTGGAGCTGCTCGACGCGGCGAAGCGGCATGCCGAGCGCCAGCTGGCCACGCCCCACGTGATCAACCTGTCGCTGCTGCCGTTCTCCCCCGAGGACCAGCGCTTCCTCGCCGAGCAGCTCGGCGAGGGCCCGGTGACCGTGCTGTCGCGCGGCTACGGCAACTGCCGCATCGCCGCCACCGCGACCCCCGGCATCTGGCGCGTGCAGTACTTCAACAGCACCGACCGGCTGATCCTCGACACCTTGGAGGTGACCAGCATCCCGCAGGTGGCCTGCGCCGCCCGGGAGGACATCGACGACTCCGCCGAACGGCTGCGCGAGATCCGCGAGGCGCTGGAGTGATCGCGCGCTTCGAGGGCAGCTACCTGGGCGACGCCACGCGCCTGGCCGACGATGCCGTGCTCGAATGCAAGATCTGCTGGCACCGCTACGACCCCGCCGAGGGCGACGAGGTCTGGCAGATCCCGGCGGGCACGCCCTTCGCCGCGCTGCCGGCGCACTGGCGCTGCCCGCAGTGCGATGGCGACCGCGAGCAGTTCATGGTCGTGGACGACTGAGTCGATGCTCTCGGTGGCGGATATCGAGGCCTACTACCGGGCGGTCGGCACGCGCATGGCCGGTCTGCCGGTGTACAACCCGGCGCTCGTCGTGGAGCTGCTCGGCTGGCGCGCGGTCGAGGACGTCGGTGCGCTCGGCGTGCTGATCACGCCCTGGTGCATGAACCTGTTCTGGCAACCGCCGGCCGACGCCGCACTGCCGGCCAAGGGCGAGCGCGCGGTCTTGGCGCTGCCCTCCGGCGACTACGAATGCACCCTGCACGAGGACGAGCGCCTCGGCCGCTACGCCAGCGCCTCGCTGTGCTCGCCGATGCAGGACTTCCCCGGCCAGGCCGAGGCGCGGGCGATGGCCGAGGAGGTGCTGCGGCTGATCTGCGCCGTGCCGGAGCCCGAGCCGCCGCCTCGGCTCGGCCGCCGTGCCCTGCTACGTCGCGCTTTGGGCGGTGCGCCGTGAGCGGTCCGGACAGCCTGGCTGGACGCCTGCGGGTGGAGGTGCGGCTGCAGGAGGGCATCATCCGCAGCGTCGACACCCGGTTGCAGCGCCCGCTGGCGCAGCTTTCCCGCCTGTTCGTCGGGCAGACGGCGGAGGCGGCCCTGGCGTGCCTGCCGCTGCTGTTCAGCCTGTGCGCCGCGGCCCAGCAGATGGCGGCGCTGCGGGCGCTGGAGCGGGCCGCCGGCTGGACGGCGATTCCCGAGGTGGAAGAGGGCCGCACCCGGCTCGCCGAGCTGGAACTGATCCGCGAATCCCTGCTGCGTCTGGTGCAGGTCTGGGCGCTGCCGCTGCCCCTGGAGCGGCTCAAGGCGCTGCTCGCCCTGTGCCGGCAGGCCGCCAGCCGCCTGCAGCCGCTGAGCGCCTTTCGCGCTGAGCCGCAGCCGGCCGATCCGCAGCTGGAGGAGACCCTGGCCGCGCTGGTCGCCGCCTGGACCGCTCTGCAGTTGCCGGCACCGGTCGACTGGCTGGGCGCGCGGCTGAAGCCCTGGCAAGCGGTCGCGCTCGGCGGAGCGCTGCCGGAAAGCGTCGATCCGGCGAATCTGCCGGCACTGCTGACGCAGCTGCGTGCGGGCGACGTCCGGGCGGAAATCGCCGGTGCGCCGCGAATCACCGGCCCGGCCGCCATCGCCGGGATGCAGGCGACGGCCGCCGCGCAGATCGAGCAGCACGTCGGCGCGCTGCTGCGGCGCACGGCGCAGGCGATAGACTCGCTGCAGCAGCAGCCGCCGCTGCCGCCGGCGGTGGCCGGGCTGCAGGCGGGGGAGGGCGTCGGCCTGGCGCAGACCGCCCGCGGCGCTCTGCTGCACCGGGTGTGTCTGGACGAGGGGACGGTCGGCGCCTGGCAGCTGCTGGCGCCGACCGACTGGAATTTCCATGCCGACGGCCCGCTGCGCCGCCGGCTGTGCGGCGTGCGGGTGGCCGAAGGAGATTGCGAGGCGCTGCTGCGCGAGCTGATCCTTGCGCTCGATCCCTGCGTCGCGTTCGAGGTGAAGATCATTCATGCATGAGATGTCGATCGCCGAGGGCATCGTCCAGCTGCTGGAGGAGCAGGCCGCGGCGCAGCGCTTCGAGCGGGTCAAGGCGGTGTGGCTGGAGATCGGCCCGCTGGCCGCGGTCGAGGTCGAGTCGCTGCGCTTCTGCTTCGAGGCGGTGACCCGCGGCAGTCTCGCCGAGGGCGCGCGCCTGGAGATCGTCGAGCTGCCGGGGCGCGCCTGGTGCCTCGGCTGCAACGCCAGCGTGGCGATCCGCCGACGCTACGACGCCTGCCCGCAGTGCGGCAGTTACCGATTGCAGGTCACCCAGGGCGACGAGCTGCGGGTCAAGGAACTGGAGGTAGAATAAGCATGTGTACCGTTTGCGGCTGCGCCGAGGGCGAAACCCGGATCGAGGGCGAGCACCATCATCACGGGCATGACCATGCCCACCCCCACACTCACCCCCATGATCATGGCTATTCCCACCACGAGCACGTTTTCGTGCGCCGCCCAGCACCGGCCGAGGCCGCGCCGCTGGTGGTCGAGGGTTTGAACCTGCACTTCGGCCAGGGCCCGGCCCGCGCCCACGCGCCGGGCCTCAGCCAGAGCCGCATGGTGCAGATCGAGCAGGACATCCTCGGCAAGAACGACCGCTACGCCGCCGAGAACCGCGCGCGCTTCGACGCCCTGTCGCTGTTCGTCCTCAACCTGGTGTCCAGCCCCGGCTCGGGCAAGACCACCCTGCTCACCAAAACCATCGAGCTGCTCGGCCGGCGCCGGCCGCTGGCGGTGATCGAGGGCGACCAGCAGACCGACCACGACGCCGCGCGCATCCGCGCCACCGGCGTGCCGGCGGTGCAGGTCAACACCGGCAAGGGCTGCCACCTGGATGCGCACATGGTCGGCCACGCCCTGGCGCGGCTGGACGACCTCGAAGGCGGCCTGCTGTTCATCGAGAACGTCGGCAACCTGGTCTGCCCGGCGGCCTTCGACCTGGGCGAGGCGCACAAGGTGGCGATCCTCTCGGTCACCGAGGGCGAGGACAAGCCGCTCAAGTACCCGGACATGTTCCACGCCGCCGACCTCATGCTGCTCAACAAGACCGACCTGCTGCCGCACCTGGACTTCGACGTCGAGGCCTGCATCGCCTACGCCCGGCGGGTCAACCCGGACATCGAGGTGATCCGCGTCTCGGCGCGCAGCGGCGAGGGCATGGACGACTGGCTGGCCTGGATCGAGCGCCAGCGCGGCGCCCGCCTGCGCGCCCGGATCGACGCCCTCAGGGCCCAGGCGCAGGCCCTGGAGGCGCTGCTCTGAATCAGCCGGCGGAAGCGGGCGTGCGCCTGCTGCTGCGCGGCCGGGTGCAGGGGGTCGGCATGCGCCCCGGCGTGCACCGTCTGGCCACCGCGCTCGGCCTGGCCGGCGAGGTGTGCAACACCGGCGAGGGCGTGCGCATCGACCTGCAGGGCCCACCGGCGGTGCTCGCCGAATTCGAGCGCCGCCTGCCCGCCGAGCTGCCGCCGCTGGCGCGCCTCGATGCCCTCGAGCGCACGGCGCTGCCCGGCGGGGCGCGCTTTTCCGGCTTCGCCATCGCAGCGAGCCGCGACGAGAGGAGCGGGGCGCTGGCACCGCCGCCGGATGCCGCGGTCTGCCCGGCCTGCCTGGAAGAACTCTGCGATCCGCAAAGCCGCCGCTGGCGCCATCCCTTCATCAACTGCACCCACTGCGGCCCGCGCTACAGCCTGATCCGTCGTCTGCCCTACGACCGCGCGCAGACCAGCCTGGCCGGTTTCGAACTCTGCCCGGACTGCCGGCGCGAGTACCAAGATCCGGTCGACCGGCGCTTCCACGCCCAGCCGATCGCCTGCCCGGCCTGCGGCCCACGGCTGTGGTGCGAGGACGGCGAGGGCCGGCGCCTGCCCGGAGATCCCGTCGCCCTGGCGCTGGCAGCCCTGCGCCGCGGCGAAGTTGTCGCCCTGCGCGGGGTCGGCGGCTTCCACCTGGCCTGCGATGCGCGCAATGCCAAGGCGGTGGCCGAACTGCGCCGGCGCAAGCGCCGCCCGGGCAAGCCCTTCGCGCTGATGGCCGCCAACCCGGCTTCGCTGGAAGCCTTGGTCGAGCTGAACGCGAGCGGCCTGGACGAGCTGACCGGCCCGGCCGCGCCGGTGGTGCTGCTGCGCAGGCGGCCCGCCACCGATGGCTTGCTCGCCGCCGAAGTGGCGCCGGATCTCGCCTGGCTCGGCGTGATGCTGCCGCACAGCCCGCTGCACTGGCTGCTGTTCCACGAGGCCGCCGGGCGGCCGGCCGGCACGGCCTGGACCGCCGCGCCCCAGGACCTGGTACTGGTGATGACCAGCGCCAACCTGAGCGGCGAGCCGCTGATCACCGGCAACGGCGAGGCGCGCGAGAAGCTCGCCGGCATCGCCGACCTCTGGCTGCTGCACGACCGCGAGATCCTCAACCGCTGCGACGACTCGGTGATCAATGCCCTGGGCCATGCACCCGTGGTGGTCCGCAGCGGCCGCGGCCTGGCGCCCCTGGAAATCCGCCTGGCCCGCAGTGGTCCATCGGTATTGGCCCTGGGCGGCCAGTTGAAGAACGCCATCTGCCTGACCCGGGGCGACCGCGCCTGGCTGTCGCCGCACATCGGCGACCTGCACAGCGCCGACGCCTGCCGCGCCCTGGAGCGCACGGTGGCGCAGTTCGGCGAGCTGCTCGGCGTCCGTCCCGAGCGTATCGCCTGCGACCTGCACCCGGATTTCTACGCCAGCCGCCTCGCCCGCGATCATGCCGAGCGCCACGGCCTGACGCTGCACCCCGTTCAGCACCACCACGCCCACATCGCCGCGGTGATGGCCGAGCACGGCCTCGCCGAGCCGGTGCTCGGCCTGGCGCTGGACGGCTTCGGCCTCGGCGCCGACGGCCGGCTGCGCGGCGGCGAACTGTTGAAGGTGGCGGCGGACGGCTGCGCCTGGCTCGGCGAGCTGAGTCCGCTGCCGCTGCCCGGCGGCGACCAGGCATCGCGCGAGCCCTGGCGCATGGCCGCCGGCGCCCTGCATGCGCTGGGCCGCGGCGACGAGATCGCCATGCGCTTCGCCATCGAGCCGGGCAGCGCGGCCATTGCGCGGATGCTCGAACGCGGCTTCAATTGTCCGCCGAGCAGCAGCGCCGGCCGGCTGTTCGATGCCGCCGCGGGCCTCCTGGGCCTGGGCGAACGGCAGCGCTACGAGGCCGAAGCGGCGCTGCGCCTGGAGTCGCGGGTGGTCGGCCTGCCGGAGGCGGTTCCCGCACTCTGGCGGATCGGCGACGACAATCGCCTGGACCTCTCGCCGCTGCTCGCGCAACTGGCGGACCTGCACGATACGCGGACCGGCGCCGGGCTGTTCCACGGCGTGCTGATCGAGGCCCTGGCCATCTGGGCGGCGCGCGCCGCCGAGACCACCGGCCTGCGGCGGATCGCCCTGGGCGGCGGCTGCCTCCTGAACACCTGGTTGCGCGACGGGCTCTGCGCACGCCTGCGCGCCGCCGGCCTGACGCCGCTGCTGGCGCGGCGGGCGCCGGTCAACGACGGCGGTCTGGCCCTCGGCCAGGCCTGGGCGACGTTGCTGGCGCCGGACATCCCATCGACACGAGGACAAGCGTGATGTGCCTGGCCATTCCGGTCCGCATCGAGGAACTGCTCGACGAGCAGAGCGCGGTCGCCTGCATCGGCGGCCTGCGCAAGACCATCAACGTCGCCCTGCTCGACGACCTGAAGGTGGGCGACTACGTGATCCTGCACGTCGGCTTCGCCCTGCAGAAGCTCGACGAGGCCGAGGCGCAGCGCACCTTGGCGCTGCTCGCCGAACTGGGCCAACTGGCCGAGGCCGAGCAAGCCGCGCAGGGAGAGGCGCCATGAAGTACGTCGACGAATTCCGCGACGGCGCCACCGCGCGCCAGCTCGCCGCGCGCATCGCCGCCGAGGCCGATCCCGCGCGTGCGTACCGGCTGATGGAGTTCTGCGGCGGGCACACCCACGCGATCTTCCGCTATGGCATCCCCGACCTGCTGCCGGCCAACGTGCGGCTGATCCACGGCCCCGGCTGCCCGGTCTGCGTGATGCCGATCGGCCGGCTGGACATGGCCATCGAACTGGCGCGCCGCCCGCAGGTGATCCTCTGCACCTACGGCGACATGCTGCGCGTGCCCGCCTCCGGGCGCATCAGCCTGCTCAAGGCGCGCGCCGAGGGCGCCGCGGTGCGCATGCTCTACTCGCCGGCCGAGGCGCTGAAGCTGGCGCAGGACAACCCGAATAAAGAGGTGGTGTTCTTCGCCATCGGTTTCGAGACCACCACCCCGCCTACCGCGCTGGTGATCGAGCAGGCGCAGAAACTCGGCCTGACGAATTTCTCGGTGTTCTGCAACCACGTGCTGACCCCGGCGGCGATGCACGCCATCCTCGCCACCCCGGAAGCGCTCGCCGGCACGTTGCAGCTGGACGGCTTCATCGGCCCGGCCCACGTCAGCACGGTGATCGGCAGCGACGCCTACGCACCCTTCCCCGCGCAGTACGGCACGCCGCTGGTGATCGCCGGCTTCGAGCCGCTGGACCTGCTGCAGGCCCTGCTGATGCTGGTGCGCCAGCTCAACGAGGGGCGCGCCGAGGTGGAGAACCAGTTCACCCGCGCGGTCACTCGGGACGGCAACCTCAAGGCCAAGGCGCTGACCGAGCGGGTCTTCGAGCTGCGCGAGAGCTTCGAATGGCGCGGCCTGGGCGCCGTGCCGCACAGCGCCCTGCAGATCCGCGAGGCCTTCGCCGGATTCGACGCCGAGCGGCGCTTCGCCATCGAGCCGCGCACCGGGCTGGAGAACAAGGCCTGCGAATGCCCGGCGATCCTCCGCGGGGCGAAGAGCCCGCGCGACTGCCGGCTGTTCGGCAATCCCTGCACCCCGGACAACCCGCTGGGTTCCTGCATGGTCTCCTCCGAAGGCGCCTGCGCCGCCTGGTACGCTTATGGCCGCCAGCGCCAGGGCGCCGTGGAGGTGGCCCGATGAGCCGGCTCGATCTCAGGAACGGCAGCGTGGAGATGGTCCACGGCAGCGGCGGCCGCGCCATGGGCCAACTGATCGAGGAGCTGTTCGCCCGCGCCCTGCGCAACCAGTGGCTGGACCAGCGCAACGACCAGGCGCAGTTCGAGCTGCCGCCCGGGCGGGTGGTGATGGCCACCGACAGCCACGTGATCTCGCCGCTGTTCTTCCCCGGCGGCGACATCGGTAGCCTCGCCGTGCACGGCACCATCAACGACGTGGCCATGGCCGGCGCCCGGCCCTGCTACCTGGCCGCCGGCTTCATCCTCGAGGAAGGCTTCCCGCTGGCCGACCTGGCGCGCATCGTCGAGTCGATGGCCGCCGCCGCCCGCGAGGCGGGCGTGCCGGTGGTCACCGGCGACACCAAGGTGGTCGAGCGCGGCAAGGGCGACGGGGTGTTCATCACCACCACCGGGGTCGGCGTGGTGCCGCCGGGGCTCTACCTCTCCGGGGATCGGGCCCGGCCGGGCGACCGCATCCTGCTCTCCGGCAGCATCGGCGATCACGGCGTGACCATCCTCTCGCTGCGCGAGGGCCTCGGCTTCGAGGCCGACATCGGCTCCGACTCCCAGGCTCTGCACCACCTGGTCGCCGCCATGGTCGAGGCGGTGCCGGAGATCCGCTGCCTGCGCGACCCGACCCGCGGCGGCCTGGGCAACACCCTCAACGAACTGGCCCGCCAGTCGGGCGTCGGCATGCAGCTCGTCGAACAGGCCATCCCGGTGCGCGAGCCGGTGCGCGCCGCCTGCGAATTCCTCGGCCTCGATCCCTTGTACGTGGCCAACGAGGGCAAGCTGATCGCCATCTGCCCGGCCGAACGGGCCGAGCGCCTGCTGGCGGTCATGCGCGAGCATCCGCAGGGGCGCGAGGCGGCGATCATCGGCACCGTGGTGGCCGACGAGCGCTGCTTCGTGCAGATGGAGACGCTGTTCGGCGGGAGTCGGATGGTGGATTGGTTGAATGGGGAGCAGTTGCCGAGGATCTGCTGATAAGTAAGAAGGTCGGTGTTGGCCCTGCCTTGGGTTATTCAAGCCGTCTGCTTTCCTCGGCGCGACCGACAGATTTCGCCCTGCACGGCGAGTTCCTTTCTTCTTGCTTGCCCAAGAAGAAAGGAACCAAAGAAGAAGGGCACCCGACATCCGGCCCTCCACTGCGCTGCGCTTCGTTACGGGTCCCCTCGCTCCGGCACTGCTCCGGGGGCACGCCACGAAGGGACGTCCCTGTCCCTTCGTGCCTCGCTCGGCGTCCATGCCTCGCGTCCCCCTCCACTGCGCCTGCGCTCGGCCTTCTGTACGGGGCTGGGCAGTGGGCTGAGGGTTGAGCGGAATGTTTACAAAGTACGCTGGCTGCAGATTAGCCTTTGCTCTTTATGCAGAGCCTATCAGGCAGCGCCGAGTGCCCCTTTCAGGAGGCCGAGTGGAGTCGTTGCGCAAGGGGTTGAGCCGCATGGATGCGGCGAGAGGCCCGCGGGCCATGGATGGCCCTGCGGGCCGGGCCCCTGGAGCAACGACGGAGGGAGGGGATCCGGAGCGCAGCGCAGGGCCGGATGAAGGGGCAAGCGGTTTTGGTTACTTTTGTCCCGGCCGGGCAGGCGCCACTGACAAAAGTGACTCGCCGTGCGAGGCGAAACCTGTCGGTCGGGCAGCGGAAAGCGCTTCGTCATAACGATGGAGAGCGGGCCTGTGCCTGCTTGTAGCCGAAAAGCACATGGGACTTGCGCACAAGACCCGATGCTTATGCCAATCCAACTGAACCCAGAAAGCAAAAGCCCGGCTGAAGAGCCGGGCT
Organism: Azotobacter salinestris; assembly: GCF_009363155.1. NCBI lineage: Bacteria > Pseudomonadati > Pseudomonadota > Gammaproteobacteria > Pseudomonadales > Pseudomonadaceae > Azotobacter > Azotobacter salinestris. The sequence goes on from NZ_CP045302.1 coordinate 2,910,632, forward strand.
TTTGATCTGGAGTCAATCACTCGCGATAGCTGAGCGCACTGTCGTACAGCCGGTCATCGGCCATCGCCGGATCGCTGAACACCCGGTTGCCGCGGGTTTCCACCTTGTCGCCGACGGCGAAGGCCTCGGCCGGGGAGCGCACGACCTTCTCTGCGCCATCGGCGGTGCGGACCTTGTAGGCGCGGTCGCTGAGGCCGGCGGCCTCCTGGGCCTCGCCACCGAACAGGGCGCCGATGCCGGCGCCGATCAGCATGCCGATCGGACCGCCGATCGCACCGATCATCATGCCGTTCATGCCACCGACCGACTTGCCGGTGGTCTGATCCCTGGTTTCCTCGAGAACTTCGGCGGCATGTACGCTACCGGCGGCCAGCAGGGCGAGAGTCAGGGCCAGGGTGCCGAGCTTTTTCATGGCAGTTCCTCCGAGGAAACATTCCAGCGATCTTGGTCGAATCGGTTGGTCGGGACGCAGCGCGCTGCTTGTGGCAGGCCTCCGTCTCCGTTGAGATAGAAAATACCCCTTCTATTGATGTGGATCAAGAAAATGATGGCAATTTAATGCTTAAGGAGGGGGTACCGCTTGTGCAGCCTGGTGCGGGACGGACCGTGGCGGTCTTTAGCGGGCTGCGGATGGCGATCCAGCGCACGGTAATCAAGGGGCGCGCGGCCGGCCACCGTGACGCCCGGGGGCGCCGGGGTCGTGCGGAAAGCCCGGTGAGAGCCGCCGGACCGCTCAGCGCAGGGGGCGCGTGCCGCCGTTGTCGGCCAGGGCGGCGGACTTGCCGGCGGATTTGGGGTAGGGGCGGTTGCCGCGGATCTCGACCTGGTCGCCGACCGCGAAGCGGCGGTTGGCGGAGCGCACCGTCTTCACCGTGCCACTGTCGGTGCGAACCTGATAGCTATGCTCGCCGCCCTCGGAGGCCTCCTGACCGGAACTGCCGACCAGGGCGCCGACGCCGGCGCCGATCAGCGCGCCGATCGGGCCGCCGATGGCGCCGACCATCATGCCGGTCATGCCGCCGCCCGCCGCCCGGTCTTCGGTTTCCCCGATGATCTCGTCGGCCTGTACGTTGCTCAGAGCCAGCAGGCTGAAGGTCAGGGTCAGAATGCCGAACGCTTGCATGTTCATGGCGGTTCCTCCGAGGAGCATTTCAGTGGGCTTCGCTTTTCTTGCATTCACGAACCATGCCATTCGTGACTCTTTCCAAGGAATCAATTGGTTACGTGTTAATGCGAACGTCTCGCGCGACAAAGTGTCGCGATAGCGACAGAGGTTTTGTCGTAATTCCTGCAGAAAAATGTGGCTTTTGTTGACTTGAGTCATGGAAGGGTGATCGGCCTTGTGCCTGCTTGTGCGGCCACCCAAAAAAAGACCGGGCACCTGGCCCGGTCCGGAAGCCGATCGTCGCCGGGGCGATCAGATCATCATCAGTGCGCCGCTGGCGGCGATGGCCGCGCCGGCGCCGCGGGCCAGCAGGGGCAGGCGCTGCTGCACGGCGGCGGTGAGCAGGCCGCCGCCCAGGTGCAGGCTCAGGCTGGCGGCGAGGAAGCCGGCGGCGAAGGCGGCGAGGCCGCCGCTGGCTTCCAGGCCGTGGGCATGGCCGTGGAACAGGGCGAATACCGCGGTCAGGCCCAGCGCCAGCGGTGCCGGCAGGCGGGCGGCGCCGGCGATCAGCAGGCCGCTCAGCAGCACGGAGAGGGCGATGCCGGTTTCCACCAGCGGCAGGCCGACACCGGCCACGGCCAGGGCGAAGCCGCCGAGCAGCGCGGCGAGGAAGGCGGCCGGCACGGCGAGCTTCAGGGGGCGCGATTGCTGCGCGGCCCAGATGCCGATGGCCAGCATCGCCAGCAGGTGATCCAGGCCGCCGAAGGGGTGCAGCAGGCCGGCGATCAGGCCGTTCTCGCCATGCCCGGGATGGGCGAAGGCGGCGCCGGGCAGCAGGGTCAGGGCAAGCAGGGGAAGAACGTGGCGTGTTTTCATGTCGGGGTCCTGGGACGAGGCCGGGGGCGGCGATGGTCTTCGAAGTGCCAAGCGAAGCGGCTGGCTGTGCAGCTTAAGACAAAAGGGCCATAGGTTGCAGCGCCCAGGCTGCGGCCCGCGCCATCGGGACGCTGCCGGTCTCAGGCTCAGAGGTTCTGCACGATCAGTTGGATGCCGGCCAGCAGCAGACCGGCGCGGGCGATACGGTAGAACCACTGGTGATTGACCCGCTCCTGCAGCCAGAGGCCGGTCCACACGCCCAGCGGCACGAGCGGCGCGAGGGCGAGGCTGGTCAGCAGGTTGTCGCTGGAGAACTGCCCGAGCAGCGCGTAGGGCAGCAGCTTGACCGCATTGGTCAGCAGGAAGAATACGTTGATGGTGGCGACGTAGCGCACCTTGTCCAGCTGCTGCGGCAGCAGGTGCATCATCACCGGCGGGCCGCCGGCGTGGGCGACGAAGCTGGTGAAGCCGGCCAGCGCGGAGAGCGCGGTGCCCTTGCCGCGCGCCGGCGGCAGCCCGGCCGTGCTGGCCGGCGGGCGCAGCAGGTTGAGCAGCACGAAGGTCACGGCGATGCAGCCGATCAGCAGGGCGATGACCCGCTCGTCGAGCATGCCGAAGGTCAGCGCGCCGAGCAGCACGCCGAGCAGCGCGCCGGGCAGCATGATCTTCAGGTTCGCCAGGTCCCACTTGCCGTAGTAGGCGCGCAGGCCGACCAGATCGGCGGTGCAGAGAATCGGCAGCATGATCGCCGCAGCCTGGGTGGGCGGCACGGCGAGCGCCAGCAGGGGCACGGCGATGCCGCCGAAGGCGCCGCCGAAGCCGCCCTTGGACAGGCCGGTCAGCAGCACCGCCGGTATGGCGACGAGCAAGAGTTCCGTGGACAGCATGGGCGAATCGGTCCTGATCGGGAAACGGGGGGCGGCGAGGTCGGGAAGAGGCGCACAGCTGTACCCGTTTCGCCGGGCCGGGGCAATGCTGGCAGCCGCCTGATTGCTCGTCTGTCGTATCTGCAGGCGACCGGTCAGCCGGCCGACTTGACAGGTAACAATGAAAATTATTCTCATTATTGCCTGCGGCGATCAGCGACGCAGCCCCGTCGCGCCGAACGACAAGGAGCCAAGCCATGAATTACGACCAAGCCGATACCCAGTTCCACGTGGTGGTCAATGCCGAGCAGCAGTACTCGATCTGGCCGGAGTACAAGACAATGCCGGCCGGCTGGCAGGAGAGCGGCATCAGCGGCGACCGCCAGTCCTGCCTGGCCTACGTCTCCGGAATCTGGACCGACATGCCCCGGCGCAGCCTGCGCGACGCCATGGCCGAGTGAGGCCGCCGCTCGCCCCCGTCACATTCCCGGCCGCCGTCCGCTGCCCGGGCCGCCCAGTCTGCGAGGTGCCGCCATGACTGCCCGTTCTTCACGTTCTTCCCTGCTCCCGCCCGGGGCAGCCAGGCAGCCGCCACCGCAAGATGTCTCCTGCGGCCCGACTCCGGATGGTGAGAGCGGCGCCGTGCCGCTATTGCCGCTCCAGGCGTGCCTGCTCGAAGACCTGGGGGTGGCGCCGTGCAACCGGTACCTGCTGTGCGAGCTGGCCGAGGGCCTGGAGCCGTTCCTCCTGGAACAGGCCCTGCAGGCCCTGGTGGCGCAGCACGACGCGCTGCGCCTGCGCTTCGCCGGGGAGGACGGCGCCTGGCGTCAGGCATGTGCGAAGGGCGTCGAGCCCCGGGAGCTGCTCCGGTTCTGCGAGGTGCGCGGCGAGGCCGAGGTCGCGACGCGCTGCGCGGAACTCCAGCGCAGCCTGGACCCGCGCAACGGCCCGCTGCTGCGGGGCCTGTACCTGCGCCAGGCGGGCCGCGCCGACCGCCTGCTGCTGGCGATCCATCAGTTGGCGGCGGACGAGCTCTCCTGGCAGGTCCTGCTGGAGGACCTGCAGCAGGCCTGTGGGCAGCTCGCCGCCGGCCGGCGCGTCGGGCTGCCGGCCGGAAGCGTCTCCTTCAAGGCCTGGGCCGAGCGCCTGGAGGCCTGGGCCGCCGCACCGGCAGTGCAGGCCCAGCGCGACTTCTGGCTGGCCCAGGAGCGTGCCTGCACGCAGTTGCCGCTGCTGGCGCGGGAGCCGGCCCGCGAGGGGCAGCGCCAGCGCCTGGAGCTTTCCCTCTGCGCCGAATTCAGCCGCGAACTGCTGCAGGCCGCCCGCCAGGCGTACCGGCTGCGCGCCGACGAGGTGCTGCTGTGCGCGTTGAGCCGGGTGCTCTGCGCCTGGAGCGAGCAGGACGGCATCTGCCTGCATCTGGAAAGTGATGGCCGTGCGCCGTTGTTCGACGGGCTCGACCCCGGCCGCACGGTCGGCTGCTTCACCAGTCGCTACCCGCTGCGCCTGCAGCCGACGGCCGACCTGCCCGGCAACCTCCGGGCGATCCGCGAACAGCTGGGCAGCGTCGCCGACGGCGGCCTGGCCTACGGCCTGCTGCTGCGCCGCGGCGCACTGGCCGGGGCCGCTGCGCAGGTGCTGTTCAGGTACCTGGAACCGTTCGGGGGCAGGCGCGACGGGCCGCTGCGTCTGCTCGACGCCGGCCGCTGGCGCGAGGCGGATGCGCTTCTGGAGGCTCCCCTCTGCATTGAGGTCGAGCAGCGCGGCGGCGCCCTGCACCTGCGTCTCGACTTCAGCCCCAGCCAGTGGCAGCGCTCGACCCTCGAGGGCCTGCTGCAGCGCCTGCAGGAAGAGCTGCGGGCGATCCGCGCCCACTGCCTGCACGCGCCGCGCACCCGGCTCTCCGGCGCAGCCCCGGCGGCCGGCCCCGCCCACACCTGCGCCTTGCCCGAGCCGGCCCGGCGCCATCCGGAGCCCATCGCCCTGGCGCACGGCGACCTGCGGCTCGCTCAGGTCGTGCTGGAGACGCGCAGCAACCGCCTGGCCCGCCATCTGATCGAATGCGGCGTCGGCCCCGGCATGCGGGTCGGTCTCTGTCTGGCGCACGGCATGGCGATGATCGAAGGCCTGCTGGCGATCCTCAAGGCCGGCGGCGCCTTCGTGCCGCTGGACCCCGACTGTCCCCGCGAGCAGCTGGCCTGCATGGTCGAGGATTCGGGGCTGCAGTGGCTGCTCACCAGCACGGCGCTGTGCAGCCGGGTGCCACTGCGCGAGGAGGTGGAGGCGATCTGCCTGGACCTGCTCGACGCCGGCGGTTACAGCAGCGAGCCGCCGAACCTGGCCCTCCGGCCTCAGGATCCCGCCTGCCTGCTCCATGCCGGCGGGGCGCCGGGGCGGCCCGGGGCGGTGACGATCGGGCATGCCGACCTGTCCAGGCACATGCAGGCCATCGGCCGAAGCTACGGCATGACACCGGCGGACGCGGCGCTGCCGTGCGCTGCCGCCGACGGCGCGCTCGAGCGCTGGGCGGCGGACCTGGCGGCGCAGATGTTGCGTGGCCTGTGCCGTCGCCGGGTGGACTTTTTCGCGGCCTTTCTAAATTTCTTCCAGAGCCATCCGTCCTTACCGATATGAGAGCAAAACGAGACGTCCTCTCGTTTCTTCGGGGTAATGGAGTGCGGGCATGCTGTCGCCGAATCATCCGCTGGGACCGGTTGTCCCCTTCACACGGGGCCGTGCGGGCCTGAAGCCGGCCGGCGGGACTGCGCGACAGGTTCCCGCCCGTACCCCGCGCCACGCCATGGCTAGCCACAGCCATCACTGCCGGTATGGAGAGCAGCGCCATGTCTGCGCATTCCTCGCCGCTTGCCGATAGTGCCGGGCTGCCCGATGGGCAAGGGCTTGCCGGCACCGACAGGCTTCCGCCCCGCCACGGCGGCCCGCTGCCCGAGTACGGCGCCGATTCCGGACCGGTGCGCATGCATGCCTCCGACCGCCCCCACCCATTGCGCCAGCCCAAGCCGCAGGGCGAGGTCTACCGATGCCTCGACGCCGCCCTGGGGGCCTGGGTGTCGCTGCGCACCCTCGACATCGAGGCGGATCTGGCGCGCTTCAACCGCTGGCAGAACCAGCCGCGGGTGGCCGCCTTCTGGGAGGAGGAGGGCGACCTGGCGCGGCACCGCCGCTACCTCGAGGCACGGGCCGCCGATCCGCGGGTGCTGTCGCTGATCGGCGCCTTCGACGACGAGCCCTTCGCCTACTACGAGGCCTACTGGGCCAGGGAGGACCGCATCGCGCCCTTCTACGCGGTCGACGACTACGACCGTGGCATCCACATGCTGGTCGGCGAGGAGCACCACCGCGGCCCGCACAAGGTCGCCGCCTGGCTGGCTGCGCTGGCCCGTTATCTGTTTCTCGACGAGCCGCGCACCCGGCGCATCGTCTGCGAGCCGCGCGCCGACAACGCGCGGATGATCCGGCACCTGCAGGCACTGGGCTTCGCCCGGCTCAGGGAGATCGAGTTACCCCGCAAGCGCGCCGCCCTGATGGTGCTGGAGCACGAGGCCTTCTTCGCCCGCTGTCCGGCTGGCGTGAGCAATTCCTAAAAAAGCGAGTCGCGACCCATGCGGCCACCACCACTGATGAGGTCAGGCAGGGACCCGGCCCCCCTGCGCCCGCGGCGCGGAGCAACGGTCACCCTTGGTACGTCTAGAAGACAGGATCGACATTGCACATGAGCATAGAAACGCTGGAATACGATGTGATCGGCGTGGGCTTCGGCCCGGCCAACCTGGCCATCGCCATTGCCCTGGAGGAGGATTCCAGGACCCGCGAATCCGGTCTGCGCTATTGCTTCCTGGACAGCAAGCCGGCCTTCGAATGGCATGGCGGCATGCTGCTGGAGAACAGCCGCATGCAGATCTCCTATCTCAAGGACCTGGCGACCCTGCGCAACCCGGCGAGCCGCTTCACCTTCGTCAACTATCTGCACGAGCAGCAGCGTCTGCTGCCCTTCATCAACCTCGGCACCTGCAATCCGTCGCGCATCGAGTACAACGACTACCTGCGCTGGGCCGCCGGGCACTTCGCCGAGCGCGTGCACTACGGCGAGCAGGTGGTCGCCGTGGAGGGCGTCGAGGAGCGCGGCGAGGTGCAGCGCCTGCGGGTGGTCTCGCAGTTGGCCGACGGTCGCACGCGTACCCGGCTGACCCGCAACCTGGTGGTCGGCATCGGCGCCCAGGCGGCGATCCCCGAGCTGTTCGCCGGCCTCAAGGGCGAGCCGCGACTGATCCATTCCTCCCAGTACCTGGAGCGCATCGGCCAGTGCTGCCCCGAGCGCGAGGGACGCTACCGGGTGGCGGTGATCGGTTCCGGGCAGAGCGCCGCGGAGATCTACACCGACCTGGCGGGGCGCTACCCCCGGGCCGAGATCAGCCTGGTGATGCGCGCCCAGGCGATGCGCCCGGCCGACGACAGTCCCTTCGTCAACGAGATCTTCGACCCGGCCTTCACCGACGTGGTCTACCGCCAGCCACGCGCCGCGCGCCAGCAACTGATCCGCTCGCTCAGCCACACCAACTATTCGGTGGTCAACCTGGATCTGATCGAGAGCATTTACCAGGACCTCTACCAGCAGAAGGTGATCGGCGCCGAGCAGCGCCGCCTGCTCGCCAACCGGCAGATCCAGGCCGTGGCGGCCAGCGCCGGAGGCATGCGCCTGAGCCTGCGCGACAGCCAGGACGGCGGCGAGGAGCTCCATGAGTTCGACCTGCTGGTGCTCGCCACCGGCTACCGCCGCGACGCCCACTGGAGCCTGCTGGAAGGGGTCGAGCGCCATCTGCAGAGGGACGCCGAGCTGGAGCGCAGCTACCGCCTGCCGACCCGTCCGGGATTCCAGCCGAACATCTTCCTGCAGGGCTGCTGCGAGGACAGCCACGGGCTCAGCGACACCCTGCTGTCGGTAGTCGCGGTGCGCTCCCAGGAAGTTGTGGATGCGTTGCTTGCGGCCTGTCGCCAGCCGCAGGCGGCCTGTGCCTGAGTGATCGCGCCGCTCGCGCCCCTGTTCCAGGGCGCCTTCGCCGCTTGCCGCGACGTGCCGCCGGCGTAGAAGCCATTGCCGCCTATGGTGGGAAAGGCCTGCGGCCGTTTCCCACCCTGCGGATTCGCACCCGGCCGTAGGGTGGAAAACGCGCGTAGCGCTTTTCCACCGATGCCGCTCCGGCGGAAACAGGAAGCAGGCCCCGCCGGCCAGCGCTTGCCGTCCGCACCGGCCGCGCCTGGCTGGCGCATCTTCGCCAGACGGTGCCCGGCGACCGACAAAACCGTTCAATGTTCGTGCGGGTGCGGATGCCGCTCGTAGTGCTGGCGGAGCAGATCCTTGCCGTAATCGTTGCCGTTCGGCGTGCGGATCACCGTGTGGATGTGCTCGCGGGTCGGCTTGCCGCGCTCCAGATGGCGCAGGGCGACCGGTGCCTGATGATCGAACTCGATCAGGACCACCGGGCTGTGGATGCGGTAGTAGAAGACGCTGTCCGGCTGCGTGCCGCCGATCCAGGCGAAGCGGGTCTCGTCCAGATGCCGCCGCACCTCGTCCATCTTCACGCTCGCGTGTTCGTCGCGCATGTTCCGCACGTATTCGCCGATCAGGTCGAGCAACTGCGCCTTCTGCGCGGCCGTGAGCTCGCTGGCGCGGATTCCCGCGTAGTCGAGGACGAGGTTGTCCCTGAACGCCTCGCCCACGGCGAGGTTGCCCGTCTTGGCCGTCTCGATGATCGCCTTCCGGCGCTGCACCGCGTCGAGCGCGTCGATCAGTGCCAGGCCCTTGGCCTGTTCGTCCTGCAGTACCGTGGTGCCCTGGTATCTGCCGGAGGTCGCCGTCACCGGCTCGGAGCCCATGAAGGTGGGCGTCATCACCACCTGATCGCCCAGCACGAAGTAGTTGATGACCAGATGGTGGCCGTCGAGCTGCCAGCCCCAGGGCTCCTGCTCCGCAGGCGTGCCCATCAGCGTGATCCAGTAGAGCCCCTCGTCGTATTCGGCGAAGTTGTCGTCATTGAGTTCGCCCAGCCGCTGATTGAGCCGCATGATGTCGCGCGACTGCTGCAAGCCCTTGGCGCTGAGCGAGGCGCGCAGCAGCTCGAAGGCCGCCTCGCGCTGGGCCCCGGTCATCTCCTTGAAGCCCGTGCCCTGGCGGATATAGAAGTGCTGGTTCATCCACTTGCGCCATTCCGGATCCTCGACCGGAAACAGCGTCCTGGCATGCTGCTCCGGGGTCAAGGTGGCGAGAAACGCCTCGGCGGCCTGGCGAACCGGCGCGGTGGACACCCCGGTCGAGCGGAGGGGAAAGAGGCCGCGGACGACCTCGCCGTCCGTCGTGACGCCCCTGAACGGCTCGGCCAGCCCGCGCGCCTCGGCCTCCGCCGACAGGCGCCGGGCGCGCTCGCTTGGCGGCTGCTGAGCGAGGGCGGCGTCGCCAGGCGCCAGGGCGCCGAGGAGGAGGGCGCAGAGCGCAGGGATGAGGGGGCCGTGTCCATCCGCCATTTCCATATCGCCTCGCATGCCGCCTGGGGTCGGTTGACCTGTCAGCGTAGCCGCGCCAGGCGTTCTCCGGCCGCCCCGTCCCTGCCTGCCCGCGCACCGTCAGGCTTTCCGTGGGCGTCCATGCGCCGCTTCGGCCCGCCGTCGCGGCCTACGCCAAAACGTCAACAGACCCTAGACATGGCGCCCGGCGGCTTCGAGGTGCTTGCGGCAATGCACCATGGCGTCGCGGATCATGAAGTTCACCAGGGTCGGCGAGACGCCGAGTTCGCGGGCGATTTCCCGCTGCTGCCGGCCGTGGATGCGGTACATCTCGAAGGCGTAGCGGGTGCGCTCCGGGAGCTGCTCCAGCGCCTCGGCGATCAGTTCGAGGGTTTCCTGGCACTGGTGCAGGCTTTCCGGCGATGCGCCTTCCTGCTGCTCGACCGTCATCCCTTCCTCCTCGCTGCCCCGGTGACGCTGCTCGAACGCCTGCTTGCGGTAATAGTCGATCGCCAGGTTGCGTACGGTCCGAAACATGTAACTCAATTGCGCTTTTATTGAGTGGCTGGGCAAGTGGGCGGACTCCAGCCGAAAGAAAGCATCCTGAACGACGTCCTCGGCCCTGGAGCGACATCCGGTGATATTCGCCGCGATCTTGATCAGGGCGGTGCGGTGGTCGATGAAGGATTGGATCTGGGGAGCAAGGGACGGTCTGCTCAGGAGACGGTCGGCAAGCATTCCTTGGTGCGACATACGGCGTTCCTGTGCGCGAGAGTTGACGAAAGTTTCGAGGCCTCGTGAAGTTATCGCTGGCAATGATCTTTGTCAAATAAGAATCATTATCATTGTTTGTCTGAGCGAATGTAAATGCAAAAGTTCCGTCAATGGCTCGACATTTTTTCGCTCCGCCCTGCGAGTGCGTCAGGAAACGGCGGGAATACTGGCGCGCCGATGCCTGTCCAGCGCTCACTCGCTCCGTCCGTCGTCGCCGCCGGATCCGCTCTGCCAGCCGCCGCCGAGGGCCTTGAACAGGCTGACCGATGCCTGCAGGCGGGCGAGGCGCAGCTGGATTTCCTGGTCCTGCGCCTGGAACAGCGTGCGCTGGGCCTCGAGGCTGTCGAGCAGGGTGTCGGCGCCCGCCCTATAGCGTATCTCGGCCAGGGCGAAGCTCTGCCGGGCCTGCTCCAGCTCCTCGCGCTGCCAGTGCAATTGGCGCTCGGTGCCGGCGAGTGCATTGAGGGCCTTCTCCACGTCGGCCAGCCCGTCGACGATCGCCCGGCGATAGTCGTGCAGCAGCTCCTCCTGCTTGGCCAGGGCCTGCTCGCGTTCGGCACGCAGCCGCCCGGCGTTGAAGATCGGCGCGCTCAGGCCGGCTTCGAGCACGAGGAAGGGAAAGGGATTGTCGGCGAGCACGCTGGCGCGCTCGGCCCCGCCGCCCAGGCCGATCTCCAGGTCGAGGGTCGGCAGCAGCGCGGCGCGCGCCACCCGCACGTCGCCCTCGGCGGCGGCGAGTTCGGCCTCGGCCCGGGCGATGTCCGGACGACGGACCAGCAGTTCGCCGGGTAGACCGGCCCGGATGTCCGGCGCGCGCAGGGCGCCGAACTCGCCGCGGATCCGCAGCTGCTGCACGGGAACGCCGAGCAGCGTCGCCAGGACGATGGTCGCTTCCCGCTCCTCTTGCTCCAGCCGAGGAATCTGCCAGCGCTGGTTGGCGGTCAGGCTGCGCTGCTGGGCCAGCTCCAGGGCATGGCTGGCGCCGGCGGCATGACGGGCCTCGACCAGTTTCAGCACCTGTTCGGCGTTGCTCAGGTTGAGCCGGGCGATGCGGATCTGTTCGCGCAGCGCCAGCACCTGCAGATAGGTGCCGGCGACGCTGGCCGTGACCGTCAGCTCGACCGCCGCCCGATCCCGCTCGCTGGCCTCGACCCGCTTGCGCGCGGCGGCCCGCCGTGAGCGGTTGGCGCTCCACAGGTCCAACTCGTAGCTGACGCTGAGCAGGGTGTCGAAATGATCCATGCGCCGGTCCTCCTCGGTGGCGCCCAGCTCGTTGCTGTAGCCGTCGGTGCTGCCGATCAGCCGGTCGTGGTTGGCGTTCGCCTCGCCGTTCAGTTCGGGCAGGACCGGCGCGCCCTCGACCGTCGCCGTGGCCCGCGCCTGGCGCAGCCGGGCGAGCGCTGCGGCGATGTCGTGGCTGGAGGTGTGGGCCCGCTCGATCAGCCGGTCCAGCTCCTCGCTGCCGAAGCTGCGCCACCAGTCGGCGTCGGGCATTGCCGTGGCCGTCGCCGGCGGGTGCTGCCACTGCCCGGGAATGGCCAGGCCGCTGTCCGGCTGCGGCAGCGGGCCGCTGCAGGCGGGCAGGAGCAGGTACAGGCCGAGCAGGGCGAGCGGCTTTCGTCTCACTGCGGCCTCATGCAGCAGCCGGCGCCAGCCGCATGGTTTGGGGCGATGGTCGGTGTCCGGGGTTCATGCCGGCCGCTGCCCGGCGGACCGCGGCGCCGGGGCTGGCAGGCGGCCCGGAAGTGCGGCAGTGGCCCGATCGCTGGCTGTCATGCTCATTGCTCGTGGCGGCTGGCGGCGTTGACGAGCAGCCGCTCGCCCTCGGCGAGCCCTTCGAGCACTTCGATACGCTGCTGGTCGCGGATGCCGGTACGGACTTCGCGCAGATCCGGCTCGCCGTCCTGCCGCAGCACCTGCACCCGATGGACGTCCGGCTTGTCGGCACTCTCCTGCAGGGCGGCGAGCGGCGCGATGAGCGCATCCCGGACGTGGCTGTCGACGAAGAACACCCGGGCGGTCATTTCCGCCATCAGCGCCCGGTCCTCGTTGTCGACGTCGAGCAGCACGCTGTACAGCACCCCCGGGCCCTGGCCGGCTGCCTGCCCGGCCGGCTCGCCGGCGTCGGGGCCCAACTGCTCCAGCGGCTTCGGCGGCACCGGCAGTATCTGCCGGACGCGCGCCTGCCAGCGCCGGCCGCCGCCGCCGAGGGTGGTGAACCAGGCCGGCATGCCGGGCCTCACCCGGTTGATGTCGGCCTCGGGAACCAGAGCCCGGACGGTCATCGACGTCAGTCTGGCGATGCGGATCAGGGGTGTTCGCTTCTGGATGTCGAGCGTCTGGCCGACGGCGATCACGGTGCCGTCCAGCGGTGCATGAAGGCGCGTGTGGGCCAGTCCGGCTTCTTCGCTGCGCAGGCTGGCCTCGGCCTGCCTGAGCTGGACGTCGGTGCTCTTCAGGCGCGCCTCGGCCACCCGCAGCTCGGCGTGGGTGGTCTGCACGTCCTCCTGGCGCGCCGCGCCGCTTCTGGCCAGGGTCCGTTGCCGTTCGTACTGCTGGCCGGCCAGGTCGCGCTGGGCCAGTTGCTCCTCGCGCAAGGCCCGGAGGGTTTCGAGCTGCGCCCGGCTGGCATCCACCACGGCCCGCTGCTCGGACGGGTCGATCTCGGCGACCAGCTGCCCCGCCTGCACGCTGTCGCCGACCCCGACATGCAGGCGCAGCAGCCGTCCGGAGGTCTGGGCGACGACGTCCGTGTAGTGGCGGGGTTGCAGGATGCCCGACGCCGCGATGCCGCTCTCGATGTCGCCGCGCTCGACGGGCACGGCGTCGTAGGCCGGCACGGGCGGCGCGAAGCGCTGCCAGCCGGTCAGGGCCAGGGCGCAGCCGAGCAGGGTCAGGAGCAGGGGCCAGCGGAGGTATGTCATGTCGTGGTCCGGCAGATCGACTCGATGCGCCGGCCGTGCCCGGCGCGCCTGTGAGGGTCAGAGGTGCAGGACGAGTGGGCGGGGAAGGAATTTAGGGGGCGGGCGCAACGGCCCTGCCCCGGGTGGCGGGACCCGGAGCGCGCCTGGGGCCGGCTTCAGTGATGGACGTGCGCGGAGAGCGGATGCGCCAGGTCGTGGATCAGGCCCTGGATGTAGCTGCCCGGAATCCAGCCCATCCGCCAGCCGCCGTAGCCGGCCGGGAGCAGAACGAGCGCCGCCAGACCGGCCGCCAGTCCCATCCGGCGCAGGCAGCTGTGGCGGCGCGGGCGGGCGGGGGCGGCCGCGCGGGGACCGAACGCGGGCGGAAGATCGGCGGAGAGCTCCCAGATCTCCAGCATCGCCGCGAACTCGCGGGCGTGCTCGGGGCTCGCGTCGAGCCAACGCTGGAAGGCCTGCCGCTCGTCTTCGCTGCAGTCGTCTTCGTGCAGCCGCATGCACCAGTAGGCGGCCTCCTCGGCAGGCGAAGTGCCGGGAGCGGGAGGAAGGGGACCGTTCATGTGCTCGTTACCGTGGCGTGTTGTCCGCGATTGTGGCCGATCCCTTGCCCATGGCTTCGCATCCTCGCCAAGAGTCTATGGCATCGAAGGCGCTCCAGACAAACGCCAGGCCGGCGACGGCCTGCTTCCGGCGGCAGCCGCTCCCTCCGCGAAAGCCTGCGCGGCGGGCGTTTCCGGCAGGCGCCTAAACAAACCGCCGGCTGCTTCGTCATTGAAGGCAGACGACCCCCTGTGCCGGCATCCGGCCGGCAGGGGCCGCTTCCCTTCAACCCGTACGAGGATGCCCATGTCTACCAGCTGCTTCGACCGCGAGGACGAAACCTTCATCGTGCTCGTCAACCACGAAGGACAGTACTCCATCTGGCCCCACTGGAAGGCCGTCCCCGGCGGCTGGAGCGCCGTCGACGGCGTGCGGGGCGACAAGAAGACCGTGCTCGACTACGTCGAGAAGACCTGGACCGACATGCGTCCGCTGTCGCTGCGCCAATGGATGGACGAGCAGGCCGCCGCGCCGGCCGCGACCTGCCAGTGACCCGTTCCATGCGGCCGCCCCTGATCGACCTGCTGGTCCTGCCGTGTGCCGGCGCCAGCGCGACCATGTACCTGCGCTGGCGCCGCCTGCTGCCGGCATGGGTGCGCCTCGTCCCGGTGGAGCTGCCGGGGCGCGGCGCCCGGCTGGGCGAGCCCTGCGTCGAGGACTTCGAGCGGCTCGTCGCGCAGCTCTGCGACGAGCAGGCCGGGGTCATGGACGGCTGCTACGCCCTGCTCGGACACAGCATGGGCGCCCTGCTCGCGTATGGCATCGCCCAGCGCCAGCGCGCCCTGTCGAGGCCGCTGCCGCGGGCCCTGTTCGTCTCGGCGAGCGCCGCACCGTCGCGGCGCGATCCGGAGCGCTTCGCCGGCAAGGACGACGACGCGGCCCTGGTCGCCGACCTGCGCAGGCAGGGCGGCACGCCGGAGGAGGTCTTCGGCTGCGCCGAGCTGCTGCGTCTCACGCTGGACACCCTGGGGGCCGACTACCGGGTGTGCGAGAGCTTTCGCGACACGGCGCCGGCGCCCCTGCCCGTGGCGCTCCACGCCTTCGGCGGGCGGCGCGACGACATCGCCGCCGAGCGCATGGAGGCGTGGCGGCGCGAGGCCGGCGGCGCCTTCTCCCTCGACTGGTTCGATGGCGGCCACTTCTTCATTCGCGAGCGGGAGCCGCAGGTGCTGGCGGTCATCGTGCGCGAACTGGAGCGCCAGTTCTCTGGGGTGGACCATGCAGCCATTGCACGTGCCTGAGGCCCTGGCCGCGGACGTCGGCGTCTGGCGCCTCGACCTGGACCTGGCCGCGCCGCTGGCCGACGCCGACCGCAGCGTTCTCGACGCGGCCGAGGGCGCGCGGGCGCTGTGCTTTCGCCGCCACGAGGACCGGGTCCGCTTCGTCGCCACCCGCGCCGCGCTGCGCCGCCTGCTGGCCGCCCGACTCTGCTGCGCGCCCCGGGCGCTGCGCTTCGCGACCAACCCGCACGGCAAGCCGCGCCTGTGCCCGAGCGGCGGATGGGCGGGCGAGCCGGCGATCGATTTCAACGTTTCCCACGCGGGCAGCTTCGCGCTGATCGCCATTTCCCGGCGCGGCGCGGTCGGCGTTGACATCGAGCGTTGCAGCCCGGACCTCGACACCGCGGGCCTCGAGCCCTGGCTGCTCTCGCCGCTCGAGCGGCAGCTGGAGGCCGGCCGGCGGCCGGACTTCTTCGAGCGCTGGGTGGTGAAGGAGGCGGTGTTCAAGGCCCTGGGGCTGGGAATCGCCGGACGCCTCCAGCAGCTCTCGGTCCTCACACCCGGGCAGGCCGACGGGCGCCGCTACGGCCTGCGCCATGCCCGCCCCGAATGGTCGTCCGTGGACGCCTGGCGTCTGGACGCGCCGCCCGGATACGCCGCCGCCCTGGCGCGGACGCCCGCATGCCCAACCAAGGAATTGCCATGAACGAACTGCTGACCCGCTTCGAGCGCAGCGCCCCGGAAGGGTCCGAGCTGCCGGTCCTGATCACCCCGGCCGAGGCCGGGGAACCGCTGCTGGACGCCTTCCCGCGCCTGCGCGCGCAGATCGAAAGCCACCTCGCCACGGTGGGCGGCGTGCTGCTGCGCGGCTTCGCGGTGCCGTCGCTGGATGCCTTCCGCGAATTCGCGGCCGCCTTCGGCCATCCGCTGCTCAGCTACGAGTTCGGCTCGACGCCGCGCACTGCGGTGGGCGGCGGCGTCTACACCTCCACCGAATACCCGGCCCACCAGTCCATTCCGCTGCACAACGAGCAGGCCTACACGCGCGAATGGCCGATGAAGCTCTGGCTGCACTGCGTGACGGCCGCCGCCGAAGGCGGCGAGACGCCGATCGCCGACAGCCGGGCCGTCTACCGGCGCATGCCGGCGGCCATCCGCGAGCGCTTCGCTCCCGGCGTCCTCTACGTGCGCAACTACGGCGACTTCGACGTGCCCTGGCAGAAGGTCTTCAACACCGAGAGCCGTGCCGAGGTCGAGGCCTTCTGCCGCCGGGCCGGCATCCGCTGGGAGTGGAAGCCGGACGGCGAACTGCGCACCACCCAGCTGTGCCAGGCCATCGAAGTCCATCCGCTGACCGGCGAGACGGTGTGGTTCAACCAGGCCCACCTGTTCCACGTCTCCAACCTGCAGCCCGAGGTGCGCGAGTCGCTGGAGGAGCTGCTGGGCATCGAGAACGTGCCGCGCAACACCTACTTCGCCGACGGCTCGCCCATTCCCGATGCGATCTTCGACGAGGTGCGCGCCGTGCTCGACGCCGAGACGGTGTCGTTCCGCTGGCAGGAGGGCGACGTGATGATGCTCGACAACATGCTGGCGGCCCACGCCCGCGCGCCGTTCAAGGGTGCGCGCAAGGTGGTCGTGGCGATGTCCGAACCGCACGGCAACCTGGACAAGTTCTGAGAACCGATTCGAGAACGAGAGACGCGAGATGAACAGCATGCCGCCGTCAGTACCCCGCTATCCCCGCAATTTCGTCGAGCACCTGCGGCACCTGGCCGCCGAGCGGCCGACCGACACCGCCCTGATCGTGGTCCGCGAGCAGGACGGCGCGCCCGCCGACACCCTCGTCTCCTACGCCGCGCTGGACCGGCGCGTCAGGGCCCTGGCCGCGCAGCTGCAGGAGCGCTTCGGCCCCGGCGAGCGCGCCCTGCTGCTGCTCGACAACGACGACCACTACGCCGTCGCCTTCTTCGCCTGCCTGTATGCCGGGCTGACCGCGGTGCCGGTGTTCCCGCCCGAGTCGGCCCGCCCGCAGCATCTGGCGCGGCTGACCGGCATCGCCGAGGATGCGCAGGCCCGCTGCCTGCTCACCACGGGCGCGATCCTCGCGCTGCTCGGCACGGCGGTCGACGGCTTCGCCGGCTGCGCGGCCATCGCCGTCGACACGGTCGATGCCGCCGGCGCCGATGCCTGGCGGCCGCACGCGCCGGCCGACGACGACATCGCCTTCCTGCAGTACACCTCCGGCTCGACCTCGGCACCCAAGGGCGTCATGGTCAGCCACGGCAACCTGATGGCCAACGAGCGCGCCATCGAGGAAGGCCTGGCGGTCGGCGCGGACGACGTCTTCGTCTCCTGGCTGCCGCTCTACCACGACATGGGGCTGATCGGCGGCCTGCTGCAGCCCGTGCACCGCGGCATCCCCGTCGCACTGATGACCCCGCAGTTCTTCCTGGAGCGGCCGATCCGCTGGCTGGAGGCGATCTCCCGGCATCGCGGCAGCATCAGCGGCGGCCCGGACTTCGCCTACCGCCTGTGCCTGGAGCGGGTCAAGGACGCGCAGCTGGCGCAGCTCGACCTGTCGAGCTGGCGGTTGGCCTTCTCCGGTGCCGAGCCGGTGCGCCACGACACCCTCGAGGCCTTCATCGAGCGCTTCGCGCCGGCCGGCTTGCAGGCCGGCGCGGTCTTTCCCTGCTACGGCCTGGCCGAGGCGACGCTGTTCGTCACCGGCGGCCGGCGCGGCACCGGCATGGTCACCCGGGCCTTCTCGGCCGAGTCCCTGGGCCAGGGCCGGGCGCAGCGCGACGACGGCGGCAATATCCATGTCGGCTGCGGCCACACGCCCTCGGCGCACGAGGTGCGGATCGTCGATCCGCAGTCCCTGGCCCCCCTGGGCGAGGGCGCGGTGGGCGAGATCTGGGCGAGCGGCCCGAGCATCGCGCAGGGCTACTGGCAGCGGCCGGAAGAGACCGCGCAGAGCTTCGTCGAGCACGACGGCCGGCGCTGGCTGCGCACCGGCGACCTGGGCTTCGTGCACGAGGACGAGCTCTACATCACCGGGCGCATCAAGGATCTGATCATCCTGCGCGGGCAGAACGTCTATCCGCAGGACATCGAGCGGGCCATCGAGGCCGAGGTCGAGGTGGTGCGCAAGGGCCGCGTGGCGGCCTTCGCGGTGCCCCTACCGGCGGGCGGCGAAGGGGTGGGGGTGGCGGTGGAGGTCTCGCGTGGCCTGCAGAGCCTCGTGCGCGTCGAGGCGCTGGTCGAGGCCCTGAGCCGGGCCGCCGCCGGCGTGTGCCGCGAGCCGGTGTCGGTCGCCGTGCTGCTCAACCCGGGCGCGCTGCCCAAGACTTCCAGCGGCAAGCTGCAGCGCAGCGCCTGCCGCCGCGGCTGGGAGCGCGGCAGGCTCGACGCCTATGCGCTCTACGAGCACGGCCGCTTCGTGCTCGACGCCGGGCAGCAGGCGGCCGATCCCGTAGCCGCGCAGCCGCCCTTCGACGAACTGGAAGCCGCCCTGGCGCAGCTCTGGCAGCAGGTACTCGGCGGGGGCGGCGCACCGGACCGCCAGGCGCACTTCTTCGCCGGCGGCGGCAATTCGCTGGCGGCGGTGCGGCTGGCCGCCCTCGTCGGCGAGCGCTGGGCGATCGACTTCCCCGTGCGCCTGCTGTTCGAGCGGCCGCGCTTCGAGGAGCTCGCCGCGGAGATCCGCAACGCCCAGGCCCGCGGCGGCGGCCAGCCGAAGGCGGCGATTCCCGTCCTGCCGGCCGGGCGCCGTGGCGAACCCCTGCCGCTGTCGCACGCCCAGGAGCGCCAATGGTTCCTCTGGCAGCTCGACCCCAAGAGCAGCGCCTATCACGTGAGCCTGGTCCTGCGCCTTTCCGGGCCGCTGCGGGTCGATGCCCTGCGCGCCGCCTTCGACGGCCTGGTCGCCCGGCACGAGTCCCTGCGCACGGTGTTCCGCCCGGCTGCCGACGGCACGCCCGCACAGTGGATCCAGAACGCCGTCGAGGTCGATCTGCCGGTCATCGACCTGCGCGAGGTGGCGGCCGGCGAGCGCGAGGCCCGTGCGGCAGAGGAGGCGCGCCGCCTCGTCGAGACGCCCTTCGACCTGACTTGCGGACCGCTGCTGCGGGTGGCGCTGATCCGCACCGCCGACGAGGCGCAGCGGCTGGTGCTGGTGATGCACCACATCGTCTCCGACGGTGCCTCGATGCAGGTGCTGATCGACGAACTCGCCGCGCGCTATGCCGCCCATCTGCAGGGCAGGGCCGCCGAGCTGGCCGCGCCGGCCATCCAGTACGCCGACTACGCCCTCTGGCAGCGCGACTGGCTGGCCGCCGGCGAGGGCGCGCGCCAGCTCGCCTGGTGGCGTGCGCAGCTCGGCGACGAGCATCCGCTCCTGAGCCTGCCCAGCGACCATCCGCGCCAGGCGCGGGCCGACTACCGCGCCGCGCGCCATGCCGTCGAGCTGCCGGCCGAGCTGTCGGCCCGCCTGCGCCAGCTGGCCGAGGCGCGCGGCGCGACCCTGTTCATGGTGCTGCTGGCCGGCTTCCAGGTGCTGCTGCACCGCTACACCGGCCAGGCGGACATCCGCGTCGGCGTGCCAGTGGCCAATCGCCGGCGCACGGAGGCCGCGGGGCTGATCGGTTTCTTCGTCAACACCCTGGTGATGCGCAACCTCGTGCACGGGCGCACCCGCCTGGACGAGGTGCTGGCGCAGACCCGCGAGATGGCGCTGGGCGCCCAGGCGCACCAGGACCTGCCCTTCGAGCAACTGGTCGAGGCGCTGCAGCCGGAGCGCAGCCTGAGCCACAGCCCGCTGTTCCAGGTGCTGTTCAACCATCTGCACGAGGACTGGCGGGCGCTGCGGCAACTGCCGGGGCTGGTCCCGGAGCCCGAGGAGACGGGCGAGCGGGCTGCGCAGTTCGAGCTGACGCTGGACATCCGCGAGCGCTCGGACGGGCAGATCCGCGCCAGCTTCGAATATGCCGCCGAGCTGTTCGAGGCGCAGACCATCGAGCGTCTGGCCGGACACTACCTGACCGTGCTGCGCGCGCTGGCCGAGCGGCCGGAGCAGGCGGTGGGCGACCTCGCGCTGCTGGACGAAGCCGAGCGCGGCCGCCTGCGCCAGTGGGGCGAGGATCCGCAGCCCTACCCGGACGCCGAGCCGGTGCACCGCCTGTTCGAGCGGCAGGTGCGCGAGCGTCCGGACGCGGTGGCGCTGCTCTTCGGCGAGACCCAATTGAGCTATGCCGAGCTCAACCGCCGGGCCAACCGTCTGGCGCACCGGCTGATCGGGATGGGCGTCGCGCCCGAGAGCCGGGTGGGCATCGCGGCGGAGCGCTCGGTCGAGATGGTGGTGGGCCTTTTGGCCATCCTCAAGGCCGGCGGCGCCTACGTGCCGCTGGATCCGGAGTATCCGGCCGAGCGTCTGGCCTACATGGTCGAGGACAGCGGCATCGGCCTGCTGCTCACGCAGAGCCATCTGGCCGAAGGCATTCCGGGCAGCGGAGCGCTGACCGTGCTGGAGCTGGATACCCTCGACCTCGACGACGAGCCCGAATACGACCCGCAGGTCGCGCTGCACGGCGACAACCTGGTCTACGTGATCTACACCTCCGGCTCCACCGGCCGGCCCAAGGGCGCGGCCAACCGGCATCGCTCGCTCTGCAACCGCCTGGTCTGGGGCCAGCAGCAGCAGCCGCTCGGCCATGAGGATACGGTGCTGCAGAAGACCCCGTTCAGCTTCGACATCTCCTTCTGGGAGTTCTTCTGGCCGCTCACTGTAGGGGCCCGGCTGGCGCTCGCCGGTCCCGGCGAGCACCGCGACCCGGAGCGGCTGGCTCGACTGATCCAGCAGCACCGGATCACGACCATCCATTTCGTCCCGTCGATGCTGCAGGCCTTCGTCGCCCATGACGGCAGCCGTGCCTGCCAGGGCCTGAAGCGCATCATCTGCAGCGGCGAGGCCCTGCCCGCGGACCTGCAGGCGCGGCTGTTCGCGGCGCTGCCGCAGGTCGAGTTGCGCAATCTCTACGGCCCGACCGAGGCGGCGATCGAAGTGACCTGGTGGCGCTGCCGCGACGACGGCGCGCTGACGGTGCCGATCGGCGGCCCCGTCGGCAACCTGAGCCTGCATGTGCTGGATGCCGAACTCAACGCCGTGCCGCGCGGGGTGGCGGGCGAGCTCCATCTGGGCGGCCTCGGCCTGGCGCGCGGCTACCTGAACCGGCCGGGCCTGACCGCCGAGCGCTTCGTGGCCGACCCCTGCGATCCGCAGGGCGGCCGGCTGTACCGCACCGGCGACCTGGTGCGCTGGAACACCGAAGGCCAATTGGAATACCTGGGACGCATCGACCATCAGGTGAAGGTGCGCGGCTTCCGCATCGAGCTGGGCGAGATCGAGGCGCAGCTGCTGGCCCAGCCGGAGGTGCGCGAGGCGCTGGTGCTGGCCAAGGAGGGGCCGGGCGGGGCATGGCTGGTGGGTTACGTATCGGCGCAGGCGGGGCAGACCCTCGACGGCGCGCTGCTGCGCGAGCGGCTCGGCCGGGTGCTGCCGGACTACATGGTGCCGAGCGCCCTGGTGGTGCTGGAGAGCCTGCCGCTGAACCCCAACGGCAAGGTCGACCGCAAGGCCCTGCCCGAGCCGGAGCTGGCCAGCGAGCGGGCCTACGAGGCGCCGCAGGGCGAGATCGAGGAGCGGCTGGCCGAGGTCTGGGCCGAGGTGCTGGGCATGCAGCGCGTGGGCCGCCGCGACAGCTTCTTCGAGGTCGGCGGCCACTCGCTGCTGCTGCTCAGGGTCCACCATCGCCTGAAGGAACGCCTCGAGGTCTGTCCCTCGGTCGTCGAGCTCTTCAAATACCCGACCATCAAGTCCCTGGCGGCCTTCCTCGGCGAGGGCGGCCCGCACGACGGCGCCTCGCTGCAGCGCGCCGAGGACCGGGCCAGGCGCCAGCGCGGCGCCTTTCTGCAACGCCGGCCGGCCAGCGAGAGGACGCCGACATGAGTGATGCCATGGACAACGAAATGACCGGCGTCGAGATCGCCATCGTCGGCATGGCCGGCCGCTTCCCGGATGCCCCGGACGTCGAGGCGTTCTGGCGCAACATCCGCGACGGCGTCGAGTCGGTCAAAACCTTCGACGACGAGGCGCTGCGTGCCCGGGGGGTGCCCGCCGACCTGCTCGCCGATCCCGGCTACGTCAGGGCGGGGATCGTGCTGGAGGACATGGACCGCTTCGATGCCGGCTTCTTCGGCTACTCGCCGCGCGACGCCGAGCAGCTCGATCCGCAGCACCGCCTGTTCCTGGAAACCGCCTGGCAGGCCCTGGAGCACGCCGGCTACGGCGGCGCCGCACCGATGCTCACCGGCGTCTACGCGGGCAGCGGCGCCAGCCTCTACCTGCTGCGCCACCTGCTGCCGACGGTGGACTGGCGGGCCAGCGACGTCTCCTCCCTGCTGGGCCTGATGAACGGCAACGACAAGGACTCGCTCGCCACCCGCGTCGCCTACAAGCTCGACCTGCGCGGGCCGGCGGTGTCGGTGCAGACGGCCTGTTCCACCTCGCTGGTGGCGGTGCACCTGGCCTGCCGGGGCCTTCTGAACTACGAGGCGGACATGGCCCTGGCCGGCGGGGTGTGGCTCAACCTGCTGCAGGAGGGCGGCTACCGCTACCAGCCCGGGGCGATCCTCTCTCCCGACGGGCACTGCCGCGCCTTCGACGCCGAGGCGGCCGGCACCGTGCTCGGCAGCGGCGCCGGCATCGTGGTGCTCAAGCGCCTGGCCGACGCCCTCGCCGACGGCGACACTATCCACGCGGTGATCAAGGGCTCCGCGCTCAACAACGACGGCGCGGCGAAGGTGGGCTACACCGCCCCCAGCGTCGACGGTCAGGCGGAAGCGATCCTCGCCGCCCAGGCGATGGCCGGGGTGTCGGCCGACAGCATCGGCTACGTGGAGACCCACGGCACCGGCACCAGCCTCGGCGATCCGATCGAGATCGCCGCGCTGACCCAGGCCTTCCGCGCGAGCACCCAGCGACGCGGCTACTGCGCCATCGGCTCGGTGAAGACCAACATCGGCCATCTTGATGCCGCAGCCGGCGTCACCGGCCTGATCAAGGCGGCGCTGGCGCTCGGGCACAGGACCCTGCCGCCCAGCCTGAACTTCCGGGAGCCCAACCCGCAGATCGACTTCGCGGAAAGCCCCTTCTACGTGAACACCGAGGCCCGGCCCTGGCCGGCCTGCGAAGGGCCGCGGCGCGCCGGCGTCAGCTCGTTCGGCATGGGCGGCACCAACGTGCACGTCATCCTCGAGGAAGCCCCGGCGCCCGCCGTCGCCCGGCAGGGCGACGGCCTCAAGCTGCTCGCCCTCTCGGCGCGCAGCGAGGCGGCGCTGGACGCCGCGGTCGGGCGGCTCGCCGCCCACCTGAAGCAGCACCCGGAGCAGGCCCTGGCCGACGTGGCGCATACCCTGCACGCGGGACGCGAGCGCTTCGCCCATCGCGCCGTCGCGCTCGCCCGCGACCCGGCGGAGGCCGTGCGCGTCCTGGAGGCGCGCGCGCCGGACGCCTTCTTCAGCGGCCGGGTTCTGTCGGAGCGGCCGACGCTGGCCTTCCTGTTCCCCGGCCAGGGCGCGCAGCACCTGGACATGGGCCGCGCCCTGTACGAGCGCGAGCCGGTGTTCCGGGAAACCCTGGACCGCTGCTGCGCTCTGCTTGAGCCGCACCTGGGGCTGGATCTGCGCGAGCTGCTGTTCGCCGCGGCGGCGGACGAATCCGCGGCGGCCGCGCGCCTGGAGCAGACCGCGATCACCCAGCCGGCGCTGTTCGCCGTCGAGTACGCGATGGCGCAGCTGTGGATCAGCTGGGGCGTGCAGCCGGATGCGCTGCTCGGCCACAGCATCGGCGAATACGTGGCGGCCTGCCTCGCCGGCGTGTTCGTCCTGGAGGACGCCCTCGCGCTGGTCGCCGCGCGCGGCCGCCTGCTGCAGGCGACCGAGGCCGGCGCCATGCTGGCTGTCAGCCTGCCGGAGGCCGAGCTGTGCGCCCGGATGCCGGCCGGCTGCGATCTGGCGGCGGTCAATGCGGCCGACCTGTGCGTGCTTGCCGGCCCGAGCGCGGCCATCGAGGCCGCCGAGCGGGAGCTGGCGGAGCGCGGCGTCGCCGTGCGCCGCCTGCACGTCTCCCGCGCCTTCCACTCCGCCCTGGTCGAGCCGATGCTCGGCGAGTTCGAGAGCCTCTTGTCGCGGATCGCGCTCGGCGCGCCGCGGATTCCCTTCGTCTCCAACCTGAGCGGACGCTGGATCAGCGCCGAGGAGGCCTGCAGCCCGGACTACTGGGTGCGCCACGTGCGCGGCACGGTGCGCTTCGCCGACGGTCTGGACGAGATGCTCGGCAAGCCCGACCGCATCCTCCTTGAGGTCGGGCCGGGCGAGACCCTCAGCGCCCTGGCGCGGCGCCATCGGCAGGCCGGCACGCGGCCCGTCCTCGCCACCCAGTGCCATCCGCAGCGCCGCGCGCTGAACGCCGAACAGCCGGCGCGCTGCCTGGCGCAGCTCTGGCTGGCCGGCGTCGCGATCGACGCCCCCGGCCTGTTCGGCGGCGACCGGGCGCACCGGGTACCCCTGCCGACCTATCCGTTCGAGCGGCAGTCCTACTGGATCGCCGCGCCGAGCGGGGAGCCCGGCCGGGCGGCACCGGCGACGGGCCGGCGCGATGCCGCCGACTGGTTCCATGTGCCGGCCTGGAAGCGCAGCGAGGCCACCGGGCCGACGCAGCGGGACGGCAGCGTGCTGCTGCTGAGCGACGCGCACGGTCTGGGCGAGCGGCTGGCCCGGCGCCTGCAGGCCGCGCAGCGGCCGGTGATCCGGGTGGAGCGGGGCGCGGAGTTCGCCCGGCTCGGCGAGCGCCACTACGCGCTGCGCCCCGCCGAGCGGGACGATTTCGAGCGGCTGCTGCGCGCCGTCGAGGCCGAGAGCGGCCCGCTGGCCGACATCTGCCACCTGTGGAGCCTCGATCCGGCCGGCCTGCCGGCGCCGGACGAGGCGCTGGAGCGCGGCTTCCACAGCCTGCTCGCCCTGGCGCAGGCTCTGGATGCGACGGCTCCGGCGGACGGCCGGCGCAGCGTCGTGCTCAGCGTGGTGGCCAACCAGCTGGAGGACGTCGCCGGCAGCGAGCCGCTCTGTGCGGAGAAGGCGACCCTGCACGGCCCGTGCAAGGTCATTCCGCTGGAGTACCCGCACATCGCCTGCCGCCTGATCGACGTCGTCCTGCCGCCTGCCGGGGGCGCGGCAGAGGAGCGGCTCGCGGGGCAGCTCGCCGCGGAGCTGGCGACGCGGATCGAGCCGGAGGACGGCACACCCGTGCTGGCCTACCGGGGACCGCACCGCTGGCGCAAGACCTTCGAGCCCGTGCGCCGCGACGGCGCGGCCAGCCCGCGCTTGCGCCGGCAGGGCGTCTATCTGATCAGCGGCGGTCTGGGCGGCATCGGCCTGGCGCTGGCGCGCCACCTGGCCGAGAACTGGCAGGCGCGGCTGGTGCTGCTCGGCCGCAGCGCGCTGCCGCCGCGGGACGAGTGGCCTGCGCGCATCGCCGCGGCCGACCGGGACGCCGCCATGGCGGCCCGGCTGCAGCAGCTGCTGGAACTGGAAGCCCTCGGCGCCGAGGTTCTGGTCCTGCAGGCGGACGTCGCCGCGCCGGAGCAGCTGCGCCAGGCCGTCGACGCGGCGCGGCGGCGCTTCGGCGCCCTGCACGGGGTGGTTCACGCCGCCGGCGCGGCCGGCGGTGGGCTGCTCGCCGGCAGGACCCGGGCGGAGGTCGAGCGGGTCTTCGTGCCGAAGCTCGCGGGCGCCCGCCATCTGCTGGCGGCCCTCGCGGACGAGGCGCCGGATTTCGTGCTGCTGTGCTCCTCGCTCACGGCGATCACCGGCGCCTTCGGCCAGGCCGACTACTGCGCCGCCAACTGCTTCCTGGACGCGCTGGCGGCCGAGGCCTCCCGGCAGGGCGAGGGCTTCGTGCTGTCGGTCAACTGGGATACCTGGCGGGAGACCGGCATGGCGGCCGG
The DNA here is from genome assembly GCF_009363155.1 of Azotobacter salinestris. Lineage (NCBI taxonomy): Bacteria > Pseudomonadati > Pseudomonadota > Gammaproteobacteria > Pseudomonadales > Pseudomonadaceae > Azotobacter > Azotobacter salinestris. Next base: position 2,936,576 of record NZ_CP045302.1, read on the forward strand.
GCAGCGGCTGCCGGAGGACGTCGGCATCGCGCCGGAGCGGGGCGGGCGGCTGCTCGAGGTGCTGCTGGCCGGTCCGCAGGCGGCGCAGGTCCTGGTCTCCACCCTGGATCTCGAGCGCCAGTTCGCGCAGGTGCACACCTCCGAGCTCGCCGAGCGCCTGCTGCCCGAGCCGGTGGCCAGGCGCCAGCGGCATGCGCGCCCGGCGCTGCAGACCGCATACGTGGCCCCGGAGGGCGAGCTGGAAGAGGATCTGGCGGCGCTGTGGAGCGAATTCCTCGGAATTTCGCCGATCGGTGTCGACGACAACCTGTTCGAGCTGGGCGGCGACTCCCTGCTGGCGATCCAGCTGCTGGCCAGGGTGCGCAGCACCTACGGCGTGGAGCTGCACCCGGCCGCGCTGTTCAAGACGCCGACGGTCGCCGCGCTGGCGATGCTGGTCGAGACCCGCCTGATCGAAGAGATCGAGAACGCCGAAACCGCCTGAGCGGCGCCCGCAGGGGCGGGACCGCTCTGCCGGTCCCGCCCCGTCGCCAGCAGGTCGATGGCCTGCTAAACAAACCGCCGGCTGCTTCGTCTTTGAAGGCAGACGACCCGCGTGTCGGTTCCCGGACCGACAGGGGCGGATCCGCCTTCCTCCGACTGCACGAGGCTGCCCATGTCCACCAGCTGCTTTGATCGCGAAGACGAGACGCTCGGCGCTCTCGTCGGCCCCGAACAACAGATCCTCCGCCCGTCCCGGCGGCAGGCTGCCCCGCTGTCGCCCCGGCGGTGACGGCGGCTCCTGCCGGCCAACTGGCCACCCCTCTTCAGGAACCCCGGCGGTCGCCGCGCTGGCGCTGCCCGCAGAACCCCGACCGATCGAAGAACTCGAGAGCGCCGATCCGCCCGCCGCGGCCCGATCGCGCGCCCGCAACCGCTTGAGAGGCTCGTCATGCCCGACCCGCAAGATCTTTCCGAACGTCGTGCCAAGCTCACCCCCGAGCAGCGCGCCAAGCTGCAGGCACGCCTGCGCGGCGGGCCTGCCGCCGCCGCGGTGCAGCATGCCATCCCCTGTCGTCCGCAGCGCGATCAGGCCCCCCTGTCGTTCGCCCAGCAGCGCCAGTGGTTCCTGTGGAAGCTCGATCCGGCGAGCGCGGCCTACCACCTGAGCGGCGGCCTGAAGTTCGTCGGCCGCCTCGACATTCCTGCGCTGCATGCCGGCCTCGAAGCCCTCGTCGCCCGCCACGAGTCGCTGCGAACCCTGTTCCGCGAAGGAAGCGACGGCGTGGCCGAGCAGTTCGTCCAGCCGGCGACGGGCATCGAGCTGCCCTGCATCGATCTCGCCGGCCTCGCCGCCGACGCGCGCGAGGCGCGCATCGCGGGCGAGCTGCAACGGATCTGCGCGGCGCCCTTCGACCTGGCGCAGGGACCGCTGCTGCGCGTGGCGCTGCTCCGGACCGGGGAGAACGAGCACCTGCTGCTCGTGGTGATGCATCACATCGTATCGGACGGCTGGTCCACCCAGATCATTCTCGACGAGCTGGCGGCCTTGTACCGGGCACGCCTGCAAGGCCAGCCGGCCGGGCTGCCGGATCTGCCGGTCCAGTACGCCGACTATGCCGTATGGCAGCGCCAGTGGCTCGAAGGGGCCGAGGGCGAGCGCCAGCTCGCCTGGTGGCGCGAGCAACTGGGCGGCGAGCAGCCGGTGCTGGCGCTGCACACCGACCGACCGCGCCGGGCCGACGGCAAGTATGCCGCGGCCCTGCACAGCCGGGTGCTGGCCAAGGAGCTGACCGAGCGGCTCAGGCAGCAGGCGCAGGCGCACGGCGCCACCCTGTTCATGACCCTGCTGACGGCCTTCCAGACGCTGCTGTTCCGCCATAGCGGCCAGACGCAGATCCGCGTCGGCGTACCCATCGCCAACCGCAACCGCGCGGAAACCGTCGGCATCGTCGGCTTCTTCGTCAACACCCAGGTACTGGGCGCCCGCCTCGACGGGCGGATGAGCCTGGCCGAGCTGCTGATGCAGACCCGCGACCGGGCGCTGGGCGCCCAGGCGCATCAGGACCTGCCCTTCGAGCAACTGGTCGAGGCGTTGCAGCCGGAGCGCAGCCTGAACACCCACCCGTTCTTCCAGGTGGTATTCACCCACCTGCGCCGGGACCACGGCTCCCTGGCGCAGTGGCCGGATGTCGAGGTGCAGCGGCTGGACTTCGAGGAGCAGGCCGCACAGTTCGAGCTGACCCTGGAGACCTGGGAGAGCGAGGACGGCAGGGTCGAGGTGCGCTTCCGCTACGCCCGCGAGCTGTTCGAGGCGCAGACCGTCGAGCGTCTGGCGGGGCACTACCTGGCGGTGCTGCAGGCGCTCGCCGAGCATCCGCAGCAGGCGCTGGACGATATCGAGATTCTGGGCGAGTCCGAGCAGGCCCTGCTGCAGCAGTGGGGCACCCGCACGCAGCCGCACCCGGATGCCGGGCCGATCCACCGGCTGATCGAGCGGCAGGCCCGCGAGCAGCCGGCGGCGGTGGCGCTGGCCTGCGACGACCGCGAACTGAGCTATGCCGAACTCAACCGCCGCGCCAACCGCCTGGCGCACCGGCTGATCGCCCTCGGCGTCGCGCCCGAAACCCGGGTGGGTATCGCGGTGGAGCGCTCCATCGAGATGGTGGTGGGCCTTTTGGCCATTCTCAAGGCCGGCGGCGCCTACGTGCCGCTGGACCCGGAGTATCCGGCCGAGCGCCTGGCCTGGATGGTCGAGGACAGCGGCATCGGGCTGTTGCTGACGCAGAGCCATCTCGGCGGGCGCATTCCCGGCAGCCAGGCGCTGACCATGCTGGAACTGGACCGCCTCGACCTCGACGGCGAGTCCGAGCACGACCCGCAGGTCGGGCTGCACGGCGACAACCTCGCCTACGTGATCTACACCTCGGGCTCCACCGGCCGACCCAAGGGGGCCCAGCTCTGCCATCGCAACCTGACCCGGCTGCTGGGGGCCACGGAGCCCTGGTTCGGCTTCGGCCGGGACGACGTGTGGACCATGTTCCACTCCTACGCCTTCGACTTCTCGGTCTGGGAGATCTTCGGCGCCCTGTGCACGGGCGGGAAGCTGGTGATAGTGCCGTTCTGGATCAGCCGCTCGCCGGAGGACTTCCTGAAGCTGCTGCGCAGGCAGCGGGTGACGGTGCTCAACCAGACGCCTTCGGCATTCGGCCAACTGATCCGCATACCGGACGTGTACGAAGAGCGCCTGGCGCTGCGTGCCGTGATCTTCGGCGGCGAGGCGCTGGAGCCCGAGCGGCTGCGCCCCTGGATCGAGCGGTGGGGCGACGAGCAGCCCCGGCTGATCAACATGTACGGCATCACCGAGACGACGGTTCACGTGACGTACCGGCCGGTCACCCGGAGCGACCTGGACGGGCAGCGCAGCCCGGTCGGCGTGGCCATCCCGGACCTGGGGCTGCACGTGCTGGACGGGGCCTTCAACCGTGTGCCCGTCGGCATGCCCGGCGAGCTCTACGTGGCCGGAGAGGGTCTGGCGCGCGGCTATCTGAACCGGGCCGGACTGACCGCCGAGCGCTTCGTGGCCGACCCCTTCGATCCGCAGGGCGGCCGGCTGTACCGCACCGGCGACCTGGTGCGCTGGAACACCGAAGGCCAGTTGGAGTACCTGGGGCGCATCGACCATCAGGTGAAGGTGCGCGGCTTCCGCATCGAACTGGGCGAGATCGAGGCGCAGCTGCTGGCCCAGCCGGAGGTGCGCGAGGCGGTGGTGCTGGCCAAGGAGGGGCCGGGCGGGACGCGGCTGGTGGGCTACGTATCGGCGCGCGCGGGGCAGTTCCTCGACGGCGCGCTGCTGCGCGAGCGCCTCGGCCGGACGCTGCCGGACTACATGGTGCCGGGCGCCCTGGTGGTGCTGGAGGCCCTGCCGCTGAACGCCAACGGCAAGGTCGACCGCAAGGCGCTGCCCGAGCCGGAGCTGGCGAGCGACCGGGCCTACGAGGCGCCGCAGGGCGATGCCGAGGAGGCGCTGGCGGCGATCTGGGCCGAGGTGCTGGGCATCGAGCGGGTAGGGCGCCACGACAACTTCTTCGAACTGGGCGGGCATTCCCTGCTGGCTATCCGGATCACCGCGCTGCTCGCCCAGCGGCATGCCTGCGAGCTGGCCATCCGACATTTCTTCGACGCTCCGACCGTCAAGGCGCTCGCCGCGCATCTGCCCGCCGCAGGCCTGCCGGCGCAGGGCTCCAGGGCGCAGCGGCTGTCGGAGATCGATTCCCTTCTGAGCGAATTCGAGGTTTGACTCATGGCACTTGACGATCAGCAGATTGCCCGGCGTTTTGCCGCTCTGGCGCCCGAGTCGCGGCGCGGATTCCTTGCGAAGCTCCAGGACGCCGGTCTCAGCTTCGCCGAACTGCCCATAGTGCCGGCCGAGCGCGGCGGCCCGCTGCCGCTGTCCTACGCCCAGCGCAGCCTGTGGCTGACCTGGCGGCTGGACCCGGCGAGCCCGGCCTACAACATGCCCGGGGCGCTCCACCTCGAGGGCGTTCTCGACGTCGGCGCGCTGGAGTCCGCGCTGCAGGTTCTGGTCGAACGGCACGAAGTCCTGCGCACGCTCTATCCCGCGCGCGACGACGGCGAGCCGGAGCAGCGGATTCTCGCCGGGGTGGCGATCGCGGCTCCGCTCACCGACCTGCGGGCCATGCCGGTCGAGGCGCGGCTGGGGGAGGCGCGGCGCCTGCAGCGGCTCTTCGCGCAGACGCCGTTCCAGCTCGACGCCGAGCCGCCGCTGCGGGCCGCCCTGTGGCGGCTCGCCGACGACAAGCACGTCCTCGGCCTGTCGCTGCACCACATCGCCGGCGACGGCGGCTCGATCCAGGTGCTGTTCGAGGAACTCTTCGCCCTCTACGAGGCCGCCTGCGCCGGGCGTCCGGCGCAGCTCGCGCCGCTGCCGATCCAGTTCGCCGACTATGCGCTCTGGCAGCGCAACTGGTTCGAGGCGGGCGAGCGCGAGCGTCAGCTGGCGTACTGGTGCGCCCGTCTGGGCAGCGAGCATCCGCCCACGGCGCTGCCCCTGGACCGGCCGCGCGGCCTGTCGCCCGACTCGCAGGAGGGGCGCCACGAGTTCCGCCTGCCGGCCGCGCTGAGCGATGGCCTGCGCACGCTGGCGCGCACGCAGAACGCCTCCCTGTTCATGGTGATGCTGGCGCTGCTCAAGCTGACCCTCTACCGCTTCGGCGGCCAGAGCGACCTGCGGGTCGGCGCACCGATCGCCAACCGGCAGCGCGCGGAAACCCGCGGGCTGATCGGCTACCTGACCAACGTGCAGGTGCTGCGCACCCGGCTCGAGCCCACCGGGAGCTTCCGCGCGCTGCTGGCCGCGGTGCGCGAGACGGTGCTCGATGCGCAGGCGCATCCCGACCTGCCCTTCGACCTGCTGGTCGAGGCCCTGCAGCCCGAGCGGCAGCCCGGCCTGCACCCGCTGTTCCAGGTGAAGTGCACGCAGCAGGACGCGCTGCCGGCGACGCGCAGCGTGGCCGGCCTGGAGGTCGGCCTAGAGGGCCTGTCGGGCGGGCACGCCCACTTCGACCTGAGCCTGGACTTCACCGACCAGCCGCGCGGCATCCAGGCCGTCCTGGCCTATGCGGCGGCGCTGTTCGACGCCTCGACCGTCGCCCGTTTCGCCCAGGCCTTCCAGGTCCTCGCCGAGCAGGTGGTCGCCCGGCCTGAGGGCACGCTCGCCGAGCTGGCGCTCCCCGGCCCGCTGGCGGACCTGCACGGCCCGCGGACCCGCTTTCCGCGCGCCGACGTGATCGACCTGTGGGCGGATGCCGTGGCCCGCGCCCCGCAGGGCGTGGCCGTGCGCAGTGAGGAGCGCTGCTTCACCTACGCCGAGCTGGACGCCCATGCCGAGTGCCTGGCGGCGCGGCTGATCGCCGAGGGCGCGGGCCCGGAAACCCGGGTCGGCATCCACGCCGAACGCTCCTGCGAGTTCGTCCTCGGCGTGCTGGCGGCGCTCAAGGCCGGCGCGGCCTACGTGCCGCTCGATCCGCAGCTGCCCGCCGAACGCCTGGCCTATCAACTGGCCGACAGTGGCGTGCGCTGGCTGCTGGCCGCCCGCGCGCCGGCCTGGCAACCGGCGGTGCCGGTGCTCGAGCTGGGCTTCCGGGCCGCCGGGGACCAGGCCGCCGGGGATCAGGCCGCCGGGGACGATCCGGTCGCGCTGCCCGGGCCGCATGCCCAGCAGGCGGCCTATGTCATCTACACCTCCGGCTCCACCGGCCAGCCCAAGGGCGTGGTGGTCAGCCGCGGCGCGCTGGCCAACTACGTGCAGGCGGTGCTGGCCCGGCTCGATCTGCCCGAGCTGGCCGGCAACATGGCGATGGTCTCGACCGTCGCCGCGGACCTGGGGCACACGAGCTTCTTCGGCGCGCTGTGCAGCGGACGCACCCTGCACCTGATCGACGCCGAGCGGGCCTTCGACCCGGACCGCTTCGGCCGCTACATGAGCGAGCAGCGCATCGACGTGCTGAAGATCGTGCCCAGCCATCTGCAGGCGCTGCTGCAGGCGGCCGACCCGGCCGCCGTGCTGCCCCGCCACGCGCTGGTGGTCGGCGGCGAGGCGACCCACTGGCCGTTGCTCGAGCGGGTCCGCGAACTGCAGCCGCAGTGCCGCGTGCTCAACCACTACGGGCCGACCGAGACCACCGTCGGCGTGCTGACCCAGCCGGCCGAGAGCGCCAGGCGCGGCGCCGCGACGCTGCCGCTCGGCCGGCCGCTGGCCAACCTCCGGGCGCTGGTCCTCGATCCCGAGCTCAATCCGCTGCCGCAGGGCGTGGCCGGCGAGCTGTACCTGGGCGGCGCCGGCGTGGCGCGCGGCTACCAGGGGCGTGCGGCGCAGACCGCCGAGCGCTTCGTCGCCAGCCCGTTCGCAGCGGGCGAGCGCCTGTACCGCACCGGGGACCGGGTGCGGCTGCTGGACGACGGCAGCCTGGAATTCCTGGGCCGGGTGGACGACCAGGTGAAAGTGCGCGGCTACCGGGTAGAGCTGCGCGAGGTGGCGCAGGCGCTGCAGGCGCACCCCGGCATCGCCGAGGCGGAGGTCGTCGCCCGGGACAGCGAGGACGGACGCACCCAGCTGCATGGCTATGTGGTGTCCCGTGGCGGCGCGCCGGTCGATGTCGCCCTGCTGCGCGAGGAGCTGGCGCGGACGCTGCCCGACTACATGGTGCCCGCGGCGATCGTGCAGCTCGAAGTCCTGCCGCTGACGGCCAACGGCAAGGTCGACCGCAAGGCCCTGCCCGAGCCGGAAAAGGCCGAAGCGACGCGCCACGAGGCACCCCGGGGCGAGGTCGAGCAGGCGCTGGCGGAGATCTGGGCGCAGGTGCTGCGCGTGGAGCGCGTCGGTCGCCACGACAACTTCTTCGAGCTCGGCGGCGACTCCATCCTCACCCTGCAGATCATCGCGCGGGCCAGAAAGCGCGGCCTCAGGTTCACGCCCAAGCAGTTGATGGAGCTGCAGACCGTCGCCGCGCTCGGCGCGGTCACCGCGCTCGCGGAAAGCGCGGCGCCGGCCCCGGCCCGGGAGGAGGCCGCAGGCGAGGCCTTCGAGCTGTTGCCGGTGCAGCGCTGGTTCTTCGAACAGCGCTTCGAGGCGCCGCAGCACTGGAACCAGTCGCTGCTGCTGACCGCCACCGAGGCCGTGGACACGGTGCGGCTGCGCCAGGCCGTGGAGCAGGTGGTCGCCCATCACGACGCGCTGCGCCTGCGCTTCGACGAACAGCAGGGCGCCTGGCGGCAGCGCTGCGCGGCGGCGCAGGGGGCGAGCTGCTTCGAGCGCGTCGACCTCGGCGGCGAGCCGCAGGTGGCCGAGGCCATCGGCCGGGCCGCCGACGCCGCCCAGCGCAGCCTGAGCCTGACGCAACCCTTCAAGGCCGTATGGATGGACCTGGGGCCGGGCCGTTCCGGACGGCTCCTGCTGGTGGCCCATCACCTGGTGGTCGACGGCGTCTCCTGGCGGGTGCTGCTCGAGGACCTGCAGACCGCCTACCGCCAGCTGGAGCTGCCGGCGAAGACGACATCGCTCGCCGCCTGGTCGCGGGCGCTGGGCGAGTACGCCCGGAGCGAGGCGCTCAGGGCCGAACTGCCGTACTGGCAGGCGCTGGCCGGCACGCGCGAGCCCGACCTGCCCGGCGTCGCCGGGGGCAGCAACCGCATGGCCGACGCCCGCAGCGTCGAAGTCACCCTCGACGAGGACTTCACCGAGCGCCTGCTGAGCGAGGTGCCGCAGGCCTACCGGACCCAGATCAACGACATCCTGCTCACCGCGCTGGCCCGCACCCTGTGCACCTGGGACGGCCGCGACAGCGTGCTGGTCGAGCTGGAAGGCCATGGCCGCGAGGCGCCGGACGACAGCCTCGACCTGTCGCGGACGGTGGGCTGGTTCACCAGCCTGTTCCCGGTGCGCCTGCAGCCGGGCGCGGGCGATCCGGGCGCCAGCATCAAGGCGGTCAAGGAGCAGCTGCGCCGGGTGCCGAACAAGGGGCTGGGCTACGGCGTACTGCGCTACCTGAGTGCGGAGGGACGGGCGCTGGCCGAAGGCGCCTACCCGCAGGTGACCTTCAACTACCTGGGCCAGCTCGACCAGAGCTTCGCCGCCGATGCGCTCTGGCGCCTGGCGCGCGAGAGCGCCGGCGAAGAGCGTGCGCCGTCCGCCCGGCGGCGCACCTGGCTGGAAGTCGGCGCGCTGATGCACCGCGGCAGCCTGCGCGTGCGCTGGACCTACAGCTCGGCGATCCACGACGAGGCGACGGTGCGGCGTCTCGCCGAAGGCTTCCAGCGGGAACTGGAGGAACTGATCGAGCACTGCACCGGCGGAGCCACCGGCATCACGCCCGCCGACTTCCCGCTGGCGGGCGCCAGCCAGGCGCAGCTCGACCGGCTGCCCGTGGCGCTGGAGAACCTGGCGGACCTCTATCCGCTCTCGCCGATGCAACTGGGCATGCTCTTCCACAGCACCTACGAGCCGAGCGGCACCGCCTACGTCAACCAGCTGCGCATCGACATCGACGGCCTCGATCCGGTCCGCTTCAAGGCGGCCTGGCAGGCGCTGTTCGACCGCCACGAGGTGCTGCGCACCGGCTTCGTGCAGGGCGAGCGCCCGCTGCAGTGGGTCGCCCGATCGCTGGGGGTGCCGCTGGCGATGCAGGACTGGTGCGGGCGCGCCGACCAGGCGCAGGCGCTCGACGCCCTGGCCCGGGCCGAACTCGAGCGCGGCTTCGATCTGGCCGCCCCGCCCCTGATGCGGCTGGTGCTGGTGCGGACCGCGACCGACCGGCATCACCTCGTCTGGACCCGCCACCACCTGCTGCTCGACGGCTGGAGCACCTCGCGCCTGCTGGCGGAGGTGCTCGGAGCCTACGCGGGGCTGCCCGCGCCGGCGCAGGGCGGTCGCTTCCGTGACTACATCGCCTGGCTGCAGGCGCGGAACCTTGCCGCTTCGGAACACTACTGGCGCAGCCTGACGGCGGCCATCGACGAGCCCACCCGACTGGCCGCCGCACTGCGCCAGCCCGCGGGCGGCGAGGGCCATCTGCTCCACCGTCAGGTGTTCGACAGCGCCGAGACCGCACGCCTGGCGGAGTTCGCAAGGACCCAGCGGGTGACCGTCAATACCCTGGTGCAGGCCGCCTGGGCCTTGCTGCTGCAGCGCTACACCGGACAGGAGGTGGTGTGCTTCGGGGCGACGACCGCCGGCCGGCCGGTGGACCTGCCCGGGGCCGAGCAGATGCTGGGCCTGTTCATCAACACCCTCCCGGTCGTCGCGGCAGCGCAGCCGCAGCAGCGCATCGGCCAGTGGCTGCGCGATCTGCAGGCGCAGAACACCTCCTCGCGGGAGCACGAGCACACGCCGCTGTTCGAGATCCAGCGCTGGGCCGGCGTCGGCGGCCAGGGCCTGTTCGACAGCATCGTGGTGTTCGAGAACTACCCGGTGGACGAGGCGCTGCGCCAGGCGGGCGACCGCCAGCTGCGCTTCGCCATGCGCGAGAGCCGCGAGGAAACCAACTACCCGATGACCCTGACGGTGCATCTCGGCCAGACCCTGGACATCGAGTACGCCTTCCAGGGCCAGTGCTTCTCGTCCGCGCAGGTCGGAGAACTGGCCGGACACCTGCACGGCCTGCTGCTTGCACTGGCCGGGAACGCGGAGCAGTGCCTGGGCGACCTCGATATCCTGAGCGAAGCCGAGCGGGCGCAGCTGCGCCAGTGGAGCGAGAACCCGCAGCAGCACCCGGACGCCGAGCCGGTGCACCGCCTCTTCGAGCGGCAGGTGCGCGCGCGCCCGGACGCGCCGGCGCTGGTCTTCGGCGACGAAGCGCTGAGCTACGCCGAGCTCAACCGCCGGGCCAACCGCCTGGCGCACCGGCTGATCGCCCTGGGCGTCGCCCCCGAGACGCGGGTGGGGATCTTCGTCGAGCGCTCGGTCGAGATGGTGGTGGGCCTGTTGGCCATCGTCAAGGCCGGCGGCGCCTACGTGCCGCTCGACCCGGACCACCCCGACGAGCGCCTGGCCTGGATGGTCGAGGCCAGCGGCATCGGCCTGCTGCTCGCCCAGCGCCATCTGGGCGGGCGCCTTCCCGCCAGCCAGACGCTGAGCGTGCTGGCGCTGGATAGCCTCGACCTCGCCGGCGAGCCCGAATACGACCCGCAGGTCGCGCTGCACGGCGACAACCTCGCCTACGTGATCTACACCTCCGGCTCCACCGGCCGGCCCAAGGGTGCGGCCAACCGGCACCGCGCGCTGTACAACCGGCTGGCCTGGATGCAGGAGGCCTACCGGCTCGACGCGTCGGACACCGTCTTGCAGAAGACCCCGTTCGGCTTCGACGTCTCGGTCTGGGAGTTCTTCTGGCCGCTGATGGTCGGCGCGCGGCTGGCCGTCGCCCGGCCGGGCGAGCACCGCGACCCGGGGCGGCTGGTCGAGGCGATCGGCCGCTACGGGGTGACCACGCTGCACTTCGTGCCCTCGATGCTGCAGGCGTTTCTGGCGCACGAGGGCATCGAGGCCTGCACCAGCCTCTCGCGCATCCTCTGCAGCGGCGAGGCGCTGCCGGCCGAGGCGCAGAACGCGGTGTTCCGGCGCCTGCCGCAGGCGGCGCTGTACAACCTCTACGGCCCGACCGAGGCGGCCATCGACGTCACCCACTGGAGCTGCCGCGCCGACGGGCAGAGCCAGGTGCCGATCGGCCGGCCGATCAGCGGCATCCAGACCCATGTGCTGGATGCGGCGCTGAACCCGGTGCCGCCGGGGGTGGCCGGCGAGCTGTACCTGGGCGGCATCGGCCTGGGCCGCGGCTACCTGAACCGGCCCGGGCTGAGCGCCGAGCGCTTCGTGGCCGATCCGTTCGGCACGGGCGAGCGGCTCTATCGCAGCGGCGACCTGGTGCGCTGGAACATGGAGGGCCAGCTGGAGTACCTGGGACGTCTCGACCACCAGGTGAAGATCCGCGGCCTGCGCATCGAGCTGGGCGAGATCGAGGCGCAACTGCTGGCCCAGCCGGCGGTGCGCGAGGCGGTGGTGGTGGCCCAGGAGGGGCCGGGCGGGGCGCGGCTGGTGGGCTATGTGGCGGGACAGGGCCTCGATGGCAATGTGCTGCGCGAGCGGCTCGGCCGGACGCTGCCGGACTACATGGTGCCGGGCGCCCTGGTGGTGCTGGAGGCCCTGCCGCTGAACGCCAACGGCAAGGTCGACCGCAAGGCGCTGCCGGCGCCGGAGCAGGCCGGCGAGCGGGGCTACGAGGTGCCGCAGGGCGAGGCGGAAGAGGCGCTGGCGGCGATCTGGGCCGAGGTGCTGGGCGTCGAGCGGGTGGGCCGCCACGACAACTTCTTCGAGCTGGGCGGGCATTCCCTGCTGGCGGTGCAAATGGCGGCCCGCGCGCAACGCACCCTGCATGTGCAACTGATGGTGCAGGACGTGTTCCGGCGCCCGACCGTGCAGGAGCTCGCCGCGCAGCTTGCCGAACAACCCCGGGAGGACGCCATGGCGCAGTCGTTCTCGGAGATCGATGCCTTCATCGACAGCCTGGAGAGCGCCTGATGGACAACGCACTGACCCACCGCATCGCCGAGCGCTTTTCCCAGCTGACGCCCGAGCAGCGTCGCGCGGTCTACCGGAAGATCCGCGCCGAGGGGCTCGGCATCGGTCAGTTCCCCGTGCTGGCCCGCGACGCCTCGCTCTGGAGCCGCTGTCCGCTTTCCCACGCCCAGGCGCGGCAATGGTTCCTCTGGCAACTGGACCCCGGGAGCACGGCGTACCACATCTCGGGCGCCCTGCGGCTCAAGGGGCAACTGGATGTGCAGGCGCTGAGGGCGAGCTTTGCGGCGCTGGTGGCCCGCCACGAGGCACTGCGCACCCTGTTCCGGGTCGATGCCGGGGGAGTGGCCGAGCAGCTCGTCCGCGAGGGCGCCGAGGTCGGGATCGAGACGATCGAACTCGATGGGGGCGACGCCGGCGAGCGCGAGGTCCGGCTGCGGGAGACGGCCCGGCGCCTCTGCGACACGCCCTTCGACCTGAGCGGCGGTCCGCTGCTGCGGGTGGGGCTGATCCGCGTGGCGGCCGACGAGCACGTGCTGGTGGTGGTGATGCACCACATCGTGTCGGACGAGTGGTCGCTGAAGATCATCGTCGACGAGTTCGTCGCGCACTACCGGGCCTGCCTGCGCGGCGAGGCGCCGCAACTGCCGGCGCTGGCGGTCCAGTACGCCGACTATGCGGTATGGCAGCGGAACTGGCTGGAGGCGGGCGAGCGGGAGCGGCAGCTCGAATACTGGAAGGCGCAGCTGGGCGACGAGCACCCGGCGCTGCAGTTGCCGGCCGACCATCCGCGGCGCGCCGACGGCCGCTATCGGGCGGCACGGCATGGCTTCGTGCTGCCGCCGGCGCTGGTGCAGGGTCTGCACCAGCGCGCCCGGGCCGAGGGCGCGACGCTGTTCATGGTGCTGCTGGCCGGCTTCCAGGTGCTGCTGCACCGCTACACCGGCCAGACGGACATCCGCGTCGGCGTGCCGATCGCCAACCGCCACCGGGTAGAGACCGAGGGCCTGGTTGGGGTCTTCGTGAACACCCAGGTGCTGCGCAATCGCATGCACGGCCGCATGAGTCTGGACGAGGTGCTGGCGCAGACCCGGGAGGCGGCGCTGGGCGCCCAGGCGCACCAGGACCTGCCCTTCGAGCAACTGGTCGAGGCGCTGCACCCCGAGCGCAGCCTGAGCGCCAATCCGCTGTTCCAGGTGATGTTCAACCATCTGCGCGAGGACTTCCGGGCCCTGGAGCAGTTGCCCGGACTCGGCCTGGAGGACTATGCGCTGGGCGAGCGGGCAGCACAGTTCGAGCTGACGCTGGACACCAGCGAGCGTTCCGACGGGCAGGTCCAGGCGCACTTCAACTATGCCGCGGAGCTGTTCGAGGCGCAGACCGTCGAGCGGCTGGCGGGCCACTACCTGGCGGTGCTGCAGGCGCTCGCCGAGCAACCCGGACAGGCGGTCGGCGACCTGGCCTTGCTGAATGCGGCCGAGCAGGCGCAACTGCACCAGTGGGGCGTGGACGAGCGCTGCTATCCGAACGCCGAGCCGGTGCACCGCCTGTTCGAGCGGCGGGTGCGCGAGCGGCCGCAGGCCACGGCGCTGATCTTCGACGAAACCCGGCTGAGCTATGCCGAACTCAACCGCCGGGCCAACCGCCTGGCGCACCGGCTGATCGGGATGGGTGTCGCCCCCGAGACCCGGGTAGGGATCTTCGTCGAGCGTTCGGTGGAGATGATCGTGGGCCTTCTGGCCATCCTCAAGGCCGGCGGCGCCTACGTGCCGCTCGACCCGGACTATCCCGACGAGCGCCTGGCCTGGATGGTCGAGGACAGCGGCATCGGCCTGCTGCTCACCCAGAGCCATCTGGGCGAGCGCATTCCGGACAGCCAAATGCTGAGCGTGCTGGCGCTGGATACCCTCGACTTCGCCGGCGAGCCCGAACACGACCCGCAGGTCGCGCTGCACGGCGACAGCCTGGTCTACGTGATCTACACCTCAGGCTCCACCGGCCGGCCCAAGGGCGCGGCCAACCGGCACCGCTCGCTCTACAGCTGCATGCTCTGGATGCAGGAGACCTACAAGCTGACGGAGGCCGACACCGTACTGCACAAGGCGCCGTTCGGCTTCGACGTCTCGGTCTGGGAAATCTTCTGGCCGCTGACCGCCGGCGTGTCCCTGGTGGTGGCCAGGCCGGGCGACCAGCGCGACCCGGCACGGATCGTGGAATTGATCCGCCAGCACCAGATCACCACCCTCAATTTCGTGCCCTCGATGCTGCAGGCCTTCCTCGCGCACGAGGGCATCGAAACCGAGACGCGCCTCAGGCACGTCATCTGCGGCGGAGAGGCGATGCCGGCGGCGACCCAGCACGAGGCGCTGGAGCGCCTGGAGGGCGTGAGCCTGCAGAACCTCTACGGCCCGACCGAGGCGGCCATCCATGTGACTCAGTGGACCTGCCGCGACGACGGGCAGAGCCTGGTGCCGATCGGCCGGCCGATCAGCGGCATCCGCACCCTGGTGCTGGATGCGGCGCTGAGCCCAGTGCCACCGGGGGTGGCCGGCGAGCTGTACCTAGGCGGCATCGGCCTGGGCCGTGGCTATCTGAACCGGCCCGGCCTGACCGCTGAGCGCTTCGTGGCCGACCCGTTCGGCACGGGCGAGCGGCTGTACCGCACCGGCGACCTGGTGCGCTGGAACATGGAGGGCCAGCTGGAGTACCTGGGGCGTCTCGACCACCAGGTGAAGATCCGCGGCCTGCGCATCGAACTGGGCGAGGTCGAGGCGCAACTGCTGGCCCAGCCGGAGGTGCGCGAGGCGGTGGTGGTGGCCCAGGAAGGGCCGGGCGGGGCGCGGCTGGTGGGCTACGTGGCGGGACGGGACATCGACGCCGGCACGCTGCGCGAGCGGCTCGGCCGGGGGCTGCCGGACTACATGGTGCCGGGCGCCCTGGTGGTGCTCGAGGCCCTGCCGCTGAACGCCAACGGCAAGGTCGACCGCAAGGCGTTGCCCGCGCCGGAGCTGGTGGGCGAGCGGGCCTACGAGCCACCGCAGGGGGCGGTCGAGGAGGCGCTGGCGGCGATCTGGGCCGAGGTGCTGGGCATCGGGCGCGTGGGTCGCCACGACAACTTCTTCGAGCTGGGCGGGCATTCCCTGCTGGCGCTGCGCACGATCCAGCAGATGCGCCAGCGCCTCCCCGGCGTGCCGCTCGGCCTGAAGGATCTGTACGCCCATCCCACCATCGCCTGGCTCGCCGCACGCCGCGGGCCGGTGAAGGCGGTCCGCCTGAACGCGGCGCTCGGCGCGCGCCCGCCGTTGTTTCTCATCCACGACGGCTGGGGCAGCGTGCTGGACTATACCGGGCTGGCGAAGTCCCTAGCGGGCGCCTGCACGGTGGTGGGCGTGCCGTACAGCCACGTCCGGGCGGGGGCGCAGGCGCCGCAGGACCTGCTCGACCTGGCGCGGCTGCATGCCGCGACGCTCAAGGAGTTCCAGCCCGAGGGTCCGTTCCGGATCTGCGGCTGGTCGCTGGGCGGCGCCGTCGCGCCCCTGGTGGCGGGGCTGCTGGAGCGCGAGGGGCGGGAGGTCCAATTCGTCGGGGTCGTCGATCCCTATGTACAGGCTCCCGAGCAGGCGCCGGCGACTTCCCTGGTCGACGATCTCAAGGGCTTCTTCGCGATCCTGCTGCCCGCGTCCCTGCACGACGGCATGCTGCGCGACGAAGCCGTTCGCGACAGGCTCGCGGCGTGTGTCGAGGAGACCGGTTCGCTCGAGGCGCTCGTCGACCTGGTGCTCTCCAGGGTCGACCGGGAACAGCTGCACGAGTACGGCATGCTGACCAGCGAGGAGCTGGTCGAGATGTTCGTGACGGCGCGTGCCCTGGCCCGGATCGCGGCGGCGCCGTTCGTTCCGGAGCCGCTTCGCGCGCCGGTGACGGCCTGGTGGTCCGCAGCGCGCGGGGAGGCGGAGATACGCCGCTTCTCCGCGTGGCTGGGCGTCGGGGCCCGGCACGACTGCCG
This sequence comes from Azotobacter salinestris, assembly GCF_009363155.1. Classification (NCBI taxonomy): domain Bacteria; kingdom Pseudomonadati; phylum Pseudomonadota; class Gammaproteobacteria; order Pseudomonadales; family Pseudomonadaceae; genus Azotobacter; species Azotobacter salinestris. The sequence continues at coordinate 2,952,652 of NZ_CP045302.1, forward strand.
GATCGAGACGGACCATCTGCGCATCGTCCGCGCGCCGAAGCTCGTCTCCGATCTGCTGGCGCAACTGCAGTCCGACCGGCAGGACTGACGCGCCATTGCCGGGCGGTTTCCTGTCCCTCTCGGGCAAGGGATCGTCCGGCCCGAAGTGGCAGACCTGCGTGGCGGGCCGGCTCTTATCCCCGCCGATTCCCTTTCTCGCACCCCGCAGCGTGCCCGCCATTCCCCATGCACGGATTGCTCCCCGCCGGGGAGAGGGCGCCGAGAGCCGCCATGCCCAAAACGCTGTAGCGGTGATCCTTAGTCCAGAAAACTTTCAGACCTTGCCGGGGCGCTGTCCGATGGCGCCCGGAGGCTTTCCGTCGCCCATGGCGAAAGCCACGCCCAGGCATCGGGGTAGCGGGTCTGTCGGATCGGGCAGGAAGGGGAGCGGGGGAGGGAGTAGGAGGGGCCGGCAGCGCGGGCGCTGCCGGATCTGGAGGGCGCGGGCCGGCTGGCGGCCCGCGGTCCGGTCAGAACCTCACGCTCACGCTGGCGCTGGCCGTGCGCGGTGCGCCGGCCACGAGGTTGGAGCTTTCTGCCTGGCTCCAGTAGTTCTTGTCGAACACGTTGTCGAGGTTCAGGCGGAGCGTGGTGTGGGCTGCGCCGATCTGGGTCTCGTAGCGGGTGCCGAAGCCGAACACGTCGTAGGACTCGGCGGATTCGCCGGTGTTTTCTTCGTTGACGTGACGGGCGCCGTTGTACGTCCAGCTGCCGGTGAAGGTCCAGCCGTTGAGCCACAGCGGGCTGTATTCGGCGATCGCCGAGAAGCGTCTGGCCGGTACGTCGGAAGGACGGTTCTCATCGGTCTCCTCGCTGCCGTCCATGAGCCTGGCATCGAGGAACATGGCGCTGGCGAAGATCGTCCACTCCGGCGAGGCCTTGCCGGTGAGCGACAGCTCCAGGCCCTGATGGCGTTGCTCGCCATCCTTCACGAGAACATCGTCGGAGTTGATGTACTGGCCGGGCTTCTCGATGCGGAACAGTGCGGCGTCGAAGTTCAGGCCCCGGGCGAGCTCGACCTTGACGCCGGCCTCCCACTGCTCGCTGAGCAGCGGGCTCAGCTGTTCGTTGCGGTTCTTCGTCCAGGCCGGCGCAGTGCGGCCCTGTTCCAGGCCCTCGATATAGCTCACGTAGAGCGAGACGTTCGACTGCGGCTTGTAGACCAGCGCGTAGCTCGGGGTGTAGACGTATTCCTTGTATTGGTCTTTCCGGTCGCCGGTGCCGGTGTTGTAGGTCCGCTCGTTGCGCATGGAATAGCGGCCGCCCAGGTGCAGCTTCCAGGATTCGCCGAGGGAGATCACGTCGTAGAGGAAGATGCCGTCCTCCTCGACGCGGCGGGCCAGTCGGGCGTCGGGGGCGTCGGGCGAGGGGTCGGCGATCGATACCGGATTGTAGATATTGGTTTTTCCGATCTCGCCCCAGAAGCCGTTGCCCCAGCGTTGCTTGAGGCGGTGCATCATGCCGCCGAAGGCCAGTTCGTGGTTGAGCGGGCCGGTGTCGAAGCGGCCGTTGACGGTCAGGCGGGCGTTGATCGGGTTGGCTTCCTGGTCCGGCGAGTAATACAGGAACATCGTGCTGTCGCCGTTGTCCTGGATGTCGCTGAGGGACCAGATCATGTTCTGTTCGCGGCGCAGCTTCGACCAGTTGCCGTCGAGGGTGAAGGACCAGTCGTCGTTGAACTGGTGCTTCAGCTTGCCGCTCACCATGGTGTATTCGGTGGGGTAGCGCGCCCAGCGCTGGCCGAGGAAGGTGCGCGGATCGAAGCCCGACGGCAGCTTGCCGTTGACGTCGGGCGACAGGAAGGGCTGGCCGTTCTGCTCGCGGCGCTCGTATTCGACGTCGAACTCGAGGATGGTGTCGGGGGTGAGCAGCGCGTCGGCGGCCAGGGCGAAGAAGCGCCGCTCGCCGTCGACGCTGCGCACGTAGGAGCGCTCCTCCTCGGTGACGGCGTTGAGCCGCAGGCCGAAGCGGCCGTCGGCGGTGCGGCGGCTGATGTCGACGTGGCTCCGGGTGTTGTCGAATTCGTTGACGTAGTAGTTGATCTCGGTGAGCGGGCCGGCCGTGGGCCGCTTGGTCACGTAGTTGATCAGGCCGCCCGGACCGGCGAAGCCGGTCTGCAGGGCGGACAGGCCCTTGAGAACCTCGACCCGCTCCTTGTTCTCCAGTCCGGTGGACTGCAGGTTGACCATCATCTGCCCGTTGTAGCGGAAGTTGACCGTGTTATCGAGGACGAAGCCGCGGATGGACGGCGAGCTGTACCAGCCGGGGTTGGCGATCGACGAGGTCACGCTGGCGTCCAGCTTGTCCAGGTCGGAAATGCTCTTGACGTTGTGGTTCCTCATCAGCTCGCTCGGCAGCACCTTGACCGAGAACGGCGTATCGAGGATGTCCTGCTCGCTGAAGCCGGCGATCGAGGAACTCTTCACCCGATAACCGCTGGCGGCCGAGCCATCGGGCTCCGAGTCGGCGGTGACGGTGAGGGTGGGCAGCATCGCCGCCGAGCCGTCCTGTTTCCCGGCTGAGTCCGTGGCGGCCTGCTCCTCGTCCTTTTCCCCGTGCTCGGCGCTGGCCGCTGCCTGGGTGGACTGGGCCCCGGCATCTTCGTCCTCCGCGCGTGCGGTACCGGCCGCGAGCGCGACGCTCAGCAGGGTGGCCTGCAGGACGACCTGGGCGATGGGCGTGAGTTGGGGGTGTGCATCGTGTTTGCAGGATGTGTTTTTGATTTTCATGATTGCGTTGGGTCGAGGAGGAAAGAACTGTCGAATCGGTTCCGGCCGCCCAGTCGGCCCGTCGTCCGGCAGGTCGGCGCCGTTGCCCCGCCATGCCTTGTCGACGGCACCGCGGGGCGCGCCGTCGGGGTGGTCGGAGATGGGTGCATCGCGAACCTCCCGGAGCAGGGGGCAGACAAGGACAAGCGCCAGATCTGCACGATGGAGACGAAGCGGCTGGTGGGACTTCCGGCGTCGGGGAGACGGGCCGGGAGGCCGGTGCCAGTGCGTACAGTCCAAGACGAGCAAGCGCAGCGGATGTTTAGGCCTGCGTCGGGCGCTCGCCCTGGCGGCTAAACGCCCGCTGCCGTCGCTCGTCTGTATCCACGAGTTCGGCGTGCGGGGTGCGCGTGGGGATGGCCCCGGGCCGTCGCGTTGCGGGCCCGCCGGCAGTCCGGCGACCGGATGTCCGAACTGCCAGCGGGCGGCAGAGGTTTTGCCGGATCTTGGAACCCACGTGTGATCGCACCGACATGCCGAAGACAAAACTCGTCTACATCTGGTCCCTGAGAAATGCCGCCGCCGACAAGGCCGGGCAGCACATCGCGTACAAGGGGGGGAGCCGCTACATGAAGTCCCCGCTCGAATACCTGGCCGAAGCGCTCGACGAAACCGCGCTGGGCGACGCCTATTCCCTGGAGGGGGTGATCTACGACGACGACGAGGGCTCGCCGCTCGACCGGGAGAAGCTCAAGGACTATGGCTTTGCGTACCGGCCGGACAGGCAGTGGTTCTATCCGCCGGAGCTGCGCGCGCAGGGGCGGCGCCTGAACGATCTGCTCTGCTCGATCCCCTCGACCTACCGGCGCCTGCCCTTGAACGCCCCCGAGCGGCCGGCCGGCAAGAGCGACTTCGAGGCGCGCCTCTTGGACAGGCTGTTCGAGCTGGAGGCCGAACTCGTCGTGCTCGACGGCCTCCTGGTCATCCTCGACGAGCTGGTACGGCCGGGCAGCCCCTTCCACCGGCGGATCGTGAACATCCATCCGGGCATCACCCGGCTCGACTCGCCCTACGAGCGCCGCGGCGCCTACGCGACGCTCGACGCCCTGCACGGCGTGCACGGCAGGAAGGTGGTCGACTGGACGACGATGGAGACCAGGGCGGTGCCGGTGGTGAACATGACCGGGGCCTCGTTCCATTATGTGGACAACGGCATCGACTCCGGCGAGGTCATCCTCGACGTGCTGAACACCGAGATCGACCCGCAGGACAGCATCCTCGAGCTGCGCTGGAACAACTTCAACAACAGCCTGTTCCCGGCGCTCCATCAGGGCCTGGCGCATCTGGCGAAAGCCTGACCGGGCCGGCCGATGATCACTTTCTACAACGACCGGCACAGCCTCCATCAGGGCCGGGTGGAGATGTTCCGCGGCGCGCTGGTGCCCTGCTTCGAGGTGGCGGCACGCGCCGACCGGGTGGCGGACGAGCTGCGCCGCCGGCGCCTCGGCGCCATCGAGCCGGCCGAGGACTTCGACGACGCGGCGCTGAGCCGCATCCATGCGCCCCGCTATGTCGAGTTCCTGCGCGGCGCCTGGGACGAATGGGTAGCCCTGGACCCGGCCAACGGCCAGCGCGACGCGCTGCCGTCGGTCTGGCCGGTGCGCGGCCATAGAAGCGACGTGCTGCCGGAGAACTTCGCGGCGCGCATGGGGCTGTTCTCCTTCGATGCCGGCACGCCCCTGACCGCCGGCACCTGGCAGGCCGCGCGCACCGGCGCCTGCTGCGCGCTGTCCGCCGCCGGCCGGGTGCTGGCCGGCGAGCGGGCGACCTTCGCGCTGACGCGCCCGCCCGGGCACCACGCCGGCCAGGACTTCTTCGGCGGCTACTGCTTTCTCAACAACGCCGCCCTCGCCGCGCAGGCCCTGCGCGACGGCGGCGCCGGCCGGGTCGCCGTGCTGGACATCGACTACCACCACGGCAACGGCACCCAGTGCATCTTCTACGACCGCGCCGACGTTCTCTATGCGAGCCTGCACGGCGATCCGCGCAGCGAATACCCGTTCTACCTCGGCCATGCCGACGAGACGGGCGCCGGGGCCGGCTGCGGCTTCAACCTGAACCTGCCGCTGCCGCGGGGCACCGGCTTCGGGACCTGGTTCGCCGCGCTGGGGCAGGCGCTGCGCGCCATCGCCGGCTACCGGGCCGAGGCCCTGGTGGTGTCGCTGGGCGTGGACACCTTCGCAGGCGACCCGATCTCCGGGTTCCGGCTGCAGAGCGACGATTATTTCCAGGTGGGCGAGGCGCTCGCCGCGGCCGGCCTGCCCTCGGTGTTCGTGTTCGAGGGGGGCTATGCGGTGGACGCGGTGGGCATCAACACGGCGAACGTGCTGGAGGGCTTCCAGCGGCGTGCCTGACCGGCTGCCGGGCCGGCCTTGCGCGCCCTGCGGCGCCTGCGGCCCGCGCAGCCCCTTCTGTCGGCCCGGTCGGCGCAACGACCGGTGACCGGCCCTCACGGATTCGGAGTGAAGTATGTACAGAACGACTCGACGAACGGCGCCGGGCGGATTCGCCCGCAAGGGATGCACGACGCTGCTGGCGCTGGGGCTGTCCGTGCTGGCGCCGGCGCTGCAGGCGCGCAGCGCGGGCGAGGCCGATCCGGTGACCGGCGGCGTCGAGATCCGCCGCACCACCGACGGCATCCCGCACCTGCGCGCCGCCAACTGGCGCGAGCTGGGCCGCGGCGTCGGTTACGTGCAGGCGCAGGACGCCCTGTGCACGCTGGCCGAGGCCTTCGTGACCTATGAGGGCCGGCGTGCCTGGTTCTTCGGCGCCGAGGCGCGGCCGGCGCGCGACGCCACCTTCGGCCGGCCGAAGAACCTGGAGCTGGACTTCTTCTTCCGCGCCTTCGCCGACGGTGCGCTGGTCGAGCGCTTGCGTGCCGAACAGCCGCCCGAGCTGAACGAACTGATCGAAGGCTTCGCGGCGGGCTACAACCGCTATCTGGCCGAGGCCCGTGGGAACCGGGAGGCTGCACGACGCACTTGTCTGGACGAGCCGTGGGTGCGCGAGATCGGTGCGGCCGATCTGTATCGGCGCATCTATGCCGCCCAGATCGCCGGCGGCTATGCGCGCTTCATTCCGGAGATCGTCAACGCCAGACCGGCGGCGCCCAGGACGGCCGGCGCCGGCGGTGCCGCGGCCCTGCGCGACAGGCTCGCCAAACGCATCGGCGAGCAGGCGGGGCTGGGCAGCAACATGCTCGCCTTCGGCCGGCAGGTCACCGGGGAGGAGGGCGCGCTGCTGTTCGGCAACCCGCACTGGTACTGGGGCGGGCCGGACCGCTTCTACCAGATGCACCTGACCATTCCCGGCCGGCTCGATGTGGCCGGCGTCGCCTTCCTCGGCGTGCCGGTGGTCATGCTCGGCTTCAACGAGCAGGTGGCCTGGAGCCACACGGTGTCGGAGGCGCGCCGCTTCGGCCTGTTCGAGCTGACGCTGGATGCGGCCGACCCGACCCGCTATCTGGTCGACGGCAAGGCCGAGCCGATGGCGGCGCACGAGGTGAGCGTGGAGGTCCGCGGCGACGACGGCGCGCCGCGCCGCGTGACGCGAACCCTCTACAGCACGCGCTTCGGGCCCGTGGTCGATCTGGGCGGGCACGATGCCGCCTTCGGCTGGAGCGCCGCCCGTGCGCTGGCGATCCGCGACGTGAACACGGAGAACTTCCGTATCTTCCGCAACTTCTTCTACTGGAACCAGGCCAGGTCGCTCGACGAGTTCATCGCCATCCAGCGCCGCGAGGCGGCGGTGCCCTGGGTCAACACGGTGGCGATCGCCCGCGGCGACGGGCGCGTCTGGTACGGCGACGTCGGCGCGGTGCCCAACGTCCCCGACGATCTGCGCGAAGCCTGTTCCACGCCGCTGGCCAAGGGCTTCGCCCGCCTGGACCCGGCGACCCCCTTCCTGGACGGCAGCCGCTCGGCATGCGCCTGGCGTGTGGACGAGGAGGCGGCGCAGCCGGGCGCCATGCCGGCCCGCGCCATGCCACAGCTGCTGCGCGAGGACTACGTCGCCAACATGAACGACAGCTACTGGCTGAGCAACGTGCACCGGCCGCTAGAGGGTTTTCCCGCCGTGCTGGGCGGGGAGCGGCAGCCCCTGTCGCTGCGCGGGCGGCTGGGGCACCGGATCGCCCGGGAACTCTCCGAAGGCGAGGCGCAGTCGGCGCAGGACCTGAGCCGCCGGCTGATGCAGGCGGTGCTCACGCCGCGCGCCTATTCCGCCGAGCTGTTCAAGGACGAGCTGCTCGCGCAGGCCTGTGCACAGTCGGTGGTGGAGCTGGACGGCGACGACCTGGAGGCCGCTGACCCCGGACGCAGCGTCAAGGTCGGTCTGGCAACCGAGAAGGTCGAGGTCGCCCAGGCCTGCGAGGTCCTGCGCCAGTGGTCCGGCAAGGGCGATCCCGACGCTCGTGGCGCCTTGCTGTGGGAGGCCTTCTGGACGCGCCTGGACAGGACGCCGGACGACACGCTCTATCGGGTGGCCTTCTCCAGTGCGGCGCCGTTGGACACTCCGCGCGCGCCGGGCACCGACGACGGCCGCGTGGCCCGGGCCCTGGCCGCCACGGTGCTGTCGCTGACCGCCAGGGGGCGGGCCCTGGATGCGCCGCTTTCCAGCGAGCGCTTCGTCGAGAGCGGCGGCGGCCGGCTGCCACTCTACGGCGGCTGCCACTCGGTCGGTTATTTCACCGTGGCGTGCAATCAGGAGGATGGCGATCGCCTGGGACCGGACGCCCTGGCCAACAGCTACCTGCAGGTGGTGCGCTTCGGTTCGGACGGCGTGGAGGCGCACACGCTGCTGGCCCACGGCCAGGACGAGGCGGCGGTCGACAACGGCCGCGGCACGGCGCCGGTGGCGCGCTATGCGCGCAAGGACTGGCTGCGCTTCCCGTTCCGCGAGGCGGACATCGCCCGCGACCCGGAGCTCGAGCGCCTCGTGCTGCAGCCCTGAGCGGGAAGGCGCGTCGCCCGGCCGCTGCCCGGCCGGCTAAACCGGGCGGCGGGCGATCCGTCTTGATCTGCAGTGCTTCTTCTTCCCTGCCAGAGGTGATCCATCCGTGCTCGTCCATCTGATCAGACAGTCCCGCCGCCTGCTGGCCGCCGCCGCCGTGGCGAGCGTCGTATCCGGGGTGTGCAGCGTGCTGCTCGTCACCCAGATCAATGCCGCGCTCACCGCAGACGGCCCGGGGCAGCGCGCCGCCCTGGCCTGGCACTTCGCGGGCATCGCCCTGGCGGCGATGCTCGCCCACATGCTCTCGTCGGTGCTGTTCGAGCGCCTGAGCCAGGGCGCGCACGCCGAGCTGCGGCGCTTCATCTCGGCGCGGGTGGTCGGCACCGATTTCCGTCGCCTGGAGGAGATCGGCGGGCCGCGGGTGCAGTCGGCGCTGTCCGAGCACAGCGCCAAGGTCGCCGAATTCTTCGTCAGCTTCCCGACCATCCTGGTCAACGCCATCGTCGTGGCCGGCTGCCTGGTCTACATGGCCTGGCTGTCCTGGCAGATATTCCTCGCCGCGGCCGTGGTCATCGGGCTGGGCTCGCTCGGCTACCACCTGGCCCATCTGCGGGCGATCCGCCACCTGGAGGTCGCCTCCAAAGAGCAGGACCGCCTGTTCGGCCATTTCCGCTCGCTGATGGAGGGCGCCAAGGAGCTGCGCCTGCATGCGCTCAAGCGCGCGCGCTTCTCGAAGGAGGTGCTCGGCGCCTCGATCGAGGACGTGCGCCGCGAGCGCACCCGCGGCATGTCGATCTTCGTCGTCTCGGCGGCCTGGGGCAATTTCCTGATCTACGCCTTCATCGGCCTGGTGCTGTTCGTGCTGGTCGGCGAGGTGCCCGACCGGGCGCGCATCATGACCGGCTTCGCGCTGGTCTTCGTCTACATGGTGGCGCCGCTGGAGAACCTGCTGCTCGCCCTGCCGAGGGCCAATCTGGCCAAGGTCTCGGCGGCGCGCATCGACGAGATCACCCGCGAGTTGCAGCCGGGCGAGGCCGAAGCCCTGCCGCAGGCGCCGGCCGCGCTCGCCAGCCTGAGCCTGGAGGGCGTCTGCCACCGCTACTACCACGAGGCGGCCGACGAGGTGTTTACCCTGGGCCCGATCGATCTGGACTTCGCGCCCGGACAGCTCAACTTCCTGGTCGGCGGCAACGGCAGCGGCAAGACCTCCCTGGCCAAGCTGCTGGTGGGCCTCTACCGGCCGGAGGCGGGCGTGATCCGGCTCGACGGCAAGGCGGTCGACGACAGCAACCGTGACGGTTATCGGCAGAATTTCTCGGCGATCTTCTCGGATTTCCACCTGTTCGAGCGCCTGCTCGATGCGCCCTCGGCCGAGCTGGACGCCCGCGGCAACGCGCTGCTCGCCAAGCTCCACCTGCAGCACAAGGTGCAGGTGCGCGACGGCGCCTTCACCACGCGCTCGCTCTCCCAGGGACAGCGCAAGCGTCTGGCGCTGGTGGTGGCCTACCTCGAGGATCGGCCCTTCCTGGTCTTCGACGAATGGGCGGCCGACCAGGATCCGGTATTCAAGGATGTGTTCTACTGCGAGCTGCTCCCCGAACTGAAGGCCATGGGCAAGACCATGCTGGTGATTTCCCACGACGACCGCTACTTCCACCTCGCCGACCGCCTGATCCGCATGGAGAACGGCCAGGTGACGGCCATCGAGACACCGCCCCGGTCGCTGGCCGCGGCGCCGCAAACGACCGCTGCCGGCGTGCCGTCGTGAGTCTGCCCGGGCTTGGCGGGGCGGCCCGCGGCGGGCGCTGGCGGATCGACCGGCCGCTGCTGGTGCTGATCCACCGCTACGTGGGCCTGACGATGGCCGGTTTCCTGCTGGTGGCGGGCCTCACCGGGAGTCTGCTGGCCTGGAACGAGGAGCTGGAGGCCGTGCTCAGCCCGGCGCTGTTCCGGGTCGCGCCGCCGGGGCCGGAGGCCAGGCCGCTCGACCCTCTGGTCCTGCGCGCGCGGGTGCAGGACCTGCACCCGCAGGCTTTCGTGGCGCGTGCGCCGCTGAAGGTGGAGCCGGGACGCTCCGTGACCTTCCGGCTCTTCGCGCTGCCCGATCCGGCTACCGGCGCGGTACCCGAGCTGGCCAACGACCAGGTCTTCGTCAATCCCTATACGGGCGAGGTGCTCGGCGCGCGCAAGTGGGGCGACATCACCCAGGGGCCGAAGAACCTGATGCCCTTCCTCTACCGCCTGCACTTTTCGCTGGCGCTGGGCAGCCTCGGCAGCTACCTCCTCGGCATCGTCGCCCTGCTGTGGACGCTGGACTGCTTCGCGGGCGCCTACCTCACCTTCCCGGCCCGCCAGCGCAACCGGGCGCAGCGCACGCCGGGCAAGGGCTGGCTGGCGCGCTGGTGGCCGGCGTGGCAGGTGCGCTGGACGGGCGGCAGCTACAAGCTGAACTTCGACCTGCACCGCGCCGGCGGCCTGTGGCCGTGGGCGATGCTGTTCGTGCTGGCTTGGAGCAGCGTGGCCTTCAACCTGTCCGAGGTCTACGACCCGGTGATGAAGACGCTGTTCGCCCATCAGCCGGACGGGCCGGCGAGCCGCAATCGCGCCGCGCCGCAGCTCGAGCCGCGCCTGGACTGGTTCGAGGCGCGCGAGACCGGCCGCCGCCTGATGGCCCGGGAGGCGCAGGCGCAGGGCTTCGCCGTGCAGTGGGAGGACGCGCTCACCTACGATCCGCGCCAGGGGCTGTACAGCTACCGGGTGCACAGCGATCGCGACCTGTCGCAGCACTGGGGCAGCACCCAGGTGAGCTTCGACGCCAACTCCGGCGCGCTCGTCCAGGTCTGGCTGCCCACCGGCGCGGCCAGCGGCGACACCCTGCGCACCTGGTTCGTCAGCCTGCACATGGCGGCGCTCTGGGGCCTGCCGTTCAGGCTCTTGGTCTGCCTGCTGGGCCTGGCCGTGGCGATGCTGTCGGTCACCGGGACGCTGATCTGGTGGAGGAAGCGCCAGGGGCGGCTCAAGATGGAAGGCAAGCGGGCGGCCGAGAACGCATCCATCGCCCATGCGGCGAGGCTGGATGGGCAATGAGGGTTGGATGATCGCAGTGTGCTGCTCGGGAATTGAGCCAGCCCTTCTGCGACGACTGCCCGCGCCCATGGCGGGAAAGGCCTGCGGCCGTTTCCCGCCCTACGGGTCCAGCCCCAGCCGTGGGGTGGATGGCCACCCCGTGGAAAACCGCGCAGCGTTTTCCACCGCTGCCATGCCCCGAAGGACCTGCCGCCATTCCCGACCGGTCGGCCAGCCGCAGCGTGGCGGGGGCGCATCCATCACTGCGCCACGGCGATCGGATGCCCGCTGTCGGGATGCTGCAGCACACGCATCGGGATGCCGTGGATCGCCTCCAGGGTGGCCGGGTTCATCAGCGCGGACGGGCTGCCGCTGACCAGCAGGCGGCCGCCGTGCAGGGCGATCAGCCGGTCGCAGTAGCGGGCGGCCAGGTTGATGTCGTGCAGCGCCACCACCACGCCGAGATCCAGCTGCCGGCTGAGTTCGCGCAGGCGGGCGAGGGTTTCCAGGCGGCGAGCCAGGTCGAGCGCCGCAACGGGCTCGTCGAGCAGCAGATAGCGGGTGTCCCGCGCCAGCAGCATGGCCAGCCAGACCCGTTGCCGTTCGCCGTCGGAGAGCCGGTCGACCCGCTGCTCGGCGAGGTCCGCGGTGTCGGTCAGCTCCAGCACGCGCTCGGCCTGCAGCCGGTCGCAGGCGGCGAAGCGCCCCAGCAGGCCGCGCCAGGGGTGGCAGCCGGAGCCGACCAGTTCGCGCACTCTCAGGGCGCACGTCGCCGGCACCCGCTGCGGCAGATAGGCGACCAGGCCGGCGAACTCGCGCGCCGACCAGGCGGCCAGCGGCCGCTCGTCCAGCCGCAGCAGGCCGCCGCTCGGCACCAACTGGCGGGCCAGCAGCCCGAGCAGGGTGGACTTGCCCGAGCCGCTGTGGCCGATCAGGCCGACCATCTGGCCGCGGGGAATCTGCAGGCTGACCGAGTGCAGCAGGGGCCAGCCTTCCAGGTGGAAGCTGACATCGTTCAGCTCGAACATCGGTCTCCGCTCTTGGTGACAGGGGTGCGGCGCTGTGTGAAGGCTTTGACTCTAATTCAGATGATAATGCTTATCAATTGTTTAATCGGCGAAACCTGTCTAGTGGCCTGAATCAGAAATTCGCATGAACTGATCGAAGCAGAGAAACCCTACTGAGAGGGTTGTCCAAGCTGCGGGAGACTGCCATGGCTGACCCTCGTGCCGTATCGATCACGCTGTCCGATAGCGACCGCGCCACCCTGACGGACTGGAAACGGCGGCGCTCGACGGCCCAGGGGCTGGCCATGCGGGCGCGCATCGTACTTATAAAGGAGATTGACCGTTGAGAGCCGTTCCTGCTGTGTCTGCACCTGCCGGTGTGCAACATCAAGGCGGGCTTGCAATCCGCGGATGCTGATGTAAATGTCGGCGGTCTGCGCCGCCACAGCCAATCGTGTTGCGGCCGCGCCTGCCTCCGAAGCCTGGTACTCTGCAAGCGCCGTTTCGCGCCCACGACGCAGGCTGCCGGATATGTCCAGTTCCCAGCTCGCGCCAAGACTGGCTTCGTAGGCATTGCCGTAGCGGTCAAATCGGGCGTCGAGTTCAGAACTTGTCCCAGCGGCGTTTCAACCGACTGGTAGGCCCTGGCTGCTTGACCGCTAATGTTGCCGGAGGGCAACAAGGCGGCCACTCGCCGCCCCGAGTCCCGCACGCGCTTGAGCGACGCGAGCGGACGCCTGCGCGAGATCGAGGTTCTGCTCCAGCGCAAGTATCACGAATCGAGTTAGTTGCGGGTCGCCGAAACCCGTCCACCATGCGGCGAGATCGGCGCTGGCAGTGGCATGCCGTTGATCTACTGCCGCCTGGCCCAGATATCGTTCCGGCAAGGGCATGTCGAGGCGAACGTAGTCTGGACCGATGGCGCAGCCTGCCGAGAGGCTGGCACTGATGAGCATGGCAAGGGTGCGCTTGGATAGCATGGGCTTCTTCCGGAGCAGGAGATATGGCGAGCAGAATTATAGTGACCATAATACATATTGGTCATATGTTTCCCCCTTTTAAGACTGGCAGTAAGCTGTAAACCATGAGCAAAGCAGTCACTAATTCAGTTTCGGCCCGCGGCCCAGCCGATCACGAGGTGCGAGATCAGATCGTTGCCGCAGCTACCGAGCACTTCAGCCGGTATGGCTACGAGAAGACGACCGTCTCTGATCTCGCCAAAGCTATCGGCTTTTCCAAGGCCTACATCTACAAGTTCTTCGAGTCCAAGCAGGCCATTGGCGAGATGATCTGCTCGAACTGTCTGCGCCAGATCGAAGCTGAGGTCAGAGCGGCTGTTGATGACGCTGATCGACCGCCGGAGAAGTTGCGGCGGATGTTCAAGGCGATCGTCGTGGCGAGCCTTCGCCTGTTTTTCCAGGACCGTAAGCTCTACGAGATTGCGGCTTCGGCGGCAACCGAGCGCTGGCAGGCGGCGCTCGCTTATGAAGAGCGCATTCGGAAGCTGCTTCAGGACATCTTGCAGGAAGGTCGGCAAACCGGAGACTTCGAGCGCAAGACGCCCCTCGATGAAACCGTGATGGCGATCTATCTGGTCATGCGTCCTTACCTCAACCCGCTGCTCTTGCAGCACAGCTTCGACTACACCGACGAAGCGCCCGCCCAGCTGTCTGGCCTGGTGCTGCGCAGCCTGTCGCCCTGAGACGAGGAGGCTTTGTGACTATTGACTATTTTGGTCACTAGATTCAGAGTGGAGTCCTGACCGATTCGTCGATGGGACTCTCATGCTCCGACGCCGCCTCCTTGCATCTACCGTCATCTGCGCCGCATTGCCGCTTGCGTTGGTCGCCTGCGGCGAAAAAACACAATTCGATCCACGCACCGAAGCGCCGCTGGTGCGTGCCGCCATCGTTCAAGGGGCAATCCCTGCGTCACGCTCCTTCACCGGGACCGTAGCTGCTCGAGTCCAGAGCGACCTGGGCTTTCGCGTCTCCGGCAAGGTGCTGGAGAGGCTTGTAGATACGGGACAAACCGTCAAACGCGGTCAGCCACTCATGCGCATCGATCCCGTCGATTTGAAGCTCGCAGCGCATGCGCAGCGGGAGGCTGTCGCTGCTGCGCGAGCGCGGGCGCAGCAAACGGCTGAGGATGAATCCCGCTACCGCAACCTGCGCGGAACCGGCGCGATATCGGCTTCGGCCTACGATCAGGTCAAGGCTGCGGCGGATGCCGCCAAGGCCCAGCTCAATGCGGCCGAGGCCCAGGCTGAAGTTGCCCTCAACGCGACACATTATGCCGAGTTGGTGGCCGATGCCGATGGCATCGTCATGGAAACGCTGGTCGAACCCGGCCAAGTCGTCAGTGCCGGACAAGTCGTGGTGCGCTTGGCTCATGCCGGACCCCGTGAAGCGGTTATCCAGTTGCCGGAAACCCTGCGCCCTGCGGTCGGTTCCGCCGCACAGGCCACGCTCTTCGGCAAAGAGGACGTTAGCGTTCCGACCAAGCTCCGGCAGCTATCGGATGCCGCAGACCGACTGACCCGCACCTTCGAGGCGCGCTATGTGCTGGAAGGGGAACTGGCCAACGCGCCGTTGGGCACCACGGTCACCCTCCGGCTCCCGGATGGGCATTCCTCCGCGCAAGGCGGCTTGCAGGTGCCGATCGGCTCCCTGTACGACGCAGGGAAGGGGCCAGGGGTATGGGTGATCCATGGCGAGCCGGCAAAAGTCTACTGGCAACCGGTCGCGGTCCAGAACCTGGACGATGAGGGTGCGTGCATCACCGGTCAGCTCAAGCAAGGCGAGCGGATAGTCACGCTCGGCGCGCACTTGCTGCACGACGGCCAGCAGGTGCGGGTGGCTGGTCAAGCCGCCGTCGCGGCGGCCGAGGGAGTCCGCCCGTGAGCGAAGGCCGTTTCAACCTGTCAGCGCTCGCCGTACGCGAGCGCTCCATCACCTTGTTCCTGATCTGTCTGATCTCGTTGGCCGGGCTCATTTCGTTCTTCAAGTTGGGCCGGGCGGAAGACCCAGCTTTCACGGTCAAGGTGATGACCATCGTGACCGCTTGGCCCGGGGCCACCGCACAGGAAATGCAGGACCAAGTCGCCGAGAAGATCGAAAAGCGCATGCAGGAGCTGCGCTGGTACGACCGCACCGAGACCTACACAAGACCCGGCTTGGCCTTCACGACCTTGACGTTGCTCGACAGCACACCGCCTTCGGAAGTGCAGGAGGAGTTCTACCAGGCCCGCAAGAAAATCGGCGACGGGACAAAGGATCTTCCGTCTGGCGTGATCGGGCCGATGGTCAACGACGAATACGCGGATGTCACCTTTGCCCTGTTCGCGCTCAAGGCCAAGGGCGAACCGCAGCGCTTGCTGGTACGCGACGCGGAGAGGCTGCGCCAGCGGCTGCTGCACGTGCCGGGCGTGAAGAAGGTCAACATCGTCGGCGAACAGTCGGAGCGCATCTATGTCGAGTTCTCACATGAACGCCTGGCAACGCTGGGTATCGGCCCGCAGGAGGTGTTCGCCGCGCTCAACGGCCAGAATGCCCTGACGCCGGCGGGCTCGGTGGAAACCAAGGGGCCGCAGGTGTTCATTCGCCTGGACGGCGCGTTCGACGAATTGCAGAAGATCCGCGACACGCCGGTTGTGGCGCAGGGCCGCACGCTGAAGCTGTCGGACATCGCCACCGTCAAGCGTGGCTATGAAGACCCGGCTACTTTCATGATCCGCAACGGCAACGAACCTGCACTGCTGCTGGGCATCGTCATGCGCGATGGTTGGAACGGTCTCGACCTGGGCAAGGCGCTGGACAGCGAGGTGAGTGCGATCAACGCCGAGATGCCGCTGGGCATGAGCCTGACCAAGGTAACGGATCAGGCTGTCAACATCAGCTCGGCGGTCGATGAGTTCATGGTCAAGTTCTTCGTCGCGCTGCTGGTCGTCATGCTGGTGAGCTTTATCAGTATGGGCTGGCGCGTGGGCGTCGTGGTCGCAGCGGCCGTGCCGCTGACGCTGGCGGTGGTCTTCGTGGTGATGGCCGCAACCGGCAAGAACTTCGACCGCATCACGTTGGGTTCCCTGATCCTGGCGCTGGGCCTGCTGGTGGATGACGCCATCATCGCCATCGAAATGATGGTGGTGAAGATGGAGGAAGGTTACAGCCGCATCGCCGCTTCCGCGTATGCCTGGAGCCACACCGCCGCACCGATGCTGTCGGGCACGCTGGTCACGGCCGTCGGCTTCATGCCCAATGGCTTCGCCCGATCCACTGCGGGCGAATACACCAGCAACATGTTCTGGATCGTCGGCATTGCACTGATCTCGTCGTGGCTGGTCGCAGTGCTGTTCACGCCCTACTTCGGCGTCAAGCTGCTGCCCGACTTCGAAAAGGCCGAAGGCGGCCACGACGCGCTCTACGATACGCCGCGCTACAACCGCTTTCGTCAGGTGCTGGCGCGTGTCATCGCACACAAGTGGCTGGTTGCTGGCGCAGTGGTTGGCCTTTTCGTCGTGGCCATACTCGGCATGGGGTTGGTCAAGAAGCAGTTCTTTCCGATCTCCGACCGCCCCGAAGTGCTAGTCGAGGTGCAGATGCCTTACGGCACCTCGATCGCACAAACCAGCGCCGCCACGGCGAAGGTGGAAGCCTGGCTGGCCGGGCAGGAAGAAGCCAGGATCGTCACGGCTTACGTCGGCCAGGGCGCGCCACGCTTCTACATGGCAATGGGGCCGGAACTGCCTGATCCGTCATTTGCCAAGATCGTGATCCGTACGGACAACCGGGAAGAGCGGGAGGCGTTGAAACAGCGATTGCGCAAGGCGATTTCCGAGGGCCTGGCCGCCGAGGCGCGCGTGCGTATCACCCAACTCGTGTTCGGCCCTTATTCGCCATTCCCGGTCGCCTACCGCGTCACTGGCCCGGACGTGGACAAGCTGCGCGATATCGCAGCTGACGTGCAACAGGTCATGAATGCCAGTCCGATGATGCGCACGGTCAACACCGACTGGGGCACGCGCACGCCCACGCTGCACTTCACCTTGCAGCAGGACCGGCTGCAGGCCGTAGGGCTGTCCTCCAGCGCCGTCGCGCAACAACTGCAGTTCTTGTTGAGCGGCATACCCATTACCGTCGTGCGTGAGGACATTCGTACGGTGCAGGTCGTGGCCCGTTCGGCTGGGGATATCCGCTTCGACCCGACCAGGGTCATGGGCTTCACATTGGCTGGCACCAACGGGCAGCGCATCCCGCTGTCGCAGGTCGGCGAGGTCGATGTGCGCATGGAGGAGCCGGTCATGCGCCGGCGCGACCGCATGCCGACGATCACCGTGCGGGGCGACATTGCCGATGGTTTGCAGCCGCCGGATGTGTCAACGGCCATCACCCGGCAGCTACAGCCCACCATGAAGAAACTGCCGAGCGGCTATCGCATCGAGCAGGCAGGCTCCATCGAAGAGTCAGGCAAGGCGACGGTGGCGATGTTGCCGCTGTTTCCCATCATGCTGGCAATCACCCTGATCATCCTCATTTTGCAGGTGCGCTCGATATCCGCGATGGTCATGGTCTTCCTGACCAGTCCGCTGGGGCTGATCGGCGTGGTGCCCACGCTGATTCTTTTTCAGCAGCCATTCGGCATCAATGCGTTGGTCGGTCTGATTGCGCTGTCAGGCATCCTGATGCGCAACACGCTGATTCTGATCGGGCAGATCCACCACAACGAACAGGCGGGATTGGACCCGTTTCGTGCAGTCGTCGAGGCAACCGTACAGCGTGCCCGCCCGGTGATCCTGACCGCATTGGCCGCGATCCTGGCCTTCATCCCGCTGACCCATTCGGTGTTCTGGGGAACGCTCGCCTACACGCTGATTGGCGGCACGTTCGCGGGAACGGTTCTGACCTTGGTGTTCCTGCCGGCCATGTATTCCATCTGGTTCAGGATCAAGTCCGACAGCGGCAGCCGATCCGTGGAGGCGGAGCTCGCATGAACAGGCACCACTGGCGGGCAGACCCTGCCGCATTCAATTCACCCATATCGAGGGGAACTGCTAGTGTGGTGAATCACAACTACTCAGGATAAGACTTGTCTACCGCGGAGCTGACAGAGTTTTTTCGGAGGGCATGCGATGAAAACAGGCCGCCCAGCCGTTCGGATCGAACTGACCGAACACGAGCATGCCGAA
Organism: Azotobacter salinestris; assembly: GCF_009363155.1. Classification (NCBI taxonomy): domain Bacteria; kingdom Pseudomonadati; phylum Pseudomonadota; class Gammaproteobacteria; order Pseudomonadales; family Pseudomonadaceae; genus Azotobacter; species Azotobacter salinestris. The sequence continues at coordinate 2,970,666 of NZ_CP045302.1, forward strand.
CTCACCCGCCGCCGAGCCAGGCACAAGGGGCCTGCCGATATGCAGCTGCGCGCCGAGATCATTCTGTCCTGCGCTCGAGGCGAGTCCGGCTCTTCCATTGCTCGACGGCTCGGCATTACGGCGCAAACCGTTTCGAGGTGGCGCCTTCGCTTCGCCCGTTTGGGCCTGCAAGGCCTCAATGACGAGCCGCGCTCAGGCCGCCCACGCAGCATCAGCGATGAAAAGGTCCAGGAAGTGGTCGACCGGGTGCGGCAGACCCGGCCCGACGATGCCAGTCATTGGAGCTCGCGCCGGATGAGCAAGGCCACCCATATTTCACCGGCGAGCGTACAGCGTATCTGGCGAGCCTTCGGGCTCAAGCCTCACCTGGAGCACACCTTCAAGCTGTCCACCGATCCCGCCTTTGTCGACAAAGTGCAGGATATCGTAGGGCTCTACCTGAATCCGCCGGATAAAGCGCTGGTACTGTGCGTCGATGAGAAAAGCCAGATCCAGGCGCTCAATCGAACACAGCCGGGGCTGCCGCTGGAGCCTGGGTATCCGGCGACCCGTACCCATGATTATCAGCGCCATGGCACGACGTCCTTGTTTGCCGCCCTGGATGTGGCCACCGGCGAGGTGATCGGACGTCTCAAGCGCCGTCACCGCAGCGCAGAATTCCTGGAGTTTCTCAGGGCCATCGAGGAAACGGTCGAGAGCGACAAGGCCATCCACCTGATCATGGATAACTATGCCGTGCACAAGACCGACAAGGTGCGTGCCTGGCTTGTCGCGCACCCGCGTTATCACGTGCATTTCACCCCGACGTCTGCGTCATGGCTGAATCTGGTGGAGCGCTTTTTCTCGATGCTCACCCAGAAGTGGATAAAGCGCCAGGCCCATACCAGCGTGAAGGATCTCGAGCAGTCCATCGAGTATTACCTGGCGACCTACAACCAGAATCCAAGGCCTTTCCGCTGGAGTAAGGGAGCAGGTGAAATCCTGGCCTCTGTCGGCAGGGCTGCTCGAGCCTTGCAAAGAAATAATGAAGCGAACTTGTGATTCACCACACTAGTGTGGTGAATCACAACTACTCAGGATAAGTCTTGTCTACCGCGGAGCTGGCAGAGTTTTTTCGGAGGGCATGCGATGAAAACAGGCCGCCCAGCCGTTCGGATCGAACTGACCGAACACGAGCATGCCGAACTCACCCGCCGCCGAGCCAGGCACAAGGGGCCTGCCGATATGCAGCTGCGCGCCGAGATCATTCTGTCCTGCGCTCGAGGCGAGTCCGGCTCTTCCATTGCTCGACGGCTCGGCATTACGGCGCAAACCGTTTCGAGGTGGCGCCTTCGCTTCGCCCGTTTGGGCCTGCAAGGCCTCAATGACGAGCCGCGCTCAGGCCGCCCACGCAGCATCAGTGATGAAAAGGTCCAGGAAGTGGTCGACCGGGTGCGGCAGACCCGGCCCGACGATGCCAGCCATTGGAGCTCGCGCCGGATGAGCAAGGCCACCCATATTTCACCGGCGAGCGTACAGCGTATCTGGCGAGCCTTCGGGCTCAAGCCTCACCTGGAGCACACCTTCAAGCTGTCCACCGATCCTGCCTTTGTCGACAAGGTGCAGGATATCGTAGGGCTCTACCTGAATCCGCCGGATAAAGCGCTGGTACTGTGCGTCGATGAGAAAAGCCAGATCCAGGCGCTCAATCGAACACAGCCGGGGCTGCCGCTGGAGCCTGGGTATCCGGCGACCCGTACCCATGATTATCAGCGCCATGGCACGACGTCCTTGTTTGCCGCCCTGGATGTGGCCACCGGCGAGGTGATCGGACGTCTCAAGCGCCGTCACCGCAGCGCAGAATTCCTGGAGTTTCTCAGGGCCATCGAGGAAACGGTCGAGAGCGACAAGGCCATCCACCTGATCATGGATAACTATGCCGTGCACAAGACCGACAAGGTGCGTGCCTGGCTTGTCGCGCACCCGCGTTATCACGTGCATTTCACCCCAACGTCTGCGTCATGGCTGAATCTGGTGGAGCGCTTTTTCTCGATGCTCACCCAGAAGTGGATAAAGCGCCAGGCCCATACCCGCGTGAAGGATCTCGAGCAGTCCATCGAGTATTACCTGGCGACCTACAACCAGAATCCAAGGCCTTTCCGCTGGCGTAAGGGAGCAGGTGAAATCCTGGCCTCTGTCGGCAGGGCTGCTCGAGCCTTGCAAATAAATAATGAAGCGAACTTGTGATTCACCACACTAGTGTGGTGAATCACAACTACTCAGGATAAGACTTGTCTACCGCGGAGCTGGCAGAGTTTTTTCGGAGGGCATGCGATGAAAACAGGCCGCCCAGCCGTTCGGATCGAACTGACCGAACACGAGCATGCCGAACTCACCCGCCGCCGAGCCAGGCACAAGGGGCCTGCCGATATGCAGCTGCGCGCCGAGATCATTCTGTCCTGCGCTCGAGGCGAGTCCGGCTCTTCCATTGCTCGACGGCTCGGCATTACGGCGCAAACCGTTTCGAGGTGGCGCCTTCGCTTCGCCCGTTTGGGCCTGCAAGGCCTCAATGACGAGCCGCGCTCAGGCCGCCCACGCAGCATCAGTGATGAAAAGGTCCAGGAAGTGGTCGACCGGGTGCGGCAGACCCGGCCCGACGATGCCAGTCATTGGAGCTCGCGCCGGATGAGCAAGGCCACCCATATTTCACCGGCGAGCGTACAGCGTATCTGGCGAGCCTTCGGGCTCAAGCCTCACCTGGAGCACACCTTCAAGCTGTCCACCGATCCTGCCTTTGTCGACAAGGTGCAGGATATCGTAGGGCTCTACCTGAATCCGCCGGATAAAGCGCTGGTACTGTGCGTCGATGAGAAAAGCCAGATCCAGGCGCTCAATCGAACACAGCCGGGGCTGCCGCTGGAGCCTGGGTATCCGGCGACCCGTACCCATGATTATCAGCGCCATGGCACGACGTCCTTGTTTGCCGCCCTGGATGTGGCCACCGGCGAGGTGATCGGACGTCTCAAGCGCCGTCACCGCAGCGCAGAATTCCTGGAGTTTCTCAGGGCCATCGAGGAAACGGTCGAGAGCGACAAGGCCATACACCTGATCATGGATAACTATGCCGTGCACAAGACCGACAAGGTGCGTGCCTGGCTTGTCGCACACCCGCGTCATCATGTGCATTTCACCCCGACGTCTGCGTCATGGCTGAATCTGGTGGAGCGCTTTTTCTCGATGCTCACCCAGAAGTGGATAAAGCGCCAGGCCCATACCCGCGTGAAGGATCTCGAGCAGTCCATCGAGTATTACCTGGCGACCTACAACCAGAATCCAAGGCCCTTCCGCTGGCGTAAGGGAGCAGGTGAAATCCTGGCCTCTGTCGGCAGGGCTGCTCGAGCCTTGCAAAGAAATAATGAAGCGAACTTGTGATTCACCACACTAGGGCAAGCCCGGTCGAGGCTTACGGTGCATCTTGCGTAAGGGAATGATGGGCTTCATGCCATACCGGTCGCAGTATTGGCGCAGGCTTTCGCTGTCGTAGCCTTTGTCAGCCAGTACATACCGGCAGCGCTTGCGCGGACGACCCTGGCTGCCAGGCAGGCTGATCTGCTCAAGCAAGGGCATGAAATAGCGCGAGTCGGCGTCCTGCCCGGGTGAAAGCATCACTGCCAGCGGATACCCGTTGCTGTCACAGGCCAGATGAAGCTTGGTGGTCAGCCCACCACGGCTTCGGCCGAGACATTGGTGCTGCGGCTCTTGCAGGCCCCTTTTTTTCTCGCACCGCTGGCGGCTCTGGTGGCCCGAATCGACGTTGAGTCGACCATCCAGGTATCCAGGTCGATAAAGCCGTCCTCACGCAGACGCAGATGCAGATGCCGCAGCACCTGCTCGAAGGTGCCGTTGTCACGCCACAGCCTGAAGCGCTGATATACCGTCTTCCAGGGGCCATAACGCTCGGGAAGATCGCGCCACTTGGCCCCTGAGCACAGAATCCAGAAGATGCCGTTGAGCATCTGGCGGTCATCTCGCCGGGGGCGGCCCATGCGTTGAGGGGGAGAAACGATGGCTTCGATCATCGCCCAGCGCTGGGCAGAAATCTCGTAACGGCCTGACATGGCTGCGCTCGGAACAACGGAGGCGGCATTTTAGCCAAATCGACTTTTCAGACAAACCCTATTAATCCGGCAATCCAATAGGGCATAATCGCCATTTTTCCCGATGACCAGTGACGCTAGAAGCCTCAGCCCCTTGGAACAGCGCGAAAAACGCGCCATTGCCCTTCGCATGCGCGAGCAGGGGTATACCTACAGAGCCATCGGCGAAGCCGTTGGCGTTCATCTGCGCACCGTGGCGCACTGGGTCGAGGTGGCGCAGCACCAAGGCAAGTCGGCCGCCATTGAGGGTGGCCAGCGCGGGTCACTGCCAGGAGAGCGCCGCAGCCTCAGCCCGGAGCAGGAGGCACTGATTCGCACGCTATTGCTCGACACCATGCCAGACCAGTTGAAGCTCGCTTTCGCGCTCTGGACTCGGGATGCGGTACAAGCCCTGATCGCCCTGCACTGCGGTCTTCAGATGCCGATCCGGACAGTCGGTGAATACCTCAAGCGTTGGGGCTATACCCCACAACGGCCGCTGAAGCGCGCTTATCAGCAGCAGCCCGAGGCGATACAGCGCTGGTTGAAGAGCGAGTACCCGAAGATCGAGCGGCGCGCCAAGGCCGAGGGCGGCGAGATTCACTGGGGCGATGAAACCGGCTTGCGCAGCGATAGCCACGCGGGGCGCAGCTACGCCCCGGCAGGGCGAACGCCAGTCCGCGAGGTCAGTGGGAGCCGCTTTGCTTCGAACATGATTTCGACAGTGACCAACCGGGGCAAGCTGCGCTTCATGCTGTATCGGGAAACCATGACGGCGACCGTGCTGATCCGCTTCCTGGGGCGGCTGATCCGGGACACCCAGGGGCGCAAGGTCTTCCTGATTCTGGACAACCTGCGCGTGCATCACAGCAAGAAAGTGAAAGCCTGGCTGGATGAGCGTCGAGAGCGGATCGAAGTGTTCTTTCTGCCGGCCTACGCTCCGGAGCTTAATCCGGACGAGTACCTGAATGGCGACCTCAAGCAGCAAGTGCGCAGCGGGCCAAGCGTGAGAAGCCGGGAGGCTCTGGAAGGACGGGTTCGTTCGGTCATGCGCCGCCTGCAATCAAAGCCCGAGCGAATTCGCTCGTACTTCAGGCACCCCAAAATTGCCTATGCGGCATGATTTGAGGTATTGGATTGCCGGATTAATAACAGCTGCGCACAACTCTCAAGGCCCGCCATCAAATGCTCAACCAACAAGAGCAAGCATCAACGGGCAAGTGCTCTGCGCAACGACTCGCTGCCCTGCAGCTATTTTCGCCTCAGACTCATTCATCCGCCTGTTACCTTCTCTGCCAACCGCTTATCGAACGAGCCGGACGCAGCCTATTTTCGCTGCAGGAGGGCACTGTATCGAGGACACCGGCTTTTTGCCCTGCAACCCTATCAAGGCGTCGACAACCAAAGGATGGTCTGAAAAAGACTTTTTCTGAAAATCACAAGCCAGTAACCATGCGGCTTACAGGGCATGTGATCTCGTGAAAAATGGGGGCTTTTTCAGAGTTTCCCAAAGCGATGGCTTTCATTAACAAGCGCTCGAATTATATCTTCTGGCAATCAAATATTGCCAAAACCCCTCCCTGCCGGCCGGTCATCGGACAGGGGTCATATATATTCAATTCCTGCTGCACATTGCGACTATCTGGCTATGCTTGCTGCTTGCCGAAGAGCAACGAAGAGCCGCTGGCGGCGAACCTCTACTTCTGAAACAACCCTTAGAACAATTAGCCGACAATTAAAGCATCCCTGACATAATAAATAGGGAGAATAGAATAATGGCCATAATCAACGGCACTACTGGCAACGACACCCTCAGCGGTACCAACAGCAACGATGTCATCAATGGCTTCGCCGGTAATGACCGAGTCAACGGCCGCGACGGCAACGACTTGGTCTTTGGCGGCAACGGCAACGACAGCCTCTGCGGCGACAACGGCAACGATCGGCTCTTCGGCCAAAATGGCAAGGACTTGCTGGACGGCGGCAACGGCGAGGATTGGCTCGACGGCGGCAACGGCAACGATCGGCTTTACGGCCAAAACGGCAAGGACACCCTGGATGGCAGCAACGGCGAGGACTGGCTCGACGGCGGCAACGGTGACGACAGGCTTTATGGCGCCAATGGCGACGACAAACTCAAGGGCGGAAACGGCAAGGATCTGCTCTACGGAGAAAACGGCAAGGACAGGCTCTACGGCGGCAACGGCGACGATCTGCTCGAGGGCAATAACGGCAACGACCTGCTCGACGGCGGCCGCGGCGACGACTGGCTGGACGGCGGTGCCGGCAAGGACACGCTGATCGGGGGAGCCGGCAAGGATACCTTCGACTTCAACGCGCTCACCGACACGGGCCTGACCAGCAGCACCTGGGATGTCATCAGCGACTTCGTCCGGGGCGAAGACAAGATCGATCTGTCGACGCTGGATGCCAACACGGCCACGGGCGCCGACAATGCCTTCAGCACCCTCCTCACCGGCTCGACGGACTTCTCCGCTGCCGGGCAGCTGAAGTTCGACCAGGGCGTGCTCTACGGCAACGTGGACAACAACACTGCCGCGGACTTCGCCATCGCTCTCACCGGCGTGAACAGCCTGGCGCTGACGGACATCGTCGTCTGAGCCGGGCAGGATCACCCGCTCCTGGGGCAACCTCCTCGCCCCGACCGGCCCCGGCACCTTGCCGGGGCCTTTCTGGCTGGAAGAGCGCCGGCCGCCGTGCTACTCCAGATCGTCGAAACCGTCGTCCTCCAGACCGCCCGGCTCGTTGATCTCCTCGACCTTGAGCTCCAGGCGGTAGGCCACGGCAATGAACAGCGCCTGGCACAGGCTCAGGGTGGAGCTGAGCGAGCGGAAGGCGAAGGTGCTGCCCTCGTTCACCAGCAGCAGGGCGCTGGCGTGCTTGGCCAGCGGCGCCAGCTGGCTGTCGGTGACGATCAGCGTGTTGGCCTTGTGGTGCTGGGCGACGCGCACGCACTGCTGGGTTTCCTTGCCGTAGGGGCTGAAGCTGATGGCGATGACCAGGTCGCCCTCGCGCACGCTGCACATCTGCTCGCGGTAGCCGCCGCCCAGGCCGCTGACCAGATGAACGCGCTTTCTGGTGTGCTGCAGGCTGTAGACCAGATAGTGGGCCACGGCGAACGAGCGACGCACGCCGACCACATAGATGTTGTCGGCCTCGACCAGCAGATCCACCGCCTTGTCGAACTCGGTTTCGTCGAGCTCCTGGGCCAGCCGGTCGAGGCCGGAGCGGGTGGCGTTGATGCACTCGCGGGCCAGTTCGCCGCTGGAGGCCTTGTGCGAACGGTCGGCGATCATCCGGCGGATGCGCTGCTGGTAGTTCTGGATCGGCGTGGTCTTGTCGGTGTAGGCCTCGCGGAACAGCGCCTGCATCTCGCTGAAGCCCTTGAAGCCGAAACGCTGGGAAAAGCGCACGATGGCCGAGGGATGCACCTCGCACTGGCGGGCGATATCGCTGACCCGGTCGACCATCACCCGGTCGCTCTGCTGGCTCATGTAGCTGGCGATGCGCTTGAGCTGCCGCGGCAGGCTCTCGTACTCCTCGGTGATCAGTTGCAGCAGCCGCTCCACGCTGGCCGGCGCCTCCTGCAGCGTCTCGCCGGCGGCCTCGGGCAATTCGGAACTGGACATGCGATCTCTACCTCTTGTTGTGTTTCGTGTGGCCTGCCTGGCGACAGCATACCGGCGCAACCCCCGGAGCGCCTTCAGACTGAAAGCCTGCCTTTCAAGGTCTTCGGCTGAACGCCAATCGGCTGCTTGCCAGCAAGGCTATGGGGGCAGATTCAGCTGCGATCATTGGAAAAACCTGAAGCATCGCGCATGAATTCGCTCCGAAGCGCTATCGATCTCACTTCCCGGGTATGCCCAAGGGGAAAGTGCAAGCCCTTGAAAGGGGCGGCGCCAAGAGCCACATGATCGTGCTGCCCGACGCCAGCCTCGAGCAGGCCGCCGACGCGCTGATCGAGAAGCTGCTGCCGCGCATCGACTGCCGGCGCATCCGCAACGGCGTGAGCCCGGAGGCCGACATGGGCATGGTCGGCATCAACGTGCCGATCCCGGTGCCCATGGCCTGGCATCCCTTCGGCGGCTGGAAACGTTCGCGGTTCGGCGATCACCACGCCTATGGGGAGGAAGGCATCCGCCTCCACACCCGTTACAAAAGCGTCATGCAGTGCTGGCCGGACAACATCGCCAAGGGTCCGGAGTTCAGCATGCCGACCGCGAAGTAACCCAACCCATTGCGTGCAGCCTTACGGAGAATAACAAGATGACCCCGTCCCTCCCCTTCGCCCTCAACCGCATCGTCGCCCCGTCCCTGCCGCTGGCCGAGTTCCTCGATCTGGCGCGCGCCCTGAAGGCCGACAGCATCGAGCTGCGCAACGACCTCACCGGCAACGAGGTCGAAGACGGCACGCCGCCCGAACGAGTCTGCGAACTGTGCCGGGCCAAGGGCGTCCGCGTGCTGAGCATCAACGCGCTCTACCCCTTCGACGTGTGGAACGACGAGCGCCGCGCGCAAGCGCTCAAGCTCGCCGCCTATGCCCGCGCCTGCGGCGCCGAGGGGCTGGTGCTCTGCCCGCTGAACGACCCGGCCGACCCGCGCAGCCGCGCCGAACGGGTCCGGGGACTGCGCACCGCGCTGACTGCGCTGGCGCCGATCCTGCGCGAGCACGGCCTGCTCGGCTTCGTCGAGCCGCTGGGCTTCGAGAGCAGCGCGCTGCGCCGCAAGCACGATGCCGTGGAGGCGATCAAGGGCATCGGCGGGCTGGACGTGTTCCGCCTGGTCCACGACACCTTCCACCACCATCTGGCCGGCGAGCAGGAGTTCTTCCCCGAGCTGACCGGCATCGTGCACATCTCCGGGGTCGAGGACCGCCAGGTCGCGCTGGCCGAGATCCGCGACGGCCACCGCGTGCTGGTCGGCGAGGCCGACCTCCTCGGCAACGCCGAACAGATCCGCCGCCTGCTGGAGCTGGGCTACCGCGGCCCGTTCTCCTTCGAGCCCTTCGCCGAGAGCGTGCACGCCCTGCCCGAGATCCGCCCGGCGCTGCAGGAGAGCATGCGCCACCTGCAGGCCAGGGTGGCCGAGGCCGAAGGCTGCGCGGCGTAACGAAAAAGACGTAGGGCAATGAAATGGACTCCCCCCTCCTGCGGCGTCAACGCGCCAGACTGAAGTTGCTGGAAACAGCAGTCACCAGAGGAGGGAGTCCCCATGAAACTCAAGCGGATAGGCGTCGATTTGGCAAAGCAGGTATTCCAGATTCATGGCGTCGACAGCCACGAGCAGGCGGTCTGCCGCAAGCAGCTCAAACGCTCGCAAATGCTGGACTTCTTTCGTCGACTCGAGCCCTGCACGGTGGCGATGGCGGCCTGCGGCAGTGCCCATTACTGGGCGCGAGAACTGCGGACCCTCGGGCACGAGGTGCGTCCGATCGCGCCGCAGTTCGTCAAACCCTACGTCAAGAGCGGCAAGAACGACGCCAATGACGCCGAGGCGATCTTCAAAGCGATCTGTCGACCGAGCATGCGCTATGTCGAGGTGAAGAGCGCCGAGCAGCAGGCCAGCCAGGCGCTGCACCGGATCAGGAGCCGCCTGAGCCGGGCACGGACGGCGCTGGTCAACGAGATTCGCGGGCTGCTGGGCGAATTTGGCCTGGTCGAAGCCCGGCACGGCGTTGCCGCCACCCGCCGACTGACGCAGACGGCTCTGGATGCGCAGAACGGCTTGCCCGGGCAGATGCGCGAGCTGCTGGCGGAGTTGAGCGGCGAGTTGGACGAGCACGAGGCGCGGTTATCTCGTTTCGACGAGATGATCCAGCGCCAGGCTCGCGAGGACGAACGCGTGGGGCGCCTGCTGCAGGTCGAGGGCATCGGTCCGATCACCGCCACCGCCCTGGTGTCGGCCGTGGGCGATGCTCGCCAGTTCGACAGCGCTCGTCGGTTCGCCGCCTGGCTGGGGCTGGTCTCGCCAGCACTCCAGCGGCGGCAAGGAGCGCCTGGGGCCGATCAACAAGCGGAGCGATAGCTACTTGCGGACCCTGATGACTCACGGCGCCCAGGCAGTGCTCAGGCACTGCCAGCACAAGGCGGACCGGCGCAGCCAGTGGCTTCGGCAACTGGTATGCCGGTGCAGCCCGAACATCGCCACGGTTGCCCTGGCGAACACGAATGCCCGGATCGTCTGGGCGATCCTCAGCCGGGGCGAGGGCTATCGGCCTGGCTGAGCCCCCGGGTGGTACAGCCGGGAAGACGTTGAGCGGTAGATCCACCACGATTGCACAGTGACATGCAGCGATGACGAACCGGGCGAACCGGCATGTGTGAAACCTGCTTGCACCCCAGGCCCTCTGGTTACCAAGGCCGCCAGGGCGATCAGGCGCACATGAGCGGATATTCATCATGGCTCGGGGCAAACGGAGCCCCATCGAAAGCCGGATATACGGAAGCAGTCGTACCACGGTCGTCGACAAAGCGTTTCACTGGCAAACCGGGGGGGAGTCCATATAGGAGCATGGCCCGGTAAAACAACCCTCGCTCGGCCTGCAAGTGTCGGTTGCCAAGCAGACGGTCGATTCGCTTGATCGCATGCCTGGGCCACGACGAGCCGGGCATGGAACGCCCCAGTGCGGTCAGAGTCAGGCGGCGACCTTGCAGCAGGGCGGCCACCGACGCCATCAGGGCTTCGAGACGCCGGGCATGGATCATGGGGAGTGCCTTGGCGAAGGCATCGTGCAAGAATTGGACGGTCTGCATGGGGCTGGGGACATCGGTGTGTTTGGCGGCAACCAACGTGCCCGTCCATGCAGACATCCTCAAGCTCTACCTGACTGATTTTCCAGGAAAATTTCTGGGGATCATTCAAGATCAAATCGTTTTTGATCAACTCTCCGCTTTCAAAGTCGGTGGGAGCTGAATTCATCTAGAAACACATGACTACTTCAGACCATCCCAAGATGAAACCAATTCGGCGCTCAGAAATTGACGGTAACGATAATGCTGTCCGTGTAAATACCAACATGAGCATTCTGACGAGCAGGAATACGTCCATAAACCGTATGATTGACTGTCCCTGAAGTACTTCCCCCGATTTGGGCAGTACCGCCAGTACCATCGCCCCATATACTATTCCGGCTTGCATTGCTATAGAGGTTGTAAACAAGAATATGACCGGCACTGGTCATCTGCCGTTGACTGTAGTCTCCGGCTCCACTGCTCAGCGAGATGACATAGGAAGGGGTTTCGTCATCGCAGCTCACTTGGACATTACCAACTCCATCCAGAGGAGCAGTGTCGAAAATATCATAATTACCAAAGGCAACGCTCTGTGCCTCGACGTTGCAAGCACCGGAAGCCGCAATTGGCCGGCACACGATAAATATCAATATGAACAAATAGTGACACCGATGAAAAACCTGCCTTCCAGATATGCTGGAACCATGGAGTAAACGCATCTCATCGCCCTCTCATTCCGAAGCTATGGCTCGATGCCATGACAGAGGAAACTGCCCAGATCATGGATTGGCTCATCGCTCTCTGGAACCTCAAGCATGATCTCGCAGTGTTGTCCGCGCCACTCCACGGCGAGCCTGTTGCTAGAGTTCAGTCTGGTCAAAAAGACTTCACCACGTAGTCCAACCGGAAATACTCTTCCATCTTCCAACGTTACAACCGCTCCAAGGGGCAGTATCTCTCCATTTTCCAATTTGATTCTAAAAAATGCATTACGGCTGCGCTCGACCTCAAAGCCCAAGACCACGCCACTGCGGGCATAAGGAATAGCGATCTGTTCCAGTTTACCAATATTGGCTTCTATGGGCAGATCGGCCTGCTCGATGCGGATCTTATTCCGCTCGTAGGAGCGCAGACGTGGAAGCAATGCACGGCCATTATCATCGGTACGAGCCACTTCCTGGTTCTCGGCATAGACGCGCACATTCGAAAATCCGGGAAGCTCCACGACAGCAAAGCTGTCGCTGATTCGACGGCTGGCGAACACCCCTCCGCCCAGTAGCGCCACTCCACCGCTGGCATCGACTCTTGTGCTGCTCTGGCCATAGCTATTCGTTGTTGCCAGTTGATAGGTCCCGAAATCATTCTGATAGCTTAGACTTCCCTCACGATAATCGCTATCACCCAGACCTGCCTTCAGGCGATAACCAAAGCCACTGCCCATCGGCAAGCTCCGTTGCAGTTGCAGGGTGCCCTCGCGCCGGTCAGCACGATGACTGGCGTTGATACTGGCAGTAGTACGTTCGAAGCCATTTAGCGGCAGAGTGAAATTCAGGCTGAAACTTGTCTCGTGATTATCCAGAAAATGCAGGGCCGAAAGGCTAAAGTATCCCCATTTGCCAAACCCTTGACTGTACCCGACCGAAATAAACTCGACATCCTCTTGCTCTTGGAGGCGATAATCCTGCTGGATATAGTTCAGGCTGAAACTGCCACTACCAAATCCGGCAACACTGATGTAGGCGTTCATCTGCCGGGCAGGAAGTGGATTGCTCTCGCTGGATATGCCAAGCCGCACGAAGTGTTCGCTGGCAAATTGACCATTAATCCCGAAGTTCACATTTCTGTCCTGCTGCTGCAAGCCGAGCGTGAGTAGTTGCCCCGCTTTACCGTCAGCCCGACTGGCTGCTATCGCCGAATTGATCTCACCGCCCCAGGGCAGTAACCAGGCGCCACCGGCTCCAACGGTCTGCTGGTCTCGAAGAAACTGGCCGTGAATCTCCGAAGTAAAGTAGTTAGTTTGCCCCTGTCGGTGGGTGGCTGTTGCAACGAGGCGGCCATAATCATTGCTGGACAGGCCGTAATTTTCGCGAATGCTCCCCAGTTCGACGGTATAGTCCTGAAGGCCGGGGCGCAGTAGCCGGCTGCTGGCATAGAAGCTCTGCGTAATCACCTGTTCGCGACCGAGAATATCGCGGATCACCAGGCGTGCCTCGCCCGAGCCGGTAACCACGGGTACCTCATCGATGGTGAAGGGGCCAGGCGGGATATCACGGCGTGCGCGCAGTGCATCATTAACATACAGGTCGGCAGTGGAAGGCAGGCTTGCTTCGCCGGACATGCTCTGCAAGGGCAGGGTCACGAACTCTGGTCGAGTGCTGAAATTGGTCCCCCACTGCAGCCCCCCGAACCGCACCCCACCACTCCAACTGGTGCCATGGCTGGCGGTGTCCCCGAGCAGCAGAGTGCGCATGTTATCGGGGTCGTCCCTGCGCCAGTTGGAATCGAGACGGACAAAGGGATCGCCAACCTCCTCGCTTTGCTGCCTCGCCAGAAAGCTGCTGCCGCCACTGCCCCAGCCATTGAAGGCGCCAAGCTCAAACAGCTCGCTTGAGCTGTGGTCATTCGAAGCCTGGGTAGATGACAAGTCATAGTTGAAATAGGCGCCTAAAGGCGATGGCATGGGGCTGTTGTCGTCAAATTTATCACCGCTCAGGCGAATGGCTTCGAATAGGTTCGCCGGTGCTTGCAGGTCGAGCGTCAGCAGACTCGGATCAATGTGGTAGCGCAACCCGGCATAGGCCGCCAGCGGGTAATAGGCTTCGCCCGCATATCGGACAGGAGTGGCTTGTGGCGTATGCAGGCGCAGTTGACGCAGGTCCTCTGCACGCAACAACAACCCATTGTCAGGCTCGAGCAGAGCCAGCACCACCATGTGGCTGGATTGGCCGTTGAGTATCACCTCCAGCCAGGTTTCCTTGAGAGGGACTGCTGGCAGGCCTGTCTCGGCCGGCGGCCCCGCATCGGCCGCCTGCGCTCGGTCCGGCATCCAGATCAGGGCGACTATTCCTGAGAAAATGATTACAAATGTCTTGAATACAGCTATGGGTAAGCAGCTATTCCACCCGCAATTGGCTTGTGACATCCTTTTCATTGACCTTCGCCGACAGCTCTACCAGCTCGCCAATGGGAAGGCTGACAATGCCTTCAAGCGGCCACTCACGACGGACGCCTGCCAGTACGTAGACCGGATCCTGTAGCGTCATGATCTTGCCGTTACGCAGGAGTAGCTGCAGGCCGGACACATGGCCTTGTGCATTCCCCTGGTTGATTGTGGAAAGCACGAGCCCCTTTGACGTGCGCCGCAGACGCCATTGGAGTTGCGGCGCGGTCGGTGCCGAAGATGTAACGAAGACTGGCACGCCAAGACGCAACGCCACCTGCAAGCCTTGAAATCCCTTTGGCAGTGGCGCTGGCAGCTCCTGCAGGAAAAGACGGTAACTGAGTTCCCTCTGCGGGTCTGGCGCACGCCGCAGACCGATCCGGACAACCTGCGACTCGCCCGGCGCCACGGTAAAGATCGGTGGCATGGCCAACAACTCATTGGTTGGACTGTAGCGGTCAGCGCCCTGCTCTTGCATCCAGCTAAACAGCTCAAGCTGGATTGAAACAGGAGTTGCCCCAGAGTTGATCACTCGCAGGGCCATGATCTTTTGTCCAGCAGACAGCGTCACTCGTATTGGGCTTACCGAAAAGCTACCGGCAAGAACCGATCCACTCAGCCTCATACAGGAGAAGGCCACGAGGAGAAGAAGGCCGAGCCTTACGGCTCGGCACTCCAAAAGCTTAAGGAGCATAAGCATCAGAAGATAACGGTGGCGACAACGGTATCTGCATAGTTGCCGACGGCAACGTTCTGACCAGCCGGAATCCGGCCATATACGGTATGCACCTCCTCCAAGCCAGTACCTATGCTTTCGACATCCACCGTCGCGTCATCACCCCAAACTGTGGTACGTCCGGCATTGCTATAAAGGTCGTAAGACAGGAAGTCGCCGCCATTAGTCATTTGGCGAAGGGGAGCTGCACCGGTAGAACCGGAGTCGGCATTCAAGCCTTCGCCCAGGGTTATCTGAACCGGTGCGTCTTGAGTGCAGGTAATATTGACAGTACCTGTTGCATCGAGGTCGGCAGAGGCATGGGTTACAACGGGATCATAATCGCCAAATGCCAGCGGAGTCGTAGTGATACTACAGTTGGGAATAACGGTGGCGCTGACATCAAGGTTGGCAGTTTCCTCTGCGCGAGCGGTAATAGCCAGACCGCCGATCAAAATAACACAGACAACCCGTGTGGCTTTGCATATGACTTTTAGTGAAAAAATCTTTTTGTTCATGGTCTCTATTCCTTTAGAGAAGCAAGCTTGCATATCCACCTTTCAACAAATCACCCTTCAAAATACTCAACGCCAGCCCAGTGACACCAAAGCAAGGGCCAAGACAATGCGATCGAACTCACCGCCTGATGAAGCAGTCAAGCATATGAAGTTAGAAATCAATAACGAGCATGTTAATTACTGCCAGGCAGAGCACCTCCTTCGTCCTCATATAACCGCACACCCCTGAACTGCCCCTATTACAAGGCCAGCGCCTGCTCTATTGGATTATACTGCGGACACTGCATTACCGGACTCGGTCAAGCATCCACCATACAATACAGGTAGCTTGGTCGCTGAAAGATGCCACCCAAAAAGCTCACCCTGAAGATTACCTTCCCTAAAATTCTTTAGTTTTCTGGGCTTCTCCAACTTTCGATAAGCCAAGCACGATTCTGCTTATTTGCAAGGCCACCCGCAATACTAGCAGCTTGACATTCTTACTTCTGGCACATTTATCCCAATAGCCAGAGAAAAAACACTTTAATACTTGCCCCAAGAAGTTAGGAAAACCCTGAAGAAGACTTCTCGAGTCTGGTGAAATATGTCGATTCCACTACCCGAGTTTCCCGATGAAGCAGATGTCCTTCGCCAACGCCGAGTACGCCGGCAAGCGCAAGCAGACCCGCAAGGAGTTGCTCCTGATCGAGATGGATCAGGTGGTGCCGTGGAAGGGATTGATCGCCCTGATCGAGCGCATTACTCGAAGGGTGCAGGCGGTCGTCCAGCCTATCCGTTGCTGGCGATGCTGCGTCTGCATCTGATGCAGAACTGGTTCGGCTACAGCGATCCGGCGATGGAGGAGGCGCTGCACGAGACCACCATCCGGCGCCAGTTTGCCGAGCTGAGCCTGGAAAGCCACTCTCCTCAGCGTCGTCGCCTGCTAGGGAAATCCTGAAAAAGACTTCCCGATTCTGGTGAAATACACCCGCTCCCTTGTCCGAGTTTCCCGATGAAGCAACTGTCCTTCGCCGATGCCGAGTATGCCGGCAAGCGCAAGCAGACCCGCCGCGAGCGCTTCCTGCTCGAGATGGACCAGGTGGTGCCGTGGCAGGGGCTGATCGCCCTGATCGAGCCCTACTATCCCAAGGGCGAAGGCGGTCGGCCCGCCTACCCGCTGGCAGCCATGCTGCGCGTGCACCTGATGCAGAACTGGTTCGGCTACAGCGATCCGGCGATGGAGGAAGCGCTGTACGAAACCACTCTCCTGCGCCAGTTCGCCGGCCTGAGCCTGGAGCGCATCCCGGACGAAACGACCCTCCTCAACTTCCGTCGCCTGCTGGAGAAGCACGAACTGGCCGGGGGAATACTGGAGGTGATCAACGGCTATCTGGGCGAGCGCGGACTGTCGCTGCGCCAGGGCACCATTGTCGACGCCACCCTGATCCATGCGCCGAGCTCGACGAAGAACAAGGACGGCAAGCGCGACCCGGAAATGCACTCGACGAAGAAGGGCAACCAGTACTACTTCGGCGCAAAAGCTCACATTGGTGCCGACGCTGAGTCGGGTCTGGTGCACAGCGTGGTGGTCACGGCAGCCAACGTGGCAGATGTCACCCAAGTCGACCAACTGCTGCATGGCGAGGAAAACGTAGTGAGTGCCGATGCGGGCTATACCGGCGTAGAGAAGCGCCCCGAGCATGAAGGTCGGCAGGTCATCTGGCAGGTCGCGGCCCGGCGCAGTACCTACAAGAAGCATGGCAAGCGTAGCGCCTTATACAAAGCGATCCGCAAGATCGAGAAGGCCAAGGCCCAGGTACGAGCCAAGGTCGAACATCCGTTCCGCGTGATCAAGCGCCAGTTTGGCTACACCAAGGTGCGCTTCCGGGGATTGGCCAAAAACACGTCACAGTTGGTGACGCTGTTCGCCTTGTCGAATCTGTGGATGGCGCGCCGATATTTACTGGCGAATGCAGGAGAGGTGCGCCTGTAATGCGGGAAACGGTTGCTGCGACGTGCTCGCGGCAGCTAAAAAACGCAGAAACGAGCGGGTGATCTGATCGTTTTTGATCGATTCTCCGCTTTCAAAGTCGGCGGGGGGCTGAAGTCAGCCAGAAATACATGACTACTTCAGACCATCCCTAGAGCATTTTTACCTTATTCCGATTCATATCCGGCTGCCTCGAAGTAGTGCCTGCAGTCCTGTGCAGAGAACTGCGCAATCGCCTCGCCAATGCTCTGCCACAGCTGCGGCACGGTCCGCGCCGCCGCCTTTCTCAGCAGTGCCTTGAGCTTGGAGAAGGCCATCTCGATTGGGTTCAGGTCGGGGCTATAGGGTGGCAAGTAGCGCAGTGTGGCTCCTGCGCCTTCGATGGCCTGGCGTACCCCCGCTACCTTGTGGGCCGGTAGGTTGTCCATCACCACGATATCGCCGGGCGTCAGCTCGGGTACCAGAACCTGCCCGACATAGGCCAGGAAGGCCGGGCCGTTCATGGCGCCATCGAGCACCCGCGGTGCGCTCAGGCCATCCAGCCGCAGGCCGGCGGTAAAGGTCGTGGTTTTCCAGTGGCCGTGGGCTATCGCGGCCCGGCAGCGCTCGCCGCGAGGGGCCCAGCCCCGCAGGCGGGCCAGGTTCGTCGAAGCGGCGGTTTCGTCGATGAAGATCAGCTTGTGCCAATCGAAACCGGACTGCTCCTCGATCCATCCCTGTCGGGCTGCCTGGACGTCCGGCCGTTGCTGCTCGGCTGCATGCGCCGTCTTTTTTTGAACGTCATGGCGTGCCGGTCGAGAAACGTCCACATCGTCGCCAGGCTGACACGGACGCCACGCTCCCGTTCGAGGGGCGCGGCGAGTTCGGCCAGCGTCAGGTCGGGGGTCTGCTCGAGCAGGCCGAGCAGGTAGTCCGCATGGGGATCGAGCCGCAAGCCCCGGGGCTTACCCTGTCGGCGGGCGACGAGCTCCCCGCCTTCCCGGAAGCGCCGTACCCAGACGATCGCTGTTGCCGTCCCGACGTCGAATCGCTCGGCGGCCTGCCGAGCCGACAGCCCACCCATGGCCGCGTCGACGACGCGCTGGCGAAGATCCGCACTGTATGCCCGAGCCATTCCGGTCCCCTTGTCCGAGGGGGAAAGGAGAACCGGAATGACCAGGAAGAGCAACCCCTGTATGTCGAATTCGTATTTTCTAAAAATGCTCTAGTGTGGTGAATCACAAGTTCGCTTCATTATTTCTTTGCAAGGCTCGAGCAGCCCTGCCGACAGAGGCCAGGATTTCACCTGCTCCCTTACGCCAGCGGAAGGGCCTTGGATTCTGGTTGTAAGTCGCCAGGTAATACTCGATGGACTGCTCGAGATCCTTCACGCTGGTATGGGCCTGGCGCCTTATCCACTTCTGGGTGAGCATCGAGAAAAAGCGCTCCACCAGATTCAGCCATGACGCGGACGTCGGGGTGAAATGCACGTGATAACGCGGGTGCGCGACAAGCCAGGCGCGCACCTTGTCGGTCTTGTGCACGGCATAGTTATCCATGATCAGGTGGATGGCCTTGTCGCTCTCGACCGTTTCCTCGATGGCCCTGAGAAACTCCAGGAATTCTGCGCTGCGGTGACGGCGCTTGAGACGTCCGATCACCTCGCCGGTGGCCACATCCAGGGCGGCAAACAAGGACGTCGTGCCATGGCGCTGATAATCATGGGTACGGGTCGCCGGATACCCAGGCTCCAGCGGCAGCCCCGGCTGTGTTCGATTGAGCGCCTGGATCTGGCTTTTCTCATCGACGCACAGTACCAGCGCCTTATCCGGCGGATTCAGGTAGAGCCCTACGATATCCTGCACCTTGTCGACAAAGGCAGGATCGGTGGACAGCTTGAAGGTGTGCTCCAGGTGAGGCTTGAGCCCGAAGGCTCGCCAGATACGCTGTACGCTCGCCGGTGAAATATGGGTGGCCTTGCTCATCCGGCGCGAGCTCCAATGACTGGCATCGTCGGGCCGGGTCTGCCGCACCCGGTCGACCACTTCCTGGACCTTTTCATCACTGATGCTGCGTGGGCGGCCTGAGCGCGGCTCGTCATTGAGGCCTTGCAGGCCCAAACGGGCGAAGCGAAGGCGCCACCTCGAAACGGTTTGCGCCGTAATGCCGAGCCGTCGAGCAATGGAAGAGCCGGACTCGCCTCGAGCGCAGGACAGAATGATCTCGGCGCGCAGCTGCATATCGGCAGGCCCCTTGTGCCTGGCTCGGCGGCGGGTGAGTTCGGCATGCTCGTGTTCGGTCAGTTCGATCCGAACGGCTGGGCGGCCTGTTTTCATCGCATGCCCTCCGAAAAAACTCTGCCAGCTCCGCGGCAGACAAGACTTATCCTGAGTAGTTGTGATTCACCACACTAGTATCGATAAGCAATGTTCAAATTTTTTCAGAGTGCATGACCAAGAGCTCGGCATTCAAGGGCAGGCACAAGCGCCAAGGTCGTTATCGACTTGTGCATTTGTTCAGCGGGGAAAATCGAGATTGGGGAGATCAGTGGGCCGGGCGGCCTGGAGGACGACGGCTTCGACGACGATCTGGATTGGCGGCGGGCGGCGCTTCTCCAGCCAGAAAGGCCCCGGCAAGGTGCCGGGGCCGGTCGGGGCGAGGAGGTTGCCCCAGGAGCGGGTGATCCTGCCCGGCTCAGACGACGATGTCCGTCAGCGCCAGGCTGTTCACGCCGGTGAGAGCGATGGCGAAGTCCGCGGCAGTGTTGTTGTCCACGTTGCCGTAGAGCACGCCCTGGTCGAACTTCAGCTGCCCGGCAGCGGAGAAGTCCGTCGAGCCGGTGAGGAGGGTGCTGAAGGCATTGTCGGCGCCCGTGGCCGTGTTGGCATCCAGCGTCGACAGATCAATCTTGTCTTCGCCCCGGACGAAGTCGCTGATGACATCCCAGGTGCTGCTGGTCAGGCCCGTGTCGGTGAGCGCGTTGAAGTCGAAGGTATCCTTGCCGGCTCCCCCGATCAGCGTGTCCTTGCCGGCACCGCCGTCGAGCCAGTCGTCGCCCCGGCCGCCGTCGAGCAGGTCGTTGCCGTTGCCGCCGAAGAGCTGGTCGTCGCCGTTGTCGCCGTAGAGCTTGTCCTCGCCGTTGTTGCCGTAGAGCTGGTCCTTGCCGTTTTCGCCGCGGAGCAGGTCATTGCCGTTGCCGCCCTCGAGCAGATCATCGCCATTGCCGCCATAGAGTTCATCCTTGCCGTTCTCGCCCCGGAGCTTGTCGTCGCCGTTGTTGCCCTCGAGCAGGTCGTCGCCGTTGCCGCCATACAGCTCGTCCTGGCCGTTGTCGCCGTGCATGTGATCGTTGTCGTTACCGCCATAGAGCGTGTCGTTGTTGTCGCCCCCACGCATCTCGTCCTTGCCGTTCTCGCCATAGAGCTTGTCGTCGCCGTTGTTGCCCTCGAGCAGGTCGTCCCCTTCGCCGCCGTACAGCTCGTCCTGACCGTTCTCACCGTGCATGTGATCGTTGTCGTTGCCACCGTAGAGTCTGTCGTCGCCATTACCTCCATAGAGGCCATCCTTGCCGTTTTCCCCGTAAAGCTCGTCTTTGCCGTTCTGGCCGTAGAGCGTATCGTCATCGTTGCCGCCGAAGAGCTTGTCGTCGCCGTTGCCGCCGTCCAACAGATCCTTGCCATCCTGGCCGTAGAGCCGGTCGTTACCGTTTTCGCCGTTCAGCGTGTCGTCGCCGCGGCCGCCGAAGAGCCAGTCGTTGCCGGCGCGGCCATTGAGCAGATCGTTGCCGCCCAAGCCGTAGATGAAATCGTTGCGGTTGGTACCGTTGATGGTGTTGTTACGGTTATCACCGAAGAGTATGGCCATGACTTTTGCTCCCTACTTATTAACGCCAGGGGATGTCTTGCCTGCTGGCATATTTGTTCCGGGTTCTTTCAAACAATAGGAATCTGCCGACCAGGTTGGTCGGTAGTTCTGTGCTGAAACTCGGCAGGGAGCAAGAATAGCCAGACCCTCTCCATCTGCAGAAAAAAGTCGAATGTATTCTGAGGCGCCCGATATTCGGTCGGCAGAGAAGCGGAATACGCAATTTTAATTGCCCGAGGTAATAATGTGCATATCGGCTAATTATGTCGACCGCTTTGTTTGCTGGCGGTTTGCTGGTCGTGGATGGAAAGCGAAGCCGATGCTGTCGATAACCGTCCGGCAGAAAAACCGGCAGGCGCTGAGTTGGCTCGGCGGACGAGAATAGTTGCATGGCGAATGGCTATTAAATGGCTGGCGGAATCTTTGCAGCGCTCCTTCATACTTCTCGCTGTGTTGGCAGGAGCCCTGTATCTCGAGGGTTACGGCTTGACTGGCGGTCTGCTGGAGGCCTCTGCCGGTGCACTTGCTGCCTGGCGCAAGTACCCGTTTCGTATACTTTCCGCAGGTGGGAAAAGAGGCGGAGTCATTACGGCAGGTTTGCTTGTCGACACTTTTTGCAAGTGTTGCCAGCTTGCCGGATAGCATTGTCCAGTAAGCTCGATGCTGGCTGATAGTTGCAGCTGGAGCGGGTTTGCAAGCGTGGTTTCTGCCTGCCATCCAGGCAGGCAAAGTTTCCCTTCAGAACGCTGCGGTGTGCGGATTATATTTACAGATTGAATATTGCGATGATCGGCGAGATTTTTCTCGGAAGCCGGCAAGTGGGTTGCCGAGCTTCGAGTTGGAGTAGTGCGGTGACGGGCGAATAATTGATGGGCGAAAATTCGCAACGGAGCCTTGCATACCTTGCTTCAATGTTTTCTTTGCGCCGGCGAATATTGTTCGAGGACATCCGGCGATAGGGCGGCGAGCCTGTTGTTCGAATGGCGGGCGCCGCAAGCCAATGGCCGCCCGTTGCGGGGCCGAAGCGGGAGGCCGTCGTGACACGGCCGATCGCCCAGGCGCAGAAAACCCGCATTGCTCGGATTCGGGCCGGGTTATTGGTAAGATTTCCAAAATATTGCTGTGGAAATCCGCCCATGCGGGTGCCTGCCCGTGCCCTCGCGGCCGCCAACGCAGCATGGGTTGCTCCCCAGGCGCCATTCCGTACGCCAGAACGGTCTTGTCCGCCCTTTGTCCTGCTCCTTGGCTGGAGCGATCGAGCGGATACCATTCATTGAGCGGGATCATGGGATGCAAGCGAACGGACAGACCCCTGGCGCCGTCGAAGGGAACGCGCGGGAATGATCCCGCGATCTCGACCTTCGCGCCGAATAACCGAACGACAGGAACTGCTCGCGCCCGCCGGCCCGCCGGCCAAGGCGCCGAGCCCGACACAGGACACCCGGAACCATGAATAGAAAGAGCAAGACCGGCTCGCCATACCACGCCAGGCGAAGCAGCAACCACCCCCGGCCGCAGGACTGAGGAGACGAGCCATGCGTGGAAAACTGGTCATGGGCAACTGGAAGATGAACGGCAGCCTGGCCGCCAACCGGCGTCTGCTGCTCGAGCTGCTGCCGCCGCTGGCCTCGCTGAGGCATGTCGACGTGGCGGTCTGCCCGCCCTTTCCGTACCTGGCGCAGGTCGGCGGCCTGCTGGAGGGCTCCAGCGTGGTGCTGGGCGCGCAGAACCTCCACACCGCCAAGCACGGCGCCTTCACCGGCGAGGTCGGCGGCGGCATGCTCAAGGAGCTGGGCTGCCGCTTCGTGCTGGTCGGCCACTCGGAGCGGCGCAGCCTGTTCGGCGAGAGCGACGAGCTGGTCGCCGAGAAGTTCGCCGCGGCGTTCGCGGCCGGACTGGTGCCGGTGCTCTGCGTCGGCGAGACCCTGGCGCAGCGCCGCGACGGCAGCACCGAGACGGTCATCGCCGATCAGCTGCAGGCGGTGATCCGGCGCGTCGGCGGCCAGGCGCTGCTCTCCGGGGTGATCGCCTACGAGCCGGTGTGGGCCATCGGCACCGGCGAGAGCGCCAGCCCGGAGCAGGCCCAGGCGGTGCACCGGCACATCCGTGCGCAGCTGGGCGAGTTCGATCGCGCCCTGGCCGCCGCCATGCCGATCCTCTACGGCGGCAGCGTCAAGGCCGACAACGCCGCCGCGCTGTTCGAGCAGCCGGACATCGACGGCGGGCTGATCGGCGGCGCCTCGCTGGAAGCCGCCTCCTTCCTGGCGATCTGCCGGGCGGCGCAGCGCTAGCGGCTTCGCGCCAGACTGTCCCGGATACAGCGCCCCTCTCCTCCGGCCCCGCTCCCCGAGGGAGAGGGGCGCAGGACATTGACTGCCTCTGCGTACCCCGACTTTCCGTTTCTCCCGCCCATGCAAGAATTGGTATTCAGGCAGACGCTATCCGGTGGTCGCGCCGCAGGCGTCCAACCGCCCCGGGAGCTGGCTCCATGGGTATGACGACGATCCTGAATGTCGTCCGACAGCGTATCGAACGGGAGGTCTTGAGCCATACGGGACTGGCCATCGGCGGCGTGGATTACCAGGCGCACACAAGAGGCTCGGCCTCGCGCCGCCCCGCTGACAGCGCCCCGACGGCCCTGCAGCGGCAGGCCGGAAGACCGGCCCGCCGCACGGCTACACGGCTGCGGCGCCCTCGCGCGGCGCGGCGGTTTCGCTCTCGGGCACACCGCCGGGCGAGGCGTCCTCGAAGCGGTCGACCCGGCGCAGCGACTTGAAGCCCCACATCCAGCCTCCCGTCACTGTCAGCGTGCACACCGCCCCCAGCACCGCCGCCGGCACCGTGCCGAACCAGGCGGCGCTGCTGCCGGCGCGGAACTCGCCCAGCTCGTTGGAGGAGCCGATGAACAGCATGTTCACCGCGTTGACCCGCCCGCGCATGGCATCCGGGGTGGAGAACTGGATCAGCGAGGAGCGGATGTACATGCTGACCATGTCCGCCGCGCCAGCCACCAGCAGCGCCAGGAAGGACAGCCAGAACAGGCTGGACAGGGCGAAGACCAGGTTGGCCAGGCCGAACAGCGCGACCGCGGCGAACATGGTCATGCCGACGTGCCGGTCGAAGGGCCGCACGCTCAGGTAGAGGCCGACCAGCACCTCGCCGATGGCCATGGCGCTGCGCAGCGCGCCGAGCCCTTCCGGGCCGACCTGCAAAACCTCCTGGGCGTAGATCGGCAGCAGCGCCACCACGCCGCCGAGCAGTACGGCGAACAGGTCCAGGGAGATGGTGCCGAGGATGATCGGCCGCGAGCGGATGAAGTCGATGCCGGCGGTGAAGCGCTGCCAGGCGGTCGCCTCCAGGGTCTTCGGCGGCTCGGCGAAGCTCACCGGCACCCAGGGCAGCAGGCCCAGCGCGAGGGCGAAGCCGGCCAGGCACAGCGTGTAGCTCAGGGCGCCGCCGCCCAGCGCGTAGAGCCCGCCGCCGAGCAGCGGCCCGGCGATGGTGGCGCCGCGCATGATCATGCTGTTGGCGGCGATCGCCGCGGCCAGCCGCTCGCGCGGCACGATCTGCGGCAGCAGACTCTGCAGGGCCGGGCCGATGAAGGCGCGGGCGCAGCCGAACAGCGCCAGTACCGCATAGATCGCCAGGGTGTTCTGCGCGCCGCTCAGCGACAGCCAGAGCAGCAGACTGCTGCACAGGGCGCCGACCACCCAGCTGGCGGCGAGGATGCGCTTGCGGTCGTAGCGGTCGATCAGATCGCCGGCCGGCAGCAACAGCAGCAGCATGGGAACGAACTGGGCCAGCCCGGCATAGGCCAGCGACAGCGGATCGCGGGTCATGTCGTAGACCTGCCAGGCCACCACCACGGCCTGGATCTGCAGGGCGCAGACGGCGCCGAGACGGGCGATCAGAAAGGGCAGGAAACCGGGATGACGGTAGACGCTGGAGCCGGATCCGGAGGAAAGCGCAGGGGACACGTCGATACTCGCAGGCAAGGGATGAAGGGGAGGGCGCCGCTCCGCATGCCGCTGTCCGCAGGCAGCCGGCGGAGGACATGGTTTGTTACAACAGGGTGACACCGTCCGGCGTGCTTTCCAACCGCCAGGACGAGGTAGTGGGCGATTAGCGGCGAAAATCCGAGGCGAAATGTCGCATCTCATGAGCTGGGTCAATATTGACAAGCGTGAGCGCTTGCTAGATTCGAGCACGTCACCACGCCAAGGAGGGCAACCTCATGCTGATCTCTATCGTTCTCACCGTCGTGTTCGCCTGCTTCAGCCTGTTCGTGGCCGGCCTGTGCCTCGGACGCTGGATGCGTTCCTCGTCCGAGCGGACGGCGAACGTGCCCCACATGAACATGCGGGGCGTAGCGGACCATATCCGCTGAGCGAAGGCTGCGCCTGGCGCAGCTTCCCTGATGCTGCCGGGATCGGCCGGCAGCAGACAGGACAAGCCTGTAGGGCGGATGTCGGATGAACCCGGCATCCGCCTTTTTCATTGCGGGTTTTTTCGGACGGCAGGCAAGGGGGGGCCGCACCAGGCGCATCGGGCCGGCAGAGCTGGGTTTTCGATGCAGGAGCAGAGGAGATGGCGCGCTCGGCGGGATTCGAACCCACGACCCCTGCCTTCGGAGGGCAGTACTCTATCCAGCTGAGCTACGAGCGCGTTGCGGATGCGTCCGGGAGCTAGGGTTCGGTCGTGCGACCGGGGCTCCTGGAGCAAAGAGGCCATATTTAAGCATTAGCGGCGCGCTTGCACAACCCGGCGAGCGCGGCGCCTTTCGCGGAGCCGGGCGGCGCGGAGGGCGCCGCCCGGCTGTGCTCAGTGGTGAGCCATCGGCATGGGCGTGGGCATGCCGGAGTTCGCCGTGCCCGGCAGGGCGATGCGCACGTTCTGCATCATGCCTTCGTCCTCGTGGTCGAGGATGTGGCAGTGCAGCACGAAGTCGCCGATGTAGCGGCGATAGCGCGCGCGCACGGTGGCGGTGTAGCCCTGCTGCAGGAACAGGGTGTCGCGCCAGGTGCCCTGCATGTTGGCGTACTGGCTGGGGATGCCGTTGGCGTCCGGCACCGGCGCGCCGCTCACTTCGTTGCCCTCGGGATCCTTCACGGAAACGATCTGGAAGGGGTTGACGTGGATGTGGAAGGGATGGCCGAAGGAGAAGGCGGTCAGCTTCCACTCGTCGACGGCGCCCAACTCCAGCAGGCGGTCGAGGCGGCCCGGCTCGTAGGGCGAGCTGTTGAGCGGCACGGGTTCGCCGTTGCTGCCGGTGCCGATCTCGCCGACTTCGAACAGCGGGGCCTGGTCGGGGCTGCCGGGCAGCACGATCTGGAAGCCGAGGCTGCGCTGGCCGGTCACCTCGCTGGCGGCGACGTCGGCGTGCGGGGCGAAGGCGCTCAGCCTGAGGCCATCGGCCAGGTCGGCCAGCACCTTGTCGCGCACCTTGCCCTGCGGCATGCGCGCCTTGGCGGCGGTTTCCAGGGCCTGGCGCAGCACCGCCTCCGGCGCCTTGCCGGCAGCCGAGCCTTCCACCGTCACGTAGCCGAGCAGCTCGCGCGGGTAGCTCTCGTTGTTGACGCTCTGCTCGGGATGCAGGGTTTCGTCGACGATGCAGTAGGTGCCGGGCTCGGGGAAGACCATCAGCAGGTCCTCGCGGTAGCCGGGCTGGAACACCGTGGAGTCGCGCGTGGAGACCGCGTTGCGGGTCAGGCCGTCGCCGGCGATGGCGAACTGCGCCAGGGGCGCGCCGGTACAGGCCTGCTGGATGAACTGCTCGCGGGCCTGCTGGCCCTTGCCGGGCCTGGCCGAGGCCTGGGCCGGGTCGAGCTTGCGGAAGCTCAGGCGGATGGAGTCGCGCACCCCGGCATGGATGAAGCGCCAGCGCTCGACGGTGCCGGCCCTGGCGCCGACCACGTAGGGCTCGACCAGGCCGTTGATCGCGGTGCGCCGGCCGGAAGCGTTCCACACGGTGCTGCCGGTCGCGGTGATGCCGAACTGGCCGGCGTAGCTCTCGATGCCGCCGACGTCACCCTTGTCGCAGACCCACTTGCCGTCGGCATCGGTCTTGATCTTGCCGGCCTGGTCGCGGCAGGCGTAGGCGATCTGCTGGAACACCAGGACGCGTTCGCGGAAGGCTTCGCCGCTGGGCGCGGTCAGCAGGGTGTCGATGTCGCCGGGGATCAGGCTGCCGTCCTCGCGGGGCTTGGGAAGGCGGTCGCCGCGGATGATCAGCGGGCCGGCCATGCCCGAGGCGACCTGCAGCGCGGTCGCGCCGTGCAGGTGCGGGTGGTACCAGAAGGTCCCGGCCGGGTGGTCGGCCGGCACGTTGTACTCGTACTGGAAGTCGACGCCCGGGTCGATCTTCAGCAGCACGTTGTCGGCGTTGCCGGACGGGCTCACCCACAGGCCGTGGGTGTGCATGTTGGTGCTGTTGAAGCAGTGCGGGCCGTTGTGCTCGTCGCGCGGCTTGCAGCTCGGGTCGTCCTCGGGCAACTGGTTGCGCAGGGTCAGGCGGAAGGTCTCGCCCGGCCAGAGTTCCACCTTGGGCCCGATGTAGGGGATCAGCGGGTCGGTGGCCTCGCCCTGGAAGGCGCGCAGGCGCACGGCGTCGTCGGTGCCGGTGTCGGGGTTGTGGATCTTGCCGTCGACGTAGCGGATGGCCAGGTCGTAGAAGACTTCGGTGCCGACGTCGGCGGTCTGCGGGCGGGCCTGGAGCGGCGTGGCGGCCATCAGGCTCGGCCCGGTCCTGCCGGGCGCGGCGGGTGCGCCGCGCAGCAGGGCGGCCGGCGGTTCGCGGACGATGCGTGCGGCCGGCACCTCGGCCGAGGCCTGCTGGACGGGGACGAGTTGGGCGGCGACCCCGAGGGCAAGGCTGGAGGACAGAGCGAACAGACGGCTCCGGTGGAGGGTGGTCATGGGTTTCGTGGATCCTTGAATTTCTTCTTTGTGGTTGTGCCGCCGCGTCTATGCCATGGGCGGCCTCCTGCCTCGGCGAAACTGGCCGATTCCCGAACACCGATTTCGACATCATCCAACTGAAACGCTCGTCCCAGAGCGGTTTCGCAAGGCGGCGGCATTGTATTGAAAGCCACTGACCATGCCCATTGGGTTTGTGTGGAGTTGCCCGCAGGTTTTATCGCCGCGGCAGCGATTGCGAGCGAATGGCGAACAGCCGGCAGGAACGGGGCCGTCAGGCCCCGTCGCCGTCTCAGTGGTGGCCGTCAGGCATGCCGGTGTCGCCGCCGCCGGGTAGGGAGATGCGCACGTTCTGCATCATGCCCTGGTCCTCGTGGTCGAGGATGTGGCAGTGCAGTACGAAGTCGCCGGTATAGCGCCGGTACCGCGAGCGGATGGTGATCAGGTGGCCTTCCTGCACGAACACGGTGTCGCGCCAGGTGCCCTGCATGTTGGCGTACTGGCTGGGGATGCCGTCTTCGTCGGGGATGGGCGCGCCGCTCACCTCCCGGCCTTCGGGATCCTTCACGGACAGGATCTGGAAGGGGTTCACGTGGATGTGGAAGGGATGACCGAACGAGAAGGAGGTCAGCTTCCATTCCTCGACGGCATCCAGCACGAGCTGGCGCTGCATCTGTTCCGGATCGTAGGGCGCGCTTTCGAGGGGCGCCGGAGTTCCGCTGCTGAAGTCGATCTTGCCCACCTCGAAACTGGGCGGCTGCCCGGGCGCCAGGACGATCTGGAAGCTGAGGGTGCGCTCGCCGCTCAACTCGTGGTCGGCGATATCGGTGTTGGGGGCAAAGGCGCTCAGCTTGAGGCCGTCGGCCAGATCCGCCAGTACCCTGTCGCGTACCGCGCCGCGGGGCATGCGTACCTTGGCCGCGGTTTCCAGAGTCTGGCGCAGCACCGCCTCCGGCGCCCTGCCGGCGGTCGAGCCCTTCACCTCCACGTAGCCGAGCAGCTCGCGCGGGTAGCTCTCGTTGTTGACGCTTTGTTCCTGGCGCAGGGTTTCGTCGACGATGCAGTAGGTGCCGGGTTCGGGGAAGACCATCAGCAGGTCCTCGCGGTAGCCGGGCTGGAACACCGTGGCGTCGCGCGTGGAGACCGCGTTGCGGGTCAGGCCGTCGCCGGCGATGGCGAACTGCGCCAGGGGTTGGCCGGTGCAGGCCTTCTGGATGAAACGCTCGCGCGCCTGGCGGCTTGTGCCCGGTATGGCGGGCAACTGGGCCGGGTCGAGCTTGCGGAAGCTCAGGCGGATGGAGTCGCGCACGCCGGCATGAATGAAGCGCCAGCGCTCGACCTCGCCGGCCCTGGCGTCGACCACGTAGGGCTCGACCAGGCCGTTGATCGCGGTGCGCCGGCCGGAGCGGCTCCACAGGGTGGGAAAGGTGCCGTTGGTCGGGACGACGCCGAACTGATCGTAGCGCTCGATCCCGCCGACATCGCCGGCGTTGCACAGCCATTTGCCGTCGGCATCGGTCCTGATGTCGCCGTTCTCGTCGCGGCAGGCGTAGGCGATCTGCTGGAAGATCAGGGTGCGTTCGCGCAAGGGCCGGCCGTTGGGCGCGGTCAGCAGGGTGTCGATATCGCCGGGGATCAGGGTGCCGTCGCCCTCGACCCGCGGCAGGCGGTCGCCGCGGATGATCAGCGGGCCGGCCATGCCGGAGGAGACCTGCAGCGCGGTCGTGCCATGCAGATGCGGGTGGTACCAGAAGGTGCCGGCCGGGTGGTCGGCCGACACCTTGAACTCGTACTGGAAGTCGGTCTGCGGGGGGATCTTCAGCAGCACGTTGTCGGAGTTGCCGGCCGGGCTCACCCACAGGCCATGGGTATGGATGTTGGTGCTGTTGAAGCAGTGCGGCACGTTGTGATCATGATCGGGCGAGGCGGGGCAGCTCGGATCGTCGGCCGGCAGCTCGTTGCGCAGGGTCAGGCGGAAGGTCTCGCCCGGCCAGAGCTCCACCTTGGGGGCGACATAGGGGATTTTCGGGTCGACCGCCTCGCCCTGGAAGGCGCGCAGGCGTACCGCATCGTCGGTGCCGGTATCGGGGTTGTGGATCTTGCCGTCGACGTAGCGGACGGCCAGCTCGTAGAAGACTTCCGAGCGGGTTCCGGCGGTTCGCTGGCGGTCGGCGCTCAGGCGCTGGCCCGATACTCCCGGCTCGGGAGGGGCGCCGCGCAGGAGGGCGGTCGGCGGTTCCTGGACGATGCGCGAGGAGGCCGGCTGCGGACTGGCGGAGGCGACCTGGCCGGCGAGGCCGAGGGCGAGGGTCGAGGAAAGGGCGAACAGGCGCCCCGGACGGGTGAACTTCATTGCGATGGTCCCTGCTGTTGTTCTTTATGTGCCGCAGGCACATATCCGGCCGGTGGGCGGGCCCGTTGGCCGGCAGGTGCCCGATGGCGGCTTCCTGCCTCGATGAAGTCGGTGATCGCGAGGTACTGCACGGAGTGCCCACTACAGCCCGGAGTGCTCGTCCTGGTGCGGTCTGGCGAGGCTGCTCGAAGTCTAGCGGAGCGGCCGGAAAGTTCCCTGAGGCCCGACGAAAAGCAGGGGCTCGGCTGAGTGGGTGCCGAAAGAGGGGCGGGGACTGACGAAAATGCCCGCATCCTGCGATGCGGGCATCTTTTGTCGCCGTGGGTCTGGGGGGTGGAATCAGACGGGTTGGGCGAACTGGATGTCGTTGCTGGAGAAGTCGGTGACCCCGATCAGGGTCAGCGACCAGCTGTCGTCGCCGGCGATGCTCAGCACGGTGTCGTCGATGCCGTCGTTGCCGATATCGGTTTCGGTGATGGTGAACAGCGCATCGAACTGCGTGGCCGAGAGCCCCGAGAAGTCGAGGATGTCGGTGCCCTTCACGAAGTCGGTGACGATGTCGTGGCCATCGCTGCTGCTGGCGACCGGCTTGCTACCGAAGGTGAACAGGTCGGAGTAATAGCGGGTGTGGATCTGGGGGTTCTTGCCGCTGGTGGTGAAGGTGAAATCTTCGCCTTCGCCGAGCAGGCCGGCCATGATGTCCACGCCGTCGACCCAGACCGAGGGCACGCCGCTGCCGTTCTGGTTGAGCTCGATGCTGTAGCTCTGGCCCCCGGCCAGGTCGTACTGGTCCACCAGATGGCTCAGCCAGTTCGTGTACTGGGAAGAGAAGAAGCCCTGGGTGGTGACGCCGTCGAGCAGTTGGCCGTCAGCGCCGACATACTGTCCCAGGCCCTGGCCGATCAGCCAGTCGGTGAAACGTTCGCTGTGGCTCTCGTCCGCACTCACCTGGAAGCTGTAGTGGAAGGTGTCGGTGCCTGTGCCGCCGGTGAGGATGTCGTTGCCTTCGCCGCCATGGAGGTGGTCGTCACCCTGCTGGCCTTGCAGGGTGTCATCGCCGGCCTCGCCGTGCAGGGTGTCGCTGCCCTGCTGGCCGTTGAGCGTGTCGTTACCGGCACCGCCAGAGAGGGTGTCGTTGCCCTGCTGGCCGTTGAGCGTGTCGTTATCGCCAGTGCCTTCGAGCGTGTCGTTGCCTGTGGTTCCGTTGATCGTTGCCATGTTTCCTCCCCCACCCAGGCCCGCGGAGGAGGCAGATGTGCCTTGAATGCACGGGCCAGGGTTTACCGTCATTGGATGAAGTTGAACGTCTGGCGGCCCGGCCATCTCGGTGAGATCCGTGGCTTTCCGTGCTCGCATCGCTGCGAGGTTGGCTTTTGCAGGCAAAATGCTAGCACTGGTGCGGGGAGTCTGCTAGACCCCGAGGGGCGTGTGGGTATGCCGGCTGCGGGAGGGGCTTGATGCAACGAAAACGGGGCCGCGCGGGCCCCGTTTTCGTACGGCAGGTGCGGTTTACTGACCGGGAATGTCCTTGCTCAGGTGCACCGGCTCCGCCCGTGCGCGGCGCATGCGGATGTTCAGCGCTTCCACCGCCAGCGAGAAGGCCATGGCGAAGTAGACGTAGCCCTTGGGCACGTGCACCTCGAAGCTCTCGGCGATCAGCACGGTGCCGACCACGGTGAGGAACGACAGGGCGAGCAGCTTGAGGCTCGGGTGCTTGTCGATGAAGGCGCTGATGGTGCCGGAGGCGGCCATCATCACCAGCACGGCGACGACGATCGCGGCGATCATCACCGGCACCTGGGAGACCATGCCGACCGCGGTGATCACCGAGTCCAGGGAGAAGACGATGTCGATGATGGCGATCTGGATGATGGTGCCGATGAACTGGCCGCCGCCCCTCGGCGTCTCGTTGGTCTCGTCCTCGCCTTCCAGGCCGTGGAAAATCTCGGTGCTGCTCTTCCACAGCAGAAACAGGCCGCCGAAGAACAGGATCAGGTCGCGCCCGGAGATGCCCTGGTCGAAGAGCTGGAAGAGGTCGGCGGTCAGGCCCATCACCCAGGAGATCGACAGCAGCAGGAGAATCCGGGTGACCATCGCCAGCGCCAGGCCGAACAGGCGGGTGCGGGCCTGTATCTCCTTGGGCATGCGGCCGACGAGGATGGAGATCATGATGATGTTGTCGATGCCGAGCACGATCTCCAGCGCGGTCAGGGTAAAGAAGGCAACCCAGATCTCCGGGTTGGTCAGCCAGTCCATAAGGGGTCCTCTAATCGTCGGTTGAACGCCCGGCAGCCTGAAGGCTGCCGGGCGTGAGAGTCTGTACGCGACAGTGTGAAATTTTCGTCAGTACGCTGTGCCGCTCAGTTGCCGGCCAGCGGGAAGACGCCCATGACCAGCGCGGCGAGCATTATCGCCAGACAGAGCAAGGTTGCCAGCTTCAGGGCGAAGCGCTGCAGGTCGCCGAACTCGATCTTCGCCAGGCCCACCAGCAGGTAGGTGGAGGGCACCAGCGGGCTGAGCAGGTGCACGGGTTGGCCGACGATCGAGGCGCGGGCCATCTCCACCGGGCTGATGCCATAGTGGCTGGCGGCCTCGGTGAGCACCGGCAGCACGCCGTAGTAGAAGGCGTCGTTGGACATGAAGAAGGTGAACGGCATGCTGACCAGCGCGGTCACCACGGCGAGATAGGGGCCCATCGCGTCGGGGATCAGCGCCAGCAGGCTCTTCGACATGGCGTCGACCATCCCGGTGCCGGTGAGGATGCCGGTGAAGATGCCGGCGGCGAAGATCAGCCCGACCACCGCCAGCACGTTGCCGGCATGGGCGGCGATGCGCTCCTTCTGCGCCTTGAGGCAGGGGTAGTTGATGATCATGGCGAGGCTGAAGGCGATCATGAACAGCACCGGCAGCGGCAGCACGCCGGTGATCAGCGTGCCCATCAGCCCCAGGGTCAGCATGGCGTTGATCAGCAGGAGCTTCGGCCGGCGCGCCTCGGGGTACTGGGAAACGCTGACGTCGGAGTGATCTTCGCTGCCGTCGGCCAGCTGCAGCACGCCGAGACGCTCGCGCTCGCGCTTGCCGTAGAGCCAGGCCATGCCCAGCAGGCTGGCCACGCCGATCGCCATGGCCGGGATCATCGGCACGAAGACGTCCGACGGATCGACCTGCAGGGCACTGGCGGCGCGGGCGGTGGGGCCGCCCCAGGGGGTCATGTTCATGATGCCGCCGGCGAGGATGATCAGGCCGGCCATGATCCGCGGGTTCATGCCGATGCGGCTGTACAGCGGCAGCATGGCGGCGACGCAGATCATGTAGGTGGTGGCGCCGTCGCCGTCCATGGAGACGATCAGCGCCAGCGCGGCGGTGCCGACGGACACCCGCAGCGGATCGCCCTTGACCATGCGCAGGATGAAGCGCACCGGCGGGTCGAACAGCCCCGAGTCGATCATCAGGGCGAAGTAGAGGATGGCGAACATCAGCATCACCCCGGTCGGGGCGAGCTTGGTGATGCCCTGCAGCATCATCGGGCCGATGTCGCCGGCGAAACCGCCGAACATGGCGAACAGCACGGGGATGACGATGAGGGCGATCAGCGCCGAGAGGCGCTGGGTCATGATCAG
This sequence comes from Azotobacter salinestris, assembly GCF_009363155.1. Taxonomy (NCBI): domain Bacteria; kingdom Pseudomonadati; phylum Pseudomonadota; class Gammaproteobacteria; order Pseudomonadales; family Pseudomonadaceae; genus Azotobacter; species Azotobacter salinestris. The sequence goes on from NZ_CP045302.1 coordinate 3,004,626, forward strand.
GAACATGAAGGTCAGGACCATGGCGAAGCCGAGGAAGGTCAGCATGACGAGTACTCCGGAAGCAGGGAAGGACGCGCGGTCAGCGTGGGGAGGTCGACAGGCTGGACGACGGCTGGGCGTGGTCGGACGAATGCGGGATGGGGTGCATGGCAATCTCCACTCATTGTTTTTGTCGGACGGGCCGGTCTGATGCCGGCTCTGGCGGCGGATGCTACGCGGCTAAACTTTCAGCGAGCTTTCGCTGAGGAAATGCGCTGATCGTGGGGTGAAAACGTATTTCTTGGGGGGGATCTGCCGAAAGTGTGAGTTCGGCGCCCTCCTGTGCCGCGGAGCTGGACGGGCAGGAGGCGTCCGCCGGTGGCCACGCGGTGCTCGCCGGAGCATCGACCGCTGTCAGTGAAGAGGCTGGCCCTGTCGCTGCCGCCCGATGTCTTTACGGAACTCATCTGGCGCCAGGGAGCCAACGAACCGCTGAGCGGGCGTTTCGCTGCAGTACGGGTACGCCTTGCCGACAGCGTGTCGGCAGAACAGCGGCTACACCCGCTGCAATGGCTGCTGATCGAATGGCCCTCGCTCAGGACGAGCCGACCCGCTACTGGCTGTCCACGCTCGCGGAGGACACCTCGCTGTCGGAGCTGGTACGCATCGCCCATCTGGGTTGGCGTATCGGGCGCGACTACCAGGATCTCAAGCAGGACCTGGGGCTGGGACATTACGAGGGCCGTGGCTGGCGGGATTCCATCACCATGCCCGCCTGAGCATCGCAGCCTGTGGTTTTCTGCTCGGGCAGCGCCTGCGCCGCAAGGCCATGCCCGGACAGGATGGCCAAGGAAAAAACCGCATGGGCTGCACGTATGTTTATGACACAGGATTAAGGCAGAACTTGGCAAGGAAAAGTCAGTCTTAAAAAGCCGGCTACAGGATAGGCGGCCAAACACTCTTACTAATTTTATCGAAAGTATTGTCATATTGAGAGACAATACCCCCATGAAATGCAAACGAAACTCCGACGGTCGAGCAATCGACCACCATTCCCTTCAGGTCATGCGTCAGCAGGCGATCAAGGCCGTTCGCGAAGGGCAGACCGTCCAAAGCGTGGCGGCCGCCTTCGGCGTCAATATCCGCAGCGTCTTTCGCTGGCTGTCCGACTTCGCCAATGGCGGACAGAACGCCCTGCTCGCCAAGCCGGTTCCCGGACGTCCGCCCAGGATCAGTGCCGAGGAAATGCGCTGGCTGGCACAGGCCGTTCGGGACCACTCGCCGCTGCAATACCGTTTCGAGTTCGGCCTGTGGACCTTGTCGCTGATCGCCGAATTGATCCGCCGCCAGTTCGGCAAGACGCTGTCGCTGTCCGCCGTGAGCCGGATCATGAAGCTGCTCGGCTTCACCGCGCAGAAACCCTTGCATCGCGCCTGGCAGCAGGATGCGGCGCTGGTGCGCCAGTGGGAAAACGAGACCTACCCGGCGATTCGGGCCGAGGCCCGTGCAGCGGGGGCAAGGATCTACTTCGCGGACGAGTCGGGCCTGCGCTCCGACTACCATGCCGGCACGACCTGGGCACCGCAGGGGGAAACGCCGGTGGTCGAGGTGACCGGCCGACGCTTCTCGGTGAACATGCTGTCGGCGGTCGGGACGCGCGGCGAGTTCCGCTTCATGCTGCACGACGGGACGGTGACGGCCAGCGTGTTCCGCGAGTTTCTCAAGCGCCTGCTGATCGGTGCCGAGCAGCCGGTCTTCGTGATCGTCGATGGCCATCCGGTGCACAAGGCCCGGCTGGTCAGGGCGTTCGTCGAAGAACAGGCGGGGCGCCTGAAACTCTTCTATCTGCCGCCGTACTCGCCGCAGTTGAACCCGGACGAGCAGGTCTGGGGGCACGTCAAGCGCAGTGTGTCCAGGCGTCTTGTGCAGAACCGGGAAGAGATGAAGAGGTTGGCACTGGGTGCGCTGCGTAGAATCCAGAAGTTACCGGAGTTGGTGAAGTCGTTTTTTCGCCACCCGGACTGCCGATATGCAGCAGCATGACATTACTTTAAAAAAGGCTAGTAATTGCTCTTGAGAAAACCCAGCCTATTAAAGAGTGCTTTTTGTACAAAACCTCAGTAAGCCTTTACCGACAGGCTGCTGAAGCTAAGTTCGGCACACCCGATCGAATGGTTGGTTCTTCTCTTTCATCGTGCTGATCTCATACCGCCTGGGTTTTCATCGGTGACTCATATCAGAGCTTTGTTGTTTATCCCCCAGGCTGCCACAAAGTAGCAGCAGATCGCCTCCCCAATGAGGGCGAATGTCTTCGACCAAAGCGCTCGTTGAAAGCAACAAACCCAAAAGGATCGTTGAATGGATATCTCGATACCGAGCAATGGCGCGCCCAGCCCTACTCCCCGCGCAGCCACAGGTAAGATGGTTGTAGATATAGCAAGGCATCACGATTACAGCTATGACTCAGCCCTGCAACCGGATGGCAAGATCCTGCTGGTCGGACATGGCTATAACCCCGGCAGCAATAGTGACGACTTCAGCGTGATCCGGCTGAACGCCGATGGCACCCTCGACACTGGTTTCAGCGGCGACGGCAAGGCCATCGTCGATATCGGGGGAGGCTACGATCAAGGCCTTAGCCTGGCTGTGCTGCCCGACGGCAAGCTCCTGCTGAGCGGCAACCATAATGGCGACTTCAGCGTGATCCGGCTGAACGCCGACGGCAGTCTCGATACCGGCTTCGGCAGCGATGGCAAGGCCATCGTCGACATCAGAGGGAGCAACGACCAAGGCCTTGGCCTGACTGTGCTGCCCGACGGCAAGCTCCTGGTGGCCGGACAGAGCCATAACTCCGGCAGCCATAGTTATGACTACGACTTCAGCGTGATCCGGCTGAACGCCGACGGCAGTCTCGATACCAGCTTCGGCAGCGATGGAAAAGCCACTTTCGATATCGCGGGCGCGGGAAGGAACCTGGTCCATAGCATGACCGTGCAGCCTGACGGCAAGATCCTGCTGGCCGGCATCAGCTCTTACACTCTTGAGGTGATCCGGCTGAACGCCGACGGCACCCTCGACACCGGCTTCGGCAGCGACGGCAAGGCCACCTTCGATCTCGGATGGAGCGACGACCAGGGCTATAGCCTGACGGTGCAGCCCGACGGCAAGATCCTGCTGGCGGGCTCTAGCTATGACTATGCGTATGACTCTCCCGAGAACAGCACCTATTTCGACTTCAGCGTGATCCGGCTGAACGCCGACGGCACCCTCGATACCGGTTTCGGCAGCGATGGCGAAGCCACTGTCGATATTAATGGGGACACCGATCAAGGCTACAGCCTGAGCGTGCAGCCCGACGGCAGGATCCTGGTGGCCGGACGGAGCTATAACCCTAACTATGACACCGAGTTCAGCGTGGCTCGACTGAATGCCGATGGCAGTCTCGATATCAACTTCGATAGTGACGGTAAGGCCAGCTTCAATCTCGGAAATGGCTACGCCCAAGTCAATAGCCTGGCCCTGCAACCGGACGGCAAGATCCTGTTGGCCGGACATAGCTATAACTCCAACAGCGCGAGTTACGATTTCAGCGTGATCCGCCTGAACGCCGACGGCTCACTCGATAAAACTTTCGGAGCGCTGGACGATGGGGTCGTAATTCTCGAAGGCTCCGACGACAACGACGTTCTGATCGGCAACAACGCACCCGAGTTGATCCTCGGCGAGGGCGGCGAAGACCGCCTGGAGGGCAGCGCCGGCAACGATATCCTCGACGGCGGCGCCGGGCGCGACAGCCTGAGCGGCGGCGCCGGCGCCGACCTGTTCCGCGTCTCGAGCCGCGAGGACAGCTACCGCACCGCCAGCGAGGGCTCAACCGACCGCATCCTCGACTTCGATCCCGGCGAGGACCGCATCGACCTCTCGGCGCTCGGCTTCACCGGGCTGGGCGACGGCCACGGCGGCACCCTGGCGGTGCGGGTGAACAGTGCCGGCACGCACACCTACCTCAAGAGCTTCGAGGCGGATGCCGAGGGGCGGCGCTTCGAGATTTCGCTGAAGGGCAATCTTGCCGGCCAGCTCGACAGCGGCAACCTGATCTTCGCGCCGCTCGTCCTCGAAGGCACGGCGGCCGCCGACAGACTGACCGGCAGCCCGCTGGCGGAAATTCTCACCGGCGGGGACGGCGACGACCGCCTGCATGGTGCCGGCGGCGACGACCTGCTCGACGGCGGCGCCGGGCGCGACCGGCTGATCGGCGGCAGCGGCGCCGACCTGTTCCGCATCGCAAGCCGCGATCACAGCTACCGCACCGACAGCGAGAGCTTCGCCGACCGGATCCTCGACTTTGATCCCGGCGAGGACCAGCTCGACCTCTCAGCGCTGGGCTTCGTCGGGCTGGGCGACGGCCGCGACGGCACCCTGGCCGTGCGGGTGAACGAGGCCGGCACGCGGACCTATCTGAAAAGCTTCGAGGCGGATGCCGAAGGGCGGCGCTTCGAGATCGTCCTGGACGGCGACCTCGCCGGCCGGCTCGACAGCGGCAATCTGCTCTTCGCTCCGGTGGCCCTCGCGGGCGGTGCGGCCGGCGACCGCCTGATCGGCAGCGCAGCGGCGGAAAGCCTCGCCGGCGGGGCCGGAGACGACTACCTGCATGGCGGTGCCGGCGGCGACAGCCTCGACGGCGGCCTCGGGCGCGACACCCTGGCCGGCGGCAGCGGTGCCGACCTGTTCCGCTTTTCGAGCCGCGAGGACAGCCACCGCACCGATGGCGCGGGCTCAAGCGACCTGATCCTCGACTTCGAGGCCGGCGAGGACCGCATCGACCTCTCGGCGCTCGGCTTCACCGGCCTGGGCGACGGCCACGGCGGCACCCTGGCGGTGCGGGTGAACGACGCCGGCACGCGCACCTACCTCAAGAGCTTCGAGGCGGATGCCGAGGGAAAGCGCTTCGAGATCGCCCTGGAGGGCAACCACCTCGACCACCTTGCCGCCGACGTATTCATCTTCGCTGCGGCGGGCGAGTCCACCGGCCAGCTCGAAATCATCGGCACCCCGCCGATCGAACAGGCCATCTAAGGAGGCACAGGGCGTGTTCCTTGGAAGCGGATGACGCTTCCATAAGAGCCTCACCCCTGCAGGGGAATACAGTCCCAAGGTACTGCTCGGCCAGCGCCTTGGGATCTGCCCGCTACCCAGTAGCATGCAAGCTCTACCCCAATGCTGGCCAGCTCAGAGGGCTGGAGCATTTTTACCTTTTCATGTTTTCAAAAATGCTCTAAAGGCCAGCCTGACCTACTCCAGTGGCGACGACGTCGATGCCGACGGCAGCGACAAGAAGGAGCGGGCGCGGAAGGCGCAGCGATCCGTGCGCCAGGCGGCGCCCGGCCGTCTACTCGAGCGCCCCGCGCACGACCGTGGCGACCCGCTCGACGTCCTCGTCGGGCATCTCCGGATAGATCGGCAGCGACAGGCAGCGTGCCGCGGCCGATTCCGCGACCGGCAGGGAAAGCCCGGCGCCGTACGCCGCGAAGGCCGGCTGGCGGTGGAGGGGCAGCGGATAATGGATGGCGCATTCGATGCCGGCAGCGGCGAGCGCCGCCATCACCCGCTCGCGTGCCGTGCAGCGCACCGTGTACTGGTGATAGACGTGCTCGCCGTGTTCATCCGCCCGGGGCGTCTCCAGCGGCAGCCCGGCCAGCAGCACGCCGTAGCGATGCGCGATGCGCCGGCGTCCGGCGTTGAAGCGCTCGATGTGCCGCAGCTTGACGCGCAGGATCGCGGCCTGGAGCTCGTCCAGGCGGCTGTTGAAGCCGATCAGGTCGTGGTGGTAGCGCGCCGGCGCGCCGTGATTGCGCAGTATCCTCAACCTGTCGGCCATGTCCGGGCAAGCGGTGGTCACCAGCCCGCCGTCCCCGTAGCAGCCGAGGTTCTTGCTGGGAAAGAAGCTGAAGCAGCCGAACGCGCCGATGGCGCCCGTGTGCCGTCCCTGTACGCGCGCGCCGAAGGACTGCGCGCAATCCTCCACCACGAGGATCCCGCGCGCCGCACACAGCTCGCCGAGCGCGGCCATGTCGGCGGGCCGGCCGAAGAGATGCACGGGAATGACCGCCGCCGTGCGCGACGTCAGGGCCGCTGCCACCCGCGCCACGTCGATGTTGAGGCTGTGCGGGTCGATGTCGACGAACACCGGCGTGGCCCCCGCCCGGACCACGGCTTCCGCGGTCGCGGCGAAGGTGAACGCGGTGGTGATCACCTCGGCGCCTGGTCCGATGCCCGCCGCGGTGAGCGCGAGCTGCAGCGCATCGGTGCCCGACCCGCAGCCGACGGCGTGGGCGACCCCCAGGTAGGCGGCCACCTCCTGCTCGAACTGCCGCAGGTTGGGGCCGAGCACGAAGTGGCCTTCCTGGAGCACGCCTGCGATTGCGCCGTCGATCTCGTCCTTGAGGCTCGCATACTGGCTCTTGAGATCGACCATCGGGATGGTTCGTGTCATCGGTACGCTGTCCGCATGGTCGTTCAGATGGTGTTGCCGAGCTGTGGCGCGTTGTCCTCCACCAGCCGGGCGATGCGGATCGCCGTCGCCAGCGCCTGCTGCCCCTCTTCGCCGGAAACGGCGACCGGCGCGCCCTGCTGCACGGAGCGCAGGAATGCCTCGATCTGGGCGCGCAGCGCGTCGTGCTCGTCGAATGAGCGCTCCTCGCAGACGATTCGCTCGCCGCCGCTCGCCGCGTGGCCGTGCAGGCGGCATTCGGCCAGGCGCCGATGCTGGAAGTCGATGGAGAAATAGGCATTGCGCAGGAAGAGGCGCATCTTGCGCTCGGTCTTCGTGCTCACCCGGCTGGCGGTGATGTTCGCGATGCAGCCGTTGCAGAATTCGAGGCGGGCGTTGGCGATGTCGATCGATTGCGAGAGCACCTTGGCGCCGCTCGCCTGCACCGTGCGCAGCGGCGAGCGCACCACGCTCAGGACGATGTCGAGATCGTGGATCATGAGGTCCAGCACGACGTCCACGTCGGTGGCGCGGGACTTGTACGGCGACAGGCGATGGGCCTCGATGAAGAGCGGTTCGATCTCCCGGTCGGCCAGTTCCGCAAGAGCCGCATTGAAGCGCTCCAGATGTCCCACCTGGAACACCACGTCCCGCCTGCGGGCGATCCGGTTGAGCTCGGCGGCCTCTTCGAGGTTGCTGGCGATGGGCTTTTCCAGCAGCACGTGGACGCCGTGTTCCAGAAACGCCCGGGCCACTTCGAAGTGCTGCGCCGTAGGCACGGCGATGCTGACCGCCTCGACCCGTCCGAACAGCGCCTGGTAGTCCGTCACCGCCTCGCAGGCGCATTCGGCCGCCACGTGCGCGGCCCTGTCGCGGTCCCGGTCGGCTACCGCGACGAGCGCGGCGTTGGTGGATGCGGCGTACTTCTGGGCGTGAAACCTGCCGATATGGCCCACCCCCACGACCGCGCAGCGGGTAACTGGCATCCTTGATCCTCGCGTTGCCCGAGTCGCCGAAGCCCTTGGCCGAAAGGGCTGTGTGCACCCGTTGCCGCTTCCCTTTGGCGATGACGCCAAGACCAATGCGATGAAATGGAGCGGCGGCGATGCTCCTTGCGGCGCCATGGCCGTTTCGGCTGGAGTCGCTTGCTGTCTGTTCCATCACTCTAGCCGGCTGGTCGGCCAGTCGCCGGGTGTGGACAAGAGAATCCTGCATCCAGCATGGCGAAAAGCCGCCATTTCGGCGCCTTTTCATGGCGACATGTCGCCACTTTCGGCCGCCTGCCTGTGTCGCCTCCTTTTCATGCCATGTCGCCGGTGCGCCGCTCTGCATCCTGACTCTCCTGCGGCTCTTGCCGCGGGACAAGAGCGGTGTCGCCGGCCCGGCATGCCGATTGCTGTGGGCTTGTCCAGCGAGCACGTCCGTGCCCAGCAGTCCAGCACGGGCTGTCGCCTCGCCGAGGCCGTGTCCGCGGGTTCGATCCCGGCGGCTCGCCCCTCACGACGAACGACACAACAATAAGGAGACGTTCATGTCCGGCCCGACCGCCACGGTATCCTGCCTGCCCCTCGGGTATCGGTGTTGCCGCCCCTCGCCCCGCTCGCCTCGAGGCTGCATCCCTTCGCTCTTCCCAACCGCTCTGTCCGCATCGGGCCGCTGAGCCGATTTTCTGCTGCGCGGATGCTCCGCCCGGCCCGCCGGGCTGCTCTGGCGCAGGGTATCCGCCGGCCGGCCCGCTGCGGCCGGAGCGACCGGAAAATCCCGCGCGCGGTAGCGGTTTTCCCATGACAACAAGAAGCACCGCGCATCATCCATCCCGGAGACAAGACCAACATGCACAAGACTCCACGTGCCCGGATAGCCCTTTCCACGCTGGGAGCGGCGCTGGCCGTTCCGTCCATCGCTCAAGCGGAATTCATCGAGGACAGCAAGGCCACGCTGAGCTTCAAGAACTTCTACATCAACCAGGACGTGCGCAACCAGGACGCGCCGCGCTCCGAGGAGTGGGGCCAGGGCTTCTTCCTCGACTTCAAGTCCGGCTTCACCGAAGGCCCGGTCGGCTTCGGCCTCGACGTGCTGGCGATGCACGCCATCCGCCTGGACGGCGGCGGCCGCGCCGGCAAGGCGGACATCGAACGGACTCCGGGAGGCATGTTCCCGCTGGAAAGCAACGGCAAGGCCAGGACCGACTTCGGCCGGGTCGGCGTGACCGGCAAGATGCGCTTCTCCAAGACCGAGGCGCGCCTCGGCACCCTGATGCCGAAGATGCCGGTCTTGACCTACAACGACGGCCGCCTGCTGCCGCAGCTGTTCCACGGCGCGCAGATCACCTCCAACGAGATCGACAACTTGAGCCTGACCGCCGGCAAGATCGAGCACTCCACCGAGCGCAACTCCAGCGACAGCCACGGCCTGTCCATCGGCGGCGCCAACAGCGGCAGCAGGGCCCAGTTCAGCAACGAGTTCTACTTCGGCGGCGCCGACTACAAGCCCACCAAAGACCTGCTGCTGCAGTACTACTACGGCAACCTGCGCGACTTCTACAAACAGCACTTCTTCGGCTTGGTGCACGACTGGAAACTGCCGGTCGGCGCGCTGAAGTCCGATCTGCGCTACTTCACCAGCGATTCCGACGGCAAGAACGAGAGTTCCTCCGGACGTGCCGAGGGCTACCGGAGCAGCGGCGCCAACGGCAGCAGCGGCGAGGTCGACAACAACCTGCGGAGCGCCATGTTCACCTACAGCCTGGCTGGCCACGCGCTGAGCGCCGGCTACCAGAAGGTCACCGGCAACAGCGACTTCCCGCACATCAACCTGGGGACCGGGCGCACCCTGCACCTGATCACCAACGGCCAGATCGGCAAGTTCGCCAGCGCCGGCGAGAACACCTGGGTGGTCGGGCATACCTACGACTTCGCCGCGCTCGGCGTGCCGGGGCTGAAGACCCGGCTGATGTATTTCAGCGGCGACGACATCGACGCCGCCGGCAGCGACAACAAGGAGTGGGAGCGCAACTTCCGCGTCGACTACACGGTGCAGAACGGTCTGCTCAAGGGCGTCGGCCTGTCCTGGCTCAACGCCGCGACCCGTGGCAACGACGGCCGTGACCTGGACGAGAACCGCCTGGTCGTCAGCTACAGCCTGCCGCTGTTCTGATCCTCCCGGGGCGCGGAGCCGCAGGGACGCGGCTCCGTGCCCGTTCGGCGCCTGCCAGCCGGTCGGATTTCGCGGCGCCCCGGCTGTCGTCTGCCAGACTGGAAGAACCCGCCGCCGGGCGCCGTCGCCCGTCTGGCACAGGCGCCTGCCGGCGGGCTCCCCATGACAGCGAGAACCCTGTGCATCCTTCCGCCAGGAGGTAGAACGATGATGTACCAGCGTCCCGTCACCCGCAGCGCCGCCCTGCCCACCCTGGGAGCGGCCCTGGCCATTCCCGCCGTCGCCCAGGCCGAGTTCATCGAGGACGGCAAGCTCTCGCTGAACCTCAAGAACTTCTACATCAACCAGGACACCCGCAACGAGGACCGCCCGCGCTCGGAGGAGTGGGGCCAGGGTTTCTTTTTCGACTACAAGTCCGGCTTTACCGAAGGGCCGCTCGGCTTCGGCCTGGATGTGCTGGCCATGCATGCCATCCGTCTGGACGGCGGCGGCCGCGAGGGCAAGCCGGGCATCGAGCGCACCCCGGGCACCGTGTTCCCGCTGGAGAGCAACGGCAAGGCGAAGACCGACTTCGGCCGGCTCGCCGTCACCGGCAAGCTGCGTATCTCCAGGACCGAGGCGCGGCTCGGCACCCTGATGCCCAGGCTGCCGGTGGTCACCTACAACGACGGCCGCCTGCTGCCGCAACTGTTCCACGGCGGGCAGATCACCTCCAGCGAGATCGACGACCTGACGCTGATCGCCGGCAAGATCGAGCACTCCACCGACCGCAACTCCAGCGACAGCTTCCCGCTCTCCATCTCCGGCGCCAACAGCGGCCCCAACGCCCGGTTCAGCAACGAGTTCTACTACGCTGGCGCCGACTACAAGGTCGGCAAGGACCTCCTGCTGCAGTACTACTACGGCAGCCTGGACGACTTCTACGAGCAGCACTTCCTCGGCCTGATCCACACCTGGGCGTTGCCGGTGGGTTCGCTGAAGACCGACCTGCGCTTCTTCGCCAGCGACTCCGACGGCAGGAACGAAAGCGCCTCCGGACGCAGGGAAGGCTACGTCAGCAGCGGCTACTGGGACGCCGGCGCGTCCAGCCGCGGCGAGGTCGACAACCACCTGTGGAGCGCCCAGTTCACCTACACGCTGGGCGGCCACGAAGTGAAGGCCGGCTACCAGAAGATCAGCGGCAACAGCGACTTCCCGCACCTCTTCAAGGGCAGCGGGCGCACCCTGTACCTGATCACCGACGCGCAGATCCACAAGTTCACCAGCGCCGGCGAAAACACCTGGGTGGCGGGCTACTCCTACGACTTCGGCAAGATCGGCATCGCCGGCCTGAAGGCCAGCCTGGTCTACTGGAGCGGCGACGACATCGACGACGCCGGCAGCGACAACCGCGAGTGGGAACGCAACTTCCGCATCGATTACGTGGTGCCGGAAGGCACCTTCAAGGGCCTCGGCCTGACCTGGCGCAACGCCACGCTGCGCAGCAACGACACCCGCGATATAGACGAGAACCGCCTGATCGTCACTTATAGCCTGCCGCTGCTCTGAAGGCCGGGGCAGAGCGCGGGGGAGCGGTTTCGACCGGGAGGCGGGCGGTCGCCGTCTAGCGGCACTTTCATGAAATACCGGTTCACTGCTGCAACCAATCGTAGGTCGGGCTTCGCACTGCGAAGCCCGACGCTGCTGGGGTGTCGTCGATACGTAGGTTGGGGTTCGCAAGCTCACCCCAACCTACGTAGTTCACCCAAAGGTAAATCCGAATAAGGTGAAAATGCTCTAGTCTTTTCGAAGGCATAAGGTCAAAGACTCTTGAGAGGGAGTTTCGAGCAATGAGCTTCAGGATCGAGGAGGTCTCCGCTGGGGTGTTCATGACGCTAAATAGCGAGAAGGGACCTGGCGAACTTGACTTTGAAGGTCAAAGGTTATTTAGATTCATGGACTGCTTCTACATCCGTAAGCAGCACCTTGACGAGCTCTCGCCCGAGGAAGTGAAGAACTTGTGTCGCGTGCGAGAGAATTTTCCGGGTTTGATTGATCCGGCCAATTCCGAAGTTCATGCACTATTTGGTAGGCTTATCGAAAGGATTCAGCCAAGGAAACTGCTGGAAATTGGTGCTGGAACCAGGCCTGTTCTTGCAGAGGTTCCGCCCTATATGGACTATGTACTCTCTGATGCCGATCGAGCAGTCTTTTCCGATACTGAAGGGGTTGGGAGTAACTGTCATGTCTTTTCTGGTTCGGAATACAAGCTTCCATACAGCGATAGCTATTTTGAGATGGTTGTAGCGGTATTTGTTTTGCAGTTTCCATTTTACAAGGAACAAATCGCTGAGCTGTATAGATGCCTTGCTCCGAGTGGTATCGTTGCTGCCAATATGTATCGTCGAACAGAGCTTTCCAGAGAGCGCCTGGCAGGAGATTTCGAGTGTGTTGGTTTTAAACTTTATAAGTTGCCCGATATTAAGAGCCTATGCCGGGGGCACGAGTACTGGATTCTTGGGAAGAATTACGAAAGCGTGATGGCATGTGGTAAGTCGCTCGAAGAGCTGATGGGGGATTAGTTGCCGAGGTGTGCGACGCTATTCTTCTGATCTTGCCCAGCCTTAGTGGACACTCCGTTAAGCGATACACTGCAGCGAGGTGATCCATGGCAAGGCAGGCAGGCCCAGTGCTAAAACTGGGCTTTTGCCATGACCGACAGAAGTCGTCCGACGTGGTCGAGTGCCTGTTCGGCAAGCTGAAGTATTACCGGCGGATCGCTTCGCGTTACGAGAAGCAAGCCAGCCGCTTCGAGGAAATACTGGCCTTCGCCGCCGTTCTGCTGTGGTTATGCTGATACGTCAACCTGGCATATTCTCAAGAGAGGGAACGACAACAAGGCCTGGAGCACCCGATCATGAGCAACCTGCCCGGACTGAATTTCTTCCTCGGCGAGGAGATCGACATGCTGCGCGACTCGGTGGCCGGCTTCGCCGCCCGGGAGATCGCCCCGCGCGCCGCCGAAGCCGACCGCAGCGACCAGTTCCCCATGGACCTGTGGCGCAAGTTCGGCGACATGGGCCTGCTCGGCCTGACCGTCTCCGAGGAGTACGGCGGCGCCGGCATGGGCTATCTGGCGCACATGATCGCCATGGAGGAGCTGTCCCGCGCCTCAGGCGCCATCGCCCTGTCCTACGGCGCGCACTCCAACCTGTGCGTCAACCAGATCCACCGCAACGGCACGCCGGCGCAGAAGGAGCGCTTCCTGCCCAGGCTGATCTCCGGCGAGCACATCGGCGCCCTGGCGATGAGCGAGTCCAACGCCGGCTCCGACGTGGTGTCCATGCAGCTGCGCGCCGACCGCAAGGGCGACCGCTATGTGCTCAACGGCACCAAGATGTGGATCACCAACGGCCCGGACTGCGACGTGCTGGTGGTCTACGCCAAGACCGACCCGGCGGCCGGCGCGCGTGGCATCACTGCCTTCATCCTGGAGACGGACAGCCCCGGCTTCTCGGTGGCGCAGAGGCTCGACAAGCTCGGCATGCGCGGCTCGCACACCGGCGAACTGGTGTTCCGCGACGTGGAGATCCCCGCGGAAAACGTGCTCGGCCAGGTCAATGAAGGGGTCAAGGTGCTGATGAGCGGCCTGGACTACGAGCGCGCCGTGCTCGCCGGCGGCCCGCTGGGCCTGATGCAGGCGGCGATGGACGTGGTGGTGCCCTACATCCACGACCGCAGGCAGTTCGGTCAGAGCATCGGCGAGTTCCAGCTGATCCAGGCCAAGGTCGCCGACATGTACACCACCCTGCAGGCCTGCCGCGCCTACCTCTACGCGGTCGGCCGGCAGCTCGACGCGCTGGGCTCCGGGCACGTGCGCCAGGTGCGCAAGGACTGCGCCGGGGTGATCCTCTACTGCGCCGAGAAGGCCACCTGGCTGGCCGGCGAGGCGATCCAGATCCTCGGCGGCAACGGCTACGTCAACGACTACCCGACCGGCCGGCTGTGGCGCGACGCCAAGCTCTACGAGATCGGCGCCGGCACCAGCGAGATCCGCCGCATGCTGATCGGCCGCGAGCTGTTCGACGAGACGCGCTGAAATCCATCGACCCATTCGGTGGAAAACCGCTGCGCGGGTTTTCCACCCTACGCCTCACGGTCGCTCGGGTAGGGTGGAAAACGGCCGCAGGCCTTTTCCACCGAGACCAGCGCCGACGGCATCAGGGAGCTAGCCCCATGGCCATCCTGCACACCCAGATCAATACCCGTTCGCCGGAGTTCGCCGCCAACGGCGCGGCCATGCGCGAACAGGTCGACCAGTTGCACGCCCTGCTCGGGCGCATCCGCGAGGGCGGCGGCGCCAAGGCCCAGGAGCGCCACACATCGCGCGGCAAGCTGCTGCCGCGCCAGCGCATCGACCGCCTGCTCGATCCCGGCTCGCCGTTTCTCGAGATCGGCCAGCTCGCCGCCTTCGAGGTCTACGACGAGGAGGTGCCGGCCGCCGGGGTGATCGCCGGCATCGGCCGGATCGAGGGCGTCGAGTGCATGGTCATCGCCAATGACGCCACGGTGAAGGGCGGCACCTACTACCCGCTGACGGTGAAGAAGCACCTGCGCGCCCAGGCCATCGCCCGCGAGAACCGCCTGCCGTGCCTCTACCTGGTGGATTCCGGCGGCGCCAACCTGCCGCGCCAGGACGAGGTGTTCCCCGACCGCGAGCACTTCGGGCGGATCTTCTTCAACCAGGCGAACATGAGCGCCGCCGGCATCCCGCAGATCGCCGTGGTGATGGGCTCCTGCACCGCCGGCGGCGCCTACGTGCCGGCGATGTCCGACGAGACCATCATGGTGCGCGAGCAGGCGACCATCTTCCTCGCCGGCCCGCCGCTGGTGAAGGCCGCCACCGGCGAGGTGGTGACCGCCGAGGAGCTGGGCGGCGCCGACGTGCATTGCCGGACCTCGGGGGTGGCCGACCACTACGCCGAGAGCGACGAGCACGCCCTGGCGATCGCCCGGCGCTGCGTGGCCAACCTCAACTGGCGCAAGCTCGGCCAACTGCAGAGCCGCGTGCCGCGGGCGCCGCGCTACCCGGCCGAGGAGCTGTACGGGGTGATCCCGAGCGACGCCCGGCAGCCGTTCGACGTGCGCGAGGTGATCGCCCGCCTGGTCGACGACAGCGAGTTCGACGAGTTCAAGGCGCTGTTCGGCCCCACCCTGGTCTGCGGCTTCGCCCACCTGCACGGCTATCCGCTGGCCATCCTCGCCAACAACGGCATTCTGTTCTCGGAGGCGGCGCAGAAGGGCGCGCACTTCATCGAGCTGGCCTGCCAGCGCGGCATCCCGCTGCTGTTCCTGCAGAACATCACCGGCTTCATGGTCGGCCAGAAGTACGAGGCCGGCGGCATCGCCAAGCATGGCGCCAAGCTGGTCACCGCGGTGGCCTGCGCCAGCGTGCCGAAGTTCACCGTGATCGTCGGCGGCAGCTTCGGCGCCGGCAACTACGGCATGTGCGGCCGCGCCTACGACCCGCGCTTCTTGTGGATGTGGCCGAACGCCCGGATCGGCGTGATGGGCGCCCAGCAGGCCGCCGGGGTGCTGGTGCAGGTCAAGCGCGAGCAGGCCGAGCGCGCCGGGCAGTCCTTCTCTGCCGAGGAGGAAGAAGCGATCCGCCAGCCCATCGTCGAGCGCTACGAGCGCCAGGCGCATGCCTTCTATTCCAGCGCCCGGCTGTGGGACGACGGCGTGATCGACCCGGCGCAGACCCGCGAGGTGCTGGCCCTGGCGCTGTCCGCCGCGCTCAATGCGCCCATCGAGCCGACCCGCTTCGGCGTGTTCCGGATGTAAGAGGTCCCGACCATGACCGACTTCCAGACCCTGCAACTCCACTTCGATCCGCGCGGCTTCGCCACCCTCTGGCTCGACCGCCCGGAGAAAAACAACGCCTTCGACGCCGCCATGATCAAGGAGCTGATCCTCGCCCTCGACGCGCTGAAGGATCGCCGCGAACTGCGCTTTCTCGTGCTGCGCGGGCGCGGCAGGCACTTTTCCGCCGGCGCCGATCTGGCCTGGATGCGCGAGGCCGCCGACCTCGACTACAACGCCAACCTGGCCGACGCCCAGGCCCTCGCCGAGCTGATGTACAACCTCCATCACCTCAAGCTGCCGACTCTGGCCGTGGTGCAGGGCGCGGCCTTCGGCGGGGCGCTGGGGCTGATCGCCTGCTGCGATCTGGCCATCGGCGCCAGTGACGCGCAGTTCGCCCTGTCCGAGGTGCGCATCGGCCTCGCCCCGGCGGTGATCAGTCCTTTCGTGGTGCAGGCCATGGGCGAGCGCGCCGCGCGCCGCTACGCCCTGACCGGCGAGCGCTTCGACGGCGAGCGCGCCCGCGAGCTGGGCCTGCTCGCCGAGTGCTACCCGGCCGCCGAGCTGGACGGCGCGCTGGAGCAGTGGATCGCCACCCTGCTGCAGAACGGCCCGCAGGCCATGAAGGCGACCAAGGACCTGCTGCGCGAGGTCGGCAGCGGCGCGCTCAACCCGGCCCTGCGCCGCTACACCGAGAGCGCCATCGCCCGCCTGCGGGTCAGCCCGGAAGGCCAGGAGGGGCTGCGCGCCTTCCTGGAAAAACGCCGCCCCGCCTGGCAGGAGGACCGCTCATGAGCCGTTCCATCGACACCCTCTTGATCGCCAACCGCGGCGAGATCGCCTGCCGGGTGATGCGCAGCGCCAGGGCCCTGGGCATCCGCACGGTGGCCGTGCACAGCGCCATCGACCGCCACGCCCGGCATGTGCGCGAGGCCGATCTGGCGGTGGACCTGGGTGGCGCCAAGCCGGCCGAGAGCTACCTGCGGATCGACAGGATCGTCGCCGCCGCCCGCGAGAGCGGCGCCCAGGCCATCCATCCGGGCTATGGCTTTTTGTCCGAGAACGCCGACTTCGCCCGCGCCTGCGAGGCGGCCGGGCTGCTGTTCCTCGGCCCGCCGGCTGAGGCCATCGAGGCGATGGGCAGCAAGTCGGCGGCCAAGGCGCTGATGGAGGCGGCCGGCGTGCCGCTGGTGCCCGGCTACCACGGCGAGGCGCAGGATTTCGAGACCTTCCGCGGCGCCGCCGAGACCATCGGCTACCCGGTGCTGCTCAAGGCCACCGCCGGCGGCGGCGGCAAGGGCATGAAGGTGGTCGAAACGGAGGCCCAGCTTGCGGAAGCGCTGGAGTCCGCCCGCCGGGAGGCCCGGGCGGCCTTCGGCGATGCGCGCATGCTGGTGGAAAAATACGTGCTCAAGCCGCGCCACGTGGAGATCCAGGTGTTCGCCGACCGGTACGGCAACTGCCTGTACCTCAACGAGCGCGACTGCTCGATCCAGCGCCGCCACCAGAAGGTGGTCGAGGAAGCCCCGGCGCCGGGCCTGTCGCCCGCGCTGCGTCGCGCCATGGGCGAGGCGGCGGTGAAGGCGGCCCAGGCCATCGGCTACGTCGGCGCCGGCACCGTGGAGTTTTTGCTGGATGCGCGCGGCGAGTTCTTCTTCATGGAGATGAACACCCGCCTGCAGGTCGAGCACCCGGTCACCGAGGCGATCACCGGCCTCGACCTGGTCGCCTGGCAGATCCGCGTGGCCCGCGGCGAGCCCTTGCCGATCACGCAGGAGGAGGTCCCGCTCAACGGCCACGCCATCGAGGTGCGCCTCTACGCCGAGGACCCGGAGCACGACTTCCTGCCGGCCAGCGGCACCCTTGCGCTGTACCGCGAGCCGAGCGCCGGGCCGGGGCGCCGGGTCGACAGCGGGGTGGCCGAGGGCGATGCGGTGTCGCCCTTCTACGACCCCATGCTGGCCAAGCTGATCGCCTGGGGCGAGAACCGCGAGGAGGCCCGCCAGCGCCTGTTGGCCATGCTCGCCGAGACCGCGGTCGGCGGGGTGAAGACCAACCTGGCCTTCCTGCGCCGCGTGCTCGCCCATCCGGCCTTCGCCGGCGCCGAGCTGGACACCGGCTTCATCCCGCGCCATCAGGAGGCGCTGCTGCCGGCTCCGCGGGAGCTGCCGGAAGCCTTCTGGCAGCTGGCCGCCAGCGCCTTGGTGCAGAGCGAGGCGCCGCGCCGGCGCGAGGAGGATCCGCACTCGCCGTGGAGCACCAGCAGCGGCTGGCGGGCCGGGCTGCCGGCGCAGATCGACCTGGCGCTGCGCTGTGGCGAGGCGCAGCGGGTGGTGCGTCTGGACAGCGCCCCCTCATCCCGCCTGCACGGCGAGCAGCTGTGGCTGGAGCAGGACGGCGTGCGCCGCCAGCATCTGGCACTGCGCCGGGGCGAGATCCTCCATCTGGAGTGGGACGGCGAACTGCACGCCGTCAGCCGCGTCGATCCGCTCGCCGAGGCCGGAGCCGGGCATGCCCAGCATGGCGGCCTGACCGCGCCGATGAACGGCAGCATCGTCCGCGTGCTGGTGGAGACCGGCCAGAAGGTCGAGGCCGGCACGCCGCTGGTGGTGCTGGAGGCGATGAAGATGGAGCACAGCATCCGCGCGCCGCAGGCCGGGGTGGTCAAGGGCCTGTACTGCCGCGAGGGCGAGCTGGTCAGCGAGGGTGCCGCGCTGGTGGAGCTGGAGGAGGCCTGAGGCTGGGCGGGCGTTCGCCGGTCTTGGTAGGGTGGGCAATTCGCGCAGCGATTGCCCACCGTCGGGCCCGCATGCCGGTGGACAAGGCTGCGCCGTTGTCCACCCTACCAGACTGCTCGCGATGGTGGCGCACGCTGTTGCCTGGATCGCCAGCAAGCTGGCTCCGACAGGGTAATGCCGCGACACCGGACCTGTAGACGGTATCTACCGTCACGTAGGGTGGAAAAGCCGCACAGCGGTTTTCCACCATTCCTTTTTCCACCCTACCCAGAGGTTATGCCATGACACTGCCCCAGCACGTCCGCCTGGTCGAAGTCGGCCCGCGCGACGGCCTGCAGAACGAGAAACAGCCGATCGGCGTGGCCGACAAGGTGCGTCTGGTCGACGACCTGAGCGCCGCCGGCCTGGAATACGTCGAGGTCGGCAGCTTCGTCTCGCCCAAGTGGGTGCCGCAGATGGCCGGCAGCGCCGAGGTGTTCGCGCAGATCGGGCAGAAGAGCGGCGTCACCTATGCCGCGCTGACCCCCAACATGCAGGGCTTCGAGGCGGCGATGACCGCCGGGGTCAAGGAAGTCGCGGTGTTCGCCGCCGCCTCAGAGGCCTTCTCGCAGAGGAACATCAACTGCTCGATCGCCGAGAGCCTGGCGCGCTTCGTGCCGGTGCTGGACGCCGCCCGTGCGCGGGGCGTGCGCGTGCGCGGCTACGTGTCCTGCGTGCTCGGCTGCCCCTACGAGGGCGAGGTCCCGGCGCAGCAGGTCGCCAGCGTGGCCGGCGAGCTGTTCGCGATGGGCTGCTACGAGGTGTCCCTGGGCGACACCATCGGCACCGGCACCGCCGGCAAGACCCGCAGCCTGTTCGAAGTGGTCGGCCGCGACATCCCGCGCGACCGGCTGGCCGGGCACTTCCACGACACCTACGGCCAGGCGCTGGCGAATGTGTACGCGAGCCTCCTGGAGGGCATCGCCGTGTTCGACAGCTCGGTCGCCGGCCTCGGCGGCTGCCCCTATGCCAGGGGAGCCAGCGGCAACGTGGCCAGCGAGGACGTGCTGTACCTGCTCAACGGCCTGGGCATCCACACCGGCATCGACCTCGACCGGCTGATCGCCGCCGGCGAGCGCATCTGCGCCGTGCTCGGCCGGGAGAACGGCTCGCGGGTGGCCCGGGCGCGGCGCGGTGCCTGAAGCTCTGGCGGAAAACGCTGCGCGGTTTTCCACGGGGTGGCCATCCACCCGGCTGCTGACAACCGCGTGCCTCACTCCCGCACCGCCAGCTCCCCGCCCTTGCCGATCCCCAGCCGCCCGCTGCACAGGCGGAACACCGGCCCCGCCAGGAACAGCACCAGCAAGAGGCGCAGCACCTGCATCGCGGTGACCAGCGGCACCAGCAGGTTCAGCGCCTCGGCGGTCAGGCTCATCTCGGCGATGCCGCCGGGCACCATGCCGAGCAGCAGGGCGCGCGCGTCCAGGCCCGAGGCCCAGCTCATGGTCAGGGCGATGGGCAGGGCGAGGAGGATCGCCGCCAGCGTCGCCAGCAGGGTGCGCAGCAGGAAGGCCGGGGCGCGGCGGAAGAACGAGCGGTCGAAATGGCAGCCCAGGGCGCTGCCGACCAGCCACTGGCCGAATTCGCCGGCGCCGGGCGGCAGGCCGATGTGCAGGTCGAAGCCGATGCTGTACAGGATGCTGATCAGCAGGGCGCCCAGTTGCCAGGCGTTGGGGAAGCGCCAGCGCTGGAAAAGCAGCGCCAGTAGCCCGCCCAGGACGAACAGCAGGGCCAGCCAGGCGGCATCGGGGCCGGGGTGGACGAGGCTCGCGGCCTGCCCGTCGGCGAACAGCCAGGCGTAGGTGGCGGGGATGCCGAGCAGCACCACGAACATCCGCAGGCTCTGCGCGGCGGCCACGCTCTGCAGGACGGCCCCGTGCCGGCTGCCCAGGTTGACCATCTCGTTGGCGCCGCCCGGCATGCTGGCGAAATAGGCGGTGGCGAAGCTCTCCCCGGCGCGCCGGTGCAGGGTGATGCCGAGGGTGCAGGTGAGCAGGGTCAGCAGGGTGCCGAGCAGCACCAGGCCGAGGTGGGCGAGGATCTGCTCCAGCACCGCCCGGTTGAAGTGCAGGCCGATGCCGATGCCGAGAATCCATTGGCCGAGTTTGACGCCATTGGGGATGGCGACGCTCGGGCAGCCCAGGCAGCGCAGCGTGGCGACGCCGACCAGTGCCCCGATCATCCAGGGTAGAGGCCAGCCGAGCAACTGGGCGAGCCCGCCGCCGAGGGCGCCGGCCAGCGGGGTGAGAATCCAGGGGCGGCAGCGGGCCGCGAGATCCGCGAGCGATCCGAAGGTCACGGCAAGTCCTCGTGCAGGGGCGACGGCGCGCGGCGTCCGGGCCGGCGGCGCGTCGCGGGGTGGGGGAGCGGGGCGGGCCCGGAGGGGTGCGGGAAGGCGGGTGCCGGCGACCGGCTCAGCGGATCAGGCCGAAGTCCCGGGCCAGCTCCCGGTAGTGGGCGACCTTCTGCCGGACATGCGCCTCCAGGTCCTCGCCGGTCAGGGCGTAGGGGAACAGCTCGTAACGGTCGCGCAGGGCGGCGAAGTCCCCGGAGGCGAGCAACTGGTCGAAGGCGTCCCGCCAGCGCTCGTAGTCGGCATCGCTCACCTTCGGGCCCATGTAGAAGCCGCGCAGCACCGGCCAGACCACGTTGTAGCCCTGTTCGCGGGCGGTCGGGATGGCAGCCATTCCCGGCTCGTCCAGGCGCCGCTCGGCGAATACCACCAGAAGGCGCAGGGCGCCGCTGTCGAGATGCGGCATGGAGTCGGAAATGTCGGTGCTGCCCACCTGCACATGGCCGGCGACCAGCGCCGTGGAGATTTCCCCGCCGCCCTCCAGGGCGACGTAGTGCAGCTCGCGCGGGTCGATGCCGGCCAGCCGGGCGAGCAGGGCGAGCTGCATCCAGTCCTGGCTGCCGACGGTGCCGGAGGTGCCGATCACCACCGAGCCGGGGTCCTTCCTGAGCGCCGCGAGCAGGTCGTCCAGGGTCTGGTAGGGCGAGTCGGTGCGCACTGCCAGGGCGCCGTAGCTGGTGCCGATCACCGCCAGCCAGCGCACCGCGCTCTCGTCGAAGCGGCCAAACTTGCCCAGGGCGAGGTTGAGCAGCGAACCGCTGGAGAAGGCGATCAGGGTGTCGGGCTCGGCCGGTCGCTGTGCGGCGATGGTGTTGTAGGCCACCGCGCCGACCCCGCCCGGCATGTAGGAAAGCTGCAGCGGCTGGCGGGTCAGCCCGGCCTCCTGCAGCGCCTCGCGCGCCAGCCTGCAGACCAGGTCGAAGCCGCCGCCGGGGGCCGCCGGAACGATGCATTCCGCAGGTCGGGGCTCGGCGGCCCGGGCGCTGCACAGCAGCAGTGCGGCGGCTGCCAGCAGGGCGCGACGGATCGATGGGCCCATGGGGGTCTCCTCCACTGCGGTTCATGGGCGGGCGCTCGGCCGGACGGCGGTATGACCGGGGGCCGGCAGGCACAGGATACAGGCAGGAGGAGCGGGACGGGGGATGGCGCGGAGGGAGCGAGGCATGCGGGGGAGTTCCTTGTTGTCGTCGCCGCCTGCGGGCGGCGCTTTTGGCGTCCGAGCCTAGTGGGGCAGGCTTTCGCCAGGCTTTCAGCCGGCGGACGGGACGCCCCGGACCTCCTGTCCGGGGCGCCCGCAGCGGTCATTCCGCCAGGGCGACCGGCCCGGCCTGGCGGCGGGCGGCGCGGCGGCGCCAGAGGCGCAGCAGCGGCAAGGCCAGCATCAGCAGCACCAGCGCCCAGGTGCCCAGGGTGATGCCGCTGGACCAGAGGATGTCCAGCTCGCCGTTGGAGATCGACAGGGCGCGGCGCAGGTTCTGCTCCATGTGGCCGCCGAGGATGAAGCCGAGCAGCAGCGGCGACAGCGGGAAGTCGAGCTTGCGCATGGCGTAGCCGAGGATGCCCACCGCGACCATCAGCAGCAGGTCGAAGGTGGTGGCGTGCACGGCATAGACGCCGATGGCGGTGATGATGGCGATCGCCGGGGCCAGCGCCCAGTTCGGCACGGCGAGGATGCGGGTGAAGAGCTTGATCATCGGCACGTTGAGCACCAGCAACATGAAGTTGGCGATGAACAGCGAGGCGATCAGGCCCCAGACCAGCTCCGGCTCGTTCTGGAACAGCAGTGGGCCGGGGGTGATGTTGTAGAGGGTCAGCGCACCGATCATCACCGCCGTGGTGCCCGAACCGGGCACGCCGAGGGTCAGCATCGGCACCATGGCGCCGCAGCAGGAAGCGCCGATGGCGGTTTCCGGGGCGGCCAGGCCGCGGATGTCGCCCTTGCCGAACTGGCCGTCGGCGCCGGCCATGCGTTTTTCCGTCGAGTAGGCCAGGGCGCTGGCCAGGGTGGAGCCGGCGCCGGGCAGCACGCCGACGATGAAGCCGCCGATGCCGCAGCGCAGGTTGAGCATGAACACCCGGCGCGCCTCGTCGAGGTTGAACAGCATGCGCCCGGTGGCCTGGATCGCCTGCTGGCCGTGGTGGGTCTTCTCCAGCAGCAGGAGGATCTCGCTGACCGAGAACAGGCCGAGCACCAGGACCACGAACTGGATGCCGTCGGCGACGTGGATGCTGTCGAAGGTGAAGCGGTACACGCCGCTGTTGGCGTCGATCCCCACGCAGGAGAGGAACAGGCCGAGCAGCGCGGCGACCAGGGTCTTCATCGGCTTGTCGCCGGCCATCCCGGCCAGCGCCACGATGGCCAGCACCATCAGCACGAAGTACTCGGCCGGGCCGAAGGCGATCGCCCACTTGGCCAGCATCGGCGCGAACAGCACCATGCCGCAGGTGGCGATGAAGGCGCCGAGGAAGGAGCTCCAGGCCGACAGCGACAGGGCGACCCCGGCACGGCCCTGGCGGGCCATCGGGTAGCCGTCCAGGCAGGTCATCAGGGTCGCCGCCTCGCCGGGGATGTTGAGCAGGATCGAGGAGATCCGCCCGCCGTATTCGCAGCCCAGGTAGACCGCGGCCAGCAGGATCAGCGCCGACTCCGGCGGCAGGCCGAAGGCGAAGGCCACCGGGATCAGGATGGCCACGCCGTTGATCGGGCCGAGGCCGGGCAGCAGGCCGACCACGGTGCCGATCAGGGTGCCGATCAGGGCGATCAGCAGATTGGTCGGGGTCAGCGCGACGCCGAAGCCCTGCATCAGGAAGTTGAGGGTTTCCATGTCAGATCTCCAGGCCGGCGAGCAGGCCGAGCGGCAGGGGCACGTCGAGCAGGCGGTCGAACAGCAGGTACAGGCCGAGCGCCATCGCCACGGCGAGGCCGAGGCTCGGCAGCCAGCGGCCGCCGTACAGGCGGGCGAAGCACAGCCCGGCCAGGGTGCTGGCGGGGATGAAGCCGAGCGGCTCGAAGGCCAGGGCGAAGCCCAGCAGCAGGGCGATGCCCAGCCCCACCTTGCGGTAGCCCTCCACGCCGGGCGGCGGCTCGTCGGCGTCGTGCGCCAGGGGCGTCGGCTGGATCAGCAGGTAGATCAGGCCGGCGGCCAGCAGTCCCAGCATCAGCAGGGGAAAGGCCCGCGGGCCGACCGGCTCGTAGGCGAACGGCGCCTGGTAGGCGGAACCGATGTACATCATGGCCAGCGCGGGCAGCAGCCAGGCGGCCAGGAACAGGCGTTGCAGCAGCATGATGGCATCCTCGGGCGAAACCCCGGCGGGGGCTTCGCCGTGTGATCACTGGGTGAGGCCGAACTCCCGGGCCAGCTCGCGGTAGCGGGCGACTTCCTTCGACACGTGGGCCTGCAGTTCCGGGCCGGTCATGGCGAAGGGGAACAGCTCGCGCTGGTCGCGCAGGCGGGCGAAGTCCTCGGAGGCGAGCAGGCGGTCGAAGGCATCCTTCCACCAGGCGTAGTCGGCATCGCTCACCTTGGGTCCCAGGTAGTAGCCGCGGATCACCGGCCAGACCACGTCGTAGCCCTGCTCGCGGGCAGTGGGGATGGCGGCCATCGCCGGCTCCTCCAGGCGCTTGTCGGAGAGCACCGCGAGGATGCGCATGCCGCCGCTCTCGACATGCGGCATGGAGTCGGAGATGTCGGTGCTGCCCACCTGGATGTGCCCGCCGAGCAGTGCGGTGGCGATCTCGCCACCGCCCTCCATGGCCACGTAGCGCAACTTGCGCGGATCGACGCCGACGGCCTTGGCGAACAGCGCGGTCTGCATCCAGTCCTGGCTGCCGACGGTGCCGCCGGAGCCGATCACCACCTGTTCGGGGTTGGCCCTGAGCACGGCGGCCAGATCGTCGAGGGTCTTGTACGGCGAGTCGGCACGCACGGCAATGGCGCCGTAGCTGGTGCCGACCGCCGCCAGCCACTTCACCGCGTTCTCGTCGAAGCGGCCGAACTTGCCCTGGGCGAGGTTCAGCAGCGAGCCGCTGGAGAAGGCGGTCAGGGTGCCGGAGTCGGCCGGGCGCTGGGCGACGATGGTGTTGTAGGCCACCGCGCCGACGCCGCCCGGCATGTAGGTGACGCGCATCGGCTTCTCCAGCAGCTTCGACTCGACCAGCGCGCTCTGCGCCAGCTTGCAGGTGAGGTCGAAACCGCCGCCGGGGGCGGCCGGGGCGATGCATTCGGGACGTCTGGGCTCGGCGTTGAGCGAGCCGGACAGCAGCACGGCCGAGCCGGCCGCCAGCAGGGTGTTGCGCAGCGATGGACGCATGGAGGCTTTCCTCTGGTTTGTTGTTGTTCTTGTTGCAGGTGCTTCAGATGCCCGCGGACGGGCAGGCCGCGGCGGCACGGCATCGCCGGCGGGCACGGGACGAAAGACAGGCGGTTCGGGGCACACGGGCGCGCAGAGGCGCCGGGAGCGGGATGCGAGGCATACAGTGGTTTCCATTGTTGTTGTTGTCGGGGAGCCGCGTCACTGCACGGCGGCTGCCGGATCGAGGCCCGTCCGGGCAGGCCCGGTGAGCGACTCTGGGACGATCCTAGAGCGCGAAGCTTTCATGAAGCTTTCACTGCGCTTTCGCCGCCGATCACGGCTGATCAACCTGGCTTCGTGTCTGTACACTGGTCGGCATGCCCCCTATCCGCGGAGATCGCCATGCGCATTCTTTTGGTCGAGGATCACGCCCCGCTGGCCGACAGCGTGGCTCAGGCGCTCCGCGCGGCGGGGCTGACCGTGGACGTGCTGCACGACGGCGTGGCCGCCGACCTGGCGCTGTCCAGCGAGGACTTCACCCTGGTGGTGCTCGATGTCGGGCTGCCGCGGCTCGACGGCTTCGAGGTGCTGGCGCGGCTGCGCGAGCGCGGCAACCGGGTGCCGGTGCTGATGCTCACCGCCCGCGCCGAGGTCAAGGACCGCGTGCAGGGGCTCAACCTCGGTGCCGACGACTACCTGGCCAAGCCCTTCGAGCTGACCGAGCTGGAGGCGCGGGTCAAGGCCCTGCTGCGCCGCAGCGTGCTCGGCGGCGAGCGCCAGCAGCGCTGCGGCGAGCTGGTCTACGACCTGGCCACCAGCCGCTTCAGCCTGGCCGGCGAGCCGCTCAACCTGACCGCCCGCGAGCAGGCGGTGCTGAGCGCGCTGATTGCCCGTCCCGGACGGGTGATGAGCAAGGAGCAACTGGCCTCCCAGGTGTTCGGCCTGGACGACGAGGTCAGCCCCGACGCCATCGAGATCTACGTCCACCGCCTGCGCCGCAAGCTGGAGGCGAGCGCAGTGCGCATCGTCACCTTCCGTGGCCTGGGCTACCTGCTGGAGGCGCGCGGTGAATGAGCCGGCCGGCGGCATCCGCGTCGACGGCAGCCTGCGCGGGCGCCTGCTGCGGCGCATGGCGGTGTTGCTGGCGCTGCTGTTGGCGGTCAGCAGCCTGAGCGCCTACTACAACGGCCGCCAGGCGGCCGACCGGGCCTACGACCGCACCCTGCTGGCCTCGGCGCGCAGCATCGCCGACGGCCTTTCCGAAACCGACGGCAGCCTGCGTGCGGATATCCCCTACCTGGCGCTGGACAGCTTCGCCTTCGACAGTGCCGGGCGCATCTACTACCAGGTGCTGGATATCCACGGCCAGCTGCTGTCCGGCTACGAGAACCTGCCCGGCGCGCCGCAGGGCACTCCGCTGACCCGCGACTACCCGGCCCTGGCGCGCTTCTACGACGCGCATTATCGAGGCCAGAACGTGCGGGTGGTCAGCCTCCAGCAGCCGGTCAGCGAAACCACCCTGAGCGGCATGGCGGAGATCCGCGTCGCCGAGACCGAGGAAGCCCGCGAGCGCATGGCCCGCGGCCTGCTCGTCGACACCCTGCTGCGCATGGGCCTGCTGGCGGTCGGCGCCATGGCCCTGGCCTGGGTCGTGGTCACCGCCGCGCTGCGCCCGCTGGAGCGTCTGCGCCAGGCGGTGGAGGAGCGCAGCCCGGAAGACCTCAGGCCCCTGCCGCGGGTCACGGTGCAGCGCGAACTGCTGCCGCTGGTTTCCGCCCTGAACCTGTTCACCGGGCGCCTGCGCACTCTGCTGGAGCGCCAGGCGCAGTTCATCGCCGACGCCGCCCACGAGCTGCGCACGCCGCTGGCGGCGCTCAAGGCGCGCCTCGAACTGGGCCTGCGCGAGCGCGACCCGGACGCCTGGTACCGCACCCTGGAGGAGGCCCGGCAGAGTGGCGACCGGCTTTCCCATCTGGCCAACCAGCTGCTCTCCTGGGCGCGGATCGAAAGCAGCGCCCAGGCCATCGCCGAGGGCGGCGCCGAGCCGGTCGAGCTGGGCTCGCTGTGCCGCGAGCTGGGCCTGGCCCTGGCGCCTCTGGCCCACGCCCGCGGCGTGGCGCTGGCCTTCGAGGGCCGCGGCGAGGTCTGGGTGACGGGCGAGCCGACGCTGCTCAACGAGCTGCTCAGCAATCTGGTGGACAACGCCCTGGCGCATACCCCGCCGGGCGGCAACGTGATTCTGCGGGTCGCCGCGCCGGCCGTGCTGGAGGTCGAGGACGACGGCCCGGGCATCCCGGAAAGCGCCCGGCAGAAGGTCTTCGAGCGCTTTCAGAGGCTCGATCCGCAGCGCGGCGGCGCAGGGCTCGGGCTGGCCATCGTCGGCGAGATCTGCCGGGCGCACCAGGCGGCGATCCGGCTCCTGGACGGTGCCGCCGGCGGGCTCAGGGTGCGGATCGAGTTCCCGCCATCGCGCCGCACAGAAGAAGCGTAGGGGAATGTCGATACAGGCCCTGCGCTGGCGCTAGGGCTCCGGGGCGATGGCCGGCGGCACGCCGGGCAGGTAGACGTGGCTGGCGACGAAGACCTTCTCGGGAACGGGCTCGCCCTGCACCAGGCGCTTGAGCATCCGGTAGCTCTGCCGGCCGATCTCCCGGCCTTCCATGTTCAGGTAGGCCTGGGCCAGCCCGTCGTCGAGCAGCGCCCGCTGCGCCGCGTCCATTTTATGGGTGGCGACGATGATGACCGGGCGCCAGCCCTGTTTGTCGAGTTCGGCGAGCAGCGGGCCGATCTGCTTGCGGTACTCGTCCGCCTCGCAGAGCGGCCAGTTGCCGAGGACGAGGATGACATCCAACTGGCTGCCGGGGGCCAGCAGAGTGGCGAGCCGAAGCCGCGCGATGGCCGGGTCATTGTTGTCGTAGAGGGGACAGCGGTTCGCTTCGCTCCAGCCGTTCTCGCCCTTGAGCCGGCCGGTCGCGCCGTCCTCGGTCCGCTTGCCGCGCAACTGCTGGCGGATGCCCTGGATACGCTCCAGGTGGTTGGTGTTCTGGATGCCGCCGCTCAGGATGCACAGCTTCCCGCCCTGCGGCCTGAAACGCTGGGCGAGCATGGCCAACTGCCGGCCGAAGCGCAGGTTGTCGAGCCCGACGTAGCTTCGGCGCAGGTGCTGTTCCGCGGGGGCCAGGTCCGAGTTGAAGGCGATCAGCGGGATGCGACCCGCGCCTTTCAGGGCATGCTTGGCCAGCCACTCGGAGTGGGTGACCGCCAGGCCGATGCCGTCCAGATCGTTCCGGGCGAGGGTCTGCCTCAGGACTTTGTTCTGCTCGCGGAAATGCTGCGTCCCCAGGGGGCCGAGCAGCAGGCAGGTGTCGCCCTCGGCCTGCGCGGCCTCGGCGCAGCCCTCGCCGGCCATGGCGTAGAAGGACTGGTCCATCCGCTTGGCGACCAGGGCGAAGCGTAACGGCTCGGCACCGGCCGGCAGGGCAAGCAGCAACCCGCACAGCAGGCCGGCGGCGGAAAGACGGCATAAAGGTAAAGATCCTTTCAAGGCAGCTCCTTGCTCGCCATCCCTTTGACCGCGCAGATGATAGTCCCTGGGCTTCGCCAGCACCGGCGCGATTTGAGGGCGATTCAAGGGCCTTTTCAGAAAAGGCTGTTAACGGCGGTTCTTTATGCCAAAAGAACGTGAGGAGCTTTTCGGCGGTCAGAAAGAGCGGCCGTGATTCGGCCGCTCCGAAGTGCCTTCGGGGCGCACTGACACTGGAAGTGCAACCTTTCACGACGATGTCACGGGCCGGGATGGCTTGTTCGGGCAGTCGGCTGTTTCCGTCCCTCTCCCTCACATTGCGTCCAAGTACGCATTCTGGATACGGAAGCGAAGCAAATGGATTTCAACGTCAAGGATTTCGGGGCAAAGGGCGACGGCAGGACCGATGACACGGATGCCATCCAGGCGGCGATCGATGCCGCCTACAAGGCCGGTGGGGGGAGCGTCTACCTGCCGGCCGGCGAGTATCGGGTCAGCGGCGGCGACAAGTCTTCGGATGGCGCCCTGATGATCAAGAACAACGTCTACCTGGCCGGCGCCGGCATGGGCGAGACGGTGATCAGGCTGGTCGATGGCTGGAGCCGGAACGTCACCGGCATGATCCGCTCGGCCAATGGCGAGCAGACGCACGACTACGGCATCAGCGACCTGACCCTGGATGGCAACCGCGACAACACCAGCGGCCGGGTCGACGGCTTCTATACCGGCTACATCCCCGGCGAGGACGGCGCCGACCGCAACGTCATCGTCGCGCGGGTCGAGGTCCGCGAGATGTCCGGCTACGGCTTCGATCCCCACGAGCAGACCATCAACCTGACGATCCGCGACAGCGTGGCCCATGACAACGGCCTCGACGGTTTCGTCGCCGACTACCTGATCGACAGCAGCTTCGAGAACAACGTTTCCTACGCCAACGACCGCCACGGCTTCAACGTGGTCACCAGCACCCACGACTTCACCCTGACCAACAACGTCGCCTACGGCAACGGCGGCAATGGCCTGGCAATTCAGCGGGGCATGGAGGATATCGCCCAGCCGGCCAACATCCTGATCGATGGCGGCGCCTACCACGACAACGCCCTGGAAGGCGTGCTGCTCAAGATGACCCACGACGTCACCCTGCAGAACACCGAGGTCTACGGCAACGGCAGCGCCGGCGTGCGCCTCTCCGGCGCGGAGGACGTGCAACTCCTCGACAACCGGATCCACGACAACGCGCAGAATGGCACCTACCCGGAAGTCCTGCTGCAGGCCTTCGACGACAGCCAGATCACCGGGGAGCTGTACGAAACCCTGAACACCTGGATCGAGGGCAATGTCATCGCTGCCTCGGCCAACGCCAACTACGCCGTGCAGGAGCGCAACGACGGCAGCGACTACACCACCCTGCGGGACAACGACATCAGCGGCGGGAAGGTCGCCGCGGTGCAGCTCTCCGGGGTTCATTCGACGGTGTCCGATTCGTCCGTCAAGCTCATCCAGGGAGGCGACGGCAACGATGTGCTGGTCGGCGGCGAGGCCGACGAGCAACTCCTCGGCAATGCCGGCGACGACCGTCTGGACGGCGGGGCCGGCGACGATGTGCTCGACGGCGGTGCCGGGCGCGACCGCCTGAGCGGTGGCGAGGGCGCCGACACCTTCGTCTTCTCCAACCGCCAGGACAGCTACCGCACCAGCAGTTCCAGCCTGGCCGACCTGCTCCTCGACTTCGATGCCGGGGCGGACCTGATCGACCTGTCCGCGCTGGGCTTCATTGGCCTGGGCGACGGCCACGACGGCACCCTGGCCGTGCAGCTGAACGGCACCGGCACGCGCACCTACCTCAAGAGCTACGAGGCCGATGCCCAGGGCAAGCGCTTCGAGATCGCCCTGGACGGCAACCATGCCGGCCTGAGCGAGGCCAGCTTCGTCTTCGGCGAGAGCGGCAGCGCCACGGAGCTCGAGGTGGTCGGCAGCAGCGCGCAGAGCGACCCGGTCGCCTGAGAAAAGGCGCTCACACGGCGATTCCTTGTTCCGAAGAACTCCAAGAGCTTTCCGGTGGTCGGAAAGGAGCGGCAGTGGTTCGGCCGCTTCTCCGGAGTGCCTCCGGGCCCCATGGCTGGGAAGGGTTCTGAGGGCACCGGAGCTGCAGTGTTCAGGTAATCACGACAATGTCACGGGGCCGGGATGGCCTGTTGGGAAAACCGGCTGTTTCCGTCCCTTTCCCTCTCATTGCGTCTGAGTACGCATTCTGAATACGGAAGTGCAGTAAATGGATTTCAACGTGAAGGATTTCGGGGCACTGGGCGATGGCGTCAGCGACGATCGGGCGGCCATCCAGGCGGCGATCGATGCCGCCCACGCAGCCGGTGGCGGCACCGTCTACCTGCCGGCCGGCGAGTATCGGGTCAGCGGCGGCGAGCAGGGAGTGGATGGCGCCCTGATGATGAAGAGCAATGTCTACCTGGCGGGCGCCGGCATGGGCGAAACCGTCGTCAAGCTGCTCGATGGCTGGAACGGGGATGTCAACGGCATGATCCGCTCGTCCGGGACCGAGGAGACGCACAACTTCGGCGTCCGCGACCTGACCCTCGACGGCAACCGCGACAACAACCCCGAAGGCACGGTCTTCGGCTTCTATAGCGGCTACAAGTTCGGCGACGGCGCCGACCGCAATGTCACCATCGAGCGGGTGGAGGCCCGCGAGATGTCCGGCTACGGCTTCGACCCGCACGGGCGGACCGCCAACCTGGTGATCCGCGACAGTGTGGCCCACGACAACGGCTTCGTCGGTTTCGTCGCCGACCACCAGATCGACGGCGCGTTCGAGAACAACGTCGCCTACAACAACGACCTCCACGGTTTCAACGTGGTCACCAGCACCCACGACTTCACCCTGACCGGCAACGTCGCCTACGGCAACGGTGGTGCCGGCCTGGTAGTGCAGCGCGGCTCGTACGACGTGCCCCATGCCTACAACATCCTGATCGACGGCGGCTCCTACCACGACAATGCCCTGGAAGGCGTGCTGATCAAGCTGAGCCACGAGGTCACCCTGCAGAACGCCCACATCTACGACAACGGCACGGCCGGCGTACGCATCGCCGGCGCGCAGGACGTGCAGCTCCTGAACAACCGGATCCACGACAACGTGCAGAACGGCAAATACCCGGAGGTCCTCCTGCAGGCCTTCGACGACGCCAGCGTCACGGGGAATGTCTACGAGACCCAGAACACCCTGATCAAGGGCAACGTCATCACCACCTCGGGCAACGCCACCTACGTTGTGCAGGAG
Source organism: Azotobacter salinestris (assembly GCF_009363155.1). Classification (NCBI taxonomy): domain Bacteria; kingdom Pseudomonadati; phylum Pseudomonadota; class Gammaproteobacteria; order Pseudomonadales; family Pseudomonadaceae; genus Azotobacter; species Azotobacter salinestris. The sequence continues at coordinate 3,036,333 of NZ_CP045302.1, forward strand.
CGCAACGACGGCAGCGACTACACCACGCTTCGGGACAACAGCATCAGCGGCGGGCAGATCGCCTCGGTGCAGCTCTCCGGCGCCCACTCGTCCAGCGGGCCCCTCCAGGGCACCGACGGCGACGACACGCTGATCGGCGGCGACGCCAACGAGCAGCTTCTCGGCGGTGCCGGCGACGACCTGCTCGATGGCGGCGCCGGCCGCGACCGGCTGACCGGCGGCGAGGGCGCCGACACTTTCGTCTTCTCCGCGCGCGAGGACAGCTACCGCACCAGCGACGCCAGCTTCAACGACCTGATCCTCGACTTCGATGCCGATGAGGACCTGATCGACCTGTCCGCGCTGGGCTTCACCGGCCTGGGCAACGGCTACGACGGCACCCTGGCCGTGCAGGTGAACAGTGCCGGCACACGGACCTACCTGAAAAGTTTCGAGGCAAATGCCGCCGGCGAGCGCTTCGAGATCGCCCTGGAGGGCAGTCACGCCGGACTGGGCGAGGCCAGCTTCGTCTTTGACGGCAGCGCCACGGAGCTTGCGCTGGTAGGCGCCAGTCCGCAGAACGATCCGGTCGCCTGACGCGACGCGGGCGTCCCCATCGGGGGCGGCCGCGCCGGCTGCCGTCGGCGTGCACCGCTACGGGCGTGGGTACTGGCTGTGACCTGCCTAGTTGACTGCAGCTCGCCCGCTCAGACAGGCGTCCAGCGCCAACGGTTTCTGCCCGGCCGAGGGGGAGGCGATCACCTCGTAGCTGCCGGACGGCGGCGCCGGTACCTCTGGCGGCGGCTGGAGTCACATACCGCTTGCGCTCGGCGTTCCACAGGCTGTAGGTGCCCGGCGAGGAAGTACAGGGGGCTTGCCGATCCGCACCTCGCGGGCGAAATCCGGCAGGCCGTGGCCGCCCGGAGGGCCGGAAAGGATCACCGGCAGTACTGCGATCGCCGTGCGTCGGCCTCGGGGTTTCATCCCGTGCGCCTCCTCGTGCGCAAGGCGGGCGTGTCCCGCGTTGGCGGCCGTATCGGCGCAGCGGTGGCAAGGGGCTGGCAAGGCAGGATGGAGACGGGTAACCCGCTGCGTCCCGCGGACGCTTGCCAGGCCCGGGGCGCCCGGTCAGGATTGAGCGTCCTGGCCGGATTCAAGGAGAGCCGGTGCCTTCCCCCCTGCGTTCGCGTGTTCTGTGGTTCGTTCCGTTGATGCTGGCCATCGCCGGCGGCTGGTTCTGGCGCGACTGGCGCGGGCCCGAGCTGCCCGGCTATCGCCTGGAGCTGCGGCCCCTGGTGCAGCGGGTAGTGGCCAGCGGCGAGGTCGGCAGCCAGTCCCTCGCCCAGGTCGGCAGCGAGATCACCGGCGTGGTGGCGGCCCGTCATGTGCGCGAGGGCGATGCGGTGCGCGCCGGCGACCTGCTGCTCGAGCTGCGCGACGACGAGCAGCGCGCCCGGGTGCGCGAGGCCGAGGCGGCGCTGGAGCAATTGCTGCATTCCACTCGCCCGCAGGCCGAGGCGCTGCTGCGCGAGACCCTGACCAACCTGGAGCAGGCGCGCCGCGAGCGGGAGCGCCGCGACGTGCTCGCCGAGCGCCGGGTGATCGCCGCCGAGGAGCGCGAGCAGGCGCGCCGCGCCGAGACGGCCGCACGGGTGGCCCACGAGCGGGCGCGGCTGGCCGCGGCGGCGCTGGCCGCGGGCGGCAGCGAGGAGCGGGTGCTGCGCCAGCGCCTGGAGGCGGCGCGCGTGGCGCTGGCGCGCACGCGCATCCACGCCCAGGTCGACGGTACCGTGCAGACCCGCGCGGTGGAGCCGGGCGATCTGGTGCAGCCGGGGCGCACTCTGCTGGAGATCGCCCGCGAGGGCACCCGCGAGATCCTCCTGCCGCTGGACGAGAAGGACCTGGCGCCGGTCGCCCCCGGCCAGCTCGCCCACGTGGTCGCCGACGCCTACCCCGAGCGGGTCCTCGCGGCACGGGTCAATTATCTGGCCCCGGCGGTGGACACCAGCCGCGGCACCCTCGACGTGCACCTGGACCTGCTCGAGCCGGCCGACTTCCTGCGCCAGGGCATGACGGTCTCGGTGAACATCGAGACCGGCCGCCGCGAACAGGCGCTGGTGCTGCCCAACGATGCCGTGCAGGGGCGCGACGGTTCGCGCGGTGCGGTGCTGCGCCTGAACGGCGAGCGCGTCGAGCGGGTGCCGGTGCGCCTGGGCCTGCGCGGCACCGCGCTTAGCGAGGTGGTCGAGGGCCTGGCACCCGGCGACCGGGTGCTGGCGGTGGCAGCCGGGGAGGGCGAGCGCGTGCGCCTGCGCGAGCTGGCCCTGCCGCTGGGGCGGGCGGAGTGAGGGCGATGGGCGATTCGCTGTGGCTCGAGTGGAAGATCGCCCTGCGCTTTCTGCTCGACAACTACCTGCAGACGCTGCTGATCCTGGTGGGGATCACCGTCGGCTGCGCGGTGATCGTGTTCATCACCGCGCTGGTCACCGGGCTGCAGAGCAACGTCATCGCCCGCACCCTGGGCACCCAGGCGCACATCCGCATGCTGCCGCCGGACGAGGTCAACCGCGTGCTGCCCGCGCCGCCCGGGATGCTCGCCCTCGACCTGGAGAACCCGCGGCCGCAGCGGCTGCGCTCGGTGAGCAACTGGCAGGACGTGCGCGACGTGCTCGACCGGGAGCCGCGCATCGTCGCGGTGTCGCCGGTGGTCAGCGGACCGGCCATGGGCCGGCGCGGCGTGGCGCGGGTCTCCGTGGTGCTCCTCGGGATAGAGCCGGAGCGCTACCTGCGCGTGGTGCCGGTGGCCGACGACCTGATCGCCGGGCGCTTCGAGGTCGGCGCCGGGCATGCGGTGGTCGGCAGGGAGCTGGCCGAGGACCTGGGCCTGGACCTGGGCGACAAGCTGCGTCTGGATGCGGGCGAGGGGCGCGAGGCGATCGTCGACATTACCGGCATCTTCGAGCTCGGCGTGCGCGAGCTGGATTCCCGCCACGTCTACCTGGATCTCAAGCAGGCGCAGACCCTGCTCGACCTGCCTGGCGCGGTGACGGTGATCGACACCAAGGTCGACGACATCTTCGCCGCCGAGGACATCGCCGTGCGCCTGGCCCGGCTCACCGGGCTGAAGGCCGAGAGCTGGATGGCCACCAACGGCGAGCTGCTCAATGCACTGCGCTCGCAGACCATGACCACTCAGATGATCCGTATCTTCGTCGGCCTCTCGGTGGCCTTCGGCATCGCCAGCGTGCTGGCGGTGAGCGTGGTCCAGCGCACCCGCGAGATCGGCATCCTGCGCGCCATGGGCAGCCCGCGCGGGCAGATCCTGCGGGTCTTCCTGATCCAGGGCGGGCTGCTCGGGCTGCTCGGCTCGGGCGTCGGCAGCGCGCTGGCCTGGGTTCTGGTGCAGGCCTTCAACCGCTTCGGCGCCCGGCTGTTCGAGATCCTGGTCGAGCCTGGCCTGATTCTCGGCGCCATGGCAGTGGCGGCCCTGACCGGGGTGCTCGCCGCCGCCGTGCCGGCGCGCCGCGCCGCGCGCTACGATCCGGCGGTGGCGATCCGCTATGTTTGACGAAGTCCTGCGCCTGGCCGGCGTGCGCAAGGTCTACAACCCCGGCACCCCACAGGAGACCGAGGTGCTGCACGGCATCGATCTGCGCCTGGCGCGCGGCGAGCTGAGCGCGCTGATCGGCCCCTCTGGCTCCGGCAAGAGCACCCTGCTCAACCTCATCGGCCTGCTCGACAGCCCGAGCGCCGGCGAGCTCTACCTGCAGGACCGGCCGACCCGCGCGCTGGACGATGCGGCGCGCACCCGCCTGCGCAACGAGGCGATCGGCTTCGTCTTCCAGTTCCACCACCTGATCCCGGCCTTCAGCGTGTTGGACAACGTGCTGATGCCGCTGATGATCCGCCACGGCAAGCCAAGTGCCGAGGACACCGAGCGCGCCCGGGGCCTCTTGGCCGAGGTCGGCCTCGAGGGTTTCGCCGCCAAGAAGGCCACCGAGCTGTCGGGCGGCCAGCAGCAGCGCGTCGCCATCGCCCGCGCGCTGGTCACCCATCCGGCCCTGCTGCTGGCCGACGAGCCGACCGGAAACCTGGATACCCGTACCGCGGAGAACGTCTTCGAGCTGTTCCGCCGCTTCAACGCCCAGTTCGGCTGCGCGGTGCTGGTGGTCACCCACGACCCGCGCCTGGCGGCCGGCTGCCCGCGCACCATCGAACTGGTGGACGGGCGGATCGTCGGCGCGCCGGATCAGGCAGCCGGCCCCGCGTCTCCCTGAGCGATTCTTTCCGGAAAGTACGAAGCCTTTGGCCAGGCAGTGAATTTATCGTGGAACGTTAGCCAAATAATCTATAGCTGGCTTACGAAAAAGCCGCGACACCTGCAGACATCCGGCTCACGCAAACGGCCCGGCAGGTTTCGCAGTGCCTTCAGCGTCATTCGTTCCGACTGAAGACTTCCGAAAGTTTGCACAGTTAGGACATTCACGATGAAACGCTTCCTGTCCGTTTTCATGGCCGCCGCCTCTCTTGCCGCACTGAGCGGCGCAATGGTCCAGGCCGCCGAGCAGCCCAAGGCCGAGCAGTACACCTATGGCACCAAGCTGGACATTGCCAAGGTCATCAGCGTCGAAGATCCGGGCAACGTCTGTGAAGTCGTCCCCGTGCACATGGTCTACGAAGACCATCAGGGTCAGCGGCACGTCGTCGAATACAGCGTCATGGGCAAAGGTTGCCAGGGCAACTGATACGAGCCTTTCCCGCCGGTAGCTCCTCTCCAGCAGGCCGAGCCGTGCGGACGCGACGGGGGTCGACTGGCATGAAAGGACCAAGCGAACCGGCGGGGCTTTCGCCCTGGCCGGCCGTGATCCTTGCGCGTAGGCCCCTTGGCGGGGACGCCACGCCTTCCTTCAGCCGACCTGTTCGGGCGGCGTACTGCCGATCACCCCGAGCGGAGTGGTCGTGATCGCCGCCGCACTGCCGATCAGGCTGTCGCCGGCCGCACCGCCCGCGAGGGCCACCGGGGCGAAGAGCAGATTGCCGCTGTCGAGCCGGTCGGCGAGGTCGCCGTCCAGGACGAGCTCGAAGCGCCGTCCTTCGGCATCCGCCTCGAAACTTTTCAGATAGGTCCGCGTGCCGGCCTCGTTCACCCGCACGGCCAGGGTGCCGTCGCGGCCGTCGCCCAGCCCGACGAAGCCCTGCGCCGAGAGGTCGAGGCGGTCCTCGCCGGGATCGAAGTCGAGGATCCGGTCGGCGAAGCTCTCGCTGTCGGTGCGGTAGCTGTCCTCGCGGGCCGAGACGCGAAACAGGCCGGCGCCGCTGCCGCCGCTCAGGCTGTCGCGCCCGGCGCCGCCGTCGAGGATGTCGTCGCCGGCTCCGCCCTCCAGGCGGTCGTCGCCGTCCTTGCCGAGGAGCAGTTCGCTGGCGTTGCCGCCGGCCAGTTCGTCGTTGCCGTCGCTGCCCTCGATGAGGGCGATGCCATCGTCCAGGGCGCCGAAATTCCTGTCGAGGGTGCCGTCGGCATTCAGGCGGATCACGCTGAAGTCGTAGTCGCTGCGGCTGGGGTTATAGCTGGAGCCCGCCACTAGGATCCTGCCGTCGGGCTGCACGCTCAGGCTATAGCCCTGGTCGTCGCTTCCAGCGATATCGAAGACGACCTTGCCATCGTCGCCGAAGCCGCTATCGAGGCTGCCGTCGGCATCCAGCCGGACGAGGCTGAAGTCGTAGTTCCGGCTGCCGGTGTCGTAGCTGTAGCCCGCCAGCAGAATCCTGCCGTCGGCCTGCAGGGCCAGGGCGTGGCTGTAATCGTCGTGGCCTCCCGCATCCACCAGCATCTTGCCGGTGGCGGCGCGGGGAGTGGAGTTCGATGCGCTACTGCTCGGTATCGATGTTTCCATTCAACGACCCTTGTGTGGTTTATTGTTTTTGCGCGATTCAGTCGAGAGCATCTGCCCCTGCCGCCTTGTTGCAGCCGGGGTTAGAAGGTTTGATATGCGCCGCCACCGAAAGCCGCAGGCTGTGGAAGGTCCAGGCGCTGGCAGGAGTTGAACTTCCGTTTTTTCGGGTACGCTGGATTTGGCTCCAACTTCGGCGGTCTTCTCGTGCAAGCTCCCGATTCTTCGAGAGAGCTTCCTGTTAATCAGGTTGCCTCGGGAAGCCGGAAAATACTTGGTTATTGATTTGCCTTCGGCAGTCTTTCAAGACTGTCTTTTTCTGGCCAGGTTCCGTCTCGACAACGTTTCGTATAAAGCCCGGCAGGATTGAATGTGCGGATAAAGGTCCAACTTTTCCCGCGCTTATGGCCGTGTTCCTGCCGTGTACTGAGGGCCTGGTGCCGTTGGTTGCTGCTGAGAAAGCCCGACCGTCCTCGCGACTCTTGCAGGAGATCCTGGTCGAGCCGACCTCGATTCCCGGCGCCACCGTCTCCGCTGGCGCCGGGAGCGTTCGAACGGATCTCCGCTTGCCTTGCCGGCCCTGCGTGCCGCGCCCGGAGTCAATCGAAAGGATGCGCGAGGAAGAAGCGCATCATTTCCTTCGTCGCATCCGGGCCCCGGGGATCGGTATAGGAGCCGCGGCTGCTGCCCCCGGACCAGGCGTGCCCCCCGCCGTGAATCGTCCACTGCTCCACGTGCGGCAGGCCGCTCGGGTGGTGGTAGATGGTGCGGGTGTAGGCATGCCCGTTCGGCGCCTGGCCCCGCTCCACCTTCACATCCGGAGTCGCGCCGGTTTCCGGCTGGGCGGCGGGGCGGGAGGCGGTCGGCGAAAACTGGATGATCACCTGGTCGCCATTGCCGGGATGAACGGTCGTATCGCGGTCCCCATGGAAGACGATGATCGGGACGGGGCGTGCGGGCGCGCTGCCGTTTCCTGTCCGCGTCGCCTGCTGCCCGGCGTGCCTGGCTCCCTGCTGCATCGCGGCGAACGCGGAGGGCAGATCGTGCGCGGCCGCGTGGGGCAGCCCGGAATGGATGCCGGCAGCGGCATACAGGTCGGGATAGGTCATCGCCATCGTCGTTGCCATTGCGCCGCCGGCCGACAGGCCGGCGACATAGATCCGCCGCGGATCGGCCTTGTAGCTTGCCGCGACAGTGCGCGTCATGCCGGCGATCAGCGATGGCTCGCCCTGGTCGGTGCGCTGGTCCGCCGGATTGAACCAGTTCCAGCATCTCGAACAATTCGCCGCGGTCGACTGGGCCGGGTAGAGCACGAGACAGGGCTCCTGCTCGGCAAATTCGTTCATGCGGGTACCGGCGGCAAAATCGTCGGGACTCTGCGTGCATCCATGCAGCATGACGACCAGGGGCAACGGCTGCCCGGCATAGCCGCTCGGGACATACAGCTTGTAGCTGCGGGTACCCGCCGGATTGGTGTACGAGCCCGTGATGAATCGGGCTCCCGCGGGTATCGCATCCGGCGCTTGCTCGGGGATGAGCGGGTCGAAGGCCGGCGTCGGTCCCCGGAAATTGACCAGTTTCTCGCGCAGGACGGCACCGAAGCGCGACGACGGGAAGATCGACTCGATAACGGTTTCGCACTTGTCCCGGGTATCTGCCTTATTCCGGTCGACATTCTGCGCGGTGCTGCCGGTGGCGGACGGGTTCCCATCGATGACCCGGAAGCTGCCTTCGATCAGCGTTTCCCCTGCGCTGTTCTTCGCAGAAGGATTGGCGCTGGGCTGTGGCGCCGAGTGCCCTCCCAGCGCACGTTGAATGAGCGCCGTTGCTTCGCGGAGCTGGCCGGAGCGCGTCAGCCGTGTGGCTTCAAACAGGTCGGAATTGCGTTGTACGTTCATTGCGTTGAGTCTCCTCGGGGCCGCTCTTGCGGTCACCTGATTCTGCCTGCCAGCGCGGCCTTCACCGCGGCGCTGGCATGGAGCGCGCCGAGCACGACGATCGAATCGATCGTCGCCAGCGCGAGTTCGGGAGGCACATCCGTTGCAATGCTGGCAAGTCCCAGGACCTGGATCTGGAGCCGTTGTCCGGCTGCCTGCACGGCCTCCAGGTCGCGGCGGGTGTAGTGCTGCAGGCCGAGGACGAAGGTCTTGCGGGCGACCGTTTCACGAATCACTTCGGCATGAGTCGCCAACTGATTTCGAATCGCCGTGCGAATGAAATCGGTTCGATTCGAATAGAAGCCTTCCTGAACCAGCAGGTCGATCTGTCCCAGGTCGACGACCCCCAGGTTGATCGTGATCTTTTCGGTGGTTTCTCCGGCTTTCGGTCGAAATTCGTGAATGCTCATCACCATCCCCTCGCCATCTATATGGATGGTAGTTCAGCTTGGGTCACAGTGAAGTCAGGGCTGGATTCGAGGAGTTCTTTCCGACGGACGGGGCGCCGGATGAGGGGGAAGGGCCTCGGCAAGGGCGACATCCTCTGGGAAACCAGGCGCGAACCAGGGGTGCGCGTGGACAGTGGATAAAGATCCGAGCAGTTAATGTCGAGTCGAGTTCGACGGGATGCTGAAAATGCCGGGTGATGCCGGACCGGCGAGGGCCGAAGCCGATGGGGCCTTCGGAGTGGCTCGACTGGCGTGCCGCCTTCGATCCGTTCGCGCACCCGTGGGAAGCTCCGCTGAACCCCGGCCGTCCGGCACGACTCTACCTTGCGGGAGGCAGGCGTCCGGTCCTGCCGACAGACGCAGACTGGAGGCCCCGATGGCTCAACTGGCTGGAACACCCGATTGCTGCTGGATGGCGAATGCCCCCGAGACGAACTACCCGGCCCTGAGCGGCACGGTCCGCTGCGACGTGGTGATCGTCGGCGCCGGCATTGTCGGCCTGACCGCGGCGCTGGAGCTGTGCGAGGCGGGCAAGTCGGTCGTCGTGCTCGAGGCGCGCCGGGTCGGCCGCCAGGTGACCGGCCGCTCGACGGCGAAGGTCACCACCCAGCACGCGCTGATCTACCGGCAGCTGATCGACCACGCCGGTTTCGATCTGGCGCGGGCCTACGCCGAGGCCAACCGCGAGGCGGTCGCGCGCATCCGCACGCGCGTCGAGACCCTGGGCATCGCCTGCGACTACGAGCGCAAGTCGGCCTATGTCTACGCCTGCACCGCCGGCCGCAAGGAGGCCATCGAGGCCGAGGCCGAGGCGGCCCGCAGCCTGGGCTTCGAGGCGCGGGTGCTCGACCGCGCGCCCTTGCCCTTTCCCACCCGGGCGGCGCTGGAGTTCCCCGACCAGGCGCAGTTCAACCCGGCCCGCTATCTGCTCGGCCTGGCGGCCGCCGTGCAGGCGCGCGGCGGGCGGATTCACGAGCACAGCCGGGCCGTGCGCTTCGAGCAGAACGGGCGCTGGCGCATCGGCACCGAGGCGGGGGAGGTCAATGCCGAGGCGGTGGTGATCGCCACCAACATGACGGTGTACACACCGCTCGGCTACGCCAACCGCACCCAGCCGCGCTGCCACGTGGCGATGGCGTTCAGGACCGGCGGCCCGGCGCCGATCGACGGCATGTTCATCGACGCCGACGTGCCGACCCACTCCCTGCGCACCGGCCGCGACGCCACCGGTCCGCTGCTGCTCGTCCTGGGGCCGCGCTTCAACACCGGGCAGGACGGCGACATCGCTCGGCGCTTCGTCGATCTGGAGCAGTGGGCCCGGCGTAACCTGCCGGTCGGCGAGGTCGCCTGGCGCTGGTGCAACGAGGATTACGACACCCCGGATCGCATGCCCTACGTCGGCCAGCCGGCGCCGGACAGGGCGCCCGGCCTGTACGTGGCGACCGGCTTCAACGCCTGGGGCATCAGCAACGGCACGGCGGCGGGCCTGGCGATCGCCAGGCAGATCGCCACCGGCACTCCGCCCTGGGGCCGGCTCTACGATCCGGCGCGCCCGGTGCCGGAGCATTTCCACCAGAGCGGCGACACCCAGTCCGCTGTCGAGGGCCTGGAGGCCATCGCCCCCGGCCAGGGCGGCATCATCAGTCGCGGCGAGGAGAAGATCGCCGTCTGGCGCGACGACAGCGGCACCCTGCACGGCCTTTCCGCCGCCTGCACGCACAAGGGCTGCACCCTCACCTGGAACAATGCCGACCGCACCTGGGACTGCCCCTGCCACGGCTCGATCTTCGAGGCCGGCGGCGAGGTGATCCACGGTCCGGCGAAGGAGCGGCTGGCGCCGAAGCCGCTCTAGCCAGGCTGCCGGAAGATCTCAGGCCCGGCGCTGCGCGTCTTCGCGGAAGGACGCCGCGCCGGGCCGGTCGTCCCCGGCGGGCTCCGCCTGCCGGGGGAGCGCTTCGGCCACGACGCGCTCGATGGCCGCGACCACCTGGCCCGGCGCGGCGTAGTGCACCATGTGCCCGGCATCGGGGATCAGCTGCAGATGGCTGCCCGGCAGCTGTTCGTGGAGCCACTCGGCGTGCCGGTCGTGCCTGACCACCAGATCCCGGGTGCCGGCCATGATCACGATCGGCAAGCGCAGTTCGCAGTAGCGCTCGCGCATCTTCATCACGGCCGGGATCAGGGTCACGGCATCCTGGGACTCGGCGCGGATCTGCAGCGGCCGGAGGGGGAACTGGTGGGGAAATTCGCGCTGGAAGCGCTCCGGAACCGGAAGCGGGGCGAACATCACCTTGAAGTTCAGCGGCAGCAGGGGGCCGTTCAGCAGCGGTGTCAGGGTATGGCGCAGGGCGTCGCCGAGCAGGGGAATCGCCGGCGGAGCCGCGGCCAGCACGTCGAGGCGGGCGGTCGCCGCGTAGTAGCCGCCGAGCAGCACCAGGCCGGCCACGGCGTCCGGATGGTTCAGGGCCATCTTCAGCGCAACGAGCGTCCCCCAGGAATGCCCGACGATCACCGGGCGCTCGACGCCGAGCTGCACAAGCGCCCGGTGCAGCAGCTCGGCCTGCCGGGCTGGGGTCCACAGGCTGCCGAACGGCCGGTCGCTGTAGCCGTAGCCGGGACGGTCGAAGGCCAGGACCCGGTGCACCTTGGCGGCCCGCTCGAACACCCCGCTCAGCACGTAGTCCTCGGCGGTCACCGCATTGCCGTGCAGCAGCACGACCGGCGAGCCCTGGCCGCGGTCGAGGTAGTGCAGGCGCACCCCGTCCACCGTGATGAACTGCCCGCTCGGCGGGTGTTCGCGCTCGGCCTGGCGGGTCCGGTAGAAGTTGTAGAGGGCCAGGGCCAGCAGAGCTGCCACGAGGAACAGCGCCAGGGCCGTGGTGGAGTCGAACGGGGCTTCATTCATTGCAGTCTCTCCCGGGTATCGGCCCGCGACCCCTGATGCACCGAGCCGGGTGGCCGAATGTTCCAGTCCCTTGTGGACACTAGATTTCATTCTGGCCGCTTTTCTTCAGGCAGGAGGACAGGCGAAGTCCGCCAGGGCAGATCGCCGCGAGGTGCCTTGTCTGGCTGGGGCATTGCGGGGGCGGGAGGGGCGGGCTGTCGCGGGGGCGGCGAGATCGCGAACCGGCGCGGGGCGGCCGTTCACGATCCCTCTTTGCGCCAGCGCTCAGGCGGAGACGTGGACGACTCCGCCGCGGCATGCCCTTTCCCGTCTGCGGGAGAAGGCCGGGGAGCGGGCGCCTATACGCACTCGAAATAATCGAAGCCGAAGCGCTTGCGGAACATGTCCTGCGCCAGCTGCCGCACGCCGGGGTTGGTCGCCGGGTTTTCCAGCAGCTCTATGCACAGCCGATCCATGTACGCGATGCAGTCCCTGATACGCCGTTTCCTGCGCGCGCGTTCCATGTCGACTATGTTGCTCATGACGTTTCTTCTCCTCGTTGACGAGTCTGGCCAGCGCTCTGGGGCAGGCCTGCTGCTGGGCTGTGGTTGTGTCTTCTGTCCGCTCCGTCGTGCGAGAGGCGGGCGGCAGAGACGCGGATGAACGGGAGCGGACGGCTGCGCGGCGCTAATGCCGGCGGTCGGGCCCCGGTCGGGCCTTGCGGGCGGGGGATGGGACGGGAGGCGAGGGGAAGGTGTTCATCGCTCGACCACCTCCTTCGGGAAGTGGTGCAGCTTCTTCAACTGGGCGCGGCGGTGGCCGTGTGCCGGCAGCACCGAGTACACCTGGAGCAGCTCGCCGCTGATGCTCCGCAGGACGACATAGCTTTTGCCGTCAAACTCCCGGACGGTGCTCCGGGTCATGCTCGGCAGTTGCATAACTTCTACCCTCGCATACTGGACGCGCTTCGCGCGTCGACTCAAGGCGGTGGCATCCCTGGTTGATTGTCCCTGTCTTCAATATGGAATCGACTCTTCGATGGCTAACGTTAGGGCCCTAACCTATCGCTTGTAAACGCGCATTGGACGAATGGACGAAGCGGCGCCAGCGCAGCGGGCCGATACGAAAAATCCTTTCGGATCAGCCTGCTGTTATCTGTATGTTTGTACAGTTGGCGGCACGGTACGGGCGCTTCGCCGCTGCGCCCGTGCCGGGTGGCAGAGAGGCCGGTACACAGGTGCCGACCCGGCCGCATTTCTCGCTGCCGTACAGGGACCGGCCCGCCGGCTGGATGCCGCAGCGCAGGCTGTCGATGTGGGGGGAGGTGTGCAGCGAAGCGGGGCAGGGCGGCGTAGAGGGGCGTCGCCGAAAGCGCCATCACCACGTGCAGAGGCTTTTCGTCTTGAGCGCCACGGCGAAGATCTCGTCCGGGTAGTTCCGCTCGTCGAGGCATCTCAGCAGGGAGGTTCGGAACAGTTCGTTGCTTCTGGCCGGCCATGCCAGCAAGGACATGCCGATTCTCGTGCTGACGAGTTTCGAGCATTCCCGAACCGTGGACAGGTGCGACTCCAGGTTTATGTTGGGACCTTCGACTATCGCCTGGACAACGATCTTCTGGGTCCCGTAGTGGAAGGTCGGCGAGGTGGGGCCGAACGGCCCGTCGCTTTTCCAGCCGACTTCCCTGCAGGAGGCAAGGTCGAAATAACCCAGGTCGAGTTCGACGGCGCTCGCCGCAAGGACCGGGCCTGCCAGCAATGCGGCCAAGACCGGCAGGAATGGCTGCTTGTTCATTTCTTTACGGCCCTCTCGCATACGCCCGGTTTCAGGTTTTCGGCGGCGCGCCGTTGTGTTTCGTATTCATTGCCCAGCTCGCTTTTGAGCCGGTTGATCTCGAGGGAAAGGGACGTGCTGTCCGCTCTGGTCTGTCCCGTCCTGTTTTTCACGCGTTCTTTCAGGTCTTCGATTTCCTTCTGCAGGGCGATGATCTTCTTTGTGGTGAGTTCCACATTGATCCGGCTCTCCACGAGGGCGATGCCGTTTTCCGCCTGACACTTCAGCACCTCGACTTCCTGTTTCGTGGCGAAATAGTCGCGGACGAAAAAGAGGCCCCCGGTCAGGCTGGCGATCAGCAGGATGATTTCCTTGTACTGTTTGGCGATTTCGAGAAATTGATTCATGGGCGACAGGGCCGGAGAAGTGGCGGGAGGGTGCGGAAAGGACGGCATCGTCCGTTGTGGACGCGCCGCTTCCGCGCTGATGGGGCCGGCGTCGGCAGAGGGCGGCGCTGGCGCCACTGCGGGGGTGAAGGCAGTCGGTCGCCGGCGTGCCGGTCACCGGGGGGCGATCGCGCTGACCCGCTTCCAGCGCTCGACCGTGCGCAGGGTGCCGAGCCCGAGCATCCCGAAGATCAGCTCGAACAGCACATCGTCGAGCGAGGGCAGCGGCGGCGCATTGGTGACGCCGGCCACGGTCAGCAGCCAGGGCAGCAGCGGCCTGATCAGGAACTCGTAGGCGAGGCCCGCCACGCACACGTAGCCCGCCAGCGGTCGCCAGCCGGCCTGGAATCCGGACTGGCTGGCGGCTTCGACCTCGTTGATCTTCGCCTGCGCAAGGTTCGTCTGCAGGGCCGTGTCCAGCTCCTTGAAAGCGTCGTCCTGCTGGAGCCTGAGCAGCTCGAGCTGCGCCCTGGCCTTGGCCTCGGGATCGGGAATCACCCGGTCGAGCAGATGGCTGACGGTCGGCAGCAGGGCGCCGGCGGTGGAGAGCAGGCTCATGGGCTCACCTCGCGTACGGCTTCCAGCGCCCGTGCGTAAAGCGGGCCCCAACTGCTTTTGTGGGGTTTTCCCGGGCGCCAGGTCCTCAGATACAGGTCCCAGGCGGCGCCGACCGCGTCGACGGCCGGCAGCGGCGCCGGGTCGGTCCACAGCAGCAGGCGGGCGAACGCGGCGGCGAGGGTGTCGTCGCCCTCGAGGGCGGCATGCACAGCCGCCCCTGCCGGTTGAACGCCACGGGCATTGCAGACCTGCAGGGCGTGGGCGTGGCTCGCGGCATGGCGCAGGACGCCGCGCACGCCGGCCGGCTCGAACATCCAGTAGCCATGGGCGGGGCCGCCGATCTGGTGACGGTAGCGGAACGCGGACTCCTGCAGGCCGATGGCCAGGAGCATGACTTCGGCCGCCGGGCTGGTCATGCGGGCGGGCAGCAGGGCCAGGGCCGGGGCGATGGCCTGTTGACGGACTTCGGATAGGTGCATGGGAGCCTCCGGAAGCGCTCGCGCCAAGGCAAGGCTTCGAGCGTGTCGAATGAGGGGATACCTTGGGGAGGGCTGTGCGGCCTGGTTATCCGGCGTGCTGGCGAGCCGGCCGGACGACCAGGGGGAGTAGCCGGGATCGCCGGCCGCAAGCGGCCGGCGTGCGCCAATGGAAAGCCCGCGCGGGGCGGGCTCTTCATCTATCTGCGACGCTCAGTAATGCAGCAGCTCCATGCTGTGCCAGATGGCCCGGCTGCCCTCGGTCAGCAGCGTGGTAGCGACCGGATCCTCCTGGTTGTACACCCCGGCCTTGAAGTAGAGGTTCTTGCTGTCCCAGGTGCTGTCGAAGCTGAGATCGATCGAGCCGGCACGGTCCCCATGCTGCACGCTCACCTTCACCGCGCGGGTCGAGGAGGCGAAGATGCTGTACGAGAAGCTGGAATTCAGCGGGACGCTCTGCAGGATCACGTAGTTCACCGGGTCCACCTGATTGTAGGTCTTGCGAAAGCCGACCCGGATCTTGCCGTTGTCGAAGAACAGCTTCAGCGGCGGCCGGTCGTTGTTGACCACGTGGATCTGGCCGATGACGGTCTTGCCGGTACTCGGCAGGGACTTCATGGTCAGCGCCGAGCGCAGGTAGTGGTTCGGTTTGGAGGCCAGGGTGAAATTGCGCAGCGTGCGGGTGCCGGGAACGATTTCCCGGAATTCGGTGCGGGTCCTGTCGGTGCTCTCGGTGCTCGCCCCTTTGGTCGGTGCCCACAGCTCCAGCTCGCCGCTCGGCAGCGTCTTGAAGAACTCGTTCTCGGGGAATTCGCCGGGCCAGTAGGTCTTGGCCGAGCCGTCCGTGATGGCCTCGGGGGTGGTCAGATTCACGCGGGTCAGATCGATGGTAGCCATTGCTCGTTTCTCCTCTGTTGATCAACCGGCAGCGCTCCGATGGGCTCGGAGTCGTCTGCCGCGCAGCTCCAGCCAGTACGGGGCGTACTGGAACTGGCGGTGCCCCTTGTGCCGCGCCCCGTCGGGGCGCGTGCGGCGGGCCGGGTTGCCGGCCCGGGATTCCGGGTATGCGGGTGGTCGAGCGTGGCGGGGGCGGCCGTGGCATGGCCGACGCCGCCACGTTCGGGAGGGGGAAATGAAAAGGCCCGCACGAGGCGGGCCCGGGGCGGAGCGGATTTCCGGCAGCGGCATGCGCTTGAAAGGCGGCGTTAGCCGATACGGCCCCGTCGTGGTGCGGTTGCCGGAGACCCGGCAGTCAGGTGCGTTCCGTTTCGAGCTTGTGGATGATCGCCCGCGACCCGGCGTCCGGCGGAGTCAGGTCGGTGGCGTCTTCCTGGTTGTAGAGCCCGGCCTTGAAGTAGAGCAGGCGTCCCACGTAGGACGGCAGCATGTTGAAGCGGCACTCGCCTCGGCGCGCGCCGTGGGCGAGATTGATCGAAACCACCCCGCCCTGGCTCACCCCGACGGAAAAGCTGATGCGCTCGTCGAGGGGAATGCCTTCCAGCAGGACGAAATCCGGATCGCTCGTCTGGTTGCAGTGCTGGCGCACCTTGGCGCGGATGGAGCCGTTGTCCCAGAGGATCTTCAGCATCGGCCGGCTGATGTCCTTCACATGGATCTGCCCGATGACCACCTTGCCGTTCGGGGTGACCTGGCGCATGGTCATGGCCACGCGCAGGTACTGGGACACGTATTCGCCGAGTTGCCAGTTCTTCAGGGTCGTGGTGCCGGGGACGATCTCGCGGAACTCCGTGCGGGTGCGTTCGGAGTTTGTAGTCGTGGCGCCTTTGGTCGGCGCCCAGAGGGCAAGGTCGCCGCTTTCGAGGATGGAGAAATAGTCGCAGGTCGGGAATTCGGGCCAGTAGGTAATGGCCCCTCCGGCGGCGGTGACTTCCGGGGTGGTGAGATTCCAGTAGCTGAGATCGATCATTTACTGTTCCTCTTGGTGGGTGCTGCGGCAAAGCAACGCCATGGCCCGCTAGGCGACGGGACGCGCCGCGCAGCGGGTCTTCGGCGGGATGGCGAAGTTGGAAGGCTGGCGCCGGATGGGGGCGCCGAGGCCGCGCCGGGCACCGGGCGAATGGCTGCCCGGCGGGCAGTGTCCGAACGGGCCGGCCCGAATGGGCGGGCGGGAGTCGGCCTGTGCGAATCGCGGTGGCTTCCCGTCGAGGGCACGGTCGTGCAGGCGCTGCTCCGGACGTCCGAGGCAGCCGAAGCTGCCATAGTCGGAACCTGTGGCCCGGCGCTTATGGTCTGGAGCGGCCATGCGATGCCTCCGGTGGCGGGGTGCGGGCATGAAAAAGCCCGCACTGGGCGGGCTGCTGGAGTTTCGGTGTGTCGATCGCCGCCGGGCATGCCGACGCAGACCTCAAGGCGCAATGCGCAACGGACCGGGCCGGGAAGCGCCAGGGGATGTCCGTATCGGTGCGGCTGTCGGGCTGGCGTATCCGGGGCTTTCCCCGGGCCGGAAAACGAAAAGCCCGGCCGAATCGCTTCGGGCCGGGCTCGGGGGACTTTCGCAAGGGCGTTACTGTTGGACGATGAAAAAAGAATTGCTCAGGCGCTCACGACCGTCAAGTCGCCTCGTCGATCAGCAGGCCTTCGTCCTGCAGGATCGCCTGCACCTGGACCAGCGCCGCGTCCACCATGGCCTCCAGTTCCTTGCGGATGCCGGCGCGCCAGCGTCGGCGGGTCTGCTCCGGCCTGCCCTCCGGATCCCAGGTGTTCATGTCGTAGAACTCCGCGGGCAGCACGAGCATGTCGGTCGAGCGCCTGCCGCTGCGTCCCTTCTGCTGGGGGATCGCCCAGGTGGTCACGGCCTTGTAGCGGAACAGCTGTGGCGCCGGTGACCTGAGCTGCGGCACGAGCCGGCCGATGGCCTCCACCTTGCGCGCATTGTGCGTGCTGTATCTGGCCACCAGCACATGCCAGAGGCGTGGTGGCAGTTCGCGGTGCAGACGGGCATGCACCAGGCAGTCCAGGGCGAGCCTTTCCTGCGCCGTCGAGCGGGGCCCCGGGCGCGGGCCCGGACTGGCATCCCGGCTCAGCCGCTGCCAGGCCTGCTTGCTCGCCGTATCGATACAGTCCTCCGCCAGACAGCGGATGACAGCGCTCAGTGCGTCTCGGTAGATCACGGGCATTCCCCCTCGGATAGGATGATTTCCAGGGTTTCAGGCGAAAAAAGGCTTGTTTTCTGAAGGCGGCCGAACGCGGGGTGCAGGCAGGGCGCCGTGGGGGCTACGGCGATCCGCGATTGCCAGCGGGTTGTCCCCTGTTCGCGGTAATGCCGGCGTGCGGGGCGAGGGCGACGCCGGCAGGGGCCTGCCGGGGCCCCTGGCTGGGGTGACTGTCCATGGCTCGCTGCTGCCTCATGGCGGGCTCCCTTCGCTTGGTCTAGAAAAAAATTCAAGCATGCTTGTTTTATATGGGCAAGCATGCTTTGCAAGTCCCCTTGTATATTGCCGCCATGAACATCACGGATCGAATGACGCGGTTGATTCTGGCGAGAAGGCCAAGGGTCGGCGCGCGCGGGATAAGACGGGCGATCGCCGATGCCTGCGGCATCAGCTACGAAGCCGTGCGGCAATGGTTTTCGGGGAATACCGGAAGCATCAGGAACGAGAACCTGATCGCCATTGCCGAGACCTTCGATACCACGATCGACTGGCTGCTGGCGGGCGACGGGGAACCTCCCCACCGGGCCCCGGCCGAAGGCGGCGGCACCCTCCTTGCCGAGCACGTGCCGAGCCTTTCCCTAGACGCCATCGCCTCGCCCCGCTCGCGGCTGTTTCTGGAGCGGATCGCTAGCGCCGCGGCCGAGGGCCGGCTGAGCGAGGACGATCTGGCGCTGCTGGATCAGATCGCCACGCGCCTCGAAAGCGCGTCCGGGCGGGCGGTCTCCCCGGACAATTCGGAGAGTCATCAGCGCTTGAGGAACAAGCTCAGGAGAAATGATCCCACTGCTCGGTAGCGACGCTTTCGCCGGCCAGCTCGGCCCGCCCAGGAATCGTGGGGCCAGCCCCATTTTTCGAGCCAAGATCAGAGTCGACGGTGCTTCCCTGCACTGCTACGTCAAACCCCTGCCTGACCGCATCCGGTGCCCGGTGAGCGGCAGGGAGGTCGCGAATCAGGAGATTGTGAGCGAGGCCCTGGGCTATGTGCTTGCCAGATCGGTCGGCCTGAAAGTGCCTGACGTCGCGGGCATCATCCTGCTGGAGCCCCGGCAGATCCCGAAGGAGCTGCATCCGGCCCTGCGCGAAGCCTGCGGCGGCAGGGCGCAGAGCGACTATTTCTGCTGGTTCAGCAAGGACATGAAATATCCCAGCCTGCGTCAGCTGCATCTGGACGACGTGCGGCATCCCTGGCTGCAGAAACTTCGCGGTCGCCGCCTGGCCCGGCAGTTGGCCGATAACCCGGAGTCCTCCAGCATAATAGTGCTGGACCAGTGGCTGCTGAACAGCGACAGGAACATCGGTAATCTGCTCGAATCTCCTTGCAAATCGCTTTTTCTCATCGACCACGGCAGATTGTTTCATTATCCCAACTGGGAACCCGGCCGGATTGGAATGGCGCCCTGGCCCTGGGAAAACAGACTGCAAAAGTTGATAGACGATTTCATTCCCGATTGGAGTGAAGCGCTGCCCAACAAAAGCGCCCGTGCATTGGCCTATAATATTTTTGCTGTCAGCTTCAGGGAGACTGGAGCGGAAGCTGCCCGGATAGTATTGTCGGAGTTCTTCGAGCACACGGAAATCGAGGTTATCCTCCGGCTCCTGGCGGAGCGCCTCGAGCAGGAACAATACACCGAGGCTGCAGACTTCATTCCATGAGCTCCACCGCACGACTTCGCACGCGCTTGATCGAGCAACAACCGAAGCCGCAGTTGGTCACGGGTCGATGGCGCACTATCAGCCTGTGTCTGGATGAAGATGCCGGCGAGTTTTTCAATGTCGGCGTGTTGTTCGTCCATGACGAGCAGGTCGAAGTACGCATGCTCGACAACTTCGACCGCTTGAAATGTCTCTTCGACGGCCGCATCGATGTCGACGAGCTGTTTCGCACGCTCCACGAGATCGAGGTCGCCATTCTCCTCCATGGTCCGGAACTGCCGGACGAGCTGGGCAGCACCATTCGCCTCGGCGTGCCCCTGTACGCCTCGGGATTCAGCGCCAGGGAGGTGCTGGACGAGTTCTTCGCCGATGTCGTGACCCTGGGCAGACCGAGGCGCGGTACCCGGGAAGTTGCATTCCGTTATCAATCCACCCTGAAGCTGCGCAACAGCATCTTCAACTTCATGCAAAAGCGGATGCAGGCTCAGGCTTCGCGAATCATTCGGCCGGCGCGTTATGAGCTGAGGCTCGGCAGCGGTCACCGCTTTGAAATGGATATACCGCTGATGAGCGATACGGCTTCGGGCAGTATCGTTTCTGGTTGGTACAAGAACCCTTTGGTAGTCAAGAACAGTCTGCTCCAGGCTTCGGCGGATCTGAATCTCATGCGCAGCAATACGCAGCGCGATCAGGCGGTAATATCGATTCTGGTGCCCGACAGGGAAAGTGGATTGACGACCAAGGAATACGGAAGACTGCTGGATACCACCCGCGAACAACTGGAGCGTATCCGCGCAACGGGCATCGAGATCATCGAAGCCAGCTCCACTCTGGAACTTGCCGAGCTGACCAGCGCCTGGTGGGGCAATTGCTGTACCTGAGCATGGTTGCCTGCGCAACGAGTCTTTTTATTGCTCTTGCGGGTTTTCTTCTTCCGCAAAAAGTGGCCGGATCCCCCGTCGATAAGAGACCAATCCACCCGGCTCGGATAACTTCGCGGCGCATACATATCGGGTGGAAGTTTCAATCGAAGTTGTTTCCTCGCCGTTTCACCACGCAGAGCGGCGAAGCTTCGTTCATGCCCGCATCGCCCCCTCGGCAATTTCCTCCCGCCAGGTGCGCTCCAGACGTTCGGCGATGAAGTCGAGGAAGCGCCGCACCTGCGGCGCCAGGTGACGGGTGTGGGGATAGACGGCGTGCAGCGGGGCAGGGGCGGAGGGGGCGGCAATACCTGCTGCAGGCGGCCGGCCTTGAGGTCGGCGGCGACGTCCCAGAGCGATTTCAGCACGATGCCGGCGCCTTGCAGCGCCATGGCATGAGCGGTTTCCCCATCGTTGCACAGCAGAGTGCCCTGGATGTTCAGGCGCAGGCCGCTGTGGGGGAACGGCCATTCCGCCTGTTCGTGCCGGCCGATCAGGATGCAGGCGTGCTGCTGCAGGTCTTCCGGATGCTGCGGGCGGCCGTGCCAGTCGAGGTAGTCGGGGGCGGCGCAGAGCAGCCGGTGATTGGGCGCCAGTTCGCGACCGATTGCGGCTGGTTGTAACGGATGGCCAGGTCCACGCCTTCCTGCACCAGATCCACCAGGTTGTCGTCGAGCTCCAGGCGCACCCGCAGGTCCGGGTATCGGTTACCGGGAATGCGCGGAAAGCCCCCTGCTTCTAGTGCGGGGATGAATAGCGCGCAGCGCGCAGCGCTCCCTCCGTGGCTTGCCCTCCAGGCATGTCTTGTATATATAAACAGTATGAGGCAGGCCAAGACCCTGAAGGTTCGTATTCGAGACAAGCACGCGCCGCTGCTCCGGCAGATGGCCCGCAGCGTGAACTGCGTCTGGAACTATCTGAACGCACTCAGCTGCCGAGCCATTCGGGAGCGCGGTCTGTTTCTGTCCGCCTACGACATGGACCGCTACACCCAGGGCTCCGGCAAAGAGCTGGGGCTCCATTCCCAGACGCTGCAAGAGGTGTCGCGGGAGTACGCCACGCGCCGCAAGCAGTTCAGGAAGGCTCGCCTCAACTGGCGCAAGTCAGGGGGTGTCCGTCGCTCGCTGGGCTGGATTCCCTTCAAGTCGGGCGCCGTTCAATGGAAAAGCGGGCAGGTCTGTCACAATGGCCACTGCTTCAAGGTCTGGGACAGCTACGGCCTGGGCCAGTACAAGTTCCGCTCGGGCAGCTTCAGCGAGGATGCACGCGGCCGCTGGTATTTCAATGTCGTCGTCGAGGTCGAGGTGCAGCCGTCGCTCGGGCAGGGGGCGGTCGGCATCGACCTGGGGCTCAAGGACGTGGCCACCTGCAGCGACGGCACGAAACTGGAGAACGGCCGCTTCTACCGTGACCTGGAGCCGAAGCTGGCCATCGCCCAGAGGGCCGGGAAGAAGGCCCGTACCCGGGCGATCCACGCCAGGATCGCCAACTGCCGCAAGGATGCCCTGCACCAATTCAGCCGGCAACTGGTGAACCGGTACGGCGAAATCCATGTGGGCGATGTGTCGTCCGCAAAATTCGCGAAGACCCCAATGGCCAAGTCGGTGCTCGATGCCGGCTGGGGCCAGTTGAAGACGCTGCTGGAATACAAGTGCGCTCACGCAGGCATCGTCTTCAGGGTGGTCGACGAGCGCTACACCACCCAAGCCTGTTCGAATTGCGGCGCTCTGCCCGATTCGCGGCCGAAAGGTATCGCAGGACTTGGAATGAGGGACTGGACCTGCAGTGTGTGCGGTGTCACGCACGACCGCGACGTGAACGCGGCCAGGAACATTCTCGCGGCCGGGCATGGCCGTCCAGTAGTGGGAATCCCCTTCCTTTCCGCCTAGGGCGGCGAGCGTTAGCGAGAGGGAGGGGAGGATGTCAAGGAATGTTGCGATCAGCGGCACCAGATGGCGGCGGCCGAAGCCGAAGGGCGCGCTGATGCGCAGCAGCCCCTCGACCCGCTGGCCGCGCTGCTGCAGCCAGGCCTCGGCCGCGTCGATTTCGGCGAGGATGCGCCGGCAATGCTCGTGGAACCGCCGGCCCTCGTCGGTCGGCGCCAGGCGGCGCGTGGTGCGTTGCAGCAGGCATACGCCGGTGCGCTCTTCCAGGCGGGCGAGGCCAGGGACAGGCCGGCCTCCCGGGCTGCCGCCGAGAGGCTGCCGGTAGCGAGGATGCGCTCGAACAGGCGCAGATCGGAAAGGTCGCTCAGCATGGGATTCTCTATTTCTATCGCCAGGGCTCCTCTCCATTATGGAAATAATGGGTGCGATCGTTCTGCCCATAATGCGCGTCCAATTCAGGAGGTCTGTCGCCATCCGTGCGGAGGCGAATGCAGGCCATGCCCGCACCACGGGCTCATCAAGGAGGAAGATCCATGCATACCCGTCGCCAGTTCCTGCAACGTGCCGCCCTGCTCGCCGCCCTGGCGGCCACGGGCCCGCTGCTGCGCTCGCGCGCTCTGGCTGCCGAGCCGCTGCTCGCCCGGCGCATTCCCTCTAGCGGCGAGGAGCTGCCGGCAATCGGCCTGGGGACCTCGCGGACCCACGATGTCGCGCTCGACGAGGAGTCCCTGGCGCCCCTGCTGGAGGTGCTGCGCACCCTGGTCGAGGGCGGCGGCAGCCTGGTCGACACCGCGCCGAGCTACGGCCGCGCCGAGCGGGTCACCGGCGAGCTGGCTCGGCGCCTCGGCGTGCGCGACCGGCTGTTCCTCGCCAGCAAGGTGTCTTCCAGTGGGCGCGAGGCCGGCCGCCGGCAGATCGAGGCCAGCTTCAAGGCGCTGCAGACCGACCGCATCGATCTGATGCAGGTGCACAACCTGCAGGACACCGCCACCCAGCTGGCCCTGCTGCGCGAGCTGAAGGCGCAGGGGCGGCTGCGCTACATCGGCGTGACCCACTATCGGGACTCGGCCCACGACGACCTGCTGACGGTGCTGCGCCGGGAGAAGGTCGACTTCGTGCAGTTCAACTACTCGGTCGGCGAGCGCAACGCCGAGAAGCGCCTGCTGCCGTTCTGCGCCGATCACGGCATCGCCACCCTGATCAACCGGCCGTTCATGCGCGGCGAGCTGTTCGCCCGGGTCAAGGGCCGGCCGCTGCCGCCGCTGGCGCAGGAGCTGGGCGCGAGCTCCTGGGCGCAGCTGCTGCTCAAGTACATCCTCGCCGAGCCGGCGGTCACCGCGGTGATTCCGGCCACCGACAAGCCGCGCTACATGGCCGACAACCTGCTCGCCGGCCAGGGCCGCCTGCCGGATGCCGGGCAGCGCGCGCAGATCGTCGAGCTGTTCTCCTGAGCCGGGGCCGGCGTATGTCAGCGACCCTGTCGCCACTGCGGCGCCTCGCCGCTCTGATCAACGCCGGTCCCGGCGAGCTGGCCGCGGCGCTGTCCGGCTTTGCGCTGTTCTTCTGCCTGTTCGCCGGCTATTTCATGCTGCGGCCGATCCGCGAATCGATGGGCGTGATGGGCGGGGTGGAGAACCTGCAGTGGCTGTTCAGCGCCACCTTCGTGGTCATGCTGGCCGCCGTGCCGCTGTTCGCCTGGCTGAATTCGAGGGTGCCGCGGGCGCACTTCATCGACTGGGTGTACGGCTTCTTCAGCCTCAACCTGCTGCTGTTCGCCGCGCTGTTCGTTGGCGCGGAGGAGAACGTCTGGCTGGCGCGGACCTTCTATGTCTGGCTGTCGGTGTACAACCTGTTCGTCGTCTCGGTGGCCTGGAGCCTGATGGCCGACGTGTTCGACGGCCATCAGGCCAAGCGGCTGTTCGCCTTCATCGCCGCCGGCGCCAGCGTCGGCGGCCTCACCGGGCCGGCGCTGAGCACCCTGCTGGTGGAGGCGCTCGGCCAGCCCGGTCTGCTGGCGCTGTCCGCCGGCCTGCTGCTGGCGGCACTGGCGCTCAAGCAGTACCTGATGCACTGGCGCGCCGTCGGCGGCGCCGGCCGGCCCGGCGCGCAGCCGTCGGAGAGTCCGCGCCGGCCGGTGCCGGGCAATCCGTTCAGCGGCCTGACCCGGGTGCTCGGCTCGCCCTACCTGCTGGGCGTCGGCGCCTTCGTGATCCTGCTGGCGACGGTCAGCACCTTTCTCTATTTCGAGCAGGCGCGCCTGGTCGCCGAGCTGTTTCCCGAGCGCAGCGAGCAGATCCGCGTGTTCGGCCTGCTCGATTTCGTGGTGCAGGCCGGCGCGCTGCTGTCGCAGCTGTTCGTCACCGGGCGCATCGCCGAGCGCCTGGGCGTGCGGGTGCTGCTGGCCTGCGTGCCGGTGCTGATGTGCCTGGGCTTCGTTGTCCTGGCGCTGCTGCCGACCTTCGCCGTGCTGGCGCCGCTGATGGTCATCCGGCGCATCGGCGAGTACGCCTTCGTGCGGCCGGGGCGGGAGATGCTGTTCGCCCCGCTGGATGCCGAGAGCAAGTACAAGGCGAAGAACTTCATCGACACCGTGGTCTACCGCGGCGGCGACGCCGTCAGCGGCTGGGTCAAGAGCGGGCTCGACCTGCTCGGCCAGGGCGCCTGGCTGGCGGCGCTGGTCGGTGCATTCTGCGCCGCGCTCTGGGGACTGCTCGGCTGGCGGCTGGGCGGGCGGGCCGACCGCGAGGCGTCCGCTACAGCGGGCGAGACGCCCTGAGCCCGGTCCGCCTCAGTCCTCCGGCTGCTTGAGCAGTGTGCCTTCGGCATCGCGGACCCACAGGCGGACCGGGATGCCCTGGGCCACGCTGCGGCCGACCGTGCAGAACTCCTCGAACTGCCCGAGGATGCGCGGCAGGTGCTCCAGCTCCGCGGCGCGGCGGCCGAGCTGCAGTTCGATGCCGATGCCCAGCACGCGCAGGCGGTTCTGCGCGTTGCGGCCGATTTCGGCGCTGGCCTGGCATTGCAGGGGCTCGGCGTCCTGCTTGAACTTGCGCAGGGCGAACAGCAGGCTGGCGGTCAGGCAGTTGGCTACGGCGGAGAGCAGCAGCTGCACCGGGCTCGGACCCTGGCCGCTGCCCAGCGGTGGCGGTTCGTCGACGATCAGCGGCGGCTGGCCGTCGCCGAAGTCGAGGCTGCAGCGGTAGTCTTCCAGCTGCTGCAGGGTCAGGGTGACGCGTTCGGTGTCGCTCATGGGAAGCTCCTTGCTGGGGGGATTGCCGGCCGCCGGATCGCTGCTACCCTGCGGCGTGGCCCCGGCTATCGGCCGGGCGCCGGTTCGCGAGGGAAGAGAATCCAGGACATGTCCGACACTATCAAGGTCTGGGACGCACCGCTGCGTCTGTTTCACTGGTCGCTGGCGCTGGCCGTCGGCGGCGCCATGCTCAGCGGCTGGCTGGGCGGCAATCTGATGGTCTGGCACGGCCGGCTGGGCCTGCTGATCCTCGGCCTGCTGGCGTTCCGCCTGCTCTGGGGCCTGCTCGGCTCGACCTACGCGCGCTGGTCGCGGATTCTCGCCGCGCCCCTGCGCCTGGGCGACTACCTGGGCGGGCGCTGGCGGGAGGTCGGACACAATCCGCTGGGCGCCCTGTCGGTGCTGGCGCTGCTCGGCCTGCTGGCTTTCCAGACCCTGAGCGGGCTGATGGCCAGTGACGACATCGCCTTCCAGGGGCCGCTGTACCGGTTGGTGGAGGCCGACACCAGCGCCTGGCTGACCGGTCTGCACCGGCAGGCCTGGTGGCTGCTGCTGGGGCTGATCGGCCTGCATCTGCTGGCGATCCTCTTCTACGCTCTGGTGCGTCGGCAGCCGCTGGTGCGGGCGATGATCGGCGGGCGCAGCCCGCGGATCCATCCGGAGCAGCGCGAGGCCAGCGGCGGGGCGCCCTGGGCGCTGGCCGTGGCGCTGGCCGGCGCCTTGCTATTGGTCTGGGGCGTGCAGTCGGCGGTCGTCTGGCTGGCACCGCCGCCCGCCCCGGAGGTGCCGGCGACGCTCGACTGGTAGGTGGGGGCCGGCCGGCAGGCGCCGGCCGGTGGTCGGATCAGTCCGTGCGGAACTGGTCGTGGCAGGCCTTGCAGGTCTTGCCGACCGCGCCGAAGGCGGTCTTGATGCGCGCCTGGTCGCCGC
Source organism: Azotobacter salinestris (assembly GCF_009363155.1). Classification (NCBI taxonomy): domain Bacteria; kingdom Pseudomonadati; phylum Pseudomonadota; class Gammaproteobacteria; order Pseudomonadales; family Pseudomonadaceae; genus Azotobacter; species Azotobacter salinestris. The sequence continues at coordinate 3,062,535 of NZ_CP045302.1, forward strand.
TGGCCGTCTCGCTGGCCAGCTTGTTGACGGCGCCGGTGAAGTCGCGGGCCAGCTTGTTGGCTTGGTCGAGGTTTTGGAAGAACTCCGGCTTGAGCCTGGTCTTGTCGCCCATCTTGTCCGTGGCGGTGCCGGGGGCGAACAGGGAACCCATGCCGGAATTGGCGATGGCGGCGATGGCGCTAGCGGCGGCGGCTACCTGATCCTTGTTGTAGGGCACGCTGCCGTCCACGACCTGAGCCTTGATCCTGCCCATGTTCCAGGCCATGAAGTTGTAGCCGGCCTGGCGGTACTTGATCTGGTCCTCCGGCTTGAGCTGGGCCTGGACACCCAGGGCGGCCAGCAGCAGGGCGGCACCGAGGCCGCCGATCATCAGTTTCCTCACGATATCTCCTTGTTGGTTCCGGGATGTTTTCCGGTAGTGGCGGACGGCCGGGAGCCGTCCGCGCGGGGCTATACTCCCCGCCAAACTGCGACGAGCGCAAGCCGGGGGGCTGGCGCAGGCGTGCAGAAAGCGCAGCGCGACGGGCTGCCGCACCGGCGGCCCGTCGCTCCCACCGATTACGAAGGAGTGGATCGCAATGCAATTGAACGATGCCCGGCTGTTCCGCCAACAGGCTTACATCGAGGGTAGCTGGCTGGATGCCGACAGCGGGCAGACCCTCGCGGTGAACAATCCGGCCAGCAACGAGAGCCTCGGCAGCGTGCCGAAGATGGGCACGGCCGAGACCCGCCGCGCCATCGAGGCCGCCGAGCGGGCGCTGCCGGCCTGGCGCGCGCTGACCGCCAAGGAGCGTGCGGGCAAGCTGCGCCGCTGGTTCGAGCTGCTGCTCGAGCATCAGGACGATCTGGCCCGGCTGATGACCCTGGAGCAGGGCAAGCCGCTGGCCGAGGCGCGCGGAGAAATCGCCTACGCCGCCTCCTTCCTCGAATGGTTCGCCGAGGAGGCCAAGCGTGTGTATGGCGACACCATTCCCGGCCACCAGGCGGACAAGCGCATCCTGGTGATCAAGCAGCCGATCGGTGTCTGCGCGGCGATTACCCCGTGGAACTTTCCCGCGGCGATGATCACCCGCAAGGCCGGGCCGGCGCTGGCCGCCGGCTGCACCCTGGTGCTCAAGCCGGCTTCGCAGACGCCCTTCTCGGCGCTGGCGCTGGCCGAGCTGGCCGAGCGCGCGGGCATCCCGGCCGGGGTGCTGAACGTGGTCACCGGCAGCGCTGCCGAGATCGGCGGCGAGCTGACCGCCAATCCTACGGTGCGCAAGCTGTCCTTCACCGGCTCCACCGAGATCGGCCGCCAACTGATGGCCCAGTGCGCCAAGGACATCAAGAAGGTTTCCCTGGAGCTGGGCGGCAACGCACCCTTCATCGTCTTCGACGATGCCGATCTGGATGCAGCGGTGGAGGGCGCGCTGGCCTCGAAATACCGCAATGCCGGACAGACCTGCGTCTGTGCCAACCGCCTGTACGTGCAGGACGGCATCTACGACGCTTTCGCCGCGAAGCTCAAGGCCGCGGTGGCGCGCCTGAAGGTCGGCAACGGCCTGGAGGAGGGCGTGACCATCGGCCCGCTGATCGACGACAAGGCGGTGGACAAGGTGCAGGAGCACATCGCCGATGCGGTCTCCCGCGGCGCCCGGGTGATCGCCGGCGGCCGGCCCCATGCGCTCGGCGGCACCTTCTTCGAGCCGACCATCCTCGCCGAGGTGCCGGCCGATGCGCGGGTCGCCCGCGAGGAAACCTTCGGGCCGCTGGCGCCGCTGTTCCGCTTCAGGGACGACGCCGAGGCGATCGCCCTGGCCAACGCCACCGAGTTCGGCCTGGCCGCCTATTTCTACGCCCGCGACCTCTCCCGGGTATTCCGCGTGGCCGAGTCGCTGGAGTACGGCATCGTCGGCGTCAACACCGGGCTGATTTCCACCGAGGTGGCGCCGTTCGGCGGGGTCAAGGCTTCGGGCCTGGGCCGCGAGGGCTCCAGGTACGGCATCGAGGATTATCTGGAGATCAAGTATCTCTGCCTCGGCGGCATCTGAGCGCACGGCGGCGCAGCCATCGGGGCGGCGCCGCGAGTCATGGGCGATGGGGTTGATGGGAGGTAGTTATCGATCTGCTGCTGATCGGGGCCGGACACAGCCATCTGGGCGTGCTCCGGCGCTGGGCCCGGGGACGCCGGCCGAAAGGGCGTCTCGGATTGGTCAATGCCGTGCCGCAGGCCTGGTATGCGGGTGCCTTGCCGGGCCTGCTCGCCGGGCGCCAGGCGCCGCAGGACTGCTGCATCGAATTGGAGCCGCTGTGCCGGGCGGCGGGCGTCGAGCTGATCATCGGCGAGGTGCGCAGGCTGCAGGCCGAAACCCGCGAGCTGCAACTGGCCGATGGCCAGCTACTGCGGGCCGAGTGGCTGTCGCTGAACGTCGGCGCCGGGCGGCTCGCACCGCCGCAGCAGGACGGGCGCATGGAGATGCTGTCGGTCAAGCCGTTCGCCGCTTTCCTCGAGGGCTGGCAGCGCTGGCGGCAGGAGCCGACGCCGGTGGCGATCATCGGCGGCGGGCCGGCCGGGGTCGAACTGGCCCTGGCGCTGGCCGGACAGGTGCCGGGGCTGTCGCTGTTCTGCGCCGGGCCGCTGCTCGAGGGGAGCGCGGCGGGGCTGCGCCTGCGCGCCCTTGGCGCGCTGCGCCGGCACGGCGTGTGGGTGCGCGAGTACTGCCCGATCAGCAGGGTCGACGGGCAGCTCCTGCTCAGCGCCGGGGAACCGGTCTGGCAGGGCGCGCGCCTGCTGCTGGCCAGCGACGCCGCGGCGCCCGCCTGGCTGGCGCAGAGCGGGCTGGTCTGCGATGCGGATGGCTTTGTGCAGGTCGGTGCGACCCTGCAGAGCCTGTCCCATCCGCAGATCTTCGCCAGCGGCGACTGCGCCGCGCTGCCCGGTGTGCAGCGCAGCGCCTTCCAGGCCCTGCGCCAGGCGCCGGTGCTCAGTCACAACCTGCGCGCGGTGCTGGCCGGCCGCGCCTTGCACCACTATCGGCCGCAGCGGCAGAGCCTGCTCCTGCTCGCCACCGGCGATGGCGGGGCGCTGCTCGGCTGGCATGGCTGGAGCGCTGGCGGGCGCTTCTGCGGCTACTGGCGGGAGTGGCTGGACCGGCGCTTCATGCGCCGCCATGCTCTGGGTGGCTGAGGCGAGGGAAGACGTGTCTGGGATGGCGCCAGGAAGCCTTGTTCCCGCGTGCCGTCCGGCTCAGTCGGCCAGGATCTTCTGCGGCTGCACGGCCACTGTCCGGAACAGCTCCTCCGCCGGCTGCGGCCGGCCGAAGAGATAGCCCTGGCCCAGCTGGCACTGATTGCGCTCGAGGAATTCCGCCTGCTCGGGATGCTCGATGCCCTCGGCGAGCACGCTCAGGCCCAGGCTCTGGGCGAGCACGATCACCGAGCGGGCGATGGCGACGTCCTTGCCGTCGGACGGCAGGCCGGCGACGAAGCCGCGGTCGATCTTCAGCTTGTCCACCGGCATGCTCTTCAGGCGCTGCAGCGAGGAATGGCCGGTGCCGAAGTCGTCGATCGCCAGGCGCACGCCCAGGTCGCGCAGCCGCTGGAGCTGGCGGCGGGCGCTGTCCGGGTCGTCCATCACCGCGCTCTCGGTGATCTCCAGCTCCAGATGACGCGCCTCCAGGCCGGTGCGGGCGAGAATCTCGGCGACCTGCAGGTCCAGCCGGCCGCGGCCGAACAGGCGGGTGGAGATGTTCGTTGCGACGACTTCGAGCCTGCGGCCGGCCTTCAGCCAGCTGCGCATCTGCCGGCAGGCCTGTTCCAGCACCCAGAGGTCGATGGCGCCGATCAGGCCGTTCTCCTCGGCGACCGGGATGAACTCGCCGGGCGGCACCAGGCCGCGCTCGGGGTGCTGCCAGCGCACCAGCGCCTCGGTGCTGACCATCTGCCCGCTCCTCAGGTCGTGAACCGGCTGGTAGTGGACGCGCAGCTCGCCATGCTCGAGGGCATGGCGCAGGGCGGCGATCAGCTCGACGCGCTGGCGGGCGTAGGTGGTCAGCTCCTGGCTGTAGAAGGCGTAGGTGGCGCGTCCGTCGCTCTTGGCCTTGTGCAGGGCGGAGTCGGCATTGCGCATTGCCTGCTCGAGGCTCTGTGCGTCGCCGGGGAACAGGCTGATGCCGATGCTGGCGCCGATCAGCAGCTTGTGGTTCTCCAGGTCGATGGGCTGGTTCAGCGCCTCGAGGAGGGTGGTGGCCAGGGTGGCGGCCTGTTGCGGCGGGCAGTTCTCGCAGAGCAGGCCGAACTCGTCGCCGCCCAGGTGGGCGAAGGTCATGCCCTGGCGTACCACGTGGTAGACCAGGTGCTGACTGATGTTCTTGAGCAGCTGATCGCCGAGCTTGTGGCCGAGACTCTCGTTGATGTGCTTGAAGTGATCGAGGTCGAGCAGCAGGACCGCGCCCTGACCCTTCTCCAGGCGGGCCCGCTCCAGGGCGTGCTGGATGCGCTCCTTGAACAGCAGGCGGTTCGGCAGGCCGGTCAGCGGGTCGTAGTGGGCCAGGTAGTCGAGTTCGGCCTGGGAGCGCTTGATCATCGACAGGTCGGAGAACACCGCCACATAGTGGCTGATGCTACCGTCCTCGTTGCGGATGGCGCGGATGCTCTGCCACTGCGGATACAGCTCGCCGCTCTTGCGGCGGTTCCAGATCTCGCCGCTCCATTCGGCGCGCTGGCGCAGGGAGTGCCACATCTTCCGGTAGAATTCCCCGTCGTGCCGACCGGACTTGAAGAGCGAGGGCATCCGCCCCAGCACCTCGGCCTCGGCGTAGCCGGTGATCCGGGTGAAGGCCCGGTTGACATAGACGATCCGCTGGCTCGCATCGGTGACCAGCACGCCTTCGAGGGTGCTGTCGAACACCGCGGAGGCCTGGCGCAGGCTGGCGGCATGGGCACTGCGGTCGGCGAGCTGGCGGCGGCCGATGAAGTAGAACAGCAGGGCGGTGAAGAGAATGGAGACGATGCCCCTGAGCGTCTGCCAAGCGTTCAGATCCGAGCTATCTTCGAGCAGGGAGATCAACAGCCAGTCGCTGGCGGTGATCCACAGGAGGGAGAGGAGTACGTAGGCCAGGCAGGCGAGCAGCAGGGGGAGGCGCCTTTTCATCGGCAAGGCTCTGATCCATGACTGCCGGATAGGATGATCGTGCTGTGGAAACATTTCTTATCCAAAGAAGCGCGGGTTTTCCAGCCGAGTGCGCTTGACAACGAGGCTCATATGGGCCGCTGTTCGACTACCGAGGCATACACGCATGTGGTACGACGGTTTTCTCGATCTGCCGCCCTGGCAGCTCATCATAGTGACCTTGCTGCTCACGCATTTGACCGTGGTCAGCGTCACTGTGTATTTGCATCGTTATTCGGCGCATCGTGCGCTGGATCTACATCCGGCTGTGAAGCACTTCTTTCGTTTATGGCTGTGGCTGACCACCGGCATGAACACCCGCGAGTGGACCGCCGTCCACCGCAAGCACCATGCCCGCTGCGAGACGCCGGAGGATCCGCACAGCCCCCGGCACAAGGGGCTGGCGAACGTCCTGTGGCGGGGCGCCGAGCTGTACAAGGCGGAAGCGGGCAATGCCGAGACGCTGCGCATCTACGGCAAGAACTGTCCGGACGACTGGATCGAGCGGCAGGTCTACTCGCGCTTTCCCAACGGCGGGGCGACGCTCATGCTGCTGATCGACCTGATGCTGTTCGGCGTGCTCGGCCTGACCGTCTGGGCCGTGCAGATGATGTGGATCCCGTTCTGGGCCGCCGGCGTGGTCAACGGGCTCGGCCATGCCGTGGGCTACCGCAATTTCGAATGCCGCGACGCCGCCACCAATCTGGTGCCCTGGGGCATCCTGATCGGTGGCGAGGAGTTGCACAACAACCACCATACCTATCCCGGTTCGGCCAAGCTCTCGGTCCGCGCCTGGGAGCTCGACATGGGCTGGGCCTGGATTCGCCTGCTGGTCCTGCTGGGGCTGGCCGAGGTCAGGCGCACCGCGCCGGTCGCCCACCGGGTGGCAGGCAAGCGCCATCTGGACATGGATACCGCCAGGGCGCTCCTCAACAACCGCTTCCAGATCATGGCGCATTACCGCAACCGGGTGATCGCCCCGCAGGTGCGCATGGAGGAGGCCCTGGCCGAGGCGTCGGTGCGCCATCTGTTCCACAGGGCCAAGGGACTGCTGGCGCGCGAGACCAGCCTGCTCGAGGCAAGCCAGCAGGTGCGCATCCAGTCGCTCCTCAAGCAGAGCCAGACGCTCCGGGTGGTCTACGAGCAGCGCCTGGCGCTGCAGCAGATCTGGAGCCGGACCAGCACCAACGGTCAGGAGCTGCTCGCCGCGATCGGGACCTGGATCCACGAGGCCGAGGCCAGTGGCATCCAGTCCCTGCGCGAGTTCGCCGAGCACCTGAAGACCTATTCGCTGCGTCCCGCTGCGACGCTTGCCTGAGAGGCCGCGAACTTTGTCGGCGGCCGCTGATCTGATAGCCGTCGCCCGTGGGGCGACGGCGGTTGTCGTTCAGGTCGAGGGAGTGGGATGGCATGAGCCTCAAGGGGGCACCGATTACCCGCAGGCGGCGGGCATCCGGACGGGGAGAGGCATCGGCCCTGCGGCAGGCGCAGGCCGAGTTGCGCCGCCTGAAGGCCCGCGAACAGCTGTTCGGCAACTTGCTGGCCAGCGTCAATGCAGTGCTCTGGGCCTGTGACTGGCAGGCGCGGCGCATGCTCTACCTCAGCCCGGCCTACGAGCGGATCTTCGGTCGTCCGGCCAAGTCGCTGCCCGACGCCCTGAGCGGCTGGCTGGAGTGCGTGCACCCGGGCGACCGCGACTACGTTCTGGGCAGCCTCGACCAGGTGCTCGACAAGGGGGCCATCGAACAGCGCGAGTACCGCATCATCCGCGGCGATGGCCAGCTGCGCTGGCTGAACGACAAATGCTACTGCGGCGATCCGGACGAGGACGGACAGGCGCGGATCATCGTCGGCCTCGCCGAGGACATCACCGAGCGCAAGCAGCTGGAAGGCGAACTGCAGCGCTTGGCCAGCACCGACGGGCTGACCCGCAGCAGCAATCGCCGGCATTTCTTCGAGTGCGCCCAGCGCGAACTGCAGCTCGCACGCCAGTACGGCACGCCGCTGGCCTTTCTGCTGCTGGACATCGACGACTTCAAGCGAATCAACGACACCCGTGGTCATCAGGTCGGCGACCAGGTGCTGCAGCGACTGGCCGACTGCTGTGCCGCGACGCTGCGCGGCGGCGACCTGTTCGGACGCATCGGCGGCGAGGAGTTTGCCGCACTGTTTCCCCACTGCCGTCCGGAGCAGGCCCTGCCGATCGCCGAGCGCCTGCAGCGGAGAATCGGGCAACTGCTGTTCGAGGCCGGCGGCGAGCCCTTCCGCATCACCGTCAGCCAGGGGCTGGTCGGCCTGGAGGCCGACGATGCCGACCTGGGGGCGCTCTATGCGCGCGCCGACGCGGCCATGTACCAGGCCAAGCGGCAGGGCAAGAACCGCATCGTCCGGCTCTAGCCTGTGCCTGCGGGCCCTCTCCTGCATGTTTCTGCAGGGATTTTCCATACATGCTCGGCTGACAAGAGTCAATAAATAATAAGTATCTAGCCGCTTCGTATATCCTGTCTATTCTCCATCTTCAGGCCCGGCTATCGTTGGCGCGGCTCCTGCGTGACGGTCGCAGGGTGCTCAATGGCTCTGCACATGACCTGTCCTGGGGAGCACAGGCCATGCTGCTGCAGTGCCACTCGAAAATAAGAATGGAGAATAACAAGATGACAAAAGCCACCCTGGCGCTGGCTGTGTCGGCCGGTATTCTGGGCCTGTCGGTGAGCCAGCAGGCTGCTGCCGAGTTTTTCAAGGACAGCAAGGCCAGCCTGGAGCTGCGCAACTTCTACATGAACAAGGATTTTCGCGACGAGGTCAGCGCTGCTCGCAATCAGCAGTCCAAACAGGATGAATGGGCACAGGGATTCATCCTGAAGTACGAGTCCGGTTACACCGAAGGGCCGGTCGGCTTCGGCCTCGACGTGCTCGGTCTGGTGGGCGTGAAACTGAATTCGAGTCCGGGCGAGGCCGGAACCGGCTTGCTGCCGGGCGGGTACAACAACCGGGCGCCGGACGACTACAGCGAGCTGGGCGTGACCGGCAAGGTCCGCTACTCCAAGAGCGAGCTCAAGGTCGGCACCCTGCTGCCGAAGAACCCGGTACTGGTCTACAACGATACCCGCCTGCTGCCGCAGACCTTCCAGGGTGGCAACCTGCAGATCAAGGAGATCGAGGGATTGACCCTGGACTTCGGCTATCTGGACCAGGTCAACTACCGGAACTCCACCAACAATGAGGAAATGGGTCTGGTCAGCGCCAACCGGCGCAACATCACCATCAAGCCCGGTGGCGAGAACGAGGCGAACTTCTTCATGTACGGCGGCGCCACCTACCAGGTGACCAAGGCTCTGACCGCCACCTACTACTACGGCGAGCTGGACGACCTCTACAAGCAGCACGCCTTCAACCTGGTGCATGTGCTGCCGCTCGGCAAGAACTCGCTGAAGACCGACCTGCGCTACGCCCGCTCCACGGACGATGGTGAGGCCCATGTCGACAACCATGCCTTCGGCCTGCTGACCACCTACGCCATGGGCGCTCACAAGTTCGGCCTGGGCCTGCAGAAGATGCAGGGCGATACCGGTTTCGCGCAGATCAACGGCACCGACCCCTTCCTGGTCAACTACATCCAGGTCAACGATTTCGCCAACGCCGACGAGCGCTCCTGGCAGCTGCGCTACGACTACGACTTCGCGGCGCTCGGCATCCCGGGCCTGACCTTCATGACCCGTTACGTTTCCGGCGACCATGTCGACCGCGGCCCGGGCTCCGACGGCAAGGAATGGGAACGTGATACGGATATCGCCTACGTGTTCCAGAGCGGCATGCTGAAGAACCTGAGCCTGAAGTGGCGTAACGCTACCATGCGCAGCAACTTCGTCCGCGACGTCGACGAAAATCGTCTGATCGTCAGCTACACCCTGCCGCTGATGTAACTCCCCGGGGCGGCCATGCCGCCTCCTCCCGACGCTCCCATCCGTCAGGGCGGGAGCGGCCGGAGTCGCCGCATTCTCGCATCGTGCTCGTCCCCGGCGCCGCCGGGCGTTGAAAAAGCTGTTGTCTCTAAATAGCTTATGCCCAGCGCAACCGAGCTTCCTGCCCATGACCGAAACCACTTCTGCCATCGACATCCAGCGCCTGCGCGAATCTGCCGGTCAGGCCGAGCAGTTGCTCAAGGTGCTGGCCAATCCGGATCGCCTCATGCTGCTCTGCCAGCTGTCCCACGGCGAACGCAACGTCGGCGAGCTGGAGGCCCTGCTGGGCATCCGCCAGCCGACCCTGTCTCAACAGCTTGGCGTGCTGCGCCGCGAAGGGCTGGTGGAAACCCGCCGCGACGGCAAGCAGATCCATTACCGGATCAGCAGCCCGCAGGCCCTGGCGGTGATCGAAACGCTTTACCGGCTGTTCTGCGCCGATGGACACTGAGCGGCTGCTCAGCGCCGTCGTGCGGCCGGCTGCTGCTGGGTGATGCAGTGGATGTTGCCGCCGCCGAGGAGAATCTCCCGGCCGGGCAGCATCAGCACCTCGCGGCCGGGGAACAGCTGCCGGAGGAGGGCCTCGGCCTCGGCGTCGCGCGGGTCGTCGAAGGCCGGCGCGATGATGCCGTGGTTGACGATCAGGAAATTCACATAGGAGGCGGCCAGGCGGATCGAAGGATCGCGCGGCTGGCTGCCGGCGACCAGATCGACGCCGGCGCATTCCTCCTCGCTGGCGTACAGCGGGCCGGGAATCGGCATCCGGTGCACGCGCAGGGTGCGGCCGCGGGCGTCGCGGACATGTTCGAGCAACTCCAGGGCCGCCCGGCAGCGCGGGTGGTTGGGGTCCTGGGGATCGTCGGTCCAGGCAAGCAGCACTTCGCCGGGGCGCACGAAGCAGCAGAAGTTGTCGACGTGGCCGTCGGTCTCGTCGTTGTACAGTCCCAGCGGCAGCCAGATCACCCGCTCGATGGCCAGGTGCTCGGCGAGCACGGCCTCGATCTCCGCGCGCGACAGGTGCGGATTGCGGTTCGGGTTGAGCAGGCATTCCTCAGTGGTGAGCAGGGTGCCTTCGCCATCGACATGGATGGCGCCGCCCTCCAGCACGAAGCCTTCGGTGCGGTAGCGGGCACAGCGTTCGAGGCCGAGGATCTTGCGCGCCACCTGGTCGTCGCGGTTCCAGGGTGCGTACAGGCCGCCGGCGAAGCCGCCCCAGGCGTTGAAGGTCCAGTCCACGCCGCGCACCTCGTCGGCGTCGTCGACCACGAAGGTCGGTCCGGTGTCGCGCACCCAGGCATCGTCGCTGCCCAGCTCGACCACCCGGATGTCGGCGCCGGCGAGGCGGGCGCAGGCGTTCTCGTACTGGGCGGCGGAGACGCCGACAGTCACCGGCTCGAAGCGGGCGATGGCGCGGGCCACCATGGCGAAGGCGGCCTGCGCCGGCTTGCCGCCGAGCCGCCAGTTGTCCGGGCGCTCCGGCCAGATCATCCAGGTCTGGCTGTGCGCTTCCCACTCGGCGGGCATGCGGAAACCGTCGGCACGCGGCGTGCTGGTCAGGGTTCGCATCGGCTCACCCATCCTCAGGACTCCAGGCTGCCGTCGAGGGTCTTGATCGCGCCGTACAGGTTGGGCCGGCGGTCGCGGAACACCCCCCAGGCGCTGCGGATGTGCTCCAGGCGGTCGAGGTCGAAGCTGTGCACCAGCACGCCTTCCTCGGTTTCGCCGAGTTCCTCGACCTTGGCGCCGAACTGGTCGGCGATGAACGACGAGCCATAGAAGTCGATGTGGTAGTCCTCCTGCACCTCGCGGCCGATGCGGTTGCTGGCGATCAGCGGGGTCAGGTTGGCGCCGGCGTGGCCCTGCTGCACGCGCTGCCAGTGATCGCGCGAGACGATGCTCGGGTCGTGGGGTTCGCTGCCGATGGCGGTGGGGTAGAGCAGCAGCTCGGCGCCGTTCAGGACCATGCTGCGCGCGCTTTCCGGGAACCACTGGTCCCAGCAGATGGCCACGCCGATCCGGCCGTAGCGGGTCTGCCAGACCTTGAAGCCGGTGTCGCCGGGGTTGAAATAGTACTTCTCGTGGTAGCCGGGGCCGTCCGGGATGTGGCTCTTGCGGTAGAGGCCGAGCATCCGCCCGTCCGCGTCGAGGAGGGCGATGCTGTTGAAGCGCGCCCGCCCGGCCCGCTCATAGAAGCTGATCGGCAGCACCACACACAATTCGGCGGCGATTTTCTGGAAGTGGCGGATGGCCGGGTTTTCCTCGACCGGGGTGGCCAACTGCAGGTAGTCCGGGTTCGGCTTCTGGCAGAAATAGGGGGTCTCGAACAGCTCCTGGAGCAGGATGACCTGCGCCCCCCTGGCCGCGGCCTCTCGCACCAGCCGTTCGGCATTGGCGATGTTGGCGGCGCGATCCCAGGAGCAGGCCATCTGGGTGGCGGCGACGGTGACGATGCGGGACATGACGACCTCATGGCAACGGATGGGCGTGAACCCTCAAGCTGGCAGAGGATGATGCCGGGGTCAAATGACGAAGGGGCGCGGTCGCTCGGCCGCCGTCCCTCCGCTCAGACCGTGTGCAGGTACCAGTTGTATTCCAGATCCGAGATCGAGTGCTCGAACTCCTCCAGCTCGCTCTCCTTGCAGGCGACGAAGACGTCGATGTAGTCCGGGCTGATGTAGCGGGAAAGAATCTCGTCCTCGTCCAGCCGGCGCAGGGCATCGCGCAGGTTGTTGGGCAGGCTGGGCTCGACCTGCTCGTAGGAGTTGCCTGCGATCGGCTCGCCCGGCTCGATCTGGCCGGTCAGCCCGTGGTGTACGCCGGCGAGCAGTGCGGCCATCACCAGATAGGGGTTGGCATCGGCGCCGGCGACGCGCTGCTCGATACGCACCGCATCCGCGCTGCCGGTCGGCACGCGCAGGGCCACGGTGCGGTTGTCCAGGCCCCAGCAGGGCGCATTGGGCACGTAGAACTGGGCACCGAAGCGGCGATAGGAATTGACGTTGGGGCAGAGGAAGGCCATCGAGGCCGGCATGGTTTCCAGTACGCCGCCGACCGCGTGGCGCAGGGCGGCACTCTGCCGGGGATCGTCGCCGGCGAAGATGTTCCTGCCGTCCTTGTCGAGGATCGAGATGTGCACATGCAGTCCGTTGCCGGCCTGGCCAGGGTAGGGCTTGGCCATGAAGGTGGTGTCCATCTCGTGGTCGTAGGCGATGTTCTTGATCAGCCGCTTGAGCAGTACGGCATAGTCGCAGGCCCTGATCGCGTCGGCGACATGGTGCATGTTGACCTCGAACTGCGCCGGGGCATTCTCCTTGACGATGGCGTCGGCCGGGATGCCCTGCTCCTTGGCGCCCTCGAGGATGTCCTGCAGGCAGTCGACGTACTCGTCGAGGTCGTCGATCAGGTAGACCTGGCTCGACTGCGGGCGCTTGCCGGAGATCGGCGAGCGCGGCGGCTGCGGCCGGCCGTTCACGTTCTCCTGATCGATCAGGTAGAACTCCAGCTCGAAGGCGGCGCAGACGGTCAGCTCCAGCTCCTCGAAGCGGGCCACCACCTGGCGCAGCACCTCCCGCGGGTCGGCGAAGAAGGGCGCGCCGTCGCGCTCGTGCATGGTCATCAGCAACTGCGCGGTGGGGCGCTTCTGCCAGGGTTCCTTGCTCAGGGTGTCGGGAATCGGATAGCAGATGCGGTCGGCGTCGCCGATGTCCAGGCCCAGGCCGCTGCTCTCGACGGTGGTGCCGTTGATGTCCAGGGCGAACAGCGAGGCGGGCAGGTTGATGCCTTGTTCATATACCTTGTGCAGGCTGGTGCGTTCGATGCGTTTACCGCGCACCACGCCGTTCATGTCGGCGATGAGCAGGTCGACGAACAACACCTCGGGATGTTCCTTGAGGAACGCGTTCGCTTCGTTGAGCTGAACGGCACGCGGGGGTACCGACATGATGTAACACCTTGATTGTTTAAAATTTCAATCATTCGTTGCGTCAATGTTGAGTCAATCCCAAAGCCATGGTGCTGTCAAGGCATGCTGCCGCCACTTCGGAATGGGGCTTGCATGCCGATTTTACGGCCCTTCCGAGCGGCTCCTCGGCGAGGAGGCGAGGCCGGTCGCGGCTGGCAAGGTCGCTGTACGTCGTTTCGCCTCGAGGGCTGTTGTCTAAAAAAATGAACAAGACTAAGCTCGATTCCACTCCCCGACAGCCAGGATGATGCCATGCCCCGTCTGCCCCTGATCGGCGTGACCGCCTGCACCCGCCAGATCGGTCTGCATCCCTTCCATATTGCCGGCGACAAGTACCTGCAGGCGGCGGCGGAGGGCGCTGGCGGCCTGCCGCTGATCATTCCCGCGCTCGGCGGGCTGATCGACCAGGAAGCCCTGCTGGAGCGGCTCGACGGCCTGCTCTTCACCGGCTCGCCCTCGAACGTCGAACCCCATCATTACCAGGGGACGGCCAGCGATCCGGGCACCCACCACGATCCGGACCGCGACCGCACCACGCTGCCCCTGATCCGCGCCGCGGTCGCCGCCGGCGTGCCGCTGCTCGGCATCTGCCGGGGCTTCCAGGAAATGAACGTGGCCTTCGGCGGCAGCCTGCACCAGAAGGTCCACGAGGCCGGTCCCTACGCCGATCACCGCGAGGTGGAGGACGAGGCGCTGGAGATCCAGTACGGGCCGCGCCATGCGCTGCACGTGCAGCCCGGCGGGCTGCTCGACGGGATCGGTCTGCCCCGGCAGATCGAGGTCAACTCGCTGCATGGCCAGGGCATCGAGCGCCTGGCGCCCGGCCTGCGCATGGAGGGGCTGGCCCCGGACGGGCTGATCGAGGCGTTTTCCGTCGAGGGCGCGAAGACCTTCGCCCTCGGCGTACAGTGGCATCCGGAATGGCAGTTCCACACCAATCCCCATTCCCGTGCCCTGTTCCAGGCCTTCGGCGACGCCTGTCGGCGTCGGGCGGAGCGCCTTTAGCGGGGCCCGTGGCCCGAGCGCAAGGAGTGTCATCATGAACGCCAGTGGCAAGCTGGACCGTCTTACCCTCTGGCTGAAGGAGCGCAAGATCACCGAGGTCGAGTGCCTGATCAGCGACCTGACCGGCATCGCCCGCGGCAAGATTTCGCCGACCAGCAAGTTCATCGCCGAGAAGGGCATGCGCCTGCCGGAAAGCGTGCTGCTGCAGACCGTGACCGGCGACTACGTGAACGAGGACATCTATTACCGGCTGCTCGACCCGGCCGAGATCGACATGTTCTGCCACCCCGACGAAAGCGCGGCATTCCTCGTGCCCTGGGCCATCGAGCCCACCGCCCTGGTGATCCACGACACCTGCGACAAGTGGGGCAACCCCATCGAGCTGTCGCCGCGCAACATCCTCAAGAAGGTGCTGGCGATGTACGCCGAGCGTGGCTGGCAGCCGATCGTCGCGCCGGAGATGGAGTTCTACCTGACCCAGCGCAGCGACGACCCCGACTACCCGCTGCAAGCGCCAGTGGGCCGCTCCGGCCGCCAGGAGACCGGCCGCCAGTCGTTCTCCATCGATGCCGCCAACGAGTTCGACCCGCTGTTCGAGGACATGTACGACTGGTGCGAGGCCCAGGGCCTGGATCTGGACACCCTGATCCACGAGGAGGGCACCGCGCAGATGGAGATCAACTTCCGGCACGGCGATGCGCTGCATCTGGCCGACCAGATCTTCGTGTTCAAGCGCACCCTGCGCGAGGCGGCGCTCAAGCACAACGTCACCGCCACCTTCATGGCCAAGCCGATGACCGGCGAGCCGGGCAGCGCCATGCACCTGCACCAGAGCGTGCTCGACCGCGATGGCCAGAACATCTTCTCCAACCCGGACGGCTCCATGAGCGAGCTGTTCCTCAACCATATCGGCGGGCTGCAGAAGTACATCCCCGAGCTGCTGCCGCTGTTCGCGCCCAACGTCAACTCGTTCCGCCGCTTCCTGCCCGGCACCTCGGCGCCGGTCAACGTCGAGTGGGGCGAGGAGAACCGCACCGTCGGCCTGCGCGTGCCGGACTCCGCGCCGCACAACCGGCGGGTGGAGAACCGCCTGCCGGGCGCCGACGCCAATCCCTACCTGGCCATCGCCGCAAGCCTCCTGTGCGGCTACATCGGCATGGTCGAGCAGTTGCAGCCGAGCGCCCCGGTGCAGGGCCGCGGCTACGAGCGGCGCAGCCTGCGCCTGCCGCTGACCCTGGAGGCGGCGCTGGAGCGCATGGAGAACTGCCGTGCCCTGGAGCGCTACCTGAGCCCGCGCTTCATCACCGCCTACATTGCGGTGAAGCGTGCCGAGCACGAGAACTTCAAGCGGGTAATCAGTTCCTGGGAGCGGGCCTTCCTGCTGCTCTCGGTGTGATCGGCCAGGCATTACCCCGGCCCGCCCACCGGCCCGGTGGGCCGTGCCCCGTCGTAGAGGAGGGCTTCCCATGAAAGACTCCACCGGCAATCCGCAAACCCGGCAGTGGCAGGACCTCAGCCGTGCCCACCACCTGCCGCCGTTCAGCGACTACAAGCAGCTCAAGGCCCGCGGTCCGCGGATCATCACTCGCGCCTCCGGGGTCTACCTGTGGGATAGCGAAGGCAACCGGATCCTCGACGGCATGGCCGGGCTCTGGTGCGTCAACATCGGCTACGGCCGCGAGGAACTGGTCGAGGCGGCCAGCCGGCAGATGCGCGAGCTGCCCTACTACAACCTGTTCTTCCAGACCGCCCACCCGCCGGCCGTGGAGCTGGCCCGGGCGATCGCCGAGCTGGCGCCGCCGGGCATGCACCACGTGTTCTTCACCGGCTCCGGCTCGGAGGCCAACGACACCGTGCTGCGCCTGGTGCGCCACTACTGGGCGATCAGGGGACAGCCGCAGAAGAACGTCATCATCGGCCGCTGGAACGGCTACCACGGCTCCACCGTCGCCGGCGTCAGCCTGGGCGGCATGAAGGCCATGCACGGCCAGGGCGACCTGCCGATCCCCGGCATCGAGCACATCGACCAGCCCTACTGGTTCGGCGAGGGCGGCGACCTCGACCCGGAGGAGTTCGGCATCCGCGTCGCCGACCAGCTCGAGCGCAGGATTCTGGCGATCGGCGAGGAGCGGGTCGCCGCCTTCATCGCCGAGCCGATCCAGGGTGCCGGCGGGGTGATCATCCCGCCGGACAGCTACTGGCCGCGCATCCGCGAGATCCTCGACAAGTACGACATCCTGTTCGCCGCCGACGAGGTGATCTGCGGCTTCGGCCGCACCGGCGAGTGGTTCGGCAGCCAGTACTACGGGCTGCAGCCGGACCTGATGATGATCGCCAAGGGCCTGACCTCCGGCTACCTGCCGATGGGCGGGGTGGTGGTGCGCGACCGGATCGTCGAGGTGCTCGAGGAGGGCGGCGAGTTCTACCACGGCTTCACCTATTCCGGGCACCCGGTGGCGGCGGCGGTGGCCCTGGAGAACCTGCGTCTGCTGCGCGAGGAGGGTATCGTCGAGCGGGTCAGGACACGCACCGCGCCCTACCTGCAAAAACGCTGGCGGGAGCTGGCCGAGCATCCGCTGGTCGGCGAGGTCCGCGGCGTCGGCATGCTCGCCGCGCTGGAGCTGGTCAAGGACAAGCGGACCCGCGAGCGCTTCCCCGCCGAACTGGCGGCCGGCCTGCGCTGCCGCGAGCACTGCTTCGCCAACGGGCTGGTGATGCGTGCGGTCGGCGACACCATGATCGTCGCCCCGCCCCTGGTGATTTCAGAGGCGGAGATCGACGAGTTGATCGCCAAGGCGCGGCTCTGCCTGGACCTGACTGCGGGGGAAATACCGGGTTGAGATAGGGCGGGTGAAACCCGCCGATTTCGGCGTGGTTTCGCGCCATGCCCGGCGGGTTGCACCCGCCCTACCTGCTATTGGGTAGCGAACAGTGGTTGGGCGGCGCATCGAGAGGGAAGATTATTATTGGAGTTGTGAATATGGATTACGATCAAGCTCGCATTGAAGATGCCGTTCTGGCTCTCCTGGCCGTTTTCAGTTTTGACGAGGGCCGGGTATGGAAGGGCTTCGACTTTGACGTGATGGATAGCTTGCATTCACAAGGATTCATCAGCGATCCAAAAGGCAAGTCCAAGTCGGTATGGCTCACTCCAGAGGGCATCGAACGGGGCCGAAAGATCGCAGAGCGTCTATTCGGTAGTTCCTCTGCAGATACTGGCTAATTTTTCATGCAGGTCGAACCCGCTTCGCGGCTCGGTTTGATTCGGCCTTGTAGGGCGGGAGAAACCCGCCGGACGTGGCGTGGGGGCGCATTGGAGTCGGCGAGTTGCAGCCGCTCTACGTGCCACATGGATGCCGATACCTTGCGCCGCATCGCCAGATCGGTCAGGAAGGCTTCCACCTGTGCAGCACCATTTCCACCAAGTGTCGATACCGGTGAAACTGTGTGAGCTACTTCACCCAGTCGCAATAGACCTGTTCGGTGTGGGTAGAGTAGTGTTTGACGCGAATTCGGTCACGCATCTGATCGAGTAGCCTGGGCTTGCCCTCCATGTCGTATAACTCTTCAAAACGGTCATCATGACCACGAAGCCCGCAGTCTGGACAGGGAGAGCGAGAATGACAAGGAATGTTATACACCATGCCCGTCCAGGCAGTTATGCACCAGTTGGTGTCTAGTGTGGTGAATCACAACTACTCAGGATAAGTCTTGTCTACCGCGGAGCTGGCAGAGTTTTTTCGGAGGGCATGCGATGAAAACAGGCCGCCCAGCCGTTCGGATCGAACTGACCGAACACGAGCATGCCGAACTCACCCGCCGCCGAGCCAGGCACAAGGGGCCTGCCGATATGCAGCTGCGCGCCGAGATCATTCTGTCCTGCGCTCGAGGCGAGTCCGGCTCTTCCATTGCTCGACGGCTCGGCATTACGGCGCAAACCGTTTCGAGGTGGCGCCTTCGCTTCGCCCGTTTGGGCCTGCAAGGCCTCAATGACGAGCCGCGCTCAGGCCGCCCACGCAGCATCAGTGATGAAAAGGTCCAGGAAGTGGTCGACCGGGTGCGGCAGACCCGGCCCGACGATGCCAGCCATTGGAGCTCGCGCCGGATGAGCAAGGCCACCCATATTTCACCGGCGAGCGTACAGCGTATCTGGCGAGCCTTCGGGCTCAAGCCTCACCTGGAGCACACCTTCAAGCTGTCCACCGATCCTGCCTTTGTCGACAAGGTGCAGGATATCGTAGGGCTCTACCTGAATCCGCCGGATAAGGCGCTGGTACTGTGCGTCGATGAGAAAAGCCAGATCCAGGCGCTCAATCGAACACAGCCGGGGCTGCCGCTGGAGCCTGGGTATCCGGCGACCCGTACCCATGATTATCAGCGCCATGGCACGACGTCCTTGTTTGCCGCCCTGGATGTGGCCACCGGCGAGGTGATCGGACGTCTCAAGCGCCGTCACCGCAGCGCAGAATTCCTGGAGTTTCTCAGGGCCATCGAGGAAACGGTCGAGAGCGACAAGGCCATACACCTGATCATGGATAACTATGCCGTGCACAAGACCGACAAGGTGCGTGCCTGGCTTGTCGCACACCCGCGTTATCACGTGCATTTCACCCCGACGTCTGCGTCATGGCTGAATCTGGTGGAGCGCTTTTTCTCGATGCTCACCCAGAAGTGGATAAAGCGCCAGGCCCATACCAGCGTGAAGGATCTCGAGCAGTCCATCGAGTATTACCTGGCGACCTACAACCAGAATCCAAGGCCCTTCCGCTGGCGTAAGGGAGCAGGTGAAATCCTGGCCTCTGTCGGCAGGGCTGCTCGAGCCTTGCAAAGAAATAATGAAGCGAACTTGTGATTCACCACACTAGTGTGGTGAATCACAACTACTCAGGATAAGTCTTGTCTACCGCGGAGCTGGCAGAGTTTTTTCGGAGGGCATGCGATGAAAACAGGCCGCCCAGCCGTTCGGATCGAACTGACCGAACACGAGCATGCCGAACTCACCCGCCGCCGAGCCAGGCACAAGGGGCCTGCCGATATGCAGCTGCGCGCCGAGATCATTCTGTCCTGCGCTCGAGGCGAGTCCGGCTCTTCCATTGCTCGACGGCTCGGCATTACGGCGCAAACCGTTTCGAGGTGGCGCCTTCGCTTCGCCCGTTTGGGCCTGCAAGGCCTCAATGACGAGCCGCGCTCAGGCCGCCCACGCAGCATCAGCGATGAAAAGGTCCAGGAAGTGGTCGACCGGGTGCGGCAGACCCGGCCCGACGATGCCAGTCATTGGAGCTCGCGCCGGATGAGCAAGGCCACCCATATTTCACCGGCGAGCGTACAGCGTATCTGGCGAGCCTTCGGGCTCAAGCCTCACCTGGAGCACACCTTCAAGCTGTCCACCGATCCCGCCTTTGTCGACAAGGTGCAGGATATCGTAGGGCTCTACCTGAATCCGCCGGATAAGGCGCTGGTACTGTGCGTCGATGAGAAAAGCCAGATCCAGGCGCTCAATCGAACACAGCCGGGGCTGCCGCTGGAGCCTGGGTATCCGGCGACCCGTACCCATGATTATCAGCGCCATGGCACGACGTCCTTGTTTGCCGCCCTGGATGTGGCCACCGGCGAGGTGATCGGACGCCTCAAGCGCCGTCACCGCAGCGCAGAATTCCTGGAGTTTCTCAGGGCCATCGAGGAAACGGTCGAGAGCGACAAGGCCATCCACCTGATCATGGATAACTATGCCGTGCACAAGACCGACAAGGTGCGCGCCTGGCTTGTCGCGCACCCGCGTTATCACGTGCATTTCACCCCGACGTCCGCGTCATGGCTGAATCTGGTGGAGCGCTTTTTCTCGATGCTCACCCAGAAGTGGATAAAGCGCCAGGCCCATACCCGCGTGAAGGATCTCGAGCAGTCCATCGAGTATTACCTGGCGACCTACAACCAGAATCCAAGGCCCTTCCGCTGGCGTAAGGGAGCAGGTGAAATCTTGGCCTCTGTCGGCAGGGCTGCTCGAGCCTTGCAAAGAAATAATGAAGCGAACTTGTGATTCACCACACTATTAATCCGGCAATACGAAAGCACAAATAAGGCTCATACCAGTATCGGCATATATCCTTGATTTTCAAGGAGAAACCAAAATACAGAAAGTGCCCTATTGTATTGCCGGATTAATAGGATGCCATGTCAAATTGCATCATATTAGCCATAGAGCTCATCATCCTGTGCGGGCCGGCAGTTTCCCTTCTCACACTGGGGACTCTTTACTTGCCTGTTCTCTTAATGGGGCCCGCGTCAGGAACTGGTGATTGGCGCACGGGGGCGGCAATGATCCTCTGTGGTGTATGGGGCTCAATTTCATTAGCCAATTTGGCATGGCATACGCTTGGCAAGAAAAATTGGCCTGAACATCCAATTCAATGGTTTGGCATCACAACAGGCTTAACCGTCTGCGCTATAGGTCTATCTACTATTAAGGGCTCTGCAATCATGTTTTTCATTTTTCTCGGCCCCATTATTGCCACAGCTCATCTTCTATATTTATCAAAAAGGCAAAAATTGGAATCTTAACGCAAAAGCTGCGCTTTTGCTCGCCGGTTAGTGCAAATGAACATTTTACTCCGCATCGCAACACTGGTACTCGGGCTTGGACTGGTCATTGCGCCCCCGCTCCTCATGTTCGGAATGGCTGCTTCCATGGGCGAGCTGGAGGAAGTTGACTCGCTCGCCAGACTCCTCGCAGAACCATTGCTGATTGGCCTGCTTTTGGGGGCTGGCCCTGCCTTCGTGGGGTTGCCCGCGCTGGTTTCTGGACCCCGCAGGCCATTCGTTCGCTTGGTCGCAGGTGTACTAATGGCGGCCTCGATTCTAGCCATGGCCTTAACCTTGATCGTTACTCTTCAAGGTAGTATCGCGCCGGTAATTGGTTCCGCTCTTGCCATTGAAGTAGCCGCTTTTTCTGTTTTTGTTTGGCCTGCATGGTCTTTCTCCGCTAACTCACCACTCAATCCGGATGCGCCGGCAAGCAGCACGCCGATCAATTAAAACGTTAGAGGTCACTGTAATGGTGCAAGTATCCAAAATAGTGAAATGGTTTTTCATCTTTATCGGCACGGCTCTCGGTACTTTCTTGGCGTTATGCGTATTGGCTTTCTGGTACATGAGTTCCGGGGTGTTTGGAGCAGATAGCTTTGACAGGCAGGCATGGCACAAAAAACAACGAATGAACAGGATGCCACTTGTTATCGCGGTGGGATGGCAAAGGATATTGTAGATAAACTTCTATCAAGCAAAACAACCAGGGAAGATGTGGTTTCGCTCTTGGGAAGCCCTGAGGATGGTCTGAAGTAGTCATGTATTTCTGGCTGACTTCAGCCCCCCGCCGACTTTGAAAGCGGAGAATCGATCAAAAACGATCAGATCACCCGCTCGTTTCTGCGTTTTTTAGCTGCCGCGAGCACGTCGCAGCAACCGTTTCCCGCATTACAGGCGCACCTCTCCTGCATTCGCCAGTAAATATCGGCGCGCCATCCACAGATTCGACAAGGCGAACAGCGTCACCAACTGTGACGTGTTTTTGGCCAATCCCCGGAAGCGCACCTTGGTGTAGCCAAACTGGCGCTTGATCACGCGGAACGGATGTTCGACCTTGGCTCGTACCTGGGCCTTGGCCTTCTCGATCTTGCGGATCGCTTTGTATAAGGCGCTACGCTTGCCATGCTTCTTGTAGGTACTGCGCCGGGCCGCGACCTGCCAGATGACCTGCCGACCTTCATGCTCGGGGCGCTTCTCTACGCCGGTATAGCCCGCATCGGCACTCACTACGTTTTCCTCGCCATGCAGCAGTTGGTCGACTTGGGTGACATCTGCCACGTTGGCTGCCGTGACCACCACGCTGTGCACCAGACCCGACTCAGCGTCGGCACCAATGTGAGCTTTTGCGCCGAAGTAGTACTGGTTGCCCTTCTTCGTCGAGTGCATTTCCGGGTCGCGCTTGCCGTCCTTGTTCTTCGTCGAGCTCGGCGCATGGATCAGGGTGGCGTCGACAATGGTGCCCTGGCGCAGCGACAGTCCGCGCTCGCCCAGATAGCCGTTGATCACCTCCAGTATTCCCCCGGCCAGTTCGTGCTTCTCCAGCAGGCGACGGAAGTTGAGGAGGGTCGTTTCGTCCGGGATGCGCTCCAGGCTCAGGCCGGCGAACTGGCGCAGGAGAGTGGTTTCGTACAGCGCTTCCTCCATCGCCGGATCGCTGTAGCCGAACCAGTTCTGCATCAGGTGCACGCGCAGCATGGCTGCCAGCGGGTAGGCGGGCCGACCGCCTTCGCCCTTGGGATAGTAGGGCTCGATCAGGGCGATCAGCCCCTGCCACGGCACCACCTGGTCCATCTCGAGCAGGAAGCGCTCGCGGCGGGTCTGCTTGCGCTTGCCGGCATATTCGGCATCGGCGAAGGACAGTTGCTTCATCGGGAAACTCGGACAAGGGAGCGGGTGTATTTCACCAGAATCGGGAAGTCTTTTTCAGGATTTCCCTGACGGAAACTCTACGGAAAATTCATATAGATATGTGCTTGGCATGTGCAGCGGCTTTGGCTTCGACTACGACAGCTTGCATGTCTATTTTGACGGCCAGGGTTACGTCTCCCACGCGAAAATCATGCAACACTGAGCCGGCATCCTCGGCGGTAAAGTCTGAGTGCAACACCCGACCGTTTCGCCAAGGTGTTGCCATGTCCCATCACGAATTCTGCGTTGCCGAACACACCACGATCCAGCCTCTGCCCGCCGCCCGGCGGGCTATCCGCTCTGCCAATCGCCGCCGAACCCTCGAATCCGACGCTGCTACGCGGCGATACATATAAGTTCCACATATCCCCCTTTGTGGTGCTTGTAAAGCAGCCCCGAGCCTTGCCAGACTGCGCGCCGTTGCACCACCTCGAGCCGGCCGGGCAGGGCGGCAGCGTGCGTCCCGGCACACGCCCCGTCCGGATACCTCAACGACAAAAGGAGCGGTACGCATGAAACACTTTGGCAAGACCCTTCTCGCGCTCTCCCTGGGCATGCTCGCCGCATGCGACAAGCCCGACGAGAACGCGAGCAAGCAGGCGGAAGCCACCGGCACGGCAGCCCCCGCGGCCTCGGCGCCGGCCGCGCAGACCCTGCACGTCTACAACTGGTCGGACTACATCGGCGAGAACACCCTGGCAGGCTTCTCCGCGGAAAGCGGCGTCAAGGTCGTCTATGACGTGTTCGACAGCAACGAGGTCCTGGAGGCCAAGCTGCTCGCCGGCAGCTCCGGCTACGACGTGGTGGTGCCGTCCAACCCCTTCCTGGCCAAGCAGATCAAGGCCGGCGTGTTCCAGAAGCTGGACCGGAGCAAGCTGCCGAACTGGCAGAACCTCGACAAGGATCTGCTCAAGGCGCTGGAGCCGAGCGATCCGGGCAACCAGTACGCGGTGCCCTACATGTGGGGCACCGTTGGCATCGGCTACAACATCGACAAGGTCAAGGCCGCCCTCGGCGACCAGGCGCCGGTGGACTCCTGGGACCTGGTGTTCAAGCCGGAGAACATCGAGAAGCTGAAGGCCTGCGGCGTGTCCTTCCTCGACTCGCCGACCGAGATGCTGCCCGCCGCCCTGCATTACCTGGGTTACGCGCCCGACAGCGGCAATCCCGAGGAGCTGAAGAAGGCCGAGGAGCTGTTCCTGAAGATCCGCCCGCATGTGGCCTACTTCCATTCCTCCAAGTACATCTCCGACCTGGCCAACGGCGACACCTGCGTGGCCATCGGCTACTCCGGCGACATCTACCAGGCCAAGGCGCGTGCCGAGGAAGCCGGCAACAACGTGAAGATCGGCTACAGCATTCCCAGGGAAGGCGCCGGCAGCTTCTTCGACATGCTGGCCATTCCCGCCGACGCGAAGAACGTCGAGCAGGCCCACGCCTTCATCAATTACCTGATGAAGCCGCCGGTGATCGCCGAGATCACCAACGAGGTGCAGTTCCCCAACGGCAACGCCGCGGCCACCCCGCTGGTCGACGAGGCGATCCGCACCGATCCGGGCGTCTACCCGAGCCAGGACGTGCTGAAGAAGCTCTACACCTTCCCGGACCTGGCTTCCGACGTCCAGCGCACCATGACCCGCAGCTGGACCCGGATCAAGTCGGGGACCTGAGGGTCCTGACGGGACCGGCGGTCGCCGCCCGGTCCCGGCGCTCACAACGGACGTGTCGCGCCGCAGGCCGGCCGCGTCTCCTGCAGCGGGCCGCCCGGCCCGGGCAGGCAGGCGCAGCCGGCCTGCATAGCATGGGGCGTGTCCTGCCGGCCGGCGGGCGCCCCGCAACCCGATATGCCGCCTCCCGCGGGCTGCCCGGACGATTGGCCGAAGGCCGACGGGGCGACCGGAGGCCCCCTGTTCATATAGTGGAGTTGTGATCATGGCGACTGTCGCCGGTGCTAACACGAATGCTCTCGCCGTCGATCAGCCGGCGAAGGAGGTGCTGGTCAGGATCGACCAGGTGACCAAGAAGTTCGACGCCATGGTGGCAGTGGACGGCATCTCCCTGTCCATCCACAAGGGCGAGATCTTCGCCCTGCTCGGCGGCTCCGGCTGCGGCAAGTCGACCCTCCTGCGCATGCTCGCCGGTTTCGAGCGGCCGACCGAGGGGCGCATCTACCTGGAGGGCCAGGACATCACCGAGCTGCCGCCCTACGAGCGGCCGATCAACATGATGTTCCAGTCCTACGCGCTGTTCCCGCACATGAGCGTGGAGCAGAACATCGCCTTCGGCCTCAAGCAGGACCGCCTGCCCAAGGCCGAGATCGACGAGCGCGTGGCGGAAATGCTCCGGCTGGTGCAGATGACCCAGTACGCCCGGCGCAAGCCGCACCAGCTGTCCGGCGGCCAGCGCCAGCGCGTGGCGCTGGCCCGTTCGCTGGCGAAGCGGCCGAAGCTTCTGCTGCTCGACGAGCCGATGGGCGCGCTGGACAAGAAGCTGCGCTCGCAGATGCAGCTGGAGCTGGTGCAGATCATCGAGCGGGTCGGCGTGACCTGCGTGATGGTCACCCACGACCAAGAGGAGGCGATGACCATGGCCGCGCGCATCGCCATCATGAACCAGGGGCGGATCGCCCAGGTCGGCAGCCCGATGGACATCTACGAGAGCCCGGCCAACCGGCTGGTCTGCGAGTTCATCGGCAACGTCAACCTGTTCGACGGCGAACTGGTGGACGACAGTCCCGACCACGCGGTCGTCGCCTCGCCGCAGCTGGAGCGGCCCATCTACATCGGCCACGGCATCTCCACCCGCGCCGAGGAGAAGCGCGTGACCTACGCCCTGCGCCCGGAGAAGGTGCTGCTCGGCACGGACAGGCCCGAGCTGCAGCACGAGGGGCACAACTGGTCGCACGGCCGGGTGAAGGACATCGCCTACCTGGGCGGCCATTCCATGTACTACGTCGAGCTGCCCTCGGGGCAGGTGGTGCAGGCCTTCATGGCCAATGCCGAGCGCCACGGCCAGCGGCCGACCTGGGGCGATCAGGTGTACGTCAGCTGGCTCGACGACAGCGGGGTGGTACTGCACGCTTGACTTTTCCCTCTCCCTGGAGGGAAGGGATTCCTGACTTCGTAGTCAGGTGTTTCTGCTTCGGCGAGGGCTGCCCAGGGGGGCTTGGTTATCGCCGTAAAGTTCCCTGGGTGGGGAGCTTTACGGCTTTGAACCAACCCTATGCTCCCCCAGGTCTCACGCCCTCTCCACAGACGTGACTTCCCGCCAGCCCGGCGGTAGGTCGTGAAGACGAACCGACGGTAACACAGATACAGGAGGAAGCGAGAGCCAAGGGCGCTCGTAGAGCACCGCGCTATCCCTCCCCGCACTAGAGGTTCGGGGGCTCTCGCGCAAAAACTGATGAAAAGACTTCGCCAACTGCTCCCCGGCGGCCGCCAACTGGTCGTCGGCATTCCTTTCGTCTGGCTGCTGCTGTTCTTCCTGCTGCCCTTCGCCATCGTGCTGAAGATCAGCTTCTCCGAGGCCGCGGTGGCGATTCCGCCCTATACGGAGATCTTCACCTACGTCGACCAGCAGCTGAAGATCCTCGCCAACCTGAACAACTACGTGTTCCTCGGTCAGGACGAGCTGTACCTGTCCGCCTACCTGGGCTCGCTGAAGATCGCCGCCATCGGCACCCTGCTCTGCCTGCTGATCGGCTACCCGATGGCCTACGCCATCGCCCGCGCCAGCAAGGAGATGCAGACCGTCTACCTGCTGCTGATCATGATGCCGACCTGGACCGCGATCCTGATCCGCGTCTACGCCTGGATGGGCATCCTCGGCAACAATGGCCTGCTCAACGGCCTGCTGCAGGGGCTGGGGCTGATCGACGAGCCGCTGCGCATCCTCAACACCGACCTGGCGGTGTACATCGGCGTGGTCTATTCCTACCTGCCGTTCATGGTCCTGCCGCTCTACGCCAACCTGGTCAAGCACGACCCGAGCCTTCTGGAGGCCGCCGCCGACCTGGGCGCGCACCCGCTGGCGAGCTTCTGGAAGATCACCGTGCCGCTGTCCAAGAACGGCATCGTCGCCGGCTGCATGCTGGTGTTCATCCCGGTGGTCGGCGAGTTCGTCATCCCCGAACTGCTCGGCGGCCCCGAGACGCTGATGATCGGCAAGGTGCTCTGGCAGGAATTCTTCAACAACCGCGACTGGCCGGTGGCCGCGGCCCTGGCGGTGGTGATGCTGGCGATCCTGCTGGTGCCGATCATCCTGCTCAACCGCAACCAGGCCAGGGAAATGGAGGGCCGGCTATGAGGCGCCCGAGCTTTTCCAGCCTGATGCTGTGGGCTGGCCTGCTGTTCATCTACCTGCCGATGGTCATTCTGGTCATCTATTCGTTCAACGACTCGCGACTGGTGACCGTCTGGGGCGGCTGGTCGGTGCGCTGGTACGCCGGGTTGCTCGACAACCGGCAGCTTCTGGGCGCGCTCGGGCGTTCCCTGCAGATCGCCCTGTGCACCGCGGTCGCCGCGGTGGCCCTCGGCACCCTGGCCGCCTTCGTGCTGACCCGCATCCCGCGTTTTCGCGGCCGCAGCCTGTTCGGCGGGCTGGTCACCGCGCCGCTGGTGATGCCCGAGGTGATCACCGGCCTGTCGCTGCTGCTGCTGTTCGTGGCCATGGCCCAGGTGGTCGGCTGGCCGGCCGAGCGCGGCCTGACTACCATCTGGATCGCCCACACCACCTTCTGCACCTCCTACGTGGCGGTGATCGTCTCGGCGCGCCTGCGCGAGCTGGACCTGTCGATCGAGGAGGCAGCGATGGACCTGGGCGCGCGGCCCTGGAAGGTATTCCTGCTGATCACCCTGCCGATGATCGCGCCCTCGCTGGGCGCCGGCGGCATGCTGTCCTTCGCCCTGTCGCTGGACGACCTGGTGCTGGCCAGCTTCGTCTCCGGCCCCGGCGCGACCACCCTGCCGATGGAGATCTTCTCCGCCGTGCGCCTGGGCGTGAAGCCGGACATCAACGCCGTGGCCAGCCTGATCCTGCTGGCGGTGTCGCTGTTCACCTTCCTCGCCTGGTTCTTCATGCGCCGCGGCGAGGCCCGCCGGCGGCGGGCCCTGCAGCAGGTCCACGAGGACGAGCAGCGCCAGCCGTCCTGGCAGCCGGCCGGCCAGGCCTAGACGCCGTAGTCGTGTAGGGTGGATGGCCGGAGCCATCCACCATGGTGGAAAAGACCTGCGGTCATTTTCCACTCTACACGGTCTCAACTTCAACTGTCTCTGTCGCGGGCAGGGGGGCAATCGTCGTGCGAGTTGCCCACCCTGCTCGACTAGCGAGGACGGGCTCAGCGCAGCGCCGAGGCGTAGCCTTCTTCCTGCAGCACCTGGCGCACCGCCGGGCGCTTCAGCATCCGCCGGTAATGGGCCTGGCAATTGTCGGGCAGGGCCATGCCGGTGCGGTCGGCCCAGAACTCCACGTAGAACAGCGCGCAGTCGGCGATGCCGAAGCTGCCGACGAGATAGTCGCGCCCGTCGAGCAGCCGGTCGGCGACCGCGAAGCCGCGCTCGAGGATCTCCCGCCCCTGCGCCTTCACCGCCTCGTGCTGGGCCGGGTCGGCGGCGAACTTCTCGGTGGTGAAGATCCGCGCGAAGCCCTGGCCGTGCAGGGTGCCGACGGCGAAGTTCATCGCCTCCAGCACCCGCGCCTCGCCGTCGGCGTCCTCCGGCAGCAGCCGGCGCTTCGGATGGCTGCGCGCCAGCCACCAGGCGATCGACTGGAAGTCGGTGAGCGCCGTGCCGTCGTCGCGCACCAGGGTCGGGATGGTCGCCTTGGGGTTGATGGCCAGGTATTCGGGCCTGTGCTGGTCGCCGGCCAGCAGGTTGACCAGATGCACTTCGAACACCAGCCCCAGCTCCTCCAGGAGGATGTGGATGCCGGTGCTGCAGGAGCCGGGGGTCATGTAGAATTTCATCATGATGCCTCGGCCTCCTCCCAGTCGAGCTCCGGCTCGAGCAGACCGGTTTCGCGGAGCATCGCCTTGAAGCCCTTCATCACCGGGCGAGAGATCATGGTCTCGGCCAGCACGCGCTTTTCGTAGAGCAGGAACTGCATGTCCTCGTCCAGGCGCTTGCGGGCGTCGGCGATCAACTGGCGGATGTCCGCGCCGAGCTTCTCGCCGGGCAGGTGCTTCACCTGCTCGTAGAGCAGCGCCATGACCAGTTTCTCGGTGGGCTTCATCTTGCACTTGCCGTCGAGGATCTTGAGCATCACCGCGGTGGCGCAGTCGACGTGGATCGGCGACAGGGGATGTGCCTCGGCCCAGCGGGCCACATGTTCGGCCTTCATGCCACCACCTCGCCGGCGGCGCTGCGCCTCGCGTAGTCGAGCAGGGAGGGCTCGATGGTTTCCCAGGCGTAGGAAGAGACGGCGCGCACGCCGATGGCCTTGAGTTTCTCGGTCGGCCCGTCGCCGATCTTGGCGACGAACACCGCCTGGCAGTCCTTGATGGCCTCGAGGATGCCGGCCATCGCGCTCTGGCTGGAGCTGTTGCCCAGGCAGTAGTGCTCCACCTCGCGCGATTCCAGCAGACGGCAGCTTTCCGGGGTGACCTCATAGATCGCGAAGCGCTTGGCGTGGCCGAAGTGCTCGCTGATCGCCTGGCCTTCCTTGCTGGCGACCGCCAGCCTTACCGGGAATTCGATCATTGTTGCTCCTCAGTCGGCGGTATGGCGCAAGAGTTTCAGGCAGGCCCGCGAGGCGGCCAGCTCCACCGCGCGCAGGTCGTCGAAGTTGCGCACGTGCGGGTCGGCGCCAGCTGCCAGAAGGACCGCCAGCAGTTCCGGGCGGTCACTCGAGGCGGTGTACATCAGCGCCGTGGAGCCGGCGTCGTTGCGGTTGTCCAGCTCGATGCCGGCATCGATCAGATCCTGCACCAGGTCGGTGTCGCGGGACACGCAGCCGAGCCAGAGGGCGGTGTTGCCGTCGTCGTTGCGCGCGCGGACATCGGCGCCGAGAGCCAGCAGTTCGCGGACGATCTCCCGGCGGCCCTGCAGGGCGGCGCGCATCAAGGGGGTCAGGCCGTGCTGGCCGCGGGCCTCGAGATCGTTCGCCGGGTACTGCCACTCGGCGAGGAAGGCGGCCAGTTCGGCGCTGGGCGCGCCGCCCGGCGCCGCGGCTTCGGTCAGGGCAGTGGCCAGCGGCCGGTAGCCGCCGTCGACGCTGTAGACGCGGGCGAAGCGGAAGTCGCTGAACATCTGCGCGAAGGTCTTGCTGGAGTTGCCGTGGTAGCAGTAGATCAGCACCGGCTTGTCCTTGGGCAGGCGGCCGAGCCACAGCGACACGCGGTCCTCGGAGAGGTGCATGGCGCCGTCCAGGTGCTCCTGCCTGTAGCTGTGCATGTCGCGCACGTCGAACAGGCTGAGCTCCGGCTCGGCGCGGATCAGGGCCGCGGCCTCGACCGCAGAGAGGCATTGATAGGGAATCCGTTCGGCTGGGGCCATGAAGGGTCTCCGCAGGAATCAGTGGGGGAGGGTGTCGGCATCCTCGGCGTAGGCCGGCGCGGATTCGATGCGCGGGTCCTCTACCGGCAGGCCGACGGTAAAGTGGTAGAGCGTTTGCCAGGCGCTGCCGGACAGACCGAGCAGGCCGTGCACCGGATCGTCGAAGAAGCAGCCGATGCCGGTGCCGCGCAGGCCCTGGGCCTCGGCCTCCAGGTAGAGCGCCTGGCCGATCAGCCCGGCCTCGCGGTACAGGCTGCGGTAGGCGGGCGGGCCGCCGGCGGCCAGCGCGGCGTCGAACTCGGCGAGCATGCCGAGGGCGAAGCAGGCGTTGGCGGCGATGTCCTGGTGGCAGTGCAGGCTGCGGGTGGCGCGCTGCAGCTCGAGCGGCTCCAGGCTGGCCAGCTGCAGCAGGGGCTCGAGGCCGGGCACCGGGGCGAGGGCGAAGCGCTCGGCCAGCAGCGGCTGCAGGGCGTCGCGCTGCGCCGTGCTGCGCGGCAGCAGGTAGAGCCCCGGCGTCAGTCCCTCGACGCGGGCGACGAACAGCACCAGCGCCATCCGCGGGTCCTCGCCGAACAGATCCCAGGGCAACCCGGCATCCGGCTGCAGGCGGGCGAGGATCGCGGCGAACTGCGCCTGGCTCATCACATGGTGGCGGTCGAAGCGCTGGGCGCTGCGCCGTTCGCCGAGCAGCGCCTGCACCGGCTTGGCAGCCTCGCCGGGCGTGCGCGGTGCGGCGGCCTTCAGGGCCGCGGCGGGTTGCGCCGGGCCGTCGGCGCGCCGGCTGGCGGCGGCCACCTGGGCGATCGCCGGCCAGTTGTACATGGGATGGCGATCGATGGTCGAAGCCACGCCGTGCCAGGTCGAGTGCTCGGCCAGGGCCTGCAGCTCGGCGCTGGCCAGCGCTGCCGGCGCGGCGGCGGAGAAGCTCGCGGCGAGGAGGATCTCCGCCTCTTCCAGTTCGGTCTCGGCGCGCTTGCGCGCGGGAAACTCGGCGAGCCGGTCGATGCCGGCCAGGTGCGCGAGGGTGTCGCTGCCGACGTGGGGCTGCTCGGCGAGCCGCCAGCCGAGCGCCGCGGCGGCGTAGCGCAGGGCGCCGGCGGCATGGCCGGTGTCCAGCTGGCAGTAGCGGAAGGCGCGCTCGCCGTACTTCCAGGCCTCGCGCCACATCACCGAGCTGAGCAGGATGGCCAGGCGCGGCCCCTGGCCGCTGCTCGGATGCGTGGCGCGCAGCTCCAGGGCGTGGTTCTCGGGGCGGTAGTGGTACAGGCCGTCCGGCAGGGCGTCGATGCCGGCGATCAGCAGGTAGGCCTCGGTCGGGTGCAGGTTGCCGCTGGACGGATTGGCGCGCACCGCCCAGCGGTCCGGGCCGTAGCGCTTCCAGGCGGTGAGGCCGAGCGACAGCTGCAGCAGGGCGCCGAGGCTGGCCAGGTCCGGCGGCAGCGGCACTTGGGGCGGATCGTCGAGCCGGGCGAAGGGCCGCGTGAGCGCGGCGTGCAGGGCGCTGCCGGGCGACATGGTCGAGAGGCGTGGCAGGGCGATCTGCGGCGCGCCGTCGAAGTGGCGGAACGGCGCCGGCTGGGCGTCCCAGTCGAGGGTCCCGGGGCCAGGGGCATAGGCCTCGAAGCGGTGTTTGGTGCGCTGGTGGTAGTCCAGCACGGTCGCCAGGGCGGCGGAGGCGGGCGGAGTCTGGGTCGGCATGGCTCTGATTGATTCTTGTAGGCCGGGGAAATATTCCTGCAAGAGCAGTACCAGAGTGCGAATTGCCCGTCTGGCAAGGGTTGCTGCGCTCCGCCGGTACGGTGGGGGTGCGACATTGTCGGCTTTGTGACAGAGCGCAGGGAAGAAAGTGGTGCACCGCCTCCTCGCTGCGTAAGGCTCGGCTGACAAAACCCGGGCCTGTGTAAAAGTCCGGGTAAAGCCCGGCTGACAACGGTTTGTCCGGGGGCGCACGCGCTTAGGATGCAGTCACGCCCGGTGCCGCGGAGGCTTGCCGGATGCTGTCATCCACTGCTTCGAGGTCATCCCATGCAATCGACCCGTCTACTCGCCGGCCTGGGCCTGGCACTCTGCCTGGGCAGCTCCCTGGTGCTGGCCGCTCCCTCCCACGGGCATGAGCAGGACGAACGGCGCCAGCCGCAGGCCCAGGGCCCTGCCGCTCACAACACTCACGCGCAGCAGCGCCCGCCGGCGGATTTCGCTCCGGTGCGCAAGGCGGTCCAGGCCCGGCGCCATGAAATAGGCCGCGGTCTGGCCGTGCCGGCGCACGTGAAGATCGTCAGGGGCAAACCGCTGCCGGCCGGCTGGGGCAGCCGCCTGAGCGCCAAACAACTGCATCACCTGCCGCAGTACCGCGGCTACGAGTGGCGTCGTGCCGGCAGCAGCCTGGTGCTGATCGACAGCCGCAGCGGCATCGCCCACGAAGTCCTGCACGGCGTGCTGGACTGATCGCGCCGTCTCGCCGCGGGCGCGGAAGGGAGGCCGGACTCAGGGCACGCTGACCCGGCCGACGCGCAGCGCCAGCGGCCAGCGGATCGTGCGGGGCATGCCGGGATCGCCCCAGGCGGCGGCCAGCTCGGCGGCGAACCGCTCCACCGGGGCGCGGCCCCGGGCCTTTTCCAGCGCGCGCACGGCGGACCAGGTGTCGATGTAGCCGAGCAGCTCGGCCAGCGGCCACTGCACCTCGATCGCCAGCGCCGGTGCCCGGCATTCCGCGAAGGGGAGGGGCAGGCTCTGGTAGCCCTCCTCGACGTGGCGCCGCTCGGCCGGCCACCAGGGGCCGAGCACCCGGTAATAGAACTGCTCGACCACCGGCGCCGGCGCGCCTTCCACTTGCAGCACGCCGTAGCTGATCAGCGCCAGCACCGCACCCGGCCGGGCGATCCGCCGCACTTCGGCGTAGAAGCGCTCGAGATCGAGCCAGTGGGCGGCCTGGGCGACCGTGACCAGATCGACGCTGGCCGGCGGCAGGCCGCTGTCCTCGGCCAGGGCGACGCGGTATTCCACCCCCGGATGCGGCTCGGCATTGGCGATCTGCGCCGCACTGGCATCGGTCGCCACCACGCGGGCGAAGCGCCCGGCCAGCGGTACCGAGAGCTGGCCGGTGCCGCAGCCGCAGTCCAGGGCGCAGGCGGTGGCCGGCGCGAGGCCGGCCAGATGGTCGATCAGCGCGGCGGGATAGCGGGGCCGGTGCGCGGCATAGCCGGCGGCGGCCGCGGAGAAGTGATCCTTGAAGGCGCGGGGTTCTGTCATGGGCAGGTGTCCGGCATGGCGATGACAGGAGTCTGACAGATCCTCGGAGCGCCTGCGCCCTGGCCCTCATGGCCCGGCCTGCCGGCGCCGGCAGGCCAGGCGGCCGCGCGTCATTGCATGGAGGTGCGCGGCGCCACCGGACGGTCGTCCACGTCGGAGATGGTCACCTCCACCCGCCGGTTCATGGCACGGCCGGCCGGGGTGGCGTTGCTGGCCACCGGGTAGTTCTTGCCATAGCCCTGCATGGCGATGCGGCGCGGGTCGACGCCCAGCTTGATCAGGGCGATGCGCACCGCCTCGGCGCGCCGCTCCGAGAGGGTCTGGTTGTAGGCGTCGGAGCCGGTGCTGTCGGTATATCCCTCGACGATCACCTGGCGCTGCGGATTGGCCTTGAGGAAGTCGGCCAGCTTCTGCACGTTGCGCATGCCGCCGGGCTTGAGCTCGGCGCGGTTGTAGTCGAACAGCACGTCGCCGAAGGTCACCAGGGTGCCGCGCTCGGTCTGCTTGGCCTGCAACTCCTCCTGCAACTGGCGGATCTGCGCGTCGCGGGCCTGCAGGCGCGCTTCGGCGCGCTTGGACGAGGCCTGCTGGAGCTCCTGTTCGGCGTTGCGCAGCAGGATGGTCTGCTCGGCGAACTCGACGCGCCGCTGGGTCAGGTAGGACAGCTGGTCGACCTTTCCTTCGCTGGCGCCGCTCTGGTAGGCGTCCTCGGCCTGCTTCAGCTGCTTGGCGGCATCCTGGGTTTCCAGGGCGGCGAGCTGGCTGGCGCGCGGATTGCTCTGCAGGGCGGTGAAGGCGGCACGGGCCTGTTCCAGGTTGGGGCTCGGCTTGCTGGCGCAGGCGGCGAGGCCGACGGTCAGTGCCAGCACGGTGGACAGGGTGGCGAGCTTGTGCATGGGGACATCCTCGGAGGGTGGACGATGGTCGATGACGAAGTGGCGGCTCACTGGACGGAGCGCATGCCTTCCTCGCGCAGCTCCTGGACGCCTTTCTTCATTTCCTCCACGGTTCGCTGTGCCTTGGCGGCACGGGCCTTGCGCCCGGCGACGCGGGCGTCCCACTCGGCCTGCTCGGCGAGCAGGCGGGCCCGGTCGTAGTCCTTCTTCTGCATGGCCAGCTCGGCCTCGCGCCATTTCTCCTGTGCCGCACGCATCTCCACCGGGGCGTACTGCGTGCCGCCGGCGCTCACGGCTTCCTTGACGGACGATTCGGTGAGGGCGAACTGTTCGGTGGGCGGGTTGCCCGCGCAGCCTGCCAGCAGCAGGCCGCCCAGGGTCAGGGCCGCCAGCCCGGGAAGTGGCCGGCGCGAGATGATGCCGGAATCGGAATTGCTCTTCATGGTCGGTCTCCGATCGGAATTGCCACGAGTACGCAAGACAGAAAGGCCCCGGAAAGTGGCCGGGGTCTATGGTGTGAGGACATGCAGCGGCGAAAGGTTCCAATGGCCTGTCGGGAGGGCGAGGCGAGCAGGCAGGTACGCCGCCCATGCGCGCGGGATGGCTGGCAGTGAACCAATGGACAGGGAGGCGACCCTAAACAATTCCATACCGGCAGCATGCCTGGAGGCAGTCATGGGCGAAGAGAACAAGACGGCTCACCAGCCGTCAGGGCCATCCGGTGCGCGACAACCAGAGCCTGTGCAGCGCCGGCGAGCGGGGGCCGGCGCCCCTGGAGAACTACCAGCTCATCCAGTGTCCGGAGGGCATCGCGCTGCGCATGGTCTGGCACTTCTGGCACTGCGATCCGGACTATGGCCGGTGGGTGGCGGAGGGCGTGGGAGTCGATCTGGAGAGGGCGAAGGGCCTGCCGCCGCTCGACGGCCATCCGGCACGGGGCGAGGACCGGCCCGGACCGACCTACTCCGACGGTCAGGCGGAGGAGGGCAGCCGCTGAGGCAGGGAAGGCGCCGGCGGGACCCCGAGGTCCCGCCGGTTCAGAGCGGTTCGCTCCACAGGCTGAGGGCCAGGGTGGCGCTCTGCTCGGGCGCCAGCTCCACGGCGTCGTCCAGCACGTTGGCCGTCTCGATGCAGAGCATGCGCTGCCAGGCGTCGTCGGCGAACTGCGAGAGGCGGGCGGCCTTGTCGATCCAGGGGTTCCAGACGATGGCCGAGTGCGAGCCGCTGGCTTCGAGGCAGATCCGTCGCTTCCAGCGGGGGTCGACCAGGTCGAGGCGCGGCGGGGTGTCCAGATAGATGCGGTCGGTCTCGCCGCTGAAGTGCAGGATGCCGTGCTGCAGGCGCTCGTCCCAGTCCTCCAGGGTTTCGATGTAGCGCAGGCCGTCGAGGCCTTCGATGCTCACCTCGCGGATGTCGCTGATCGCCAGGTAGGTGTGCAGCGCCTGGCTCAGGGCGATCCGGTAGTTGCTGCGATTGTGGGTGGTCAGCCTGAGATCGAGGCGCTCGTCGAGGCGGATGGCCAGGCTCAGGTCGAGCGCATGGGGCCAGTCGGGCAGTTCGCCGGAGGCCGACTGCGGCAGGCTGAAGGTCAGGGTCACCGCGCCGTTCTCCTTGGCGATGTCCTGCAGCTGCCAGTCGCGGCCGCGCACCTCGCCGTGGGCTGGCGCCGCGCCATGCCCTTCGCGCATGGCGCGCACGCCGGCCGGATTGCGCGCCAGGTCGCCGAACCAGGGCCAGCACACCGGCACCCCGCCGCGCACCGACTGACCACGGCGAAACTCCGCCTGCTCGCTGAGCCAGATCAGCGGCTGTTCGTCGTTGCGCTGGTAGCTGAGCACCTGGGCGCCCTGTTCGGCGACCAGCAGTTCGGCCGTGTTGGTCCTGATCCGCCAGCAGGGCAGTTCGCCCATCTCGATCCGCTCGACCTGGGGGGCAGTGAAGTGTTCATTCATGACGAGATCCTCGCGAGGCAAATACTTTGTTATTAGAGCCTGCGCGACGGATAAAGCTCCATCGCGCACAAGGGGGGGCGCTCCGGCGAGGAGGACGGGTGGGCTAGCGGCGCGGCACTGCGCGGGTACGGCCACCGCCGTCGATGGCGACGAAGACGAACACCGCCTCGGTCACCTTGCGCCACTCGCTGGACAGCGGGTCGTCGCTCCAGACCTCGACCAGCATCTGGATCGAGCTGCGACCCTGCTGCAGGGGCTTGCTATAGAAGGAGAGCTGGGCGCCGACCGCCACCGGCACCATGAAGGCCATGCGGTCGATCGCCACCGTGGCCACCCGCCCGCCGGCCAGCCGGCTGGCCGTGGCGGTGCCGGCTAGGTCCATCTGGGCGACCAGCCAGCCGCCATAGATGTCGCCGAAGCCGTTGGCGTCGCGGGGCAGCGCGGTGATCTGCAGGGCCAGATCGCCCTGGGGAACCGGGTCGTCCTGTTCGAGTTCAGTCATGGGATGGGATCGTCTGGCGCGGGCTGCGGGAAGGAAGCCCGATTATAGCGGTAAGCTCCGGCGCCAGGCGAGCGGAGCCGGCGCGGGAATGTCAAGCGGCGGCATTGGGTCGCGTGCGGCCGTGTGTCGGGGGCGAGGGAAAAAGTTCCCTCGCAGGGCCTCAAGTCACAAAGTTGTCATCTTCCATTCATAGAGTGGTCACGCGGCCTCTCGATACTTGCCCGCGATCCGACCAACACCGTCCTGCTTGGGAGCAAGGCATGAAATTGAAGCGTTTGATGGCAGCCATGACTTTTGCCGCCGCTGGTGTGGCGACCGCGAGCGCGGTTGCCGCCGTCGACCCGGCTCTGTCGACCTACGAAAAGACCTCCGGCGTCTCCGGCAACCTGTCCAGCGTCGGCTCCGACTCCCTGGCCAATCTCATGACCTTGTGGGGCGAAGAGTTCAAGCGGCAGTATCCGAACGTCAACATCCAGATCCAGGCCGCCGGCTCCTCCACCGCGCCGCCGGCGCTCACCGAGGGCACCTCCAACCTCGGCCCGATGAGCCGCGCCATGAAGGACAACGAGCTGCAGGCCTTCGAAGAGAAGCACGGCTACAAGCCGACCGCCGTGCCGGTGGCCATCGACGCCCTGGCGGTGTTCGTGCACAAGGACAACCCGATCAAGTCCCTGGACATCGCCCAGGTCGACGCGATCTTCTCTAGCACCCGCCTGTGCGGCGGCGACAAGGACATCAAGACCTGGGGCGACCTGGGCCTGACCGGCGAGTGGGCGGCCAAGCCGATCCAGCTGTTCGGCCGCAACTCGGTGTCCGGCACCTACGGCTACTTCAAGGAAGAAGCCCTGTGCAAGGGCGACTTCAAGCCCAACGTCAACGAGCAGCCGGGCTCTGCCTCGGTGGTGCAGTCGGTGTCCAGCACCCTGAACGCCATTGGCTATTCCGGCATCGGCTACAAGACTTCCAGCGTGCGCGCCGTGCCGCTGTCGAAGAAGGGCGGCGAGCCCTTCGAGGCCAGCGAAGCCAACGCCCTGGCCGGCAAGTTCCCGCTGTCGCGCTTCTTCTACGTCTATGTGAACAAGGCGCCGAACAAGCCGCTGAATCCGCTGGAAGCGCAGTTCGTCAAGATGGTCCTGTCCAGGCAGGGACAGGAAGTGGTGGTCAAGGACGGCTACATTCCGTTGCCCAAGCGCGTCGTGGAAAAGACCCTGAAGGAGCTCGGCCTCTAATCCGGGCCTTCCGCCCGGCACGGACGCCGGGGCTTGAGAGCGGGAGCGCCATGCCCGTCACTCGTCTCGAGTGACGGGCCTTGGCGCGTCACCACTCTGTAATCTTTCTGTCATAGATGGCGATTAGAGTGCCGCCGGCCGACGGTCGTTGAAGTGACGGCGAACGCAGGCCACGCCGCCAAGCCGGTGCAGCCGCTCCTCGACGGCCAGCTGAACGCCCATGCAACCGAGCCCCGAACGATGACCGACATGGCCAAAGACCTCTCCGCCGCCGCTCCCCAGACGTCGCGCCTGGATTTCAATACGCCCGCCCTGCAGCGCAAGCGCCGGCGACGCGCCCTGCAGGACCGTCTGGCGCGCTGGTACGTCACCGTGGGCGGGCTGGCGGTGCTGGGCGCCATCACCCTGATCTTCTTCTATCTGGCCCAGGTGGTCCTGCCGATGTTCCAGGGTGCCGAGCTGAGCGCGCGCGGCGAGCCGCAGCGGCCGGCCTGGCTGGCCGAGCAGGGGCCGGCCCTGCTGATGGCGGTCGAGGAGCAGAACCGGGTCGCCATGCGCCTGGACGCCCGCGGCCAGGTGTCGTTCTTCGCAGCGGACGGCGGGCAGCCGCTCGATCGGGTCGGGCTGCCGATTCCCGAGGGCGCCGAGATCGTTTCCCTGGGGCAGGACCAGCCGGGCAGCAACCGTCTGGTGCTGGGCCTTTCCAACGGCCAGGCGCTGGTGTTCAGCCATGCCTATCGGGTGACCTATCCGGACAACCGCAAGACCGTCACCCCGCGCATCGAGTTCCCGTTCGGCGAGGCGCCGATCCAGCTCGATCCGCAGGGCCGCCCGCTGCATCAGGTAGCGATGAACGTCGGCAGCGACGGGCTGCTGCTGGCCGGCTCGACCGGCAATCAGGTGCTGGCCCTGGAGCTGAGCCGCGAGGAAAACCTGCTGACCGGCGAGGTCGCCCTGGACGAGCGGCGCCTCGAACTGCCGCAGCTCGCCGAGCCGGTCAAGGCGCTCTTGATCGATCCGCGCCAGCTGTGGCTGTACGTGATCAGCGGGCGTTCCACCGCCGACGTGTTCGATCTGCGCCGGCAGACGCTGAACGGCCGCTACAAGCTGCTCGCCGATCCCCAGGCGGAAGTGACCGAGGTGGCGGCCCTGCTCGGCGGCCTCTCGCTGATGGTCGGCGATTCCAGGGGCGGCATCCAGCAGTGGTTCATGGCGCGCGGCGAAAGCGGCGCCGAACTGAAGAACGTCCGCGGCTTCCAGCTGGGCGACAGCCCCATCGTGCAGATTCTCCCGGAGGAGCGCCGCAAGGGTTTCCTCGTCCTGGATGCCGCCGGCAACCTGGGCGTGTTCCACAGCACCGCGCACCGTACCCTGCTCGTCGAGCCGGTCGCGAAGGCCGGCGCCCTGGCCGCCCTGTCGCCGCGCGCCGACCAACTGCTGGTCGAGTCTGCCGGCCGGCTGCAGGGCTTCGAACTGGACAACCCGCATCCGGAAGTCTCCTGGAGCGCCCTGTGGGGCAAGGTCTGGTACGAGAGCTATGACGAGCCCAAGTACGTCTGGCAGTCGACCTCCGCCAACTCCGACTTCGAGCCCAAGCTGAGTCTCTCGCCGCTCGCCTTCGGCACGCTCAAGGCGGCCTTCTACGCCATGCTGCTGGCCGCGCCCATGGCCATCTGCGCAGCCATCTACACCGCCTACTTCATGGCCCCGGCGATGCGCACCAAGGTCAAGCCGGTGATCGAGCTGATGGAGGCGCTGCCCACGGTGATCCTCGGCTTCTTCGCCGGCCTGTTCCTCGCCCCCTACGTCGAGGCCCACCTGCCGGGCATCTTCAGCCTGCTGCTGCTGACCCCGCTGGGCATCCTCGCCGCCGCCTACGGCTGGAGCCGCCTGCCGGAAAGCATCCGCCTGCGCGTGCCGGACGGCTGGGAGGCGGCCCTGCTGATCCCGGTGATCCTCGCCGTCGGCGCCCTGGCCCTGGGCATAAGCGGGCACCTGGAGAACTGGTTCTTCGGCGGCGACATGCGCCTGTGGCTGTCCAACGACCTGGGCATCCCGTTCGACCAGCGCAACGCCCTGGTGGTCGGCCTGGCGATGGGCTTCGCGGTGATCCCGAACATCTACTCGATCGCCGAGGATGCCGTGTTCAGCGTGCCCAAGAGCCTCACCCTGGGCTCCCTGGCGCTCGGCGCGACGCCCTGGCAGACCCTGACCCGGGTGGTCATCCTCACCGCCAGCCCGGGGATCTTCTCGGCGCTGATGATCGGCATGGGCCGCGCGGTCGGCGAGACCATGATCGTGCTGATGGCCACCGGCAACACGCCGATCATGGAGGCCAACATCTTCGAGGGCCTGCGCACCCTGGCGGCCAACGTCGCGGTAGAGATGCCCGAGTCGGAGGTCGGCAGCACCCATTACCGCGTGCTGTTCCTCGCCGCGCTGGTGCTGCTGCTGTTCACCTTCGTGATGAACACCGCGGCCGAACTGATCCGTACCCGCCTGCGCAAGAAATATTCGTCGCTCTGAGCTCCGAGAAAGGTAGACGACCGTGAAACAGCAAAATCTGAAGACCTGGTTCAAGAGCGGCTCGCCCTGGGTATGGCTCACCGGCGGCGGCGTATCCATCGCCGTGATCATGACCATCGGCCTGCTGGCGCTGATCGCGGTGCGCGGCCTGGGCCACTTCTGGCCGGCCGACGTGCTGGAGGCCGACTACCGGATTCCCGACCAGCCGGCCCGGGTGCTCGCCGGCGAGGTGGTGGAGGCCGAGGAGGTGCCGCGCGCGCGGCTGGCCGCCAGCGGCCTGCCGGTGGACGCCGACGGCGGCGAGTTCATGACCCGCGAGCTGCTCAAGGTGGGCAACCGCGAGCTGTACGGCGCCGACTTCAGCTGGGTGGTCGGCGAATGGCTGGCCAATCCGCGCTGGCCGGAAAGCCTGATGGTGGTCGAGCGCCGCGAGTGGGGCAATTTCTACGGCTACCTGCTCGGCGTGAAGGAGAGCGGCCGGCTGGTGGCGGAGGGCGAGGGCGCCTGGGAGGCTTTGCAGCAGCGCATCGAGCGGGTCGCCGAGCTGCATGGGCAGCTGGCCCGCCTGGAGAAGAAGGATATCGGCCGCATCAACCACGCCCTCGAGCGACTGCGCCTGAAGACCCGCTCGCTGGAGCTCGACGGCCGGCTGGACGCCGCCGCCCAGGCCGACCTGGCCGCCGAGCGTGCCCAGTGGGATGCCGAATACCGGGAGCTGGAGAGCCGGCTGATCGCCCTGCAGCAGGAGTTCAACCGCGACAGCATGCTGGTGCGCACTGCCGACGGCCGCGAGCAGGAGATCAGCCTGGGCAAGGTGGTGCGCGCCTACCAGCCGAACGCCATGGGCCTCGGCGAGAAGTTCGGCTTCTACTTCGCCAAGCTCTGGGAGTTTGTCAGTGACGAGCCGCGCGAGGCCAACACCGAGGGCGGCATCTTCCCGGCGATCTTCGGCACTGTGCTGATGACCCTGATCATGGCTGCCATCGTCACCCCGTTCGGAGTGATCGCCGCCGTCTATCTGCGCGAATACGCCAGGCAGGGGCCGCTGACCCGGGTGATCCGCATCGCGGTGAACAACCTGGCCGGCGTGCCGGCGATCGTCTACGGCGTGTTCGGTCTCGGTTTCTTCGTCTACGTGCTGGGCGGCTCCATCGACCGCCTGTTCTTCCCCGAGGCCGCGCCGGCGCCGACCTTCGGCACCCCGGGCCTCTTGTGGGCCTCGCTGACCCTGGCGATCCTCACCCTGCCGGTGGTGATCGTCGCCACCGAGGAAGGCCTGGCGCGCATTCCGCGGGCCCTGCGCGAAGGCTCGCTGGCGCTCGGCGCGACCAAGGCGGAAACCCTCTGGAAGGTGGTGATCCCCATGGCAAGCCCGGCGATGATGACCGGCCTGATCCTCGCCGTGGCCCGCGCCGCCGGCGAGGTGGCGCCCTTGATGCTGGTCGGCGTGGTCAAGCTGGCGCCGAGCCTGCCGCTGGACGGCAACTATCCGTACCTGCACCTCGACCAGAAGATCATGCACCTGGGCTTCCACATCTACGACGTCGGCTTCCAGAGCCCCAACGTCGAGGCGGCCCGCCCGCTGGTGTACGCCACCGCGCTGCTGCTGGTGCTGGTGATCGCCCTGCTCAACATGAGTGCGGTGTACATCCGCAACCGCCTGCGCGAGAAGTACAAGGCGCTGGAACACTAAACACCGGCTGGAGGCCGTCCGGCCCGCGACCGACGCGCCGGGCGGCTTCGGGCTCCACGCTTGAACGGAGTGAGTCATGCGACACGAATCCCCCAGCCATGGCATCGACCTCGGTGCCATCGGCCGCAAGAAGCAGACCTTTGACCTCGCCAGCGAGCCGGTGGCCCTCGAGGTGCCCGGCCTCAGCCTGTTCTACGGCGACAAGCAGGCGCTGCACGACGTCCGGCTGAACATCCCGAAGCACCGCGTGACCGCCTTCATTGGTCCGAGCGGCTGCGGCAAGTCGACCCTGCTGCGCTGCTTCAACCGGATGAACGATCTGGTGGACGGCTGCCGGATCGAGGGCGCGATCAATCTCGACGGACAGAACATCTACCGCAAGGGCGTCGACGTCGCCGAGCTGCGCCGGCGGGTCGGCATGGTGTTCCAGAAGCCCAACCCCTTCCCCAAGAGCATCTACGAGAACGTGGTCTACGGCCTGCGCATCCAGGGCATCAACAAGAAGCGCGTGCTCGACGAGGCGGTGGAGTGGGCGCTCAAGGGCGCCGCGCTGTGGGACGAGGTCAAGGACCGCCTGCACGACTCCGCCCTCGGCCTCTCCGGCGGCCAGCAGCAGCGCCTGATCATCGCCCGCACCATCGCGGTCGAGCCGGAAGTGCTGCTGCTCGACGAGCCCTGCTCGGCACTCGACCCGATCTCCACCCTCAAGGTCGAGGAGCTGATCTTCGAGCTGAAGTCCAAGTACACCATCGTCATCGTCACCCACAACATGCAGCAGGCCGCGCGGGTATCCGACTACACCGCGTTCATGTACATGGGCAAGCTGATCGAGTACGGCGACACCGATACCCTGTTCACCAACCCGGCGCAAAAGCAGACCGAGGACTACATCACCGGCCGTTATGGCTAGTGGCCGGCTGACAGAAAACCGGGATTAAGCAGCTTGAGCCTTCAGCTTTCGTGCGGAGCGAACCATGATCGACAAAGACAATATATCCCTGCATATCTCCCAGCAGTTCAACGCCGAGCTGGAGGACGTGCGCAGCCACCTGCTGGCCATGGGCGGCCTGGTCGAGAAGCAGGTCAACGACGCGGTCACCGCCCTGATCGAGGCCGACTCTGGACTCGCCGTCCAGGTGCGCGAGATCGACAGCCAGACCAACCAGATGGAGCGCAGCATCGACGAGGAGTGCATCCGCATCCTCGCCCGCCGCCAGCCGGCGGCCTCCGACCTGCGGCTGATCATCAGCATCTCCAAGTCGGTGATCGACCTCGAGCGGATCGGCGACGAGGCCACCAAGATCGCCAAGCGCGCCATCCTGCTCTGCGAGGAGGGGGAATCGCCGCGCGGCTACGTGGAGATCCGCCACATCGGCGAGCAGGTACGCAGGATGGTCCAGGAGGCGCTCGACGCCTTCGCCCGCTTCGACGCCGATCTGGCGCTGTCGGTGGCGCAGTACGACAAGACCGTCGACCGCGAGTACAAGACCGCCCTGCGCGAGCTGGTCACCTACATGATGGAGGACCCGCGCTCGATCTCCCGGGTGCTGAACGTCATCTGGGTCCTGCGCTCCCTGGAGCGGATCGGCGATCATGCACGCAACATCGCCGAACTGGTGATCTACCTGGTGCGCGGCACCGATGTGCGGCATACCGGGCTGGCCCGCAAGAAGCCGGCCGGGGAGGAGGGCAGCGGCGAAACGCCTGCCCGTGACTGAAGCCGACGAACGGCGTGCCGCTCGTCGGCTCGGCTGCCATCCTCATCACAGCCTTGATCTTGCCGTCTCGCGATAAGCGGGCGGCGCTGGTAGTCTTCGCGCTCCGTCCACCAATCTTGAGCCATGCAACGATGCTGGGACGCCCGCTACTGTTCGCCGCTCTTTTTGCCCTGGCCGCACCGGCGACGGCCGTGACCATCTACAAGCATGTCGACGCCAATGGCATGGTCAGCTATGGCGACCAGGCCCGCCCCGGCGCGCGGGTCGTCCATATCATCCAGCCCGGTCGCGGCCTGCGCGACCTGCGCTCGGTCCCGGCCCGGCTGCCGGGGGCGACGTCGTCGCGCAGCGACGCACCGGATGACCGGGTACGCCTGGATACCCTCAAGCATGCCGGCGGGCACACCCTGCGGGTGCAGAACGACATGTTCGCGCCGGTGGAGGTCGAGCTGACTTTGGACGGGCTCGGCAACGTCAGTGGTGCACCGAATCGGCCGATCCGCTGGATCGTGCCGCCGCGCAGCCAGATCCGCCTGGCTACCCTGGCGCCGCGCGATCCGGACCAGCCGATGCGCTATACCCCCAAGCTGCGTCATGCCCTGGGCGATCCGCGCCTGCGGCCGCTGCCGCATCGCTATCCGCTGCCCTGGCGCGGCGGTCCGTTCCGCCTGACCCAGGGCGCCAACGGCCAGTACAGCCATTACACCCCGAAGGGCCGGCATGCCGTGGACATCGCCATGCCGGTGGGCACGCCGATCGTCGCCGCGCGCGGCGGAATAGTGCTGCAGACCGAGAACGATCAGCGCGGGCGCAGCCCCAATCCGGCCGGCAACCATGTGCGCATCCTCCACGAGGACGGCACCATGGGCGTCTATCTGCACCTGCAGGAGGGATCGGTGCGGGTGAGGGAGGGGCAGCGGGTCCAGGCCGGTACGCCGATCGCCCGCTCCGGCAATACCGGCCGCAGCACCGGGCCGCACCTGCACTTCGTGGTGCAGCGCAACGTCGGCCTGGCAGTGGAGTCGATTCCCTTCCAGTTCAATCAGCCGGTCAACTCCCTGCCGAACTTCGCCGTCGGCGGCGACTGATCGCTCCCCGGGGCGGGCCGGTCT
This sequence comes from Azotobacter salinestris, assembly GCF_009363155.1. NCBI lineage: Bacteria > Pseudomonadati > Pseudomonadota > Gammaproteobacteria > Pseudomonadales > Pseudomonadaceae > Azotobacter > Azotobacter salinestris. Next base: position 3,107,469 of record NZ_CP045302.1, read on the forward strand.
CTTCCGGCACGCCCATTCCTCACGCCAGTCTCAGCACCTTGGCCAGGACGACCTTCGGGCCCTTCATCTTCTTGACGATGATGCGCAGGCCCTGGGTCTCCAGCACCTCGTCCTCTTCCGGCAGGCGCTTGAGGGTCTCGTGGATCAGTCCGGACAGGGTGTCGGCCTCGATGCTCGCCGGCAGGCTGATCTGCAGCAGGCGTTCGACCTTGAACAGCGGGGTGTCGCCGCGCACCAGCAGCTTGCCCGGCTGGTAGGCGACGATGCCGCGCTCGGCCTTGCGGTGCTCGTCCTGGATGTCGCCGACCAGCGCCTCGAGCACGTCCTCCATGGTCAGGTAGCCGACCACCTTGCCGTCGGCCTCCTCGACCAGGGCGAAGTGCGAGCCACCCTGGCGAAAGCGCTCGAGCAGCTCGGTCAGCGGCATGTGCCGGTCGACCCGCTCGATCGGACGGATCAGCTCGTCGAGCTTCAGCGCCGAGGGCAGCATTTCCAGCAGGGACAGGTGCATCAGCAGGTCCTTGATGTGCAGCACGCCGACGAAGCGTCCTGCAGCCTCGTCGTACACCGGGTAGCGGCTGTACTTGTGGCGGCGGAAGGTGCTCATGACCTCGTCCAGCGGCGCGCTGCGCTCCAGGTAGACCAGGTCCTCGCGGGAGTTGGCCCAGTCCACCACCTCCAGCTCGCCCATTTCCACCGCCGAGGCGAGCACGCGCATGTCCTGGTCTCCGGGGTCGTGGGCCCGGCTGGAGTAGAGGATCAGCTTCAGCTCGTCGAAGCTGTACTGGTGCTCGTGGTGGCCGTTCGCGCCGCCCTGGCCGACGATGCGCAGCATGGTGTTGGCGCTGGCGTTGAGCAGCCAGATCGCCGGGTACATCAGCCAGTAGAACAGGTACAGCGGCACCGCGGTCCACAGCGACAGCCGTTCCGGCTGGCGGATCGCCCAGGACTTGGGTGCCAGCTCGCCGACCACGATGTGCAGGTAGGAGATGATGAAGAACGCGGCGAAGAAGGACACCCCATGGACCAGCGCCGGCGCATCGATGCCGAGTTTGGCCATGAGCGGTTCGAGCAGGTGGGCGAAGGCCGGCTCGCCGACCCAGCCGAGCCCCAGCGAGGCGAGGGTGATGCCCAGCTGGCAGGCCGAGAGGTAGGCGTCCAGCTGGCCGTGCACGCGGCGCAGGATCTGTCCGCTCCAGCCGTGCTGGCCGGCGATCAGCTCCACACGGGTGGCGCGCAGCTTGACCATGGCGAATTCGGCGGCGACGAAGAAGCCGTTCAGCAGGACGAGGAGCAGGGCGAAGAGAATGAGGCCGAGGTCGGCGAAATAGGCAAAATCGGTACTAGGGGAGGGGTCCATGAAGTGTTCGCGAAATGACTGACAAGAGGAGGCATATTAGGGCCTCGGAACGCACTTTCAAGAGGCGTTGCCGAGTGCCCGGCGCGCCACCAGCTGGGTCGCCGGGAAATGGCAGGTGAACAGGCTGCCCTTGCCGGGCTCGCTGGCGATCTCCAGGTGGCCGTTGTGGTGGATCAGCGCATGCTTGACGATGGCCAGACCCAGTCCGGTGCCGCCGGTGCTGGCCGAGCGGCTGGCGTCGACCCGGTAGAAGCGTTCGGTCAGCCGGGTCAGGTGCCGGGACTCGATGCCGATGCCGGTATCCTGAACGCTCAGGTGCGCGCCGTCCGGGTCGCTCCACCAGCGGATGCGGATCTCGCCGCCGGCCGGCGTGTATTTCACTGCATTGAACACCAGGTTGGAGAAGGCGCTGCTCAGCTCCGCCTCGTTGCCCTTGAGGACCAGGCCCGGCTCGGCGTCGAGCAGGATGCGGTGGTCGTTCGTGCCGGAGAGGGCCTGGGCGTCCCTCACGATCGTTTGCAGCAGCGGCTCCACCGCTACCGGCTGCCTGACCTGCAGGTTGTCGCTGGCCTCCAGGCGGGCCAGCAGCAGCAGGTCGTCGAGCAGATTCTTCATGCGCTCGGCCTGCTGCTGCATCTGCTGCAGGGGGCGGCGCCAGCGCGGGTTCACCTCGTCGGCATGCTCCAGCAGGGGCTCCAGGTAGCCGGCGATCACCGTCAGCGGGGTGCGCAGCTCGTGGGAGACGTTGGCCACGAAGTCCTTGCGCATCTGCTCCAGCTGGCGCACGTGGGTCGTGTCGCGGACCAGCATCAACTGCTCGCCGTTGCCGTAGCGGGTGATCTGCAGTTGCAGGTGCAGGCGGTCGTTGAGCGGCGAGGGCAGTTCGAGGGCGTCCTTGAAGTCGCTCTGTTCCATGTAGGCCTTGAACTGCGGATGGCGGACCAGGTTGGTGATCGGCTGGCCGCTGTCCTGCGGCGTCTTCAGGCCGAGCAGGGTTTCCGCGGCGCGGTTCCACCACTCCAGATTGCCTTCGGCGTCGAGCATGATCACCGCGTCCTTGAGGGCGGCGGTGGATTCCTGCACACGGTCGATCACCGCCTGCAGGCGGCCGCGCACGCGCTGGTCGCGACGCTGGATGTTGTAGAGGCCGTCGAACACCTCGCCCCACAGGCCGTGGGCGTCCGGCGGCGGCTCGTCGGGCTGGTAGGTCTTCAGCCAGTGGTGCAGGCGGATGAGCTGGTAGAGATTCCAGGCGAGGTGGACGGCCAGTCCGCCGGCCAGCGACCAACCGTAGTCGCCGAGGAACAGACCGAGCAGCAGACCGGCCGCGACGGGCGGCAGCAGGCTGCGCAGCAGCGGACCGAGCCAGTTGTATTTCACGGGGACTTCCTTGACCTGGGGGCCTTGTGCGGCGCCGGGCTCAGCTCTTGGTGGAGAAGCGATAGCCGGTGCCGCGCACCGTCTGCACCAGGTTTTCGTAGGCTTCGCCGAGCGCCTTGCGCAGGCGGCGGATGTGCACGTCGACGGTGCGTTCCTCGACATAGACATTGCCGCCCCAGACCTGGTCGAGCAACTGGCCGCGCGTGTAGGCGCGCTCCTGGTGGGTCATGAAGAACTGCAGCAGGCGGTACTCGGTGGGGCCCATCTCGGCCGGCTTGCCGTCGATGGTCACCCGGTGGCTGATCGGGTCGAGCCGCAGGCCGCCGACCTCGATCGGCATCTCGTTGTCGCTGGGGCCGGTGCGGCGCAGCACGGCCTTCAGGCGGGCGACCAGTTCGCGCGGCGAGAAGGGCTTGGTGATGTAGTCGTCGGCACCGACCTCCAGCCCCTGGATCTTGTTGTCCTCTTCGCCCTTGGCGGTGAGCATGATCAGCGGAATGCCGGCGGTCAGCTCGTCGCGCTTCAGGCGGCGGGCCAGCTCGATGCCGGAGGTGCCGGGCAGCATCCAGTCGAGCAGGATCAGGTCGGGCTTGCGGTCGACGATGATGGCGTGGGCCTGCTGGGTGTTCTCCGCTTCGAGACACTCGTAGCCGGCCATCTCCAGGGCAACGGCGATCATCTCGCGGATGGGGGCCTCGTCGTCGACGATAAGGATTGTCTTGCCAGCCATGGGCAACTGTCCCGTTGTGGTTCCTGTCAGTGCAGCGCATTAGATAACGGAATTATTGCAGCCGTGTGACAGATAGAAGCGTCCGCGGGGCGGTCATGGGCCGCATGAAGCCCCGGGCTAGAGCCTGTAGTCGAGGACCAGGCCGATCAGGACCGCCAGACCGGCCCAATGGTTGTGCAGGAAAGCCCGGAAGCAGGCCTGCGGCTCGCGCCGGCGGGTGGCGGCGAATTCCCAGGCGAAGCACAGGGCGGCCGCCAGCAGGCCGAGGTGGAAATACAGGCCGAACTCCTGGCGCATTCCGACCACCAGCAGCAGGCCGAGGGTCAGGCCCTGCAGGGCGAGGATGATCGTCCGGTCGGCGGCGCCGAAGAGGATGGCGGTGGACTTCACGCCGATCCTCAGATCGTCCTCGCGGTCGGTCATCGCATAGTAGGTGTCGTAGCCCACGGTCCACGCCAGGTTGGCGAGGTAGAGCAGCCAGGCCTCGAGTGGCAGGCGGCCGGTCGCGGCGCTGAAGGCCATCAGGATGCCCCAGGAGTAGGCTGCGCCGAGCACCAGCTGCGGCAGGTGTGTGTAGCGCTTCATGAAGGGGTAGAGCGAGGCCACCGCCAGGGCGCCGAAGGACAGGGCGACGGTGGTCGGGTCGGTCAGCAGCACCAGGCCGAAGCTCAGCGCCACCAGCACGGCGAACAGCGCCCAGGCCTCGCGCGTCCTGATCCGGCCGGTCGCCAGCGGGCGCTGGCGGGTGCGGCTGACGTGGCCGTCGAAGTTGCGGTCGGCGAAGTCGTTGATCACGCAGCCGGCCGAGCGCATGAGAATCACGCCACAGGTGAAGATCAGCACATGCTTGAGGCTGGGCTGGCCGTCGGCGGCGATCCACAGCGCCCCGAGGGTCGGCCAGAGCAGCAGGTAGATGCCGATCGGCCGGTCCAGGCGCATCAGCTGGATGAAGTCCCAGGCGCGGGGGTGCAGGTGGTTCATCGATTGCAGCAGGGCGGTGTACATGGTCGGCTCTCCCGAACGGCTCCGGCGGATTATAAGGCGTCCGGATCGATTCCCTGGTGCCGCCAGAGATCCGGCAGGAAGACCTCCGCCACCAGCACCTTCAGGGTTTTGCGCTGGAAGCAGGAGCGCCGTCCCCAGAGTCCCGGGCGGCGTATACCGATCGGCAGCCAGGCCGCCGGATAACGCGTGGCCTGGAGCGGGCCGCGGGCGAAGGCCGGATCGCTGAACAGCAGCTCGCCAAGGGGGCGCCGCCCCAGCTCGGCGAGCACCGTGGTAAAGCCCTCCAGGGCCACGCGCGCTGCCACGCTGCGGGCGAATACCCAGGGCCGGTCCGCACCGAGCAGGTAGACCTCGCGCACCCAGCCTTCGCTGCCCGGCGTCACGCCGAGGGCGACGCACTCGTCGTCGCGCAGGACCTGCCAGCCTTCGGCCTGCGGCGTCACGGCGAAGCGGCCGGCGGAGAGGGCGGTCAGCCGGCGGGTCAGCGAGTCGGGGTCGAACAGCCAGTCGGCCAGGCAGGCCGGGGGGGCAGGGTGCAACTGGTCGGCGCCGAGCCAGTGAAAAGCGGGAACAGCGGTCACGGGAAGGCATTCCGGCAGAGTGGGCGGGGAAGCGAGTCTAGGGCCTGGCGCCGATTGTTGCCATGCTCGCATGGTGCTGGGCAGGGATCGGCAGGTACGGCCGTTCCAGCTTCTGCGCCGGTCTTGGCGTTGCCGGCGACTTGCAGTAGCGTGGGGCCCATCGCGACAGCGGGAGGTCAGCCATGCGCAAGTGGCAATGCATCGTCTGCGGGTTTGTCTACGACGAGGCCGGCGGTCTGCCGGAGGAGGGCATCGCGCCCGGAACGGCCTGGGAAGACGTGCCGTCCGACTGGCTGTGCCCCGTATGTGGTGCCAGCAAGCAGGATTTCGAGATGATCGAGATCGTTTGACCCATTCTGGCTGATTTTAAACGATTTTCCATGTTGAGTGAACGCCGTGTGCGCGGGCTCCGTTCCCGCCCGGCGACGAGACCGATCGTAGTGCTCCGTCATCCCGCGCCGCTCAAGGACGCGGGATGACTGGCGAAGAGCCGTAGGCCATGCCATTCTCCCAGTATCGGCTGCAGCAAGGAGCCGTTGCAGCCTCGGGAAGAGCGTACGGATACAACAACAAGAAACGTCAAAGAGGTAATCATGCGTAAACCGGAACTCGCTGCTGCCATCGCCGAAAAGACCGATCTCACTCGGGACCAGGCCAATCGGGTACTCAATGCGATGCTCGAGGAAATCACCAGCGCGCTGAACCGCAAGGACAGCGTCACCCTGGTCGGTTTCGGCACCTTCATGCAGCGCCATCGCGGCGCCCGGACCGGAAAGAATCCGCAGACCGGCCAGCCGGTCAAGATCAGGGCCAGCAACACGGTCGCCTTCAAGCCGGGCAAATCGCTCCGGGATGCGGTCAACTGATCGAGTGAGGTCCGTGTCGCCCGAACGGGAGGGGTTCGGGCGATTGCCTCTTGCGGCCGGCGGCAGGCCGCGCCTGTCCGGCGTACCGCGGAACCATCTGCAGTAGCCGATTCCGGCTGCGGCATTCCCTCATCTTCCTGCCTTTTTCGTTCCTGCCAGAAGCTCTGGCCGACCGCTCGAACAGCGCCCGGACGACCGAGGCCGCCCCGACCCACGCCTTATTCCGGATTCGCCAGCAGTGCGCGCAGTGCCGTTTCCGCGGCCAGCACCCGGTCCAGCGCCTCCTCGGCCCTGGCCCTGGTCAACCCCAGGCCGTCGAGCAGCCGCTGTGGAATCTCCTCCTGCGGCGTGCCGCCGATGCCGCGGTTGCGCAGCAGGTTGACCGCCAGGTAGACCAGGTTGGCATAGACCGCATGGCGACCGCGATAGTCGGGATCGTGCTGGTAGCTCAGCGCGACCGACAGCTCCTCGGGCATCCGCCAGTGCTCCATCAGCCAGGCGCCGATCTGCTCGCGGGTGATGCCGAGCAGATGGTGTTCGATCAGGGTGTGCGGCACGTGCGGGTTGATCTGCAGGTGCTGGCTCAGCAGCCTGAAGTAGGAGGGGAAAATGTGCGCGAGGGTCAGGTAGCCGAAGTTGTGCAGCAGTCCGGCCAGGTAGGCCAGGCCCGGCTCCGGCCGTTTGCCGCGCGGCATCGCCCGGCACAGGCCGTCCATCAGGGTGGCGGTGTAGAGGGCCTCCTCCCAGTAGGGGGTCAGGTCCTCATGGGGTGCGGTACGTTCGTCGGGCTTGCCCTCGGACAGGCCGAGCGACAGGTTGAGCACCACATCGGAGCCGAGCACCCGGACGATGGCGTCCTCCACCGAGAGCACGCGCTCCGGTGAAGGATGGTGGGCGGTGCCGGCCAGTCCGGCCCAACTGACCACCTGGGCGGCGAGAGCCGGATCGGTCTCGATCAGGTAGGTGACGTCGTCGTCGCTGCAGGCCCGCGGATTGCCGTGCAACTGGCGGATGCGACGCACGGTGTTCTGGCGCGGCGGAATCTCCACCCGGCGCTCCAGGCGCTGACGGATGCGCCGGGCAGTGAAGCCCTGCACGGCTTCCATCGGATCCTCGGCATGCATCTGCAGGTTGTGGCGCAGCAGGATCAGCGGCACGCCGAAGCGGGCACGGCTGGCATCGACGAGCAGGCCGCAGTAGACCTCGCTGTCGATCTCCAGGAGCACATGGGGCTGGCCGGAGTCGAGCAGCATGCTCGGCCCCTGCAGCAGTCGCTCGTCGTACAGGCAGGGGCTGTCGATCAGAGCTGGCAGGCCGGGGAGCGCGCTCAGCCGCTCGCGCTCGAACAGCTGCCGCAGGCGACCCTCGGCCGGGACGAGGCTGCGGCCGATGGCCGTCTTCAGGCGGTGGAGGTCGAGCAACTGGTCGCGGGGAAACAGCACCAGCAGGCTGCCGATCTCGTCCTCGAGCAGCACGGCCTGTACCCGTGGCTGGGAGGAGCCCGGTCGCTCATGGACGATGCGCACGGGAACGTCGAGCCTGCCCAGCAGATCCCGGAGAATCTGTGGCAACTGGGGTTGCAGCAACTCGGCGGCGTTCGGCATGGTCTCGGGCATTAGGCGTCTGCCGGATGGGGCGAAGTCGGAGCAGTATAACCAGTCGGCCGGGCGTCGCACTGACTTGCGCCAATATGCTCAGACTTGTCCGTATTGCTGGCCATGACGGAGCCAGCGTTCCAATAGCGGGCTGACATGTTGCGGCCAGCGAGCCAGAAGGGTCTGGGCCGCCTCGCGCACCGCCGGCAGCAGATCGGCATCGCGCATCAGGTCGGCGACCTTGAACTGCAGCAGGCCGGTCTGGCGGGTGCCGAGCATCTCGCCGGGACCGCGCAGCTCCAGATCCTTCTCGGCGATGACGAAGCCGTCCGAGGTCTCGCGCATGATCGCCAGGCGCTCGCGGCCGAGTTGCGACAGCGGCGCGTGATAGAGCAGCACGCAGTGGCTGGCCGCGCTGCCGCGGCCGACCCGGCCGCGCAGCTGGTGCAACTGGGCGAGCCCCAGGCGTTCGGGGTTCTCGATGATCATCAGGCTGGCGTTGGGCACGTCCACGCCCACCTCGATCACCGTGGTGGCGACCAGCAGCTGCAGCCGGGCAGCCTTGAACTCTTCCATCACCGCGGCCTTTTCCGCCGGCTTCATGCGCCCGTGGATCAGGCCGACGGCCAGCTCGCCGAGGGCCGCGGAGAGTTCCTCGAAGGTGGTTTCCGCGGCCTGGCAGGTCAGCTCCTCGGATTCCTCGATCAGCGTGCACACCCAATAGGCCTGGCGGCCCTCCAGGCAGGCGGCGCGGACCCGCTCGATCACTTCCAGGCGCCGGCTGTCGGCGATCACCAGGGTGTTCACCGGGGTGCGCCCGGGCGGCAGTTCGTCGAGGATCGAGGTGTCCAGGTCGGCGTAGGCGCTCATCGCCAGGGTGCGCGGGATGGGCGTGGCGGTCATGATCAGCTGGTGCGGGCAGAGGCGGCCGTCGACGCCTTTCTGGCGCAGGGCCAGGCGCTGCTGCACGCCGAAGCGGTGCTGTTCGTCGATGATCGCCAGGGCCAGGTTGCGAAAGCGCACCTCGTCCTGGAACAGCGCATGGGTGCCGACCACCATCGGGCAGCCGCCGGCGATCTTCTCCAGCGCCGCGGCGCGCGCCTTGCCCTTGAGCTTGCCGGCCAGCCAGGCGATGTCGATGCCCAAGGGCTCCAGCCAGCGGCTGAAATTGAGGTAATGCTGCTCGGCGAGGATCTCGGTGGGCGCCATCAGTGCCACCTGATAGCCGGCCTCGATGGCCTGCAGTGCGGCCAGCGCGGCGACCACCGTCTTGCCGGCGCCGACGTCGCCCTGCACCAGGCGCAGCATGGGCTCGCACTGACTCAGGTCGTGGGCGATCTCGAGGCCGACCCGACGCTGGGCGCCGGTGGGGGCGAAGCCGAGGTTGGCGAGGAACAGCCCCGGCAGCCTGCTGGCCGGCGGCAGGGCCGGGGCCTGCTGGCTGCGCAGGTTCTCGCGCAGACGCTGCAGGGACAACTGGTGGGTCAGGAGCTCCTCGAAGGCCAGACGGTGCTGGGCCCAGTGCCGGCCTTCGGCCAGCTCCTCGAGATCGGCGTCCGGCGGCGGCCGGTGCAGATAGCGGATCGCCTCGTCCAGCGCACCGAGCCGGTGGGCGCGGGCCAACTCCGCCGGCAGCCAGTCCGGCAGGCTGTGCGGGCCGAGGCGGGCCAGGGCCTGCCCGGTCAGGGCGCGCAGGCGCTGCTGGGTGAGGCCTTCGGTGGTCGGGTAGATGGGCGTCAGGGTCTGCTCCACAGGTGCCGGCTCGTCGCCATCCTGCGCGCGGTATTCCGGATGATAGATCTCCAGGCCCGAGGCGCCGGGGCGCACCTCGCCGTAGCAGCGCAGCAGGGTGCCGCGCTTGAGCGCATCCTTCTGCGCCGTGCTGAAGTGGTAGAAGCGCAGGCTGAGGGTGCCGCTGCCGTCCTGCAGGCGCACCAGCAGGCTGCGGCGCCGGCCCATGACGACGTCGGCGGCGGCCACCGTGCCCTCGACCACCGCATCCTGGCCCGGGCGCAGGGCGCCGATCGGGGTGATGCGGGTGCGGTCCTGGTAGCGCAGCGGCAGGTGGAACAGCAGATCCTGCAGGGTCTCCAGGCCGACCCGGGCGAGCCTCTCGGCCAGCGCCGTGCCGACGCCCTTGAGCGCGGTGACCGGAACCGCCGCCAGTCCGGTCATACGCTCTGCTGGGCGGGGCCGGCCGGCGAATGGGTCACCGAGCACAGGCGGATGGAGTCGGCCAGCACCTCGATCGCCTTGGGCCGCGGGAAGCTGGCGCGCCAGGCGATGGCCACGGTGCGGAACGGCACCGGTGAGGCCAGCGGACGGACCTCGAGCACGCCGGGAGCATAGTGATGGCTGTTCACCGCGGTGAACGGCAGCACCGAGATGCCGAGCCCGGAAGCGACCATGTGGCGGATGGTTTCCAGCGAGCTGGATTCCACCGTGGTGTGGCGGTGCGCCTCGTCGCTCTTGCGCAGCGACGGGCAGGCTTCCAGCACCTGGTCGCGGAAGCAGTGGCCCTCGCCGAGCAGCAGCAGGCTCTTGTCGTTGAGCATCTCGCTGTCGATGGTGCGCAGCGCGGTCCACGGATGGTCGGCCGGCAGCAGGGCGTAGAAGGGCTCGTCGTAGAGCGGCTTGGTCAGCACATCGGCCTCGTTGAACGGCAGGGCGACGATGATCGCGTCGAGCTCGCCGGTGCGCAGCTTGTCGCGCAGCACGTGGGTGAAGTTCTCCTCGATGTACAGCGGCATCTGCGGCGCCGCCTTGTGCAGCTGCGGGATCAGGTGCGGGAACAGGTAGGGGCCGATGGTGTAGATGGCGCCGACCTTGAGCGGCGCGGCCAGCTGGTTCTTGCCGGCCTGGGCCAGTTCGCGGATGCTTTGCGCCTGCTCCAGCACCTTCTGCGCCTGGGTGACGATGCCCTCGCCGACCGGGGTCAGGCGTACGGCGGTCTTGCTGCGCTCGAAGATCAGCACGCCGAGTTCGTCCTCGAGCTTCTTCACGCCCACCGAGAGGGTCGGCTGGCTGACGTGGCAGCGCTCGGCGGCGCGTCCGAAATGCTGTTCCTGGGCGAGGGTGACGATGTAGCGCAGTTCGGTGAGGGTCATAGCGAATATCCATTAGCTCGCCATCAAGAATAGCCTTTGCGTGGCCGAGAACCAACCATGCCTGCGGACGCCACAAGAGGAGATCTGCATGGGAACCACAGCGCCCGTTCTGCTGATCGCCGGTTGCGGCGACGTCGGCAGCCGCCTCGGCGAGCGGCTGGCCGCCGCCGGCTGGCGCGTGCACGGCCTGCGTCGGCAGGTGGCGGCCCTGCCGCCGTCGATCCTGCCGCTGCATGGCGATCTCGAAAGCGCGCAGTGCCCTGCGCACTGGCCGCCGGGACGGATCGACTACCTGGTCTACAGCGCGGCGGCCAGCCGTCACGACGAGGCCGGCTACCGCGCCGCCTATGTCGACGGCCTGCGTCATGTGCTGGATTGGCTGGCCCAGCACGGCCAGCGGCCGCGGCGGCTGCTGTTCGTCTCCAGTACCGGGGTCTACGGCCAGCAGGACGGCGAGTGGGTCGACGAAAGCTCGCCGACCGAGCCTTCCGGCTTCTCCGGGCAGGTGCTGCTGGAGGCCGAGCGCCTGGCCCTGGGCTGCGGCCTGCCGGCTTGCGTGGTGCGTCTGGCCGGCATCTACGGACCCGGCCGCGAGTGGCTGCTCGGCCAGGTTCGCCGCGGCACCCGAGTCGATCCGACCCCGCCGCTCTATGGCAACCGCATCCACCGCGACGACGCCGCCGGGCTTCTCGCCTTCCTGCTCGAGGCCGATGCCCGCGGCGTTCCGCTGGCCGACTGCTATCTGGGCGTGGACGATGCGCCGGCGCCGCTGCACGAGGTAGTGGCCTGGCTGCGCGGGCGGCTGGGCGTGGTCGGCGAGAGTGCGGAGAGCATAGGCCGGCGCGGCGGCAGCAAGCGCTGCAGCAACGCCCGCGCCCGCGCCCTCGGCTGGGCGCCGCGCTATCCCGACTACCGCGAGGGCTATGCGGCGCTGCTGGGCGAGGCCTGAGTCAGCGCCACTCGCAGAAGCAGCCTTCGGCCAGGGTGCCGCCGGCCCGTACCGGGCGGCCCTCGAGCAGGGCATCGAGGATCGGCTCGACGAAGCTGTTGGCCGAGGTGCAGGTTGCCCCTTCGCTGTAGGGGCCGAAGTAGGCCAGGCGGCCCTGGCGGTCCCAGATCGCCAGCGCCGGGCTGGCCGGCAGCCCCTCGCTGCCGGGGAGTGCCGCCAGCGGCTGCAGCGCGGCCAGTGCCGGCGGCAGGCCGCCGCGGCTGCCCGGTCGCTGCACGGCATGGAAGGTCACGCCCTTGGGGCCGTAGCGCTCGACCAGTTCGGCCAGATGCTGCTGGTTGCCGACGTTGCAGGGGCAGGCCGGGTCGTGGAAATGCACCAGGCGGATCGGCCCGGGACCTGCCAGGCCGGACGGCAGGCGCAGGTCGGCGGCATCGAACAGCACGGTCCTCTGGTAGCGTCCGCGGTACCAGTCGTAGGCGGCAGCGAGGACGGCGAGGCCGAGAATGCCGAGCAGTATGGCGAGCAGGGTCTTGCGCTTCGGGGAGGGCATGGCGTAAAGACGGGAAAAGGGTGCCCAAGCTTGCCATGCCGTGCCCGCCGGATGAAGGGTGCCGGCACGGCGAGCCGTCGGGCGTGGTTTCCTTCGCGGACGAGCCGTGCCATGTCAGAGTCCTTCCAGCCCGATCTCCTGCGGCCCCTGCTGCAGCCCCTGGCCGCAGCCGGCGACGAGTCGCCGCAGATCCGGGCCTACCGCCGCTATTACGGGCTCGACCTGGGCGAGCGGCGGCCGGGTGTACGGGGCCGTCTCGGCTGTTTCAATGTCGGCCCCTACCGGGTCGTCGCCCAGGTCTGGTGGCCGGAGCGGCCGCGCGCGACGCTGCTGCTGCTGCACGGCTACTACGATCATATGGGGCTCTACCGGCACGTGCTCGACTGGGCGCTGGGCATGGGCTTCGCCGTGCTGTCCTGCGACCTGCCGGGGCACGGGCTGTCCAGCGGCGCGCCGGCCAGCATCGACGACTTCGCCGAATACCAGGCGGTGTTCCAGGGCCTGTTGGCCGAAGCCGCCGCGCTCGATCTGCCCAAGCCCTGGCACCTGTTCGGACAGAGCACCGGCGGCGCCATCCTGCTCGACTACCTGCTGACCGGCGCGCCGCGCCCGGAGCTGGGCGAGACCATCCTCTTCGCCCCCCTGGTGCGGCCGCGCAGCTGGGCCCTGTCGAAGCTCAGCTACCAGGCGCTCCGGCCGTTCGTCGCGTCGATTCCGCGGCGCTTCACCGACAACTCCGGCGATCCGGCCTTCCTCGAGTTCATCCAGCGCGATCCGTTGCAGGCGCGCATCCTGCCGACCGCCTGGGTTGGCGCACTGGCGCGCTGGATTCCGCGGATCGAGGGGGCCGAGCGTAGCGAGCGCAGTCCGCTGATCATCCAGGGCGATGCCGACCTGACCGTCGACTGGCGGCACAACCTGAACGTTCTGCAGGGCAAGTTCCGCGATCCGCAGCTCCTGATGCTGCCGAGTGCGCGCCATCATCTGGCCAACGAGCGCGAGGCGCTGCGCGAGCGCTACTTCGACTTCCTGCGCGAGCGGTTGGGTTGACTCACTGCTGGCCGACCGCCAGGCCGGCGCGCAGGGCAGCCAGGGCGGCCTGGTAGTAGGCCTGGCCGGCGGGGGACTGGGCGAAGTCGACGAACTCCTCCAGCTCCGGGTCGGACAGGTCCCGGTAGACATACATCAGGGTGTTGTCGAGATCCTGCTCGATCTCCGTGCGGATGCGCTGGCGCTGGTTGTCGAGCATGCCGAGGGTCTGGCCGCCGCCGAACAGGCCGAAGCCGGGCACCATCTGGCTGAGGCTGTCGGCGGCCACGCCGGCCAGCGCCAGGCTGAGTTCGGCACCAGCCTCGCCGGCCGGGATGGCCTGCGCCAGATGGCGAATCAGCAGGCGCCGGGTGGCGTCGGCCTGCATGCGCGGCAGGCCGTTGGCATGCCTGGCCAACTGGTCGCTGCGGGTGGCGGCCAGTTCGGCGGCGACGATCTTGCGGCCCAGCGGACTCTCGAAGAAGGTCAGCGCCGGCCCCGGCTGGGGCAGGTGGGCGCGCAGCGCCGCCAGGGCGCGACGGTCCATGGCCTGGGGGGAGAAGCGCCGGTTGCTGTTGTCGACCAGGGTCTGGTAGATCGCCGGCGGCAGGTTGGCCCGGTAGCGTTGCTGGGCGGCGGCGAGGGCGGCGTGGAAGTGCTCGCGCTGCTCTGGCCAGCCTCCGCTCCGGTAGAGCTGCAGGTAGTCGTCGGCAAAGCCGGGCAGGCTGAGCAGGGCGAGGACGAGGAAGGCGAGGGCGCGCATGGGGTCTCCGGTCGTTCGAGGCGCTATTGTCGACGGCCCCGCGCGCAAAAGTCGAGGGCCGCACCGGCATGGAGACGGGGGCCGGGAGCCTCCAGAGACTTCGTCATGGCGAACCAATGCCGTTTGGCGCTGCCTGAGCTTGGCAGGTGCGTAGGCTGCCGCTCTGCCGGCGCATCCGCTACGCGCGGTGGGCTCCATCTCGCCTGCCCCGGGCTGGTCCAGGCGCCCGTCGCCCGGGGTCTTGTGCGAAGGCTTCGCCAGAGGCTGCAAACCGCCCGATGACAACAACACGGGACAACCCGAAAGGATCGTTGAATGGAAGCATCGACAGCGAGCACCGGTAAGCTGCTCATGGATATGGTCGGAGGGCACGATTACGGCTATGGCCTGGCTCTGCAATCCGATGGCAGGATTCTGATAGGCGGTCAGGGCTCATCGAACTTCGGCGTGCTCCGGTTGAGCTCCGACGGTATCCTCGACACCGGCTTCAGCGGCGATGGCAAGGCCACCTTCGATATCGCCGGCGACTACGATTACGGCCGAAGCCTGGCCGTGCAGCCCGACGGCAGAATCCTGCTGGCGGGATACAGCTTCAACCCCGGCACTGGCAATCACGATTTCAGCGCGATCCGGCTGAACGCCAACGGCTCCCGCGATACCAGCTTCAGCGGCGACGGCAGGTTTATCTTCGACAGCGGCGACGATTACGGCTATGACCTGGCCGTGCAGGCCGATGGCAGGATCCTGCTGGGCGGCAGCATCGATGGCGACTTCGGCGCGATCCGGCTGAATGCCGACGGCAGCCTCGATACTGGCCTCGGCAGCGCCGGCATGGTTGCCTTCGATATTGCGGGCGACTCCGATTATGTTCATAGCCTGGCCGTGCAGCCGGACGGCAAGATCCTGCTGGGGGGATTCAGCTTCAACCCCGGCAACGGGACTTACGATTTCAGCGTGGTCCGGCTGAACGCCGACGGTACTCTCGACACCGGCTTCGGCAGCGGTGGCACGGCCATCTTCGATGGGGGCGGCAATGGCGACGATCATGCTTATGGCCTGAGCGTGCAGGCCGACGGCAAGATCCTGCTGGGCGGCAGCATCAATGACGACTTCGGCGTGATCCGCCTGAACGCCGACGGCAGCCTCGATACCGGCTTCGGCAGCGGCGGCAAGGCCGTCCTCGATATCGCTGGAAGCGACGACCAAGGCTACAGCCTGAGCGTGCAGCCCGACGGCAGGATCCTGCTGGCGGGATCCAGCTTCAACCCCGCCAACGGGACTTACGATTTCAGCGCGCTCCGGTTGAACGCCGATGGCAGCCTCGACACCGGCTTCGGCAGCGACGGCAAGGTCGTCTTCGATATCGCAGGTAGCTATGACGAGGGCCAAAGTCTGGCCGTGCAGCCCGATGGCAGGATCCTGATCTCGGGCTCCAGCTACAACCTCGATACCCGCAGGTACGACATCGGTGCGATCCGGCTGAACGCCGACGGCTCGCTCGACACGACTTTCGGGGTGCCGGACGAGGAGGCCGTGACTCTCGAGGGCAGCGACGGCGACGACCTGCTGATCGGCAGCGACGGGCGCGACTCGATCCTCGGCAAGGACGGCAACGATGTCCTCGACGGCGGCGCCGGGCGCGACAGCCTGAGCGGCGGCACGGGCGCCGACCTGTTCCGCGTCTCGAGCCGCGATCATAGCTACCGCACCGCCAGCGAGGGCTCAACCGACCGCATCCTCGACTTCGATCCCGGCGAGGACCGCATCGACCTCTCGGCGCTCGGCTTCACCGGGCTGGGCGACGGCCACGACGGCACCCTGGCGGTGCAGGTGAACGACGCCGGCACGCGCACCTACCTCAAGAGCTTCGAGGCGGATGCCGAGGGGCGGCGCTTCGAGATTTCGCTGAAGGGCAATCTTGCCGGCCAGCTCGACAGCGGCAACCTGATCTTCGCGCCGCTCGTCCTCGAAGGCACTGCGGCCGACGACAGACTGACCGGTAGCCCGCTGGCGGAAATTCTCACCGGCGGGGACGGCGACGACCGCCTGCATGGCGCCGGCGGCGACGACCTGCTCGACGGCGGCGCCGGGCGCGACCGGCTGATCGGCGGCAGCGGCGCCGACCTGTTCCGCGTCTCGGCCCGCGAGGACAGTTACCGCACCGACAGCGAGAGCTTCGCCGACCGGATCCTCGACTTCGATCCCGGCGAGGACCAGCTCGACCTCTCGGCGCTGGGCTTCGTCGGGCTGGGCGACGGCCGCGACGGCACCCTGGCCGTGCGGGTGAACGAGGCCGGCACGCGGACCTATCTGAAAAGTTTCGAGGCGGATGCCGAAGGGCGGCGCTTCGAGCTCGTCCTGGAAGGCGACCTCGCCGGCCGGCTCGACAGCGGCAATCTGCTCTTCGTCCCGGTGGCCCTCGCGGGCGGTGCGGCCGGCGACCGCCTGATCGGCCGCGCAGCGGCGGAAAGCCTCGCCGGCGGGGCCGGAGACGACTACCTGCATGGCGGTGCCGGCGGCGACAGCCTCGACGGCGGCCTCGGGCGCGACACCCTGGCCGGCGGCAGCGGTGCCGACCTGTTCCGCTTTTCGAGCCGCGAGGACAGCCACCGCACCGATGGCGCGGGCTCAAGCGACCTGATCCTCGACTTCGAGGCCGGCGAGGACCGCATCGACCTCTCGGCGCTCGGCTTCACCGGCCTGGGCGACGGCCACGGCGGCACCCTGGCGGTGCGGGTGAACGACGCCGGCACGCGCACCTACCTCAAGAGCTTCGAGGCGGATGCCGAGGGACGGCGTTTCGAACTCGTCCTGAAGGGCGACTACGGCGACCGGCTCTCCACCGACGACTTTCTCTTCGCCACAGCAGCCGACCCGACCGGCCAGCTCCTGATCGTCGGCATCCCGCAGATCGAGCCGGCGGGTTGAGAAAACCCGGGGCGCGGCTCGCTGGATGAGAGCCTCGCCCTGCCGGGAGAATCCGGTCCCGGGATAACGCCCGGCCGGCATCTCTGCTTGTACCGCCTTGCCGCCTGCGCACTCGCTGCCTGGCGCTTCATCCGGCAGGCGTTCTCAGTCCATGAGCGCATCGTTTCGATGCCATCCTTGCTCGTCCATGCATTCCGCTCGACGTTTGGGAGGGCGCGACAAGGGCCTGTTCGGCACGGCAGCGTGGCTCGCGCCGAAACGCCAACGGATCCCTGCTTCAGGACATGTCGACGGTCTACTCCAAAATGTCGCCAGAATCTAGTGTGGTGAATCACAACTACTCAGGATAAGACTTGTCTACCGCGGAGCTGGCAGAGTTTTTTCGGAGGGCATGCGATGAAAACAGGCCGCCCAGCCGTTCGGATCGAACTGACCGAACACGAGCATGCCGAACTCACCCGCCGCCGAGCCAGGCACAAGGGGCCTGCCGATATGCAGCTGCGCGCCGAGATCATTCTGTCCTGCGCTCGAGGCGAGTCCGGCTCTTCCATTGCTCGACGGCTCGGCATTACGGCGCAAACCGTTTCGAGGTGGCGCCTTCGCTTCGCCCGTTTGGGCCTGCAAGGCCTCAATGACGAGCCGCGCTCAGGCCGCCCACGCAGCATCAGTGATGAAAAGGTCCAGGAAGTGGTCGACCGGGTGCGGCAGACCCGGCCCGACGATGCCAGCCATTGGAGCTCGCGCCGGATGAGCAAGGCCACCCATATTTCACCGGCGAGCGTACAGCGTATCTGGCGAGCCTTCGGGCTCAAGCCTCACCTGGAGCACACCTTCAAGCTGTCCACCGATCCTGCCTTTGTCGACAAGGTGCAGGATATCGTAGGGCTCTACCTGAATCCGCCGGATAAAGCGCTGGTACTGTGCGTCGATGAGAAAAGCCAGATCCAGGCGCTCAATCGAACACAGCCGGGGCTGCCGCTGGAGCCTGGGTATCCGGCGACCCGTACCCATGATTATCAGCGCCATGGCACGACGTCCTTGTTTGCCGCCCTGGATGTGGCCACCGGCGAGGTGATCGGACGTCTCAAGCGCCGTCACCGCAGCGCAGAATTCCTGGAGTTTCTCAGGGCCATCGAGGAAACGGTCGAGAGCGACAAGGCCATACACCTGATCATGGATAACTATGCCGTGCACAAGACCGACAAGGTGCGTGCCTGGCTTGTCGCACACCCGCGTTATCACGTGCATTTCACCCCGACGTCTGCGTCATGGCTGAATCTGGTGGAGCGCTTTTTCTCGATGCTCACCCAGAAGTGGATAAAGCGCCAGGCCCATACCAGCGTGAAGGATCTCGAGCAGTCCATCGAGTATTACCTGGCGACCTACAACCAGAATCCAAGGCCCTTCCGCTGGCGTAAGGGAGCAGGTGAAATCCTGGCCTCTGTCGGCAGGGCTGCTCGAGCCTTGCAAAGAAATAATGAAGCGAACTTGTGATTCACCACACTAGAATACCCGCCATGCATACCTCTCCCGATCATCCCCTGCTGCTGCGCATCGTCGACGACCTGGCCGGTCCCGGCTGGTCGCAGCAGAGCATCTTCCTGCCTCCGGCGCTGACCGCCGAACTGGCGGCGGAGTGCCGCGCGCGGGCCGCCGCCGGCGAACTGACCCCCGCCGCCATCGGCCGCGGCAGCCAGCAGCTGGTGCAGGAGGGTGTGCGCGGCGACTACACCGCCTGGCTGGAGCCCGGCCAGTGCGCGCCGGGCGATGCCTGGCTGGTGCTGATGGAGTCCCTGCGCCAGAGCCTCAACCGCGAGCTGTTCCTCGGTCTGGAGGAGCTCGAATGCCATTTCGCCCTCTATCCGCCGGGCGCCTTCTACCAGCGTCACCTCGACCGCTTCCGCGACGACGACAGCCGCACGGTGACCGTGGTGCTCTACCTCAACGCGGCCTGGCAGCCCGGCGAGGGGGGCGAACTGCGCCTGTACCTGCCCAATGGCCGGACGCACGACGTGATGCCACAGGGCGGCACCCTGGCCTGTTTCATGTCGGCGGATTTCCCCCACGAAGTGCTGCCGGCGTCCCGCGAACGGCTGTCGCTGACCGGCTGGTTCCGCCGGCGCGCCGACAACCCCCTGTAGGCGCGGTCCGTGCCGGCCCGGCAGAGTGCCGAGATGCAGAGGATCCTGGTCAGCCGCTGCCTGCTCGGCGAGCGGGTCCGCTACGACGGCGGCGCCCACGGCCCCTTCGCCCCGCTCGAGGAGTGGCGGCGCCAGGGCCGCCTGGTGGCGGTCTGTCCGGAGGTCGCCGGCGGCCTGCCGACCCCCCGCCCGCCGGCGGAGATCCCCGGCGGGCAGGGCGCCCGGGTGCTGGATGGCGAGTGCGGCGTGCTGACCGTCGAGGGTGCGGATGTCGGTACAGCCTTTCTCGCCGGCGCCCATGCCGCCCTGCAGCTGGTTCAGGAGCACGGCATCCGCCTCGCCGTGCTCAAGGCGCGCAGCCCCTCCTGCGGCAATCGCGAGAACTACGACGGCAGCTTCGCCGGCCGGCGGGTGCCCGGCGAGGGCGTCACCGCCGCGCTGCTGCGCCGCCATGGCGTGCAGGTGTTCAGCGAGGAGGAGCTGGCGGAGGCCGCCGCCGCCCTGGCAGCGCTGGAGGCGGACGGCGACGCGTCCTGACCATTGGTTGCCACCAATGGCTACCCGGCAGCGGATAGACCTGATCAATTGTGCGGTCAATAATCCTCCCGGACGTACGTTTTCGTACGGATGACACTCATCCTCGCCGTGGAGAATCCGAGGTGTCGCAGTCGCCGCGTTTTTCGCTCCGTACCTGGCCCGCTGCGCTGCAGTGGCTGGCCCTGCTGACCGCTGCCGGGACCGGCGGCTGGCTGCTCGGCCACCTGGGCCTGCCGGCTGCCTGGTTTCTCGGCCCCATGCTGGTGGCCGTGGCCTTCGGCGTCGGCGGCGCGACCATCCACATGCCCAGGCCGGCCTTCAAGCTGGGGCAGGGCTGCGTCGGCATCCTGGTCGCCCAGTCCATGACCCTGTCGGTGCTGCTGGCCCTGGCGCAGTCCTGGCACGTGATGCTGGTGGCGACGGCACTGACCCTGGCCCTCAGCCTGCTGGTGAGCCTGGGGCTGGTCTGGTTCGGCGGCATTTCCGGCAGCACCGCGGCCTGGGGGATGGCGCCGGGAGCGGCGTCGGCGATGGTCGCGATGGCCGAGGAGGACGGCGCCGACGGCCGCGTGGTGGCGACCATGCAGTACGTGCGGGTGGGCGGCGTGCTGCGTCTGGGGCTGCCGGAGTGGCTGCCGCCCTTGGCCTACGGGGCGATCGGATGCTATATCGGACTGCGTTTCGATCTCGCGACGCTGAGCCATGTCTGGCGCCGCCTGCCGGCGATGATCGTCGGCGCGGTGGTGCTGATCGTGCTCTGCGCGCTGTCGGCCTGGCTGATCGCGCTGCTGCTTGGCAAGGACTTCCTCTCGGTCTACCTGGCGACCACCCCCGGCGGGCTGGATGCCATGGCGATCATCGCCGTGGACACCCGCTCGGATGCCGGCCTGGTGCTGGCCATGCAGACCCTGCGCCTGTTCGGGGTGATTCTCACGGGAGCCTTCTTCGCACGGCAGATCATGCGCCTGGCGCAGCGCTAGCGGCCTGCCGGCCGCCGGTCCCCCTTTTCACGCTGCCGGAGTTCTTCTGTCGTGGCCGTCCTGCAAGCAATCCTGCCCATTTTCGCCCTGATCGTGCTGGGCTACGTCCTCGGCCGCCGCCAGTGGCTGGGCAACCAGACCGCCCGGGAACTGGGCAACCTGACCTTCAAGCTGTTCATGCCGATGCTGCTGTTCAGCGGCATCGCCAAAGCCTCGCTGGACGAAGGCTTTTCCCCCGGCCTGCTGGTGGCCTACTTCGTGCCGGCCCTGGGCATCTTCGCCGCGGTGAACCTGATCGGCCACCGGCTGCGTGGACGGCCCACGCCGTTCGGCCTGACCGCCGGCTTCTCCAACAACGTGCTGGTGGGCATCCCGCTGGTCGCCAGCCTGTTCGGCAGCCCAGGACTGGTCTACGTGTTCACCGTGCTGGCCTTCCACAGCCTGCTGCTGTTCTCCTTCCAGAGCCTGTACGGCGCGCTGGCCGCCAGGGAGGCCGTGAATGTCCGCTCCCTGCTGCTGAACCTGGCCAACCCGATGATCGTCGGACTGCTGCTAGGCGTGCTGCTGAACCTTTCCGGCCTGCAGCTGCCCGCGCCCCTCGAGCGCCTGACCCAGTGGCTGGGCCAGGCGGCGCTGCCCTGTGCGCTGATCGTGCTCGGGGTCAATCTCTCCGGCTACCGTCTGCTCCCCAGCCGCGAGGCGCTCGGCATCGTCTTCGCCAAGCTGCTGGTGTTCCCGCTGGCGGTGCTCGCCCTGTGCGCCGGGCTCGGGCTGGGACCGCTGGCCAGCTCGGTGCTGACCGCCATGGCCGCCTGTCCCAGCGGGGTGAACGTGTTCGGCTTCGTCCGCCATCCGGAGGACAGCGGGGTGGTCAGCTCGGCGATCACCCTGTCGACCCTGCTGGCGGCGCTGACCCTGCCGCTGTGGGTGTTCCTCAGCGCGCAGCTGTAGGGCCCGAAAAAGACGAGGCCCGTACCGGGGTACGAGCCTCGTCGTCAGGCGGCCTGCGGCTGCGGACCGATCAGAACAGCACGCGGCTGCGGATGGTGCCGTTGACCTGCTGGAGCTTCTCCAGAGCCATTTCCGAGTACTCGGCGTCGACGTCGATCACCACGTAGCCGACCTTCTCGTTGGTCTGCAGGAACTGGCCGGAGATGTTGATGCCGTTCTCGGCGAAGACCTTGTTGATCTCGCTCATCACGCCCGGGACGTTCTTGTGGATGTGCAGCAGGCGGTGCTTGCCCGGGTGCGAGGGCAGGGCCACTTCAGGGAAGTTGACCGAGGACACCGAGGTGCCGTTGTCGCTGTACTTGACCAGCTTCTCGGCCACTTCCGAACCGATGTTGGCCTGGGCCTCCATGGTCGAGCCGCCGACGTGCGGGGTGAGGATGACGTTGTCGAGGCCGCGCAGCGGGCTGACGAATTCGTCGTTGTTCGAGCGCGGCTCCACCGGGAACACGTCGATGGCCGCGCCGTTGAGGTGCTTGTCCTGGATGGCCGCGGCCAGGGCGTCGATGTCCACCACGGTGCCGCGGGCGGCGTTGAGCAGGATGGCGCCCTTCTTCATGGCGCGGATTTCCTTCTCGCCGATCATCCACTTGGTCGCGGCGGTTTCCGGCACGTGCAGGGTGACGATGTCGGACTGGCCGAGCAAGTCGTAGAGGTTGCCCACCTGGCTGGCGTTGCCCAGCGGCAGCTTGGTCACCACGTCGTAGAACAGCACCTGCATGCCCAGGCTCTCGGCCAGCACGGAGAGCTGGGTGCCGATCGAGCCGTAGCCGATGATGCCGAGCTTCTTGCCGCGGATCTCGTAGGAGTTGCTGGCGCTCTTCAGCCAGCCGCCGCGGTGGCAGACCGCATTCTTCTCGGGAATGCCGCGCAGCAGCAGGATCGCCTCGGCGAGCACCAGCTCGGCCACCGAGCGGGTGTTCGAGAAGGGCGCGTTGAACACCGCGATGCCGCGCTCGCGGGCGGCCTCCAGGTCGACCTGGTTGGTGCCGATGCAGAAGCAGCCGACCGCGACCAGCTTCTTCGCGCAGTCGAAGACCTCCTCGGTCAGCTGGGTGCGCGAGCGGATGCCGATGAAGTGGGCATCGGCGATCTTCTCCTTCAGCTGGTCCTCGGGCAGCGAGCCGGTCAGGTACTCGATGTTGGTGTAGCCGGCAGCCTTGAGCGTATCCAATGCAGTCTGGTGAACGCCTTCCAGCAGAAGGAAGCGGATCTTGCCCTTGTCGAGAGAGGTCTTGCTCATCTACGTAAACCTGTTTTCCTGGAGGTATGTGGCGATGTAGGCGGCAGCGAAGGTAGTGCTGTCCGAAAAAGGCTACAGCCGTTCCGGAAATCGGCGGGAGGCACGACTTACGGGGCGGCTATGCTAGCATATCGAGCTTGCCAAACCGCCATTCCTGGTACTTGAAGGGTACTCAGGACGGCCATGAATCCTTTGAGAGTTGCCCATGACCAATCCTGCCCTGATCGACGAGTTGAAGACCCTGGTGGAGCCCGGCAAGGTGCTCACCGACGCCGATTCCCTCAACGCCTACGGCAAGGACTGGACCAAGCATTTCGCCCCGGCTCCCCTGGCCATCGCATTCCCGAAGAGCATAGAGCAGGTCCAGGCCATCGTCCGCTGGGCCAACGAGCGCAAGGTTGCGCTGGTGCCCTCGGGCGGGCGCACCGGGCTGTCCGCCGCCGCCGTCGCCGCCCATGGCGAAGTGGTGGTGGCCTTCGACTACATGAACCGCATCCTGCAGTTCAACGAGATCGACCGCACCGTGGTCTGCGAGCCGGGCGTGGTGACCAGGCAGCTGCAGGACTTCGCCGCGGACAAGGGACTGTACTACCCGGTCGACTTCGCCTCCGCCGGCTCCAGCCAGATCGGCGGCAACATCGGCACCAATGCCGGCGGGATCAAGGTGATCCGCTACGGCATGACCCGCAACTGGGTGGCCGGCCTCAAGGTGGTCACCGGCAAGGGCGACCTGCTCGAGCTGAACAGGGACCTGATCAAGAACGCCACCGGCTACGACCTGCGCCAGCTGTTCATCGGCGCCGAGGGCACCCTGGGCTTCGTGGTGGAGGCCACCATGCGCCTGGACCGCGCGCCGACCAACCTCACCGCCATGGTCCTCGGCACGCCCGACCTCGACTCCATCATGCCGGTGCTGCACGCCTTCCAGGACAAGATGGACCTGACCGCCTTCGAATTCTTCTCCGACAAGGCGCTGGCCAAGGTGCTGGCCCGCGGCGACGTGCCGGCGCCGTTCGAGACCGACTGCCCCTTCTATGCGCTGCTGGAGTTCGAGGCCACTACCGACGAGCGCGCCGATCAGGCGCTGGCCACCTTCGAGCACTGCGTCGAGCAGGGCTGGGTACTGGACGGAGTGATGAGCCAGAGCGAGCAGCAGCTGCAGAACCTCTGGAAGCTGCGCGAGTACATCTCCGAGACCATCTCCCACTGGACCCCATACAAGAACGACGTCTCGGTCACCATCGGCAAGGTGCCGGCCTTCCTCAAGGAAATCGACACGATCGTCGGCGAGCACTATCCGGACTTCGAGATCGTCTGGTTCGGCCACATCGGCGACGGCAACCTGCACCTGAACATCCTCAAGCCCGATGCCATGGACAAGGACGAGTTCTTCGCCAAGTGCGCCACGGTGAACAAGTGGGTGTTCGAGATCGTGCAGAAGTACAACGGCTCGATCTCCGCCGAGCATGGCGTGGGCATGACCAAGCGCGACTACCTGGGCTACAGTCGCTCGGAGGCCGAGATCGCCTACATGAAGGCGGTCAAGGCGGTGTTCGACCCGAACGGCATCATGAACCCCGGCAAGATCTTCGCCTGATCCGCCTGCAGCCCGGACGCAGGCCCGGACGGCCTGCGCTTCCGTCCTTTCCCGCTCCCGGAACAAGGCCCGTGTCCGCTGCGCTCGTCCGGCGTCCGTACTCGGAAAGGCCTTCGACGCCGTGCGGATTTGCCGTAGAGTCGTCGCCATGGACTTCAGGCCAGAAAGACACGAGGAGCCTTGCATGAGTTACCAGCACCAATACCTCGACGGCACGCGCATCCACTACCCGCTGGGCAAGGTGGTCTGCGTCGGCCGCAACTACGCCGAGCACGCCCGGGAGCTGAACAACCCGGTGCCCAGCGAGCCGTTGCTGTTCATCAAGCCGGGCAGCTGCACGGTGCCGCTGGAGGGCGGCTTCGCCATTCCGCGGGATCGCGGCGAGGTGCACTACGAGGCGGAGATCGCCGTGCTGATCGGCAAGCCGCTGTCGCACCAGCCGAGCGCCGAGGAAGTGCGCGACGCCATCTCCGGCTTCGCCCCGGCCCTCGACCTGACCCTGCGCGAGGTACAGGCCAGGCTCAAGGAAAAGGGCCTGCCCTGGGAACTGGCCAAGGCCTTCGACGGCGCCTACGTGCTGGCGCCCTTCGTGTCCGGCGATGCCGTCGAGGATCTCGCCGACATCGGCATCCGTCTGACCATCAACGGCGAAGTGCGCCAGGACGGCAACAGCCGCGACATGCTCAACCCCATCGTCGCGCTGATCCAGCACATCGCCGGGCACTTCAGCCTGCAGCCGGGCGACGTGGTCTCCACCGGCACGCCGGCCGGCGTCGGTCCGCTCGCCTCCGGCGACCGCCTGGTGCTGGAGCTGAGCGGGCTGTCCCGCTTCGAAAGCCGCGTACTCTAAGGTAGCCGGCCGGGCGCGTCGCGTGCCCGGCCGGCTGGCCAAATTCATCTTCACGTAAGCCGGCCCTGGCACGCTTCCGGGCTGCCTTGTCCTGCGGAAGCCTCTCCATGCCCATTCCCTTCGCCCGCGCGCCCCGCCGGCGCCTGCTGCTCAATCTCGCCCTGCTGCTGCTGGGGCTGGCCGTGCTGGTGATCGGGCGCGAGTGGCGCTGGCTCGACCTGCTCAGGCTGTCCTGGAAGGAATGCCGGACGGCCCCGGCGGCGCGCGCCGCCGGCGTCTGGCTGCCCGGCTACCGGCTGGCACTGGAGGTCGAGCTGAGCGGCCTGGAGGAGGACGAAACCTCCGGCCTGACCTGGAGCCCACAGACCGGCACCCTGTTCACCGTCACCGGCAAGCATCCCCAACTGGTGGAGCTCAGCCCCGAAGGTGCGGTTCTGCGGCGCATCCGCCTGACCGGCTTCAGCGATCCGGAAGGGGTAGAGGCGCTCGGCGACGGGCGTCTGGCCATCGTCGACGAGCGCCGCCGCCTGCTGGCGCTGTTCCGGCTGCCGCCGGGCGCGGACAGCTTCGATCTGAAGGATGCGCAGCGCCACGATCTGGGCTTCGCCGATGCCGGCAACAAGGGCTTCGAGGGACTGGGTTGGGATGCGCGGACGGATCGCCTGCTGCTGGCCATGGAGCGCCCTCCGGCGCTGTTCGGCCTGGCCGTCGCCGAGGGCGGAGTCGCCGGCGACCTGCAGCCGCTACCCGGCGAGGGGCTGCCGGTGCGCGACCTGTCCTCGCTGACCGTCGATCCGCGCAGCGGTCATTTCCTGCTGCTGTCCGACGAGTCGCGTCTGTTGGTGGAGCTCGACCGCGAAGGGCGGCCGTTCAGCTTCGTCAGCCTGCTCGGCGGCCTCAACGGCCTGAATCGCGGCATCCGTCAGGCCGAGGGCGTGGCGATGGACGAGGCGGGCAACCTCTACGTGGTCGGCGAGCCGAACCGCTTCTACGTGTTCCGCAGGGCTGCCCTCTGAGTGCGGACAGGCGTCCGTTCCTGATTCCTGTCTCAGAGACGTGGGCGCTCGATGCGCTCCACGCCGTTGCGGGTTCCGAGCAGCAGCAGGTCAGCCGGGCGCGCGGCGAACAGGCCGTTGCAGACCACCCCGACGATGTTGTTGATGTCCGACTCCAACTGCCGGGGGTTGGTGATCTGCATGTTGTACACGTCGAGGATCACGTTGCCGTTGTCGGTCACCACGCCCTCGCGGTAGACCGGATCGCCGCCCAGCATGACCAGCTGGCGCGCCACATGGCTGCGGGCCATGGGAATCACCTCCACCGGCAGCGGGAAGTCGCCGAGAAAGTCGACCCGCTTGCTCTCGTCGGCGATGCAGATGAAGGTCCTGGCCACCGCGGCGACGATCTTCTCGCGGGTCAGCGCGGCGCCGCCGCCCTTGATCAGCTCCAGGTACTTGTTGCACTCGTCGGCGCCGTCCACGTAGAACTCCAGCTCGGCGACGTTGTTCAGGTCGTACACTTCGATGCCGTGGCCCTTGAGACGGGCAGCAGTGGCCTCGGAGCTGGCCACGGCGCCGTCGAAGTCCATCCGGTAGCGGGCCAGCAGATCGATGAAGTAGTTGGCGGTCGAGCCGGTGCCGACGCCGACGATGCTCTTCTGGGTAATATGCGGGAGGATGTGGTCGAGGGCGGCCTGGGCCACGGCCTGCTTGAGCTGATCCTGGGTCATGCGGGAATCTTCGTCGAGTGGGAGGGACGGACGTGATTATAGCCGCGCCCGGTCCGGCTTGGCGCCCGCCGGCCCGCCCACGGGTGGCCGGCCAGGACGGTGACGGGGTAGACTGGCCCATTCCTTTCCTGCTTCCCGATGTCCGCCGATGCTCGAACAGTACGTCAAGAAGATCCTCACCTCGCGCGTCTACGACGTCGCCGTCGAGACTCCCCTGCAGCCCGCCCGCCAGCTCTCCGAGCGTCTCGGCAACCAGATCCTGCTCAAGCGCGAGGACCTGCAGCCGGTGTTCTCCTTCAAGATCCGCGGTGCCTACAACAAGGTGGCCCAACTGAGCGAGGCCGAGCTGGCGCGCGGCGTGGTCACCGCCTCGGCCGGCAACCATGCCCAGGGCGTGGCCCTGGCGGCCAGGCACCTGGGCATCAAGGCGGTGATCGTGATGCCCAGGACCACCCCGGAGATCAAGGTCCAGGCGGTACGCGCCCGCGGCGCCAAGGTGGTGCTGCACGGCGACGCCTTTCCCGAGGCGCTGGCCTATTCGCTGAAGCTGGTCGAGGAGAAGGGCTACGTCTACATCCATCCCTACGACGATCCCGACGTGATCGCCGGGCAGGGCACCGTGGCCATGGAGATCCTCCGCCAGCAGCCGGGCCGACTGGATGCCGTCTTCGTGCCGGTCGGCGGCGGCGGGCTGGTGGCGGGCATCGCCGCCTACGTGAAGTACCTGCGCCCCGAAGTGAAGGTGATCGGCGTCGAGCCGGAGGACTCCAACTGCCTGCAGGCGGCGTTGGCCGCCGGCGAGCGGGTGGTACTGCCGCAGGTCGGGCTGTTCGCCGACGGCGTGGCGGTGGCGCAGATCGGCGCCTGCACCTTCGACATCTGCCGTCACCACGTGGACGAGGTGGTCACCGTCAGCACCGACGAGATCTGCGCGGCGATCAAGGACATCTACGACGACACCCGCTCGATCACCGAGCCGGCCGGCGCCCTGGCGGTGGCCGGGATCAAGCGCTACGTCGAGCGCGAGGGGGCGGCCGGGCAGACCCTGGTGGCCATCGACTCCGGCGCCAACGTCAACTTCGACCGCCTGCGCCACGTCGCCGAGCGCGCCGAGCTGGGCGAGAAGCGCGAGGCGATCATCGCCGTGACCATCCCCGAGCAGCCGGGCAGCTTCAAGGCGTTCTGTCAGGCCATCGGCAAGCGGCAGATCACCGAATTCAACTACCGCTACAACCGTCCGGACCATGCGCATATCTTCGTCGGCGTGCAGACCCATCCCGAGAACGATCCGCGCGAGCAGCTGGTGGCCAGCCTGCGCGAGCAGGGCTTCCCGGTGCTCGACCTGACCGACGACGAGATGGCCAAGCTGCACATCCGCCACATGGTCGGCGGCCACGCGGCCGGCGTCAGCGACGAGGTGGTGCTGCGCTTCGAATTCCCCGAGCGGCCCGGCGCGCTGTTCAACTTCCTCAGCAAGCTCGGCGGGCGCTGGAACATCTCCATGTTCCACTACCGCAACCACGGCGCCGCCGATGGCCGCGTGGTGGCCGGCCTGCAGGTGCCGGCGGGCGAGCGCCACCTGCTGCCGGCGGCCCTCGACGCCATCGGCTATCCGTACTGGGACGAGACCGACAACCCGGCCTACCGGCTGTTCCTCGGCTGAGTCACGAACGCCTCCCGCCTGACCTCACAAGGACGTGCAAGCGATGGAACACTTCGCGCTGCTCAGGATGCTCCACGGCGTGGCCGGCGTGCTGCTGTTCGTGGCTTTCTTCGCACTCGCCGGATTCTGCTGGCGCGGGCGTTCCCGCCTGATGAGAACGGCGCAGGTGATCGCCGAAACGGAAGCGGGCGTGGAGACGGCGCAGTCGGTGGCGGAAACGCCAGCGGAGGCGGAGGTGGCGGCAACGGCAGAGCCGGAGACGCCCCCGCGTACCTCGGCTTGGCCTGTGCTGTGTGCTGTCCTGCTGCTGCTCTGCCTGATCGGCCTGCCGGTCAGTGGCTGGTGGCTGGCGCACCTGGCCGGCTGGCCGCTGGGGCAACCCTGGCTGCTCGGCAGCTCGCTGCTGTTCCTGCCGGGGGCCATCTGCGGCCTGTGGCTGGCGGCGCGCGTCGCCGGCCGCAGCGCGGGCGCCAGGCTCGGCCTGGGACTGGCACTGGTCGGGGTGTCGTGCTTCGCCGCCATCCTCGGGCTGATGGTGATCAAGCCGGTCTGAGGCTCGGCGCACGCGATCGCCGGCCCTCCAGGTTGTGATGTCGGCCTCATTCGGACACTGGCTGGGCGATCTAGTGGCTACAGGCTATTTCGCCGGCTGCTGGCCGCTTGCAGGGAGGTGATCGCCATGCCCCCTCGACAGAATCCCAGTCGCCGAGCCCGGCTTCGGGCGCCGTGCTGATGCGCATCCTGCTGGTCGGTGCCGGCGGCTTCATCGGCCGCCACCTGCATGCCTCGCTGCGGGCGGTCGGCCATCAGGTGCTGGCCTGCGCGCGGCGGCCCGATCCTGCGGCGCCGGGCGACTGGTGCCGGCTCGATCTGGCCAAGCTGGCCCGCGATCCGCAGGCCTTCGCCTGGCCCGAGGGAGTCGAGCTGGTGATCAATGCTGCGGGCCTGCTGTCGACGGATCGCGCCCAGTTGCAGCAGGTCCAGCATCGCGGCGCCTGCGCACTGTTCGACTTGGCGGCGGCCCATGGCGCGCGGGTGTTGCAGATCTCCGCCCTGGGTGCGGAGGAGGGCGCGGATACCGACTTTCTGGCCAGCAAGGCCGCGGCCGATCACTACCTGCTCGGGCTCGGCATTCCTGCCGTGGTGCTGCGTCCGTCCCTGGTCCTCGGTCCCGGTGCCGCCAGCAGCCGGTGGCTGCAGAGCCTGTCGCCCTGGCCGCTGATTCCGCTGCTGGACAACCGTGCCGGTCTGCAGCCGCTGCATATCGAGGATTTCTGTGCCGCGGTGCTGGCCCTGTTGCAGCGTTGGCCGGAGCGGCCGTGCAGCCTGGCGCTGGTCGGTCCCGAAGCCATGACCCAGGGCCAGCTGCTGGACCGGCTGCGTGCCGCTCAGGGCTGGGGGCCGGGACGCTACTGGGTACTGCCGCGGCCGCTGGCCGTATTCGGTGCAGCACTGGGCGAACGCTTCGGCTGGCGCGCCCTGAACCACCAGACCCTGAAGCTCGCCCGGCGCGACAATCTGGCCTCGTCCGAGCCGCTGGCGGGCGCCTGCGGTTACCGCTGCCTGCCGCTCGAGGCGCGTCTGCACGACTGGCCGTCCGCCGCGGACAGCGTGCGCCTGATCCTGCAGCCGCTGCTGCTGGCGCTGTTGGTGGTGATCTGGCTGGGCACCGCACTGGTCTGTCTCGGCCCCGGCTTCGACTGGGGGCTGCGCATCCTCGCCGAGGCCGGCATTACCGGCTGGCCGGCACGCCTGGCGGTGACTGGCGGCGCCCTGTTCGATGCGCTGCTCGGCCTCGGCCTGCTACTGCCGCGCTGGCGCCGGCGTGCGCTGCAGGCGCAGCTCGTCCTGATGCTGGGCTACACCGCTCTCATCACCTGGCTGTTGCCGCATTACTGGTTCGACCCCTTCCAGGGCGTCGGCAAGAACCTGGTGCTGCTGGCCGTCAGTCTCTGGCTGCTGTGGCTGCAGCCCGTCCACGCACGGAGCTTGCCATGAGCGTCTATCTGCTGCTGAAGGCGCTGCACATCCTGTCTTCCACCCTGCTGTTCGGCACCGGCCTGGGCTCGGCCTACTACGCCTGGCGCGCGTGGAAGAGCGGACAGGTGGCGACCATCGCCACCACCTTCCGCCACCTGGTCACCGCCGACTGGCTGTTCACCACACCCACCGCGTTGCTCCAGCCGCTCAGCGGTGCGGCCATGGTGTATCTGGCCGGCTGGCCGCTGAGCCAGACCTGGCTGCTGGTGACCCTCGGGCTGTACGTGCTGGCCGGGCTGTGCTGGCTGCCGGTGGTCTGGCTGCAGATCCGCGTGCGCGATATGGCCGTGCAGGCCGAGCGCGAAGGGGCGCCGCTGCCCGCCTGTGCCGAACGCTACATGGCCTGGTGGTTCGCCCTCGGCTGGCCGGCGTTCGGCGTCTTCGTGGTGATCTTCTTCCTGATGGTGCTCAAGCCGGTCTGAACTCCCACCCACGAAAACGGCGCCCACAGGCGCCGTTGGACTCGGGCGGTCGTCCGCTCAGCGCAGGGATATCACCGGCCAGCCGCGCCGCTCGGCTTCTTCGCGCAGGGTCGGATCGGGATCGACCGCCACCGGATGACTGACCCACTCGAGCAGCGGCAGGTCGTTGTGGGAGTCGCTGTAGAAGTAGCTGCCTTCCAGCGAATGGCCGGTTTCCGCCAGCCAGCGCTCGAGGCGGTGGACCTTGCCTTCCTTGAAGCAGGGCACATCGGTGGAGCGGCCTGTGTAGCGATCGTCGGCCATTTCGCACTCGGTGGCGAGCAGGGTGTCGACCCCCAGGCGGCGGGCAATCGGCCCGGTGACGAAGCGATTGGTGGCGGTGATGATGATCACCTTGTCGCCCTGGGCATGGTGCCGCTCGATCAGGTCCTGGCCCTTGGCCAGGATGATCGGCTCGATGCGATCACGCATGAATTCCTGGTGCCATGCTTCGAGCAGGGCCATTTCGGTGCGGCCGAGGATCTCCAGGTTGAAGTTCAGGTAATCGGCGATGTTCAGCCGCCCGGCCAGGTAGTCCTGGTAGAAGGCATCGTTGCGTGCCTTGTGGCTTTCGCCGTCGAGGATGCCGCGCTCGCAGAGCCAGTCGCCCCAGGCATGGTCGCTGTCACCGGCCAGCAGGGTGTTGTCGAGATCGAATAGAGCCAGACGCACGCTAGAACCTCGGTCAGGGAAGGGGAATCGGAGTGCGGCGAAGCATAACGGTTCCACGGCAAAAAAAGCAGGAGCGCCGCTGGCGCTCTCCCCCCTTGTCCAGCCCGCTTCTGGCGCGAACCTTTTTGTGGAACAATGCGAGCACATGCGTTTGCAAGGTTCATTGCCGTGATCGACCCCGATGGTTTTCGCCCCAATGTCGGCATCATCCTGACCAATGATATTGGTCAGGTGCTCTGGGCACGGCGGATCAACCAGGATGCCTGGCAATTCCCCCAGGGTGGCATCGATGCACGGGAATCGCCGGAGGAGGCACTGTTCCGCGAGCTCAACGAGGAGGTCGGACTGGAGCAACAGGATGTGCAGATCCTCGCCTGTACCCGTGGCTGGTTGCGCTACCGCCTGCCGCAGCGCCTGGTGCGCTCGCACAGCCAGCCGCTGTGCATCGGCCAGAAGCAGAAGTGGTTCCTCCTGCGCCTGCTTTCCGACGAGCAACGTGTGCGCATGGATCTCACCGGCAAGCCGGAATTCGATGGCTGGCGCTGGGTTAGCTACTGGTACCCGCTGGGCCAGGTGGTCGCCTTCAAGCGCGAGGTCTACCGGCGTGCGCTGAAAGAACTCGCACCGCGCCTGCTGGCACGGGACTGATCAGACGGAGCTCAAGGCGGGCCATGCTCAACACGCTGCGCAAGATCGTCCAGGAAGTGAATGCCGCCAAGGATCTCAAGACGGCACTGGGCATCATCGTGCGTCGCGTCAAGGAGGCCATGGGCAGCCAGGTGTGCTCGGTCTACCTGCTCGACCCGGAGACCAACCGCTTCGTGCTGATGGCCACCGAAGGGCTCAACAAGCGCTCGATCGGCAAGGTCAGCATGGCCTCCAACGAGGGCCTGGTGGGCTTGGTCGGCACCCGCGAGGAGCCGCTCAACCTGGAGAACGCCGCCGCCCACCCGCGTTACCGCTACTTCGCCGAGACCGGCGAGGAACGCTACGCCTCCTTCCTCGGCGCCCCGATTATCCACCACCGCCGGGTGATGGGCGTGCTGGTCGTCCAGCAGAAGGAGCGCCGCGAGTTCGACGAGGGCGAGGAGGCCTTCCTGGTGACCATGAGCGCACAGCTCGCCGGCGTCATCGCCCATGCCGAAGCCACCGGCTCGATCCGCGGCCTCGGCCGGCAGGGCAAGGGCATCCAGGAGGCGCGCTTCGTCGGCGTGCCGGCCGCGCCGGGCGTCGCCGTCGGCAAGGCCGTGGTGGTGCTGCCGCCGGCCGACCTGGAGGTGGTGCCGGACAGGGTGACGGAGGACGTCAAGGCCGAACTGGAACTGTTCCACAGCGCCCTGGAGTCGGTGCGCGCCGACATCCGCGCGCTGTCCGCCAAACTGGCCACCCAGTTGCGCCCGGAAGAGCGCGCGCTGTTCGACGTCTACCTGATGATGCTCGACGATGCCTCCCTGGGCTGCGAGGTGCAGCGGGTGATCAAGACCGGCCAGTGGGCCCAGGGCGCCCTGCGCCAGGTGGTCAACGAGCACATCAAGCGCTTCGAGCTGATGGACGACGCCTACCTGCGCGAGCGCGCCTCCGACGTCAAGGACCTCGGCCGGCGCCTGCTCGCCTACCTGCAGCAGGCCCGCCAGCAGACCATGGTCTATTCGGACAACACCATCCTGGTCAGCGAGGAGCTGAGCCCGGCGATGCTCGGCGAGCTGCCCGAAGGCAAGCTGGTCGGCCTGGTCTCGGTGCAGGGCTCGGGCAACTCCCACGTGGCGATCCTCGCCCGCGCCATGGGCATCCCCACGGTGATGGGAATCGTCGATCTGCCCTATTCGAAGATGGACGGCATCGACCTGATCGTCGACGGCTACCACGGCGAGGTCTACACCAATCCCAGCGAGCTGCTGCGCCAGCAGTTCGCCGAGCTGGTCGAGGAGGAGCGCCAGTTGACCCAGGGCCTCGACGCCCTGCGCGAGCTGCCCTGCGAGACCCTCGACGGTCATCGCCTGCCGCTGTGGGTCAACACCGGCCTGCTGGCCGACGTCGCCCGCGCCCAGGAGCGCGGTGCCGAGGGGGTGGGGCTGTACCGCACCGAAGTGCCGTTCATGAACAACGAGCGCTTCCCCAGCGAGAAGGAGCAGCTGGCGATCTACCGCGACCAGTTGTCCGCCTTCCACCCGCTGCCGGTGACCATGCGCACCCTGGACATCGGCGGCGACAAGTCGCTGTCGTACTTCCCGATCAAGGAAAGCAACCCCTTCCTCGGCTGGCGCGGCATCCGCGTCACCCTCGACCACCCGGAGATCTTCCTGGTGCAGGTGCGCGCCATGCTCAAGGCCAGCGAGGGCCTGAACAACCTGCGCATCCTGTTGCCGATGATCTCCTCGATCCACGAGCTGGACGAGGCGCTGCACCTGATCCACCGCGCCTGGGGCGAGGTCCGCGACGAGGGCACCGACGTGCCGATGCCGCCGGTGGGGGTGATGGTGGAGATACCCGCGGCGGTCTACCAGACCCGCGAGCTGGCGCGCCTGGTGGACTTCCTCTCGGTCGGCTCCAACGACCTGACCCAGTACCTGCTGGCGGTGGACCGCAACAACCCGCGGGTCGCCGACCTCTACGACTACCTGCACCCGGCGGTGCTGCAGGCGCTCCACAAGGTGGTGCAGGACGCCCATGGCGAAGGCAAGCCGGTGAGCATCTGCGGCGAGATGGCCGGCGACCCCTCGGCGGCGGTGCTGCTGATGGCGATGGGCTTCGACAGCCTGTCGATGAACGCCACCAACCTGCCCAAGGTCAAGTGGCTGCTGCGCCAGATCACCCTGGCCAAGGCCCGCGAGCTGCTCGACCAGTTGATGGCCATCGACAACCCGCAGGTCATCCACAGCACCCTGCAACTGGCCCTGCGCAGCCTCGGCCTCGGCCGGGTGATCAACCCGGTGGCGTCGCTGCAGGGCTGAGCGGCAGGCCGGCAGCCGCCTGGCCGACGGTGGAATTGGCGACAAGCCCGGAGTGAGGCTTATGGACAAGCTCGAGGTTGGCGACAGCGTCTACGGTGCGAGCCACGAGGCCGTCGCGCGGACCTTGCGCTTCGCGCTGGAAATCGTCAGCGACGGTATCTGGGACTGGGACATCCGCACCGATCGCGTCAGGCGCAGCCCGGGCTGGTACGCCATGCTCGGCTATGCCGTGGACAGCCTGCCGGAGAACGTCCTGACCTGGCACCAGGTGATCCACCCGGAGGACTTCGAGCGGGTCATGCGCGGCTTTCAGGCCTATCTGGACGGGACGCAGGCGGTCTACGCCGAGGAATACCGCTGCCGCTGTGCCAATGGCGACTACCTGTGGATCAGCGATCACGGCCGCTTCGTCGAGTTCGACGGGCAGGGCCGGCCGACCCGGATGATCGGCGCGCACCGCAACATACACGAACGCAAGCTGGCCGAACTGGCCCTGCAGCAGAAGAACCGGGAGCTGCTGGCGCTCAATCAGGCCCTCGAGGATCTGGTGGCGGCACGCACCGAGGCCTTGCGCCAGGCCAACCAGGCCCTGGCCGAGCAGGCCGCGCAGGCCCTGCGTCTCAGCGAGACCGATCCGCTCACCCAGATCGCCAACCGGCGCTGCCTCGAGAGGCAGCTGCAGGTCGAGTGGCAGCGTCTGCAACGGCATGGCCATCCCTGTGCGCTGCTGATGTTCGACCTCGACCATTTCAAGCGGATCAACGACACCCTCGGCCATCCGGCCGGAGACCGGGTGCTGGTCGCGGTGGCGCAGGCGGTGCGCCAGGACCTGCGGGACGTGGACTGCTTCGCCCGCTGGGGCGGGGAGGAGTTCGTCGTGCTGCTGCCGGACAGCGGGGCGGAGGCGGCCCGGGCACTGGCGGGGCGCCTGCGCCTGAGCCTGCGGCGGACCGATGCCGCCTTGCCGATGCCGCTCACCGCCAGTTTCGCCGTAGCGGCGATGGGCGCGGGGGAGGAGCCGGTCGAGCTGTTCCGCCGCCTGGATGCGGCACTCTACCAGGCTAAGCGGCAACGGGACTGTATCGTGGTCTGCTAGCGCCCGGTTCGCCCGGTCGATCCAGTCTCCGGGGGTGGCCGGCCAATCCACCGCACGCATCACGGGAGGACGAGCCGTACCTCGCCGAGGCGGCTGCCGCCAGGGCCGAAACTGCGCTCGACCAGCTGCCGGGCGCCGCCCGCCGCGACGATCAGTGCGCTGCTCGAGCAGGTGCCATAGTCCGGACTGGCGATGAACACGCTCGAGAGCAGGCGCTCTCGGACCAGGCCGACACCAGTATCCGGCAGCTCCGCGTCCGCCGCCGGCCGCCTGTCCTGCACCGCCGCCAGCAGACAATCCGCCCGCGGCGCTTCCAGGCACCCGGCCAGGGCCGCCTTGGCGCGGCGCAGCTTCGGCCAGGGCGTGTCCAGGCCGGCGTTGGAGATACCATAGAGACCTGCCGGCAGGCAGCGCGGCGCCGTTTCCCGGGCGTGGTAGTACCAGAGCTCCTCGTGCGTGCCGACCAGCAGGTTGAAGCCGGTATAGTCCCGCGCCCGTTCCGCCACCTGCGCCAGGTAGGCCTCGGGCGACAGATCGCCGAGCAGAAAGCCCGCCGGCAGCTCGCCGCGACTGCGCCGGCCGAGCGGCTGGCGCGGATCGCGAATGTTGGTCACTGCGGCGACGCGCCCGCCGGGGCCGACGCCCAGCCAGGTGCCGCCAGCCGTCAGATCGCGTCCGGCATGTACGCCCGGCGCCTCCGGCCAGGCGGCCAGGGGCAGGCTGGGACGGGCGTAGAACTCGTCGCGGTTGGCGGCCAGCAGCAGGGGGGTGGCATGGCCGGGGCGCCAGGCGAAAACGATCAGGCACATGGCATTTCCTGTCGGTGGCGATGGGCGGAGGCTAGCGGCGATACCAGAGCCGGGCAAGGGTGGCAAATCCCTCATCGCCCGGTCAATTCCGGTACCATGCCGCCTTTGCCCAAGAGGGGGAGAGCGATGGAGTTTCTGCTGTATCTGCCGCTGGGAGCAGCGGCCGGCGTGCTGGCCGGCCTGTTCGGCATCGGCGGCGGGCTGATCATAGTGCCGGTGCTGGTGTTCAGCTTCACCGCCCAGGGTTTCGATCCGTCCGTGCTGACCCACCTGGCGGTAGGCACCTCGCTGGCCACCATCGTCTTCACCTCGATCAACTCGGTGCTCGCCCATCACAGCCGGGGCGCGGTGCTCTGGCCGCTCTTCGTCTGGCTGACGGTCGGCATCCTCGTCGGCGCGGTGCTCGGCAGCCTGACCGCCGCGGCGATCCAGGGGCCGATGCTGCAGAAGATCATCGGCGTGTTCGCCATCGCCATGGCCGCCCAGATGGGCCTTGACCTCAAGCCCAAGGCTCGCCGCGAGGTGCCCGGCAAGCGCGGCCTGAGCCTCGCCGGCGTGGTGATCGGCTGGGCCTCGGCGATCTTCGGCATCGGCGGCGGCTCGCTCACCGTGCCCTTCCTGACCTGGCGCAGCGTGCCGATGCCGCAGGCGGTGGCGACCTCGGCGGCCTGCGGCCTGCCGATCGCCCTGTGCAGCGCGCTGAGCTTCATGATCGTCGGCTGGAATGAAGCCCATCTGCCGGCCTGGAGCCTGGGCTTCGTCTACCTGCCGGCAATGCTCGGCATCGCCGCCACCAGCATGTTCTTCGCCCGGCTCGGCGCCCATCTGGCGCATCGTCTGCCGCCGCGCCTGCTCAAGCGCCTGTTCGCCCTGCAGCTGTTCGGCGTCGGCCTGTATTTCCTGTTCTGAGGAGACCCCGGATGCTGCCCTATCCGCAAATCGACCCCGTGGCTGTCGCCATCGGCCCGCTCAAGGTGCACTGGTACGGCCTGATGTACCTGGTCGGCATCGGCGGCGCCTGGTTTCTGGCGGCGCGCCGCCTGGCCGGCTTCGCTCCGGAGTGGAGCCGCGAGAAGCTCTCCGACCTGGTGTTCTGGGTCGCCCTGGGGGTGATCGCCGGCGGCCGCCTCGGCTACGTGCTGTTCTACGATCTGGCAGCCTACCTGAACGATCCGAGCCTGATCCTGCAGGTGTGGCGGGGCGGCATGTCCTTCCACGGCGGGCTGCTCGGCGTGCTCCTGTGCAGCTGGATCTTCGCCCGGCGCAACGGCAAGGGCTTCTTCGAGCTGATGGACTTCATCGCCCCGCTGGTGCCGATCGGCCTGGGCGCCGGGCGGATCGGCAACTTCATCAACGCCGAGCTGTGGGGCAAGGCCACCGACCTGCCCTGGGCGATGATCTTCCCCACCGATCCGGCGCAGCTGCCGCGCCATCCCTCGCAGCTCTACCAGTTCGCCCTGGAGGGCGTGGCGCTGTTCACCATCCTCTGGTTCTACTCGCGCAAGCCACGGCCGACCATGGCGGTATCCGGACTGTTCGCCGTCTGCTACGGCATCTTCCGCTTCATCGTCGAGTTCGTCCGGGTGCCGGATGCCCAGCTCGGCTACCTCGCCTTCGGCTGGCTGACCATGGGTCAGCTGCTTTGCCTGCCGATGATCCTCGGCGGCGCCGGTATGATGGCCTGGGCCTACCGCCGTCACGTACCCGGCAGAGTAGAAAATTCGCGCAGCGATTTTCCACCGCCATAGGCAGTGTCGGAAAAGACCTGCGGTCGTTTTCCACCCTGCGCCATGGGCCCGGCGCTTGAGCCGGGCCGGCTGGCCTCTTACCATGCCCCGTCCCGTGTCCCCGAGCCTCCCATGAAACAGTACCTCGACCTGATGCGCCTGGTGCGCGAGCACGGCACCTTCAAGAGCGACCGCACCGGCACCGGGACCTACTCGGTCTTCGGCCACCAGATGCGCTTCGACCTGGCCGACGGCTTTCCGCTGGTCACCACCAAGAAGTGCCACCTCAAGTCCATCATCCACGAGCTGCTGTGGTTTCTGCAGGGCGACACCAACATCCGTTACCTGAAGGACAACGGCGTGCGCATCTGGGACGAGTGGGCCGACGCGAACGGCGACCTCGGCCCGGTCTACGGCTACCAGTGGCGCAGCTGGCCGGCGCCGGACGGCCGGCATATCGACCAGATCGCCAATGTCGTGGACATGATCCGCAAGAACCCGGACTCGCGCCGGCTGATCGTCTCGGCCTGGAACCCGGCGCTGATCGACGAGATGAAGCTGCCGCCGTGCCATGCGCTGTTCCAGTTCTACGTGGCCGAGGGCCGGCTGTCCTGCCAGCTCTATCAACGCTCGGCGGACATCTTCCTCGGCGTGCCCTTCAACATCGCCAGCTACGCGCTGCTGACCCTGATGGTGGCGCAGGTCACGGGTCTTGCACCTGGCGAGTTCATCTGGACCGGCGGCGACTGCCACCTCTACGCCAACCACCTCGAGCAGGCCGACCTGCAGCTCTCCCGCGAACCGTTGCCGCTGCCGGCCATGCAACTCAACCCCGACGTGAAGGACCTGTTCGCCTTCCGCTTCGAGGACTTCGAGCTGGTCGGCTACCAGTCCCACCCGCACATCAAGGCGCCGGTGGCGGTCTGAGCCCGACCCGCTGGCAGCAGGAGCACCAGGGCCTGTTGACGTTTTGGCGTGAGCCGCGTTGCCGCGCCAAATGCCGCCAGGCCGGGCCGCGTTCGGCAAGGCGCGGGTCGCCGGCAACGGTCATTCCCTTGCCAAGACCCGCAACGCCGCATGGCGGCATTTGCCGCGCAGCCTCGGCGGCCCCACCCGCAGGGACGGGGCCCGTTTGGCGCAGCACGGCGTCGCTCGTCGTTCATTTGGAATGACCAAACTTCTCTCCTCGTTCCTTGTTCTGCGCCAAACGGGCCTCCGTCGCGGCCTACGCCAAAACGTCAACAGGCCCTAACCCAGCTCCGCGGCCAGCGCCCGGATCTGCTCCTGGCGCTCGGGCTGCTCGCGCCGTCGCCCCGGGTTGAGCGACGACCACTCGGGATGGGCACGGGCCTTGCCGAGCGCCTCGGGCAGCCGGCCTTCACGCCAGCCCTTGTCCTCCGGGGTATCCAGCCGGATCGCGTGCTGCGCGGCGTGGCCGCGGGCGGCGAGGGCCTTGAGCAGCTGGCGCTGGCGCAGGGCGAGCAGGCGCAGCACGGCGTCGTCCACGGTCAGCTCGCGCTCGCCGCGCAATTTCCCCATGAGGCGGTTGCCGTAGTGGCGGGCGGTCTGCGCGCCGCCGCCGGCCAGCGCGCCGATCAGTGCGGCGGCACCCAGGGTCAGGCCGCCGACCAGCAGGTCGACCCCGGCGCCGGCCGCCGCGCCCGCGGCCATCCCGCCGCCGATCTTCACGCCGAGCTGGCGCAGGGTTTCCGGGTTGAACAGGTCGTCGCCCCAGCGCCCGTCGAGCAGCGGCAGGTCGGCGGCGGAAGCGTCCTCCGGGCGGAAGGCGTAGAGGCGCAGCAGGGCCTCGACGCAGCGCTGCTCGCGCTGGCGCACGGCCTCGTGCAGCTCGCGGATGGCCTCCTGCTCCAGCTCGGCACGGGCCTCGACGCGACGCCGGCAGGCGGCGACGTCGATCAGGAGCTCGGCGATCAGCCGGTTGCCGCTGTCCAGGCGCGCGGCGGCCTGCGCCTCGTGGGCGCGGACCAGCCGCTCCAGCTGCGGACGGGCCGACTCCAGCAGCAGGGCCAGGCTTTCGTAGAGGCGTCGCTCGCCGTCCTGCGGCGGCGCCACGGTGTCGAAGCGCACCATGGCGTGCAGGCCGAGGCGGGCCAGGGCGGCGCGCCAGGCGTCCTCGCGGGTGCCGGCGCGGCCGACGAAGTTCAGTACCGGCAGCAGCGGCCGGCCGCAGGCGGCGAGCACCTCGAGCTCGTCGCGGTACTTGGCCAGCACCGGTTCGCGGGCGTCGATCACGTAGAGCCCGGCGGCCGAGCCGAGCAGCTGGCGCAGCACCTTGGCCTCCTGCTCGAAGCGCTGGCGCGCCTCGGCGCCGCCGAGGAAGCGGGCGATCCGCGCCGGGCCGTCGAGGCGCTCGCCGGGCCGCTCCAGGCGCTCGATGTGCTCGAGCAGGGCGATGGCGTCTTCCAGGCCGGGGGTGTCGTACAGCTCGAGCAGCGGTTCGCCGTCCACCGACAGGCGGGCGCCCTCGACGTGGCGGGTGGTGCTCGGCCGGTGTGACACCTCGCCGAAGCCGGTGTCGCGGGTCAGGGTACGCAGCAGCGAGGTCTTGCCGACGTTGGTATGGCCGACCACGGCGAGTTTCAACGGCTCAGTCATGTCCGGTCTCCAGCCAGGCCAGCGGGCTGTCGCTGCCGTGGGGCAGACCCAGCTGGTTGAGGGCGATGCGCCAGTCATCCAGGCGCTCCGCGTTCAGTTCCTCGCCGGGCGGCGGCGGCAGCAGCCAGACGCGCGTCTGCCCGGCGCTGCGCGACAGTTCGCCGAGCAGTGCCAGGGTGCCGCGGTCCGGCGAGCGCAGCGGGTCGACGGCCACCGCCAGGCGCGCCGGCGGCTGTTCGGCGAAGCGCTCGAGCAGCCGCCGGCGCTGTTCGCGGCTGTCGAGGATGCCGGCATCGCCGACCGCGCCGGTCAGCACCGGCGGCCAGGGGCGGCTCTCGTCCAGCTCGATCGCTACCAGTTGGGCAGGGGTGCCCTCGACCAGACTGCCTAGGGCGCTGGCCGGGATCCCGGGCATGACCGCGGGCGCGGCGTCGCAGACGCCGATGCGCTCGCTGGACGGCTGCAGGCGCTCGGCGAGCAGGCGATAGCCGGGCAGCGACAGGTCCAGGACCAGACGGGCGCGACCGGAGAGCCAGCAGCCCAGGCAGAGCAGGGCGAGCAGCAGGCGCGGCAGCAGGCCGTAGACCAGCAGCACGCCGAGCAGCCAGCCGGCCCAGGCCTGGCGCGCGGCCTCGGCGCTCAGCGCCTGGTCGGCGCTGGCGCGGATGGTGGCTGCATCCGGCAGGCTGAAGCCGAGCAGCGCCGGCAGGGCGCCGAGGCCCTGGGTCAGGGCGACGAAGGTGTCGCCGTCGAGCAGGGTGGTCTCCCAGTAGAAGCCGTAGCTGCGGGTCGACAGCAGCGCCAGCAGGGTGACCAGCGCGCTGCCCAGGGCGAGCAGCCAGAAGCCGTGGACCAGAAGCCCCAGCCCCCAGAGACCGAGGTGCCGACGCTGCAGCAGGAGCAGCAGCGCCGGGGCCAGCTGCGCCGCCCGGGCGTCGCGGGCGAACTTCTCGCTGAGCCACAGCCACAGGCGGCCGAGCACGCCGCCGCTGTCGCCGGCGAAGAGCAGGCCGAGCAGCCAGCCGCAGAGGGTCAGAAGGTGCAGGCCGAGCAGGCTGCCCAGGGCCCAGAACACGTTGACCGGGCCTTTCTGGTCGGTGCCGAGGGCGGCCAGGGCCATGCCGGCGCCGCCGGCCAGGGCGAAGGCCAGCAGGGCGGCCAGTGCCAGGCCGCCACCTTGGCGCCAGTGGCGCAGGGCGGTGAGCAGGCCGTCGCGTTCGGCCAGCCACAGGGCGCGGGTCTGGATGCGTCGGGTGAGATCGCCCCCGGCGGCGCGGGCGCGGCGGTTGGCCTCGGCGTCCTCCAGCGGGCCGGCGAACTCTTCGCGCAGACGGATGGTTTCGGTCAACCAGAGGCGGTGGAAATCGGTCGATGGAGTACTCACGCGGTCTCTCGATGGCGGTTCGGTTGCTGCCAATGAGGATAACCGTTCAGGCTCGGCCGCGGGCAAGTCGATACGAGCGTACCGGGTGCGCCTGGCGCACCCGGCAGGGGATTACGGCTGCTCGCGCAGGCGCAGGGCGATGTCCGGATGATCGCTGAACAGGCCGTCGATACCGGCATCGAGGAAGGCGCGGATTTCCGCTTCGAGATCGCCGCGCTCGGTGGGGTTGCCGCTGCTGCGCAGCGCGAGCGGCAGGAAGTTGTTCTCCGCGCGGAAGGTGTAGGGATGCACCGCGAGGCCGGCGGCATGGGCGTTGGGCACGAAATCGCTGGGGCTGCCCAGGTTGCCGTTGGCGTCGCGCGGAATGATGTAGCCCTTGTCCGGGCCGACGCCGTCGGCGTAGGCGGCGATGGCCTGCAGCCCGGCCGGGGTGGCCATCTGCGCGTAGCTCAGGGCGCTGCCGATCACTTGCTGGTCGTAGGGCAGGCCGGAGCCGAACAGCTGGACCAGGCGCAGCGGGGTCAGCCGGCGCAGGGTCTTGAGGTTCTCCACCTCGAAGGACTGGATGTACACCGGCGCGTGGCGGCTGTGGTAGCCGTTGCGGCGGAGGATCTCCACCAGCGGCTCCTCCATGGCCAGGCCGAGGTGCTGGAAGTGGGTCGGGTGCTTGGTCTCCGGGTACAGGCCGATGCGCCGTCCCTGGCTCTTCTCCAGGCTCTTCACCAGGTCGATGATCTCCTGCAGGGTGGGCACCTCGAGGGACTTGTCCAGGCGGGCGTTGCCGGGGCGAGTCGCCGGGATGCGCTCGATGACGCGCAGGGTCTTGATCT
Source organism: Azotobacter salinestris (assembly GCF_009363155.1). Taxonomy (NCBI): domain Bacteria; kingdom Pseudomonadati; phylum Pseudomonadota; class Gammaproteobacteria; order Pseudomonadales; family Pseudomonadaceae; genus Azotobacter; species Azotobacter salinestris. Next base: position 3,150,649 of record NZ_CP045302.1, read on the forward strand.
CCGCCAGGCTGAAGTCCTCGCTGAACCAGCCGGTCAGCTCGACGCCGTCGACGCTCCTGGTGCGCCGGCGCTCGGCGAACTCGGGGTGCGCGGCGACGTCGGTGGTCAGGTCGAGCTGGTTGTCGTGGCGGGCGACCAAGTGGCCATCCCGGGTCATCACCAGGTCCGGCTCGACGTAGTCGGCACCCTGCAGCACCGCCAGCGCGTAGGCGGCCAGGGTGTGCTCAGGCAGGTAGCCGCTGGCGCCGCGGTGGGCGATGACCAGCGGCCCGGGCTCGTCGGCCCGGGGCTGCGCTGCCTGCGGCTCCGAGGCGGCGCAGGCCACGAGGGGCATCAGCAGCAGGGGGCTGGCGGCGAGCCAGCAGCAGGACAGTACGGACGGCATGCGGGACATCGGTTCCTCTCCTTGGGACATGGAGCGCCCAGCCTGCCCGAGCGCGGTGACGCTTCGGCGATGGCCGGATAACGATCCCGTGGCGGTGGCGTGACGGCACGTGAGCCGGAGCTCTGCTATCCTCGCCGCCATGAACACGCCCCGACTCCCCCTCGCCCTGATCGCCGCCGTCGCCGCCAATGGCGTGATCGGCCGCGACAATCGCATGCCCTGGCACCTGCCGGCGGATCTCAGGCATTTCAAGGCCACCACCCTCGGCAAGCCGGTGGTCATGGGCCGCAAGACCTGGGACTCCCTCGGCCGCCCGCTGCCCGGCCGGCTCAACCTGGTGGTCAGCCGCCAGCCGGACCTCGCCCTGGAGGGCGCCGAAACCTTCACCTCGCTCGATGCCGCCCTGGAGCGCGCCGACGCCTGGGCCCGCGCGCAGGGCGCCGGCGAGGTCATGCTGATCGGCGGCGTGCAGCTCTACGCCGAGACCCTGCCGCAGGCTGGACGCCTCTACCTGACCCGCATCGACCTCGCTCCCGAGGGCGACGCCTTCTTCCCCGCCTGGGACCCCGCCGACTGGCGCCTCGCCTCCCGCGAGGAGCACCCGGCCACGACGGATGCGCCGGGGTATGCCTTCGAGGTATGGGAGCGGGGGTAGGGGCGGGACGGCGAAGCGGTATCCCCAGCCTCGCGATGCAGCGTCAGTCCTGGGCGTCGAACGCCTTCTGGTAGGCCACAGTGCCTGTCGGCACCACCGCACCAAAGGCAATGGCCTGAAAATACTCCGGCGGGACACCGGGCAGAACAAGCGCAGGTTCCGCCCTGAAGCCGAAGCGGCCATAGTATTCCGGTTCTTCCAACACGACGCAGCCGGCGGCGCCGAGCCTGCGCAACTCCGTCAGCACGTGCTCCACGAGCCCTGTGCCGATCCCTTGTCCCTGGCATTCCGGCGCCACGGAGAGCGGGCCCAGGCCATACCAGCCGGCGCTGCCATCCGAGATCGCTACCGGCGATACGGCGACATGCCCGACGACCTCGCCCTCGCGCTCGGCCACGAGCGAGAGGGATAGCTGCCCGGCATCGCGCAACGCGTTGACGATGAAGTGCTCGGTATGACTGCCATGGGGAGCATCGAGAAAGGCTGCCGCAGTCAGGGTTTCGATGACTGCAACGTCCGCCTGGGTTTCGCTGCGTATCCTGATCGTCATGCCGAGGGTTCCTTGGGGTGTCCGTGACGATGGGGCGCGCTGCTCGACGTATCCCTTCAGGCTGCCGAGCAGGGCATCCCAGACCCTGTCCATGATGCCGAACATCTCATCCGACCTCAGGTTGTCCTGCTCGAGGTCCAGCCTGGTCCCTTGCCGCTCCGGCGACAGGCGGTAGTCGATGGTCAGATGGTTCTCCGGCGTTCTTTCCGTGCCGTGATTGTCGCTCCAGTAGCCGTATCTGAGTCGGCTGGGGCGCGCGAGGGCCTGAATCACGCCATGATCGGTGAATTGCCTTCCCTCGCTTTCGCCCTCCAGCAGGATCTCGCCGCCTTCTTTCCAGTCGGACGTCACCTTCTGCAGGGGAAAATATTCGACGATGTCGTCCGGGGTCGTAAGCGCAGCGAATACCGCCTCCGGAGCTGCATCGATGTGAAGGGTCTTTTTGAGGGTGAGGCCGCTCATTGATGACTCCTTGAGTGGGGGCCCGCCGGTTCGGTAGCGGAAGACGCCGTTCCACGAGGCATGGGGCGCTGCTAGCCGCTGTGCTGCCGGTCCTTGTGCTTGGGGTGGCGCGGTCCTTTGGCGGAAAAGTGCCAGGCCGGCCAGATGAAGAACGCAAACAGAACGGCCTCGACGAGCAGGACCGTCGGCGTCATTACCCGCGTCAAGTATCCATCGAGGCCGATGGCGAGAAAGCCCGCGCTCGAAACGATCAGGAAGGCGCCGGCGACCAGGCGCACCCTGGGATTCTTCGCGCCAGCCACCAGCCTGGGCAGGCCGATGAGCAACGGCCCCGTGCCGAGGGCCAAACCAATCATCAGGATCGGCGAAAGGAACGTAGCGAAGGCATTGCCCGCATGGGGCTCTCCCAGGCCGGAGGCGAACAGCCGAAGCAGATAGGGCGGAGCGACGGTCAAGGCGCAGCCCAGAAGAAGCGATATCAGTCGAAGCAGTGTGATCATGAGCCAGCGCCAGAGCTCGGCCAGCCGGCAGGGCTGGAGCCCCGTGGGGCGTGGTACGGCAAGTCCAGACCGCCGATGGGCCAGGAGGACGGATTCCTTCGCACAGTATTTCACCCGTACCCCAATGTCCATTTTGCATTCCTTCCTGCTCCGCAAGGCCCTCCGGTCTCATGCGCTGCCCGGCGTGTAGCTTGACGTCGGACCGGCGCTTCCCGCGGGGGCGGGGCAGGCCATGCGGGGCGACGGTTCGACCCGGGCGGCGCGACGATCGGCAGCATGCCGCTGTCATCGTTCCTTCATCTGATTTTGCGCGGGAAACCCCGGACTTCTAGTCCGGGGAGGGATAGCGCGGCGCTCGCAGAGCGCCCCTGTTCCCGCTTTCTCCGTTTCGGTGTGGCCATCTTCACATTGCGGATGGCAACATGTGATGCATGAACCGTGCGTACAAATACCGTTTCTACCCGACACCTGAGCAGGCGCAATTGCTGGCTCAGACGTTCGGCTGTACGCGCTTTGTCTATAACCATGTCCTGCGCTGGCGAACCGATGCATTCTTCCAGCGGCAGGAGAAGGTCGGGTATCTGGAAGCCAATGCGGAACTCACCAGGCTCAAGCGCTCCGGCGAGTTGCCGTGGCTGAACGAGGTGTCGTGCGTCCCGCTGCAGCAGTGTCTTCGCCATCAGCAGACCGCGTTCAGGAACTTCTTTGCGGGCCGCACGAAGTACCCGGCATTCAAAAGCAGGAAGCATCGCCAGTCCGCCGAGTTCACCCGGTCGGCGTTCAGCTACCGGGACGGCAAGCTGTACCTAGCCAAGTCCAGGACGCCGCTGGATATCCGCTGGAGCCGGCCGTTGCCTGGCGAGCCGTCCACCGTCACCGTTTCCAAAGACTCTGCAGGCCGGTACTTCGTGTCCTGCCTGTGCGAGTTCGAACCTGAGGCCCTGCCCGTCACGCCGCAGATGATCGGCATCGACCTGGGCCTGAAAGACCTGTTCGTCACCAGCGAGGGCGAACGCATCGGCAATCCCCGCCATACGGCCAGATACGCCACCCGGTTGGCCCTGGCGCAGCACCGGCTGAGCAGGAAAAAGCTCGGCTCGAAGAACCGCGCCAAGGCCCGGCTGAAGGTGGCCCGTATTCACGCCAGAATCTCCGATTGCCGCATGGACCGCTTGCACAAGCTGTCCCGCAGACTGATCAACGAGAACCAAGTGGTCTGCGTCGAATCCCTCGCCGTGAAGAACCTGATCCGCAACCCGAAGCTGGGCAAAGCCATCGCCGATGCCGGCTGGGGCGAGTTCGTGCGCCAGCTGGAGTACAAGGGTGGCTGGGCTGGGAGGCAGGTGGTCGGCATCGACCGCTGGTATCCCAGCTCAAAGCGTTGCTCGTGTTGCGGGCATATCCTTGAGCGGCTGCCTCTGCCGGTCCGCTCCTGGAGCTGCCCGGAGTGCGGAACCGAACACGACCGCGACGTGAATGCCGCGATCAACATTAAAGCCGCCGGGCTGGCGGTGTTAGCCCTTGGAGAGAATGTAAGTGGCATTGGTCAAGTACCGCTGTCCGGTTCTCGGTGAATTGGGAATCCCCTTCCTTCAGGGAGGGGAGCAGTCAACGTTCCTTCATTGGAAGACAGCAGCGTTTGCGTTACTGTGCCTGCTCGCCAAGCATGACTCTGTTTCTCATTAGCGTAACTGGCTCTTTATCTCCCATGCTCCGGGTGCTGCGCGCATGCCTTCCCCCTTCCGTATCGGACTCCGCCAATGGATCTGGCGAGCATTTGCACGGAGCGCATTGATACCGCTGCTGCTGGTCGAAACGGTACTGATCGCCGTTTATCTGTTCAGCAATGGCGCCATTCGCGACGCGCAGATCGATCATCTGCGTGAGGTCGCCCTGTTCGATCTGCAGACGTCGGCCCGCCAGGAGTCGCGCAACATCGACCAGCAGCTGGCGCAGGTCGGCGCGCTGACCGAGCTGTTCCGCAACCTGACCGCCCGGGCCCTGCTGGAGACGCCGGCGACGCCGCCCGCCCCGCCGGCGCTGGCGACCACTCCGGATGGGGTGCGCTACAGTCCCGAGGACAGGGGCGGCAGCGCGGTCTTCTACGCCAACTCCACGCCGCTGGAGCGCCAGGACCTGGGCAAGGTCGCGCGGATGAGCAGCCTCGATCCGCTGATGAAGGAGCTGCAGCAGCGCAACCCGCTGGTGGCCAGTCTCTACTTCAACAGCTGGGACAACTACAACCACATCTATCCGTGGTTCCTCACCCATGACCAATATCCCCATGACATGGTCATCCCCAACTACAACTTCTATTACCTGGCCGACGCCCGACACAACCCCGGGCGCGGCATGGTCTGGACCGACGTCTATCTCGATCCGGCCGGCCACGGCTGGATGATGTCGGCCATCGCACCGGTCTACCGGGGCGACTTTCTCGAGGGCGTGGTCGGACTGGATATCACCGTCAGCAACCTGCTGGAGCAGATCGGCCGCCTGGAGGTACCGTGGAACGGCTATGCCATGCTGGTCAGCGACGACCTGAACATCATGGCCCTGCCGGCACCGGGCGAGGACGATTTCGGCCTCGACGAGCTGACGACGCACTCCTACGACGAGGCCATCCACAGCGAGCTGTTCAAGCCCGGGGACTTCAACCTGCGCCGGCGCCCCGAGACCGCCGGACTGGCCGCCGCCATCGCCGAGCGTCCCGAGGGCATGCTGACGGTGGAACTCCGCGGCCGGCCCAGCCTGGTGGCCTGGACCACCATTCCGCAGACCGGCTGGCACCTCTTGACCGTGGTCGACGAGGCTTCGGTGTTCGCCGAAACCAACGGTCTCGCCGGGCAATACGAGCGCATCGGCTACCTGATGATCGCCGGCCTGGTGGTGTTCTACCTGGCCTTCTTCGGATACATGTGGCTGCGCGCCCGCCACCTCAGCGAGCGGCTGCTGCGGCCCATCGACGGCATCTCGCGGATGATGGAGGAGATCGGCCGGGGCAACTGGCGCCCGGCCCCTGTCACCTCGCAGGTCGAGGAGCTGGACGCCATGGCCGGCCATGCCGGGCACATGGGCGAGCAGCTCGAGCGGAGCGAGCGGCAGCGGCAGCGGACCCAGGAGCGCCTCGAGCTGGTGCTCGACAGCGCCACGGAAAGCCTCTGGGAGCATGACTGGCGCACCCGGCGGATCAGCCTGCGCGGGCGCTTCTGCGAGCGCTTCGGGCTGCCGTCCGGCCCGCTCGACCATGAGGTCTTCATGTCGCGCATACATCCCGAGGACGTGCCGCGGGTCGAGACGGGCTTCCGGCTCATCGACAGCAGCAGCGGGCTGTGCGAGGCGGAGTTCCGCTTCCGCGACAGCCGCGGCAGCTATCACTGGCTGCTCGGCCGCGGCCGGGTGGTCGAGCGCGACCCGGTCACGGGGCAGGCCGTCCTGCTGGCCGGCACCCACGTGGACATCGACA